>NZ_JAECZA010000005.1:4061-11533 GCF_016056275.1 Dendronalium phyllosphericum CENA369 | reverse complement strand
TTCAATAGCGATGGGATAATTTATTTATTTGGAAGTCCCTTAGGGATCGGGTTAAAGGTAAAACAGAAACATTTTCTCTGACTTATCCCCGATACTACTTTTTCTGACTTTTCACAAATATATGGCATAAATTTAGTCAATCCGGGCGATATGTAACATAGCAGCATTGATTACGAGGAATTGAATTATGATTAACACCACTGACAAGCTAGACGATTCCGCATTGATATTACCAATATCTCAAATGGCTCGCTTGACAGCTCGGCAGTTTGCTAACCAACAACCTACTCTCGAAAAAGCAGAGCAAGTCCAGCTGAATACGCTAGCTGTATTTGTGGTGAATGATTATTTACAGATGATGGAAATTCCCACCGACCTGAAAGCTAGTGACAGTTGGAACCCTGTAATGCGACTCTGTGCCAATGTCGCTGACTTGCATGTACCTTCAATTGGTCGTCTGGAGTGTCGCTCTGTGCGTTTGCACGAGCAAGTGTGTTCGATGCCACCAGAAACTTGGGAAGAACGAGTAGGTTATGTAGTGGTACAAGTTGATGAACCGTTCCAAGAAGCCAAACTATTAGGATTTGTTAACAATATCGCAACAGAAGTATTGCCTTTGAGTCAACTACAACCTCTAGAAGCATTAATTGATTACTTAGGGGAATTGAGAACTTGTCCAACCAATGCTTTAGTTAACTTGAGTCAATGGTTTACCAATCAATTTGAGGCTGGCTGGCAAACTGTTGAATCTTTGTGGAACTCGCTGTCAGCCAGACCAGCTTACGTTTTTCGTAGTCCCATAACTTTGGAAGAAACACCTCTTAACCAACCAGAAATCACAAGACGCGCCAAATTAATTGATTTAGGCATCCAAATAGTTGACAAACCCGTAATGTTGGTTGTGGAAATCAGCCCAGAAGCCGATCGCCAAACCAGCATTCGCTTACAATTACATTCCACAGGTAATCAAATTTACCTGCCGCCAGGAGTACAACTCATAGTCCTAGATGGAGAAGGAACGGTATTTCTAGAAGCTCAAGCAAGAAGTGCAGACAATTACATTCAGTTGCAGTTTAGAGGTGAAATCCAGGAACGCTTTAGCGTTCGAGTGTCATTGGATGATATGAGTATTACAGAACACTTTGTGATTTAAAGCAGATTTTTAAGTCTTGTTAAGTAGAAGGCAGAAGGCAGAAGGCAGAGGGCAAGAGGTAAATGCCAGCTTATGACAGCGTTTCACCGATTGGCATTTTACATTTAATTATGTCCACCTACTTAGTTATTACTTATCGATACACCAACTAATTGAAATAGTAATTCAAAATGAAAAATTCCAGCTAATCTTTCGGAATTTTACAGTTTGAAAAAGAATGCGAAAAATACAAATTTAGATATGGGCTGACTTTCTTAATTACGAATTACGAATTACGAATTACGAATTGAGAACTTTGGGTATTTTGAATTAGAGCAAAGCAACGGTCATGGCTAAGTTAGTGGTTCTGAGATTTGGAGACGGTAGTTTCGAGTTGGGGTTTACTGTAACTCTCCAGATAGGTGAAGAAAGCGATCGCCCTTCAACAGAAATGATGGGTAAGTTGCCGCCATGTGCTGAAATACCCCTTTACTACGCCCGTTGGCAAGCTAGTTATCTACAATTGGGCAATCGTTACCGCTTGGATGCTGAAAAAATCCAGGTGACAAATGTATCGTTTACCCAAGACTGTCAAAGTATGGGTCATATTTTGCGGGCACGCTTTAATACTTGGCTAAAAGCGGAAGAATTTCGACCCCTACGCGAGAAATGGTTGGAAAAATTGTTACCCGCAGAAGAAGTGCGAGTAATTCTGCAATCAGAAAATAGTCAATTGCAGAGACTACCCTGGCATCTGTGGGATTTATTTGAACGCTATCCCAAAGCTGAAATTGCGCTTTCATTGCCAACCTACGATCGCATTCTCAAACCACGCGCCCCGAATCCAGTCATCAACATCTTGGCAATTGTGGGTAACAGTCAAGGAATTGACACCCAAGCCGACCAAGCTATCTTGCAAAAGTGCCCCGATGCAGATGTCAGCTTTCTAGTAGAACCACAGCGCAAAGAATTAAACGATTATCTGTGGGGCAAAAATTGGGATATTCTATTCTTTGCCGGACATAGTTCCAGCCAGGGAAATAATAGCAGCGGCCGAATTTACCTCAATAGAACTGATAGCCTCAGTATCAGCGAGTTAAAGTACGCCCTGAGAACAGCTATTGAACGGGGTTTGCAATTAGCAATATTCAACTCTTGTGATGGGTTGGGACTAGCACGAGAATTAAGCGATTTGCAAATCCCGCAAGTAATTTTTATGCGGGAACCCGTTCCAGACCAAGTAGCCCAAGAATTCTTGAAGTATTTTATTGAAAGCTTCGCAGGTGGTGAATCTTTATACCAAGCAGTGCGCCAAGCACGGGAGCGATTGCAAGGAATTGAAGATAAATTTCCCTGTGCGACTTGGCTACCAGTGATTTGCCAAAATCCCGCACAGACACCACTTTCTTGGCAGCAGCTAAAACATACCAAAAAGAAAGATATACCGTCTAATCCATTCCGCAAACGCGGATTCAACGTCGCTTTTTTCTCCAGTCTGACTATAACTGCTTTAGTTTGTGTATTTAGGTTTCTAGGCGGACTCCAAACTAGTGAATTAAAGGCTTTCGATCAGATGATGCGATCGCGTCCTGATGAAGGGCCAGATCGCCGCCTGCTAGTAGTGACGATTGATGATGAAGACATAGCTTATCAAAGAAACAATGATGGTGAAATCCTCAAAGGAACTTCCATCTCGGAAAAATCCCTCAATAAACTAATAGCAAAACTAGTACAGTCTCAACCAAAAGCGATCGGCTTAGATATCTATCGCGATTTTCCTGCCAAACAGCAAGATTTAATTAATCGGATGCAGCAAACTGATAATTTGGTTGGAGTCTGCAAAGGAAGCGATACATCAACAGGTACTAAAGGTATTGAACCGCCTCCAGAAATTCCCAAAGAACGTTTGGGATTCAGCGACTTCCTTCACGATGGAGATGGAGTCGTGCGTCGCCACCTGATGTTCATGACTCAGGAGCCTGCATCGTTGTGTTCTACTCGTTATGCATTCAGCACGCAACTGGCATTTTATTATCTAGCATCTTTAGGATTTCAACCAAAATTTACCTCTAAAGATCCCAAAGCAAATTTACAGCTAGGTAATACAGTTTTTCAACGTCTGTCGCCTTATAGTGGTGGTTATCAAGGCATTGATGCCAATAGCGGTCAAATCTTACTTAATTATCGCTCCTCTAAGAACATTGCCGAAAAGGTATCGCTAACCCAACTTTTATCTGGTGCAGTCAACCCCAGAGCAATTAAAAACCGAATTGTGCTAATTGGTGTCACAGCAAAGGGAGATTTTCCCGACTACTGGGCTACGCCATACGGAACTACATTAGACGAGCAAATGTCAGGAGTGCTGGTACAAGCACAGATGGTCAGCCAAATTATCAGTGCTGTCTTGGACGAGCGTCCGTTATTGCGGGTTTGGTCGCCGTGGCTTGAGGCAATTTGGATTTGGGGTTGGGCTGTGGTAGGAGGTATAGTTGCTTGGCAATGGTGTTTTTTCCCAAAATTAGCATTAGCAGTTGGTATTGCTTCTAGCATTTTGTATTTACTTTGCTTAAGTCTTTTAATAGATGGTGTTTGGGTTCCATTCGTACCGTCAGCTTTATCGCTAGTAGTGACAGTTGGCGTTACAGGAACTATCAAATTGCGAAATTTAAAATTAAGCAGACAAATAACTAGAACTTCACCAGAGTCTTAGCAATTTTATTGCAGTAGCTCCAAAATTCTATTTCTTGAATTTCAGCAGTAATTTTCAGGACTTACGCAAAATTATGAAAAAACGAACCGCAAAGGGCGCAAAGGGCACGAAGTTATAAGAGTTTCAGAGAGTTTACTATAGCAAAGTGCTGAGTCACCGAAGTTTGCAAGGGCGGGGGGAACCCTCCGAAGTTCGCTTGGACGGAAACCCACAAGAGCAACTTCTCGCTGAGTAAAAAACCAGTTGCTTTAAGCCTTTGAGCGATCGCAATTGTCCTAAAGGGTGTGATTACGACTATACCTATTAAACTCTATTGGGAAAAGAAGTATTATTTGTAGAACAAAGTGAGGTCAGAGAAAGCCCCTAGATCAAGCCTTTTTGAGTCTATTAATTACGAATTAATATGAAACTATTTTTAGCATTAGCTCTGAGCTATACAGGTTTCGTAGCTAGTCAGACCTTAATACTAGCAGCACCAGCACCACTGTTTTTTGCTCGTAGTACAGCAATAGCCCAAACCGCAACCTATTCTTGGCCGCAACCTCCATCAGATGACCCTCCAGGAGGTCGCGTTCGTGGAGGAGCTAGGCGGGGTACGTGTTCGTTAGCTAATTCTACACTCACTGCCTTAGCACCCTTTACCGAAGATGTTTCTCAGCAGGTGACAAATGTCTGGGGATTGACAACACAAGCAAACCCAACCTTATGGTTCTATGTGCCATATGCTAACAATTCTGCCTATAAAACTAAATTTGTGCTGCAAGACCAACAGAATAATCCAATATACCAAAAAGCGATCGCGCTACCAGAGCGACCGGGAGTCATCGGTATTTCTCTACCTACTAACGCTCCTCAATTAGCAGTAGACAAACAATATCGCTGGTTTTTGAATATCAGTTGCAACCAAAAACAGCCATCCCCTCCCATCTACGTAGAAGGTGTAATCAAACGAGTCAACCTCAAACAGGCAATTACTAAACAGTTCAAAACAGCAACACTTCTAGAGCAGTCTACCATCTATGCCCAAAATGGAATTTGGCACGACGCACTAACAACCCTGGCACAATTACGTCAAAAAAATCCTCAAGATAAGGCACTTGAAGTTGAGTGGAAAAATTTGCTAGCCAGCATCCGCTTAGATGACGTTGCATCACAACCAATTCTTCCAGGAAAACTTTATTGAAGAAGAATTCAGAAGTCAGAATTCAGGAATCAGAATCATTGGAAAAACCTTCTTTTCCTCTGACTTGAAGAAGGGTGTGGGGTGTAGGGGAGGCAGTGCGTTGCGGAGGTTCCCTCCGTTGTAGCAACTGCCGTGAAGAAACCTTTTTCATGCATGGCGGTGAAACTTGTTTCATCGGGACTGCCCTTGGAGCGGTCTTAACGATCGGTCTTTCACCGAACACGATATCATGCGCTCATTCTGGCTCCTGACTTTATTTCCCAAAAATAATGATACAGATGGCTCTTTCCCACATCTGCCTATTGCTAGGGTTCAGTATATTTACAGAAAACGTTTATTCCAATTTTGAGAATATATAACACAACAATTGTAGCGATCGCCCCATCAATCGGTATTCCATGTAGTGCTGCAACAGCAACCAGCGAACCTATAATACTGTTGAATAAAGAAGCACTACCAGGATTATTAGTGTATTCTTTGATTTTGCCTCTTAAACCGTCATCACCACAAATTTCTAGGCGAATTTCATTAAGGGTTAGTTGTAAGAGAGATTTGCCCTTACCATAATCTGTTTTGCCGACTTTCTCTTGCCAGAGTGCATCAAAACTAGCTTCAAAATTGCCATTATGTTGTTGCAGGGTAGTAAGCGCTTGTTGGGCTGAGATGTCTTCTTGCAGAAGTTGTTGAATTTCTTGGATTTCGGCAGGTGTTAATTGAGCGTTCATATATATTTGACTTAAATATTTATTGAGTATTTGTTAATTCCAGAATCAACTCATCAGGTGTCATAATTCTAGGAGTAGCAACTGGAAAATCTCCAGGGTTGCGAGTAATAATAGCATCTAAGTGATTGAGTACTGCGCTGCTGTATTGAATAGCGTCTTCAAAATCTCTGAAGTTAAGGTTTAGCGCCATGTTGATTGCGGTACTGTCTACGGTAGCAATACGACAGAAAGTAACTATTTCCCTCAAAAATTCAAGGGCTAAATTTCGACCTTTTTCTTTACGGATGATATAGTAAAGGTCACTAAAAGCAGATGCACATATGTAGCCTTCTATCTGCCCTTCTTCAACAAATGATACAACTGTGTCGCTATTGCCAAAAAAAGGTTGTCGCTCAAGACCAACATCCAGAATAACATTGCTGTCTAACAGGACTTTCACAGATTATGTTTCTCCTTTAAAGCTTCCCATCTGGCTTGGTCTGGGTCAAAATCAGCAGGAGCAGGTTGTGTCTTCTCAAACCAGTCTTGCAAAGCTTTAATTTTTGTTGTTTGTCTCTTAGGCTTATCTGGCTGTGACTCAGTAGTGATTTCTGTAGAACTTTCCAAAGATGGAACTGGCTGCAAAATAATCACTTCCACTTTACCAGGAGCAATGTTGAGAGGTTCGTCAATAATTAAATGGCCTGATTCATCAATTGTGGCGTTGAGCTTGTAGGCTTGCATAGTTCTACTCCTTTTGTTTCTAGAATAAAGCACTGCTACTGTAAATGTTGCGTAGGCGTAGCCCGTCGTAGACATCGCACTTCTAAATAGCTAGGTTGTAGCGCGGTCTCAGTCGCGACGTTAGTGGTCTCCATCACGATGTTAGTGGTCTCAGTCGCGACATTAGTGGTCTCAGTCGCGACATTAGTGGTCTCCATCACGACGTTAGTGGTCTTCATCGCGACGTTAGTGGTCTCAGTCACGACATTTACGCAAATGCTTATGCGATCGCTAGCAACACTTAAACAAAACTTATGAATAAATAACATGCACTAGTTGAAAAGCTGCGAGATCCCCGACTTCTTCAAAAGGCGGGGTTCTGAATCAACCTAGCTCATCTCGTGCTGTCCAAATTGCCTCGCGCACTTCTCCAGCGCACTCTTCACCCGTCGCCTCGCGCCAAATGGGTTGAAACTCGCTTTCACCTAATTGCTGGAGCATACGGGCTAAAGCATGGATATAATAACCAATCCCATTTTGATTATTATGCTCTAGTTCAATAGCCAAAGCACGAATGTAAATTGGCAAAGCCTCAGCGTAATTTTTTTGAGCTTCAAAAACCCTTCCCCACTTAGCTAATGTTTGTGAAACCTTATACCAATCCTTGAATTCCTCGTAAATTTCCCAGGCTTTTTGATAATAGTTAATTGCCACATCAAACTGTCTTTGCTGTTCGGCTATCCTACCCAGTTGATGATAGTCATCAGCAGCACTGTATAAATCTTCAGCATCTTTATATATTTTCAGCGCTTTTTTATAGTAATTAACAGCCACATCAAATTGCTTTTGCTCTTCAGCTACGGTACCTAGTTGGTGACAGTCACGAGCAGCATAGTACAAATCTCCGGCATCTTCATAGATTTTTAGTGCCTTTTTATAGTAATTAACAGCCACATCAAATTGCTTTTGCTCTTGAGCTACAATGCCCAGTTGGTGATAATCACTAGCAGCACTATACAA
>NZ_JAECZA010000005.1:0-3961 GCF_016056275.1 Dendronalium phyllosphericum CENA369 | reverse complement strand
CGCTATCTTCTTTTATCTTCAACGCCTTTTTATAGTAATTAACAGCCACATCAAATTGCCTTTGCTCTTGAGCTACAATGCCCAGTTGGTGATAATCACTAGCAGCACTATACAAATCTCCGCTATCTTCTTTTATCTTCAACGCCTTTTTATAGTAATTAACAGCCACATCAAACTGTCTTTGCTCTTGAGATACCCTACCTAGATGATGATAAACAATAGCAATAGCAATTTTATTACTCACTGAGGTATCATTTAAAGCCATCAACTCATCTAAAATTTCTTGATAAATTTTTTTTGCTTCTGTCAACTTAGCACTTTGTAGTGCTTCATTAGCTTCATGACTTTGTATATATACCCAGAAATTCAGAGCATCTTTACCCTTTGCTTTTACATCTGCCAAGTGAATGCCTATTTGGTTCAGTGCCCGTTGTCGCAGTGACTTAAATTTAGGTTTGCGCCCTAAACGCTGATACATTTCTCCCAAGGCTTGTAGAATCCATTGTGCATAAGCCCATTCCTGTTGCTGTTCAGCAAGGCGCAGATTTTGCAACAAATTTGGTTCTTCCATTCGCAGCATAAAAGTTGCCAGTTCAGCGTTGCTGATGAGTTGCTTATCGTAGTGAGCAGCCAAATAAGTGTAGAAAATCAACAACTTTTTTTCGAGTTCGTTAATCACCTGCTGGGAAGCCATTGTGTTTAACTGCTGGCGCAAATACCAAGGTAGTGCGGGGTGAATTTTGTAGATAGTGTCACCAAATAAATATTCCACAATACCTGCGGCGGTGGCTTCATTGAGAATCCTTAACCAATCTGGTTTTTGCAAGTTTTCCCCAAACACCGCTTGATAAGCTTGCCCAAAGCTATCATCAGAACTTGCTGAGAACAGATGCAGCCAATCTGCATCAACCCGATCGCAAAACAGCGCCAAAAATGGTAAATGTCGTCGTGTACGTTCCGACAACTTCGCAAAAGAATAATCCAACGACACAGTAAGAGATTTTTCTCTCCCTTCTTCCTCTTGTCCCCTAAAAGTATCCAACCCCCGCCGCAGTGCCTCAATTAATTGCACAGGTGTCTGTGTCTTTAAATGCGGTAACACCACCCGCAAAGACAAGGGATGTCCTCCCAGTAATTTCAGCAATTCCAAATACTCTGCTGGCAGGTTCTTTCTCTCCACACCCACCGTTTGCAAAATCTTCGCGGCTAACTCTTGGGCATCCGCTTGAGATAACCCCCGCAAATTGATTAAACTATACCCACAATCTAGCCAAGGTTCTTCGCGGCGACTGGTAATTAATACCCAAGATTTACCACCCCGCAATTCCTTCAGAAACCGCTTCAGCTTATTTCTCTCTTCCCTACTCAATAATGGTTCGTTCCCCGTAGGGAAACCATTAACAGGTTCAAAGTTATCCCAAATCAACAAACAAGGATGAATTTGCAGATATTGTCGCACCTTAGCATCCTGCTGTTCTGGCATCATTTGGGAAAATCTCTCACCACCCAATGCCCTGCCAATTTGGTTAATTACCTGACTCAACCCCGCACCCTGTTCAAAGGAGGTAAAGAAAATACCCCCAGTCCGTCCTTGAGTATCATCCAACCACCGGGCGAAACCTGCGACTAACTCAGTTTTACCGACACCGCCCATTCCCTGCACCAAAACCAGATGATTTTGCCGAAATGCTCTCTCTAAACGCAAAATCTCATAATCTCGCCCAATAAAACCATAAGCGCTTTCATCAGGTAAACCTACAGCTTTGCTGCTTGCTGGCGTGTTGTCTGCTTGCGCCATCAAATCAGCAAAACTGGGTGCTGTCTTTTGAGGAACAAAAGGCGTATAGGGTTCCTGCTGATACAGCACCGGCACAAGCCAATCTTGTAAAGGTAAATTTCCTTTCGGACTGGGGCGCATTTTCTCAATAGACATGGACTTGCGCCCTGCTGCAACGGCTGTGGCGATACACTCTCCCCTGACTAATTCCCCATACAACCGCCCAACAAAGTGTTCTGCACCTTTGGCGTAAACTGAATACGCCATCGCTACTACACCCTTTGCCCCCAATTTCACCAACTGTCCCGCCACTGAAGAAAAGGCTTCTTCGCCTACTTGCCCAGATTTGCAAGCATTCAGTACAAAAATCGGTACGCGGCAATCTGTCAAATATTGGGCAATTTCTCTAGCGCTGACAGCTTGCTCGTTTCCCTGCTCATCTTCAAAGGATAAAACGCCCTCCTGTGTCTGGTTGTCAAAATTCCCATGTCCATCAAAATGGACAATATGATAAAAACCCTTATGGGCTTGCAATTCTGCTTCAAACTTTTTCAAGCTAGGGGGACGCAATACCTTAAGATTGACTCGCTGACGTATCGGTTGCAACGCCGCCAGCAAAGGACGGGCAATAGTTTTAAAATTTACGTCTTGCTCACCCTCAGGACGGGCAATGACTAATAAAATATTCAGTTGGTCATCGGGCATTGGTGGCAATGGTGCTTTTACGCCCTGACTGCTGAGACTGCGATACATTCCCGCCAGTGAAGGTGCAAGAAATTGATCGTCGGGGGAATATAGTAACTCCCAAGGTAAATTCAGCACGTTGGCGTTATCGGAAATGATGCTCAGTTCGCAGTTATCGAGTCCTTCCCGTGTCGCTTCTTGAAAAAACTCTCGTCCCTTTTCCGTGCTGCGAAATACTAGCTCAAATAATTCTTGTCCCCACTGCTGTAACTTTTGTTCGATTTTTGCAGCGTTAGCCGGAAAGATACCGTAGGGAAACTTGAGATAATCTTCTAAGTACCAGCGCAAATCAGTTAGCTTTTCTTCATCGAATGGTTGCTCAAAGGCTACTTCTGGAGCGAGGCGAGGACTTTCATATCCGCGTTGCCATGAAAGTTGTATCGTTTCGCCTTGATGCGTAATCCGCAACCAATTTCTTACCATTGCTACTGTGCTGGTTATTGGGTAGTATGATGCTAGCTTATTTCAGTAATTCACATAGAAGTTGACTGATTTCGCAAATAATTCCCAAAAAACCACAACTACAGCAAAACTTAACCCACTAACTAATTATCCGGACTTGATATCAATGCTATAAATGTTGCAAAAAAAATAGTAGGTTAGGGAGAATTTGCATCAACTATAATCCCCCTTCGGGTTCGCAGTCGCCTGCGGGAGGGTTTCCCTCCGCAGCGCTGTCTCACCGCGTCTCCGTGTCACCGTGTCACCGCGTCAGCCTCAATCATCCGCCTATTTAGCACCAACATTTTAGTCTTGTCAGTCCACTACTACGGGGTTACTCAGCCCTCTTGCATATCGGGGACGGCAAGGACTTCCTAAGCAAACCTGCCCAGCAGGCATGTGATTAAAAACACTACTACGAGCGCCAATCACTGCGTTAGCTCCAATTTCTACTCCTGGCCCTACGAAACAGTCTGCTGCTACCCACGCTCCATTGCCGATCGCGATCGCTGCTGTTTTCAACCCAAAAGCCGGGTCTTGGATATTATGGCTACCAGTACACAAGTAAGTTTTCTGGGAAATTACGCAGTGTTCCCCGATGCGAATCTCATCTAAGCTGTATAAAACTACGTCATCTCCAATCCAACTGTAATCGCCAATGGTGACTTTCCAAGGATACGTGAAGCGGGCAGTCGGTCGAATCAATACACCTTTACCAATCCGAGCGCCGAACAGCCGCAGCAAAGCACAACGCACAATATTTAGCGGTTGAGGAGTCAAAGGAAAAGCGATCGCCTGTACCAACCACCAAAGTAAAACATACCAACCAGAGCGGCCGCGATCGAACCAGGATTGGTCATATTTGCGTAAATCTACAAAAGGTTCGTCATTAGTCATTAGTTAGTTGTCAGTTGTCAGTTGTCAGTTGTCAGAAGGCAGGAGGAATTCTCTTGTGCCCGCGTTTCCCTCACTCCCTCATCTCCCCCTGCTCCCCCTGCT
>NZ_JAECZA010000049.1 GCF_016056275.1 Dendronalium phyllosphericum CENA369 | reverse complement strand
GAGGGAGATGGGGGAGATGAGGGGGATGAGGGGGACAAGAAATAATAATTACTCTTGCCTTCTGACAACTGACAACTGACAACTGACTTTTCCATATCCCGTTAGCCTCTAAGCAGATAGGATCAGAACAGTCAGAATCTATCTTTTAAAGAATCCACTGGGGAGAACGCTTTATGAATCTGGTTGGACTCCAGAATTGGCTGGACAATGCTTCTTTTGCCATTTTATTCCTGACAATGCTGGTGTATTGGGTGGGGGCAGCTTTCCCATATCTATCAGCAACTACCGCCTTGGGAACAGCTGGGATGGCGATCGCTAATTTGTGCATAGCTACCCTTCTTGGGGCACGATGGATAGAAGCTGGTTATTTTCCTTTGAGCAATCTGTATGAGTCTTTATTTTTCTTAACTTGGGGCATTACTACTATTCATTTAATTGCTGAAAATACCAGTGGTAGCCGCTTAGTAGGAGTTGTCACCGCCCCTGTGGCTATGAGTATCGCTGCTTTTGCCACCCTCACATTACCATCCCAAATGCAAGCCGCAGAACCTTTAGTGCCTGCCTTGAAGTCGAACTGGCTAATGATGCACGTCAGCGTCATGATGTTGAGTTATGCTGCTTTAATGGTGGGTTCTTTGTTAGCGATCGCTTTTCTGATAGTCACTCGCGGGCAAAACATTCAACTACAAGGCAGTTCTGTGGGTACGGGTGGCTATCGTAGCAATGGCTACCGCTTACAAAAAGCTGGCGAGCTAATTTCTCAACCACAAACATCTGTTGGCGACAATAACGGCTTTGCTCGTCTTGAAAGTAATAAAAACGGCAACAGTAACACTGCTGTTTTGGGAGCAGTAATTACAACCCCAATTCCAAATCAACAATCCACAGTCCAAAATTCAGAACCACTTTCACCTCAGCGTCTAAGTCTAGCTGAAACTCTTGATAACATCAGCTATCGCATCATTGGATTAGGATTTCCTTTGCTGACGATTGGTATTATTGCTGGTGCTGTTTGGGCTAACGAAGCTTGGGGTTCTTATTGGAGTTGGGACCCGAAAGAAACATGGGCGTTAATTACTTGGTTAGTTTTCGCTGCCTACCTACATACCCGCATCACTCGTGGTTGGCAAGGGCGTAGTCCGGCGATTTTAGCTGCCAGTGGCTTTGTCGTTGTCTGGGTTTGCTATCTTGGTGTGAATCTTTTGGGTAAAGGTTTACATTCTTACGGTTGGTTTTTCTAAAAAACTTGAGGTAAATGAATGCACTGAGCGATCGCAAATATATTGTGAATCTTTCACATTAATTTAGCGATCGCCCGAAAGTGAAAAAACTTTTCAATCTACTAAACTCAGCAAAGTAGTATCAGGATTAATATCAAGTATTGGCAACTTTTCTACCTAAAATTATACCTATATAAAATACATGTTATTTGGCTTGCCGTCTGATAATTTTCCTTTCCCAAATCCTGACCAACTCCAGCAATGGCATCAGGGTATAAAAGATGCAAACCGCAATAATATTTTTTGTTGCTGTCGTGCTTGCGGTTATGAGTGGATGGATTCAAAATTTGATGTTACTTGTATTAAATGTAGTAGCAAAGATGTAGAAAGTATTTCATCTTGGCAATTTCCAGATGATTAAATTAAAGCATTCCTGGATATGAAACAAAATTGGTCGCAAGAAACTTATATTAAAGCTTATAAATTTGCAGCACAGGCACATCAAGGTCAAAAGATGCCGGGTTCAGAAATACCCTACATTATGCACTTGAGTTTTGTCAGCATGGAAGTAATTGCTGCCTTAAATGTAGAAGCAAAAAGTGATGGAGATTTAGCTCTTCAATGTAGTCTTTTACATGACACCATTGAAGATACTGATATAACGTTTGAGCAAGTAAAAACTAAATTTGGGGAATCAGTAGCTAATGGTGTACTTGCATTAACTAAAGATGAAAGTTTAGCAAAGCATCTGCAAATGGCAGATAGTTTAAGAAGGATAAAAGAGCAACCGCAAGAAATATGGATGGTAAAGTTAGCCGATAGAATTACCAATCTACAAGCACCACCATATTATTGGACTCAAGAAAAAATTATTCGATATCGAGAAGAAGGTATTCAGATTTACAAAGCTTTGCAGGATGCAAGTCCGTTTCTAGCTGCACGCTTGGCTAGTAAAATTGAAGATTACAAGACATTTGTGTAGATATTATTATAAAACTTAATAATATAAACTGAAAAATTATAAATGCTAGATTCTCTTATTTTAACGTGAGTTCGACGGTTGGAAAACGCCAAAAAGCTTACTAGATATGAAATATGAGAAACTGAGCAGGTCGCAGCGATCGCACTTGATTGATTGAGAATGAGTAAAAAAGGCACAAAAAAACGCCGAGACTAAAAATATCTAAGAAAAATGAGGGTATCGGCTATGTCTACTATTGTATCTCGCCTGGATATCGAACAAATCTTCTGGGACGTAGATGATTTTTGTCGCCAGTGGCAGAACTTGTGGCAACAAGTACCACAGTTACCATCCACAAAGGGAGAGTGTCGCAGTACTTCCCGGATGCACTTATCAGAAGTGATGACAATCGTAATTGCATTTCATGGTAGTGGTTATAAGACTTTCAAGGAGTTCTACACGTTGCACGTACTACAAAGCTGGCGTGGAGCGTTTCCCAACTTGGTCAGCTACACAAGGTTTGTGGAACTCATGCCTTGGTGTTTAATGTTATTGTGTTGTTTTTTGCATACACGAACAGGAGAAATTACAGGGATTAGTTTTATCGATTCCACCCCAATTAATGTTTGTCACAACTGTCGGGCGCATTCTCATAAGGTATTTAAAGGGTTGGTGAAATGGGGCAAAAATTCTGTGGGCTGGCACTTTGGATTTAAACTGCATCTGATTATTAATGATTGTGGAGAATTACTTGCATTTTCACTAACTCCAGCAAATGTGGATGACCGAAAACCAGTCCCAGATATGACTCGTGACCTAATTGGTAAACTCTTTGGTGACAGAGGTTACATCTCTCAAAAATTATTTGAGGAGTTATATGAACGAGGGTTGCAATTAGTCACAAAATCTAAAAAGAAAATGAAAAACCGCTTGGTAAAACTTATTGATAAAATTCTGTTACGCAAACGTGCTGTGATTGAGTCCGTCAATGACCATCTGAAAAATATATGTCAAATCGAACACTCTCGTCATCGTAGTCCATTTAACTTTTTGGTTAATTTGATGGCTGGTTTAGCTGCTTATACCTATTTGCCTAAAAAACCTTCAATTGATATTTATCCAAAAGATTTGCCTGCGCTACCTACTGCCATTTTTTAGTTCCGTCGAACTCACGTTATTTTAATTTTTGCATTAGGTGTAATTATTCCCTTTTTTCTTGCTCAGGTTATGCCTAATATGAAGTGGCTAATAATTTATGCTCTTTTTTTTGGAACTTTAGCCATTTATCTGTATTACGAACATGAAACTACACCAAATGAAAGGCGAGGAAATGGTTTTTCCTACGCATTCGCAACAGCTCTGATTTATTTAATTTCAATATCGGGAATTATAGGAATAGTCAATAGAGCTGTTATATTATTCTTGAAGTCAGGAGGATATAAAATCAATATCTTGTTTATAATTAATATACTTATCATTGATATGATACTTATTTATATTGCATTTTTGGTGTTGAAATAATTAAATAATCAACTACCGAAAGCATTATATTTTGATATAATAAGTACTGAAGAACTTAAATTGATTACAATAAATATTATTACTAGCTCAACGAATTTATATAAAACTAAAAAATTATCCAATTACTACAAAATTTGAGTATCAGCGATCGCTTGGGTGAATAAGTTTATGATTGCTGCTGTTGTAACCAAGCCACTAAATCAGCTTCGGTAGAGAAATCGAGCAAGGCTTCCGCTAAATCCTCTAACTGAGTTGACGATAACCCACGTACTTGCTCTTGTAATTCAGGAGCGATCGCACCGATTCGCCGTGTTAATAGACGCTGGATTATTTTCAATTCTCCTTGTTGTATCCCTTCTTCCATCCAACTAGTGACGATTTGCATTACTACCTCTGTTGCAACCAAGCTATTAAATCAGCTTCGGTAGAGAAATCTAGTAAGGCTTCCGCTAAATCCTCTAACTGAGTTAACGATAAACCACGTACTTGCTCTTGTAATTCAGGAGCGATCGCACCGATTCGCCGTATTAATTGGCGCTGGATTATTTTCAACTCTCCTTGTTGCAGTCCTTGTTGTATCCCTTCTTCCATCCAACTGGTGACGATTTGCATAACTATCTCCTGTTGAGTTGGTTCAAATTGAGCAATTTCAGCCTGGAAAATTTCTTGTTCTTGGGCATTTAGTCGCAGATAGCTATCAATAAACCCAGAAATCAACTGCGTTCGCGCTGGATCTAACTGCAATGTAGCTAGGAGGCGCAGACACTCAGATTTGACTCTAGGGCGGTCTTTTGGAGCTATATTCATTTTAGCCATCAGGGCACTAGCTACAGGATTTTGCTGTTGCAGATATTCTCGCCAATTCAGGCGATTCAACTGGATGACATCATAGTTGAATTGCAAGATAACTTTATTGGGAAATGCTACCTGATGAAAATTGGTTTCGGCTTTTTTGGGGGTGTCGTAAGAAAATAATGCTATGGGATAAACTGGCAAGCCATACTTTTCATACAACCTAGCAAAGTAGCGATACATCCGTAAATCAAAAGCTTCTTGATAATAAGCCTGATGTTCTAGATGCACCAGAAAAAATGATTCTTTTTCTCTAAATCTAGCTTTTACTACTAGATCAGTTTCATATTTTTCTCCAGCAGTTACATCGGTAAATACTTCTTTGTCAATGAAGGAGATGCCATCTCTTTCCAGATAAGCGGTTATTTCTGGGAAGAATAACTCGATGAACTCCCAAAAGAAGGTTGTGAGTAGTTCTTTAAATAAGCGATCGTGGTCTATCATTTAAAATTTATATCATGTCATTGATGAGCGATCGCTGTGTTTTACGAACCACAGAGGCGCAGAGAACGCAGAGGAAAAAAGGGTGCGATCGCATTCTGAGAGATGTTTCAATAATTTAGTAGATAATATTTTGAAATCGGATTAGTATACAGCTAATTTTAAATTTAATCTTATTTTGGAAACTCTAATAATAATGACTACTTAAATAAAAAGTTTTCCAATGGAAAAATTAATTTCTGAGCAGAAAACACCTAGAACATGGTTACTACTAAGTTTTGGTGACCAGCGACAATACGGTGGTAATCTTGGTTATGAAGATGAAATTTCTAAGGTATATCAGTATGACAATAAAGTACCTAATTATAAACAAGTGACGGAAGGTGATTTAGTTTTATTGCGGGATAAAGAGCAACTTCTTGGTATTGCTCAAATTGAATTGATTAAGAGTTCTCCAGGAATAAAAGAACTATTGCGTTGTCCTTCATGTCGTACTACACGGTTTAATAAACCAAAAAAGAAACCTATCTTTCATTGTCCTCGCTGTGGTTATGATTTTGATATACCCCTGACAGAGCCTAAAGAGTGTAAAAAATTCACTGCATATTTTGGTGATACATTTGTGGCAGCAGAAGGTGCAATTGAACTAAAGGTACTACAACAAGCTTGCCCAAGATATAATATACAGCTTTCAATTAACTCAATTGACTTACAGCAAATTCAAGCAACTTTACTAAAAAATACTCCTGCGGTTGCTAAGTTAATTAATAAAAACAATTATTCTAAATATCTTCAAGGTGATGAAGCTTCTGAATATGTTCCTGTAACGGAAGATAGACGTGAAACAGTATTTCGTCAAATAAAAGAACGTCGTGGACAGTCCAAGTTTAGAGACTTGTTACGTCAACGCTATGGCGCTCAATGTATGATTACTGGGTTAAAGCTACTTGATGTTTTAGAAGCTGCTCATATCTCGCCCTATCGTGGTACTGATGATAATCATCCAGATAATGGGCTTTTGTTACGTGCAGATTTACATACTTTATTTGATCTTAATTTATTAGGTATTAACCCAGAATCTCTAGAAGTAAAGTTTCATCCAAAAGTTCTAAAAGCTGGTTATCAAAAATTGGATGGTAGAAAACTTATATGCTCTAGATATCAACCAAGTCAGTCAGCACTTCTGTCTAGATGGAAGCAATTCTTAAATGGGCTTAATGAAGATGATTAAAATCAAAAGTTTAATTGAAAATCTGACGTTGAAATTTCTAAATCATTTAAGGATTCAACTCTGTTCATTCTTTCTCTTCTTTGCGCCTTTGCACGAAATAATAAAAAACTTGCCTCAGAAGCATCACACTCCCAAGGCAAGCTAACTTTACTAAATTATTTCTTCGCGCTCTTCGCGCCCTACCCTGCGGGAAGCCGCTTCGCGTCTACGCGGTTCGTTTAAAGTTGCTTCACTTCCGAAACCAACTTCGACACCATATCTTTAGCGCTACCAAAGAGCATCGTAGTTTTATCTTTGTAGAACAATTCATTATCTACACCAGCAAAACCCGTACTCATCCCGCGCTTAATTACAATTGTCTGCTTCGCCTTATCTACTTCCAGAATCGGCATACCATAAATCGGGCTATTAGTATCGCTACGCGCCGCTGGATTTACCACATCATTTGCCCCAATTACTAAAGCTACATCCGCTTGTTCAAACTGGGGATTGATATCATCCATATCGTACAACTGCGTATAAGCCACATTTGCCTCTGCCAGCAACACATTCATATGCCCCGGCATTCTTCCAGCAACGGGGTGAATGGCATACTTAACATCAACGCCCATCCGCTCTAGCTGATCTGCCAACTCTCGCACGCTATGTTGCGCTTGGGCTACAGCCATACCATAACCAGGCACAATCACTACGTTACGAGCATAACCCAACATCATCGCGCCTTCTTCGGGATCGATGCTGCGGACGGTTTGATCGCCTGTACTACCTGCTGCACCGCCACCGCTAGCAGCCACTGAACCAAAAGCGCTAAACAGCACGCTGAAGAGCGAACGGTTCATAGCTTTACACATAATTTCGGTAAGGATAATACCAGAGGCTCCCACTAATGCCCCAGCGATGATCAACATATTGTTCATCACCACGAACCCAGCAGCAGCAGCAGCTATACCTGACAAGGAGTTCAACAGCGAAATTACCACAGGCATATCGCCACCACCAATGGGGATGACGAACATTACGCCCAGTACTAAAGAAACAGCAACCACTGCTAAGAATATGGGTAGGCTATCAGGTGTAACGATTAAGTAAGCACTACCCGCCACATAAGCACCTAGCAGCAAGAGGTTAAATGGTTGCTGGAAAGGAAATGTAATCGGGGAACCGCTGATTAAACCTTGCAACTTTGCAAAGGCGAGAAAACTACCTGTGAAGGTAACACCACCGATTAACACATCCAACAGCATGGAAATGTTGACATCAAGGGGTATGGGTTGAGAATTTCCCAATAATCGCCAGAATTCAGCAACAGCGACTAGTGCGGAAGCCGCACCACCCAAACCGTTGAGTAAACCCACCATTTGGGGCATTTCTGTCATTTGGACTTTGTAGGCTGCGATCGCACCAATTGCCGAACCAATCGCCAAGCCTAACAAAATCATTTCATAATTCAATACATGTTGATCTAGCATTGTCGCCACAATTGCTAGCAGCATCCCTACGGCAGCAATGACATTACCGTTGCGAGCTGTAGCTGGCGATCCCAGCTTTTTCAAACCCAGAATGAATAAAGATGCAGCGACTAAGTACGTCAGCTGAATCCCAGTTGGTAGAAAATCGCTCACGCCTTAATCTCCTTTTTCTTGAACATTTGCAGCATTCTGTCGGTGACTAGAAAACCACCTACAACGTTAACTGTCGCCAGTACCACAGCAATCAAACCGAGAATTACCGAAATACTTGTCTCTCTAGCACCAGCAGCCACTATTGCCCCAAGTACCGCAATGCCAGAAATTGCATTTGAGCCTGACATTAATGGCGTGTGCAGAGTTGGCGGGACTTTGTTAATCACTTCAAAGCCGATAAAAGATGCCAAAACAAATACAAACAAAGCAGCAAGTAATGCTTCTGTCATGAAAAAACTCCTGAAATTTTGTCAGTAGTCAGTGGTCAGTAGTCAGCGATCAGAAGCAAAAAACAACTGACAACTGACAACTAACAACTAACTTATTGAGCCGCACCGACACCGCTGACTGCTTGTAGCGCATCCCGCACTCGTTGATTGCGAATTTCACCTGCATGGGTAATGCAAGCTGCATCAACGATGTCGTCGGCAAAGTCTACTTGCAAAGCTTTTTCTTTATTAATTAGTAGTTGAATCAAAGATGTCAGGTTCTTAGAATACAATTGGCTGGCGTGGACTGGCATCGATGATGGTAAGTTGATGGGGCCAACAATCGTCACGCCGTTCCAGACAATATCTTTACCGGGTTCTGTACAAGCACAGTTACCACCTTGTTCGGCAGCCATATCCACGATTACCGAACCGGGTTTCATCTGTGCCACCATTTCTTCTGTGACTAGCAATGGTGCTTTTTTCCCAGGAACTTGAGCCGTAGTAATCACCACATCAGCATTTTTGACATGTTCGGCGACGACTTCTTGGGTACGTTGTTTGCTAGCTTCAGAAATTTCTTTGGCGTAGCCACCAGCGGCAGTTGTTTCTTCTTCGAGTTTGACTTCGACGAATTTTGCTCCTAAGCTTTGCACTTCTTCTTTGACGGCGGGACGGATGTCAAAGGCTTCTACCACAGCTCCCAAGCGTCTGGCGGTGGCGATCGCTTGCAATCCGGCCACACCAGCGCCCATGATAAATACTTTAGCAGGAGCGATCGTGCCTGCGGCAGTTGTCAGCATTGGAAAATATTTTGGTAATGTCGCAGCCGCAATCAAAACTGCTTTGTAACCTGCTAGTGATGCTTGAGAAGATAAAGCATCCATACTTTGTGCCCTGGTGGTACGGGGGATCAACTCCATACTCAAGGCTGTGACTTTGCGATTAGCTAGTTGCTGCGCCACCACGGGATTTCCCAAAGGATTGAGGAAACTGATTAACACAGCTCCTTCCCGCAGTAATTCAATTTCTGAGCGTCCATCTTCTCGCTCTTGCGGGGGGCTGACTTTGAGTAATATATCTGCTTCGCCCCATAATTTAGCGGGATCGCTGATAATTTTAGCTCCTGCTGCTTCATAAGCAGAATCGCTGAAAAAAGATCGCTCTCCCGCACCAGTTTCTACCTGCACTTCCAAGCCTTGTTTGACTAAGCGGGCAACGGTGTCAGGATTTAATGCCACACGACGCTCACAAACTTCTATTTCTTTAGCAACTGCTATTCTCATGAAATCTCCTAGAGATAAATACTTAATCGTCTGCTTAATATGCAATTTCCCAATTAGGGAAGTCTCGAACTTAATAATTCTGGACAGAAACTTTCGGCGATTTTTTTGCTAGTGTATTGAGCCTTGAATTCCTTTCCCACGCTTGGTTTTCCAGACAAAGCCTCACTTTACTGCTTGCAGACTCACGCTTAGTGATAGTTAGAAATAGGTTTACATGCTATTGCAAATCCTATGTTGATTCCTTTCTTTGCATCCTGGTCTTCAGCTTCTTTTAGGAATTGAAAAATTTTTGTCTTCTTTATATTACATAGTGCAATATTTAGCCATTTTTGGAAGCTTGATAATTTTTCAATTAATTTTTAAGGATTCACGTTTTGATTCAAGCTTATTTTAATCAATCTATCCCAAGTTCATTGGCGATCGCTATTGACATGGCTCAAGTTTTATAACAAAAATCTTAAATTAAGATACACTTATACATATTTAGAAACACAATCAAATCTTTACTGTGTTTATATCTAGTTCAGATTTGGCTATCCAGGGGATAGAAATGGCGATTCTACAAAGGTAATGAAACAATACAGTGTCCGTTAAATCCACTACAGCGTATTTTTACTGGTAAACAACCATCTATAGTAAATGGCACTATTTGTCTGCCTCTAACGTCCAATGTCAGGAAGTCAGTAGTAAAGTTTAGTTACGAATACTAAATCTTCGTTATTTAAATAACAAAACCTAATTCTAGTGAGAGGAGTTTAATTATGCGACGTTTGCTTTCTGCTTTAGCTGTGACAAGTTGTGTACTGGCTGGCTTACCAGCTGTGACCTTGGCGCAAAGCTTACCTGGACTTACACTATTTAGCGGTGTCAAAAACGAAAATCAGCTACCCTTCCGGTTAGACTTTGGCGGACAAACTAATAGTTGGGATAGATACATCTTAAGAATTCCAGAGAAAAAGATGAAGTTGGCAGTCGCTCAATTTGCCATTACCTACCCAAATTATTACAAAGGAACATTCGACCCGAAAAAAGTAGAGGTCAAGGTAAAAGGTAAAAAAGTTCCCTTGTCTGAAGTGAAGTGGAACAAAGAAGGTCGCGTATTAGAAATTTATCCTCAAGAGCCAGTGCCAGCAGGTAACAAAGTGGAAGTAGTATTATCCAACGTGCAAAACCCAGCATTCGGCGGTACTTATTATTTTAACTGTCAAATTCTTTCTCCTGGAGATGTGCCACTGCTGCGTTACTTAGGAACCTGGATTTTGAGCATTAATTAACATGAGTTCTGAGTGCTGAGTGCTGAGTGCTGAGTATAGTCCCATAACTAAAAGGTAAAGTTCGCTTGGAGGGAAACTCTCTTAGCGACTTCTCACTACATAGTGCTGGCTACACCTCTGGGTTTGCTAGGCGTTCTCGTTCCCTCATTCGCGTTAGCGTCTCCGGAGGAGAAGAGGTTCCCGCAAGGTAGAGTAGCCGCAGAAGCATCTACAGCACTTAAAACTCAGCACTCAGCACTTTTACTCTAATTGCAGTTGGGGCATGAGTTGGAGAGTGCCTATGCCTAAATCTTTAGGTGAAAGCGATCGCGCTTCTAACAAAGCCATCATATCGCGCGGCTGAGGATTGCCACGAGCAGATCCCGTAAGTCCTTTAGCAATAATTAGACCGCAGTATCCTTTGGTATTTTTACACCGCTGATTCCATTTTTTCCGGGCTTCTACATGAATTGGGTCATCATCTAAAAATTCACCAAAGAGAAATAATTCGCCATTTTGAGTTTGTAATAAACCTAGGTCGTAGCGATCGCCATCAAAGGGATCGGCTCCAGGATTAAAACATATTGCTTTTAGTCCACCAGCTGCCTCAATACTTTCAATTACGGTTTTAGCCTTGGGACGAGAAGTCTGAATCAAAATTACAGGCAATCCGTCACCTGCTTGTTGAATTTCACTGACTTGATGATACGTTACTCCTTCACGCAAGAACTCTAGCATTTCCCAAGACACTACTCCCAAACTGAGGAAAGAATCTTCGGGGATCAAATCATCTCGTAGGGAACGGAACTTCGGGGATTGTTCGCCAAATTCTGATTCTTGAGTGCCAAAGCCTGCCATTTCTTCTAATTCTGCTGCCAGTTCCGGCATGGTAGAAACAGTCACAGAAACTGACTTGGTAGCTTCATTAGATGCAGGTACAGAAATGCGATAGCGACGGCTGAGGCTAGGGAAAGTGCCTTCATCAAGCTGGCTACGGCGATCGCGAATAAAGCGGTTTAGGCTTTCTAAGGCAACAAATACAACCAACGCTTCTTCATCATATAAAACAGACCTAAGTCCTTCCAAGGGGTGGATATTGCCAAAGGTTGGCTCGATTTCTGACAGCGGCAAATCAGCTAGATCGCTAACTGCTTCATCTTCATCAGTATCATCTGCACGCTCAAAAGTGAGAAACAGGCAATCTTGTTTTAAAAAAGCTTCTTCTAAACGTCCTTGGGGTTCGTCGTCCCGTAAAACCGCTGCTCGAAATTGCTTGAGGGAATCTTCCGAACGATAAAACAAAATTCCATGTTCCATCCCCAGCATTCCCATTATTGAGGCGTAGAGTGTACCAACATCCCACTTATTAATCTCGATTGATAAAATTTGGTGTTCTTCTAAAAATTCCCAGGGTGCTGCTTGCCAAATTGCATAGGCTTTATCTCGTAAAGCTTGGGCGTACTGTGGGGGTAAATCGGGAATTTGACTATCGATGATTTCGGCAAAGCCACGAAACAGTTCATCAATCAACGGCAGTTCTGGCGTGTATTCAATCGCAATGTCCAAATCTTGCAGCACCCCACGCAAATAGAATTGGATCTCGCGGTCTTTGACTACAATTCTTTGGGGTCTGGCAGGTTTAGCCGGACTGTGGGGATGTTCCATCGCTCGCATTAAAGTGCGAACAATTGCTTCTGGCCCTGTTTCTGAAGCTACTACGTCCATTCCCCGGACGATGCCTTGCGAACCATCAACCCAAAGAATACATTCACTATTTGCCTCTGAGTCGGAATGCTGCCCGTGCGATGATGACATTGGACGGCGATCGCCCTCCCATACAGAAGGAATTTGAGTTAGTTTTTTCAACCGACGACTGGTAGAGCGATTAAAACTTGTCATAGAGTAAGTTAACCAAAAGAAGCAATTTTGGAAATAGAGCTTTGGGAATGGCTAGCCTCGGATGAAATTTGCCTGAATGCACCTGAAGAGTGGTTGCGCCTCAGGCTGTAACTCCGAAAATACCGAATCTCTAAACACACCGAATCTCTCAATTCTAGAATAAAAATCTTTGGCTGCTTTTAACGCAGTGTTTACAATTTGGCAATTAGCGACATTAATATCGCTAAAATGAAAACAAAAACCCAAGGGCAACCTGAGGGTATTGATATGTCTAAATTATCTACTAGTTAAACTACTCAAGGAGTTAAAAAAGCAGATGACACAAGCAACTCAGCCTCAACAACGCGGAATTCAGTTGAGCGAAGCAGCTTTACGCCAAGTCAAGTTCCTCCGGGACAAGCAAGGCACAGACTTCTGCTTACGAGTCGGAGTACGACAAGGTGGCTGCTCTGGAATGTCTTACATGATGGACTTTGAAGATGCCAGTAAGATCGGCCCTCAGGATGAAGTTTTTGATTATGAGGGCTTTAAAATCGTTTGCGATCGCAAAAGCTTACTTTATCTCTATGGCTTAATGCTCGATTATAACGATGCCATGATTGGTGGCGGCTTCCAATTCACTAACCCTAACGCTGCTCAAACCTGTGGTTGTGGTAAGTCATTTGGCGTGTAAGATTGTCAGTTGTCAGTTGTTGGTTGCTATTGACGACTGACCACTGACTAATGACCATTGACCATTGACTAAATATTTTATGACTCAAACAGTTGAATCCCTGTTTGATACAGGTTTGGAACGTTATAAAGCTGGTGAAGCAGCGGATGCTTTAATCCCTGTGTTTAAGGAGGTGTGCGATCGCGCTCCTAAAACTGGTTCCGCTTGGATTTGTTTGGCATGGTTGTATATGCTCGACAACCAATCCAACTTGGCTTACAAAGCCGCACAGAAAGCTGTAAAGTTAAATCCCCAAGACCCACAGGCTAGAGTTAATCTCGCTGTAGCAATGCTGGAAACTAGTCAAAAAGGCATACGGCAACATGTTGATTTTGTCAAGCAGTTAATTTTTGTCAACCCTGAATGGCGGGATGAAATACAAAACAGTATTGAAGATGGTTTAAGTAGAAAACCAGATTGGCAGAGTTTGGCGAAAGTCAAAAGCTGGATATTTGAAGAGTAATTGGGGATTGGGCATTGGGGACTGGGTACTGGGGACTAGGACTAGGGAAAAGGTTGAAGGGCAAAGAGATAGTTCTTGCCTTTTCTCAATCCCTAATCCCCAATACCTAATCCCTAATCCCCAATACCTAATCCCTAATCCCCAGTCCCCAGTCCTCAGTCCCCTTATGAAAGATAAACTTTTAAGCTGGCTCAACTTTGTTTTAGTTGCTGATGTATTCTTAGTTTTGTTTGGTTTTGGCTGGTTAGCGATCGCCGCGATTGGTGATGCTGCGGGAGTCAACCTAGGTCTAGATTTATGGCATCAACTTTGGCAACCTGTATTTAACCCGGCTATTGGCATTCTCATGGGTGGTGCAATTCTTAGCGGTCTCATCAGTTGGGTTTCGAGAAAATTTCTCACTGATTAGCAACGGTTAAGAGATAACCAACGGCAACAGGATAATGTAACATTTATCGCCTATAAACGAACGTAAATTGATTAGGAATTAGGATCGGCACTTACGCAGTAGTAACAGAAATGTTATTTCAGCGATGCCTGCGGCGGGCTACGCCAACGCATTTGCTATTTCGGCGAACTCATTTGTTATTTTGGCGAACTCATTTGTTATTTCGGCGAACTCATTTATTATTTCGGCGAACTCATTTATTATTTTGGCGATCGCATTTGCTACAGGACTTACACACAGGTAACGGAAAAACGAACCACAGAGGACACAGAGAAGTCAGTGCGTTGCGGGGGTTCCCACGGCAGTCCGTTCAAGTCGGGAAACCCGCCCACACGGCTGCCTCCCCGTTGTAGCACCTGGCGCGACACAAAGGAAGGAGGCTTTCAGAGAGATTTTGCGTAAGTTCTAAGGATGCTTTAGCATTTCTGCCATTCTTTGCAACTTTCTTCCTACTTCTTGCATTGTGTAAAAAAAAGTGAAAAACCGCAGTAGCTCATCCATAGAATATTCTGCTTGCTGAATTTGGGGCAATCGAGTTAATTCTTGGGTTGCATTTGCGATCGCAACTTCCATTTCTGTCAAAGATAAACAAGACTGGCGCGATTTGACTGCTGTTGCCAAGGTAAGCATTGCATTTTGAGTTTCTTGTGCCAGTTGGATAATTTGGACTGAGAGAATCTGCCAGAAAGTATCCTGCTGTTTAGTAAGTACGGTGTGTTCCATAGTCAAAATATGTTCCCAAATTCTGCGAATCAGGAACTCCCAAGCTTCATTCACGCGGGTTTCTATTGGTTCGTTGGTTTGCCCTTTTTTGACTTCCTGCCATAACTCTCGCTCTGTTCGCAGTGAAGCAATAATAGATAATTTCAATGCATCCACACGAGGGCGATCGTAGTTTCCTGTAAAAGCACAGTATACAACTAACCCGTAAAATTGCTCTAAGTTAACCAGTATTTGCGATAAGTAACGCCTCAGTTCTGTGCCAGCACGGGCAGGAAAAATCAAGTTGTTTGCTAACAATGCCACAACAATACCCAACAAGGTTTCTAAAAACCTTTGCCAAGCATAGAGCCAGGGAGACTGGCTATGACTTAAAATCACGATCGCGGAAATATACCCTGCTAGTTTAGCTGCCTCATTGAATTTCCCAGAGGAAGCAATAAATATGGTGAGAAATACACTTACTCCCAGTGACAAAAAATTACTACCTAATGCGATCGCAAAAATTGCCCCAGTTACAGCACCAATAGCCGTACCAATTAACCGCTGAATACCTAGCTTGAGCGTGCTGCCGTGGGTAGATGACATGACAATAATTGCGGCAATAACTGCGTAAAACGGATATTCCCATTGCAACCCCTGAGCGATAACTAAAGAAATGGCTGAGGCGATCGCAATTTTGAATGCCATCTTGCCTAGCAGAATCGTTGATATCCCTTTGGGGGTAGCAGCCCAAGATGTTAAATGCGAGATTATTGAACTTTTGGCTGGGCTAGCTGTCGGGGCAAGCCTATTAGAGGACTTTGTCATACGTCTCTAGGTCAAACTAGCGTATATTTCAGAAAATCTAGATTTAAATTACAATAACTTGGTAAACATTAAGTACATTGTTTTTTGAATTGTACTAAGTGGCGTGTGACTCATGTCGCCAAGGCTAGTAATAAATGCTAAATTCTTACCTTTATAACATCCTTCAAAAAAGGATGCATAAAATTAACTGTTAATAGTTTTTAGTGCTGAATTTGTCACAATTATTATTTATAGCCGTAGTCACACCCTTTATGACAATTGCGATTGCTCAAAGCCTTACAGGAACTAGGTTTTTACTCAGCACTTTGCTGTAAATTAGTATAAATGTTTTACACTTACGGGAGATTTTGATGAAACTCTACTACGTAACTTTAAATAATACAGATGAAGCCCGTAAAATTGGTCGAGAATTGCTTGAAAATAAGCTAGCAGTTTGTGTCAACTGGTTTCCTATTACCTGTGCTTACAGTTGGCAAGGAGAAATTACAGAGGAACCAGAAATAGTACTAATTGTAAAAACTCAAGATGGCTATGGTGCTGAGATTGAACAGTCGATCCGCCAGCATATCAGCTATACCAACTTTATTGCTGAAATTTCTCCCACAGCTATCAATCAGGAATTTCTTGGTTGGTTAAATGCTGAAATTCCTCAAAGAACACTACAAACTAATTAGTAATTAAGACACGAAAAAAGCTGATACATACAGGCGATTTCTACTAGGTTACTCCTTACTTGAAGAATACATTCAAAACCAAACTTTTATTCGTAGTTTTTGACAATACAATTACGTCTGCGATCGCAATGTTATTAATAAGTCAATTTAGTTAAACTATAAAAGTTAAATTTTTTCAGCATTTGCAGAAATGTGAATACCGCAGGAACATGAAGACCATTGCATAAAACTGCAACTCCCATGACTCTTTCTAGTGGTATTGGTAAACTGTATACTTGCACATCTGGAGGAATTGGCGTAGCTGCTAGACGAGGGAGAATAGCTGCTCTTAGTCCTTGATTGACCATACTAACAACAGTAGAATCTTCTTGAATGTCGCCAATGGTATTCATAAAAGGTGCTACATTCTTGATGTGGTTGTGGAGAGGTCGGCCGCAGGGTAGACAAGAAAGCAACACTGGAGAATATACCGCTATGTCTTTCCAAGTAATTTGCGGACTACTTATTTGGGCTTTTGGTGGTAATAAAGCAACATATTCATCCCGCAGAATTTCCCAAGTTTCAAATTCATTACTAGTGGGTAGATAGGTAATGCCAATATCGGCGCGTCCTTCTCGCAAAGACTGTTCGACATCAAGATAGGCAGGGCGTTCTATGATTGTCACAGCGACTTCTGGAAATTGCTCGTGAAACTTAGCGATCGCTTTTGGCAATAAGTGAGTCGCAACGCTGCGAAAAGCCGCAATCCGCACATGGCCTCCATGTAAACCTTTATGTAGGTTTGCTTCCCGCTGCATCATCTCTAGATTTTGTAAAGCCTGACGCGCATAGTATAAAATTCGCTCTCCTGCTGGTGTCAGTACAGCACCATGACGACCTCTGGCAAATAAAGGCACACCCAATTCTTCTTCTATGCTAGCAATAGCATGACTAATTGCTGGCTGGGTAAGCTGCAATTCTAAGGCTGCTTCACTAAAGTTACCACGCTCTGCGACTGCAACTATGGCGCGAAGTTGGGAGAGTTTCATGGCTAATCAAGGTTATATACAGCTTAAGTGAATACTGGCAGAAATATTATATCAGCCATGATTCATATCTATAAATGCTATTTATAGTAACCATGCACATGATGATTTGATTACTAATTAAACCACTGCTAAGGTTTGATTTACAAAGCTAATTTCAGGATTAATTTTATGAAAAATAACATTAGATGTTTGCACTCAGAAAAAATAGAAATAAATTCTAGTTCAGCAAACAAGAGAGAATTACTTTTCAATACTCACTCAAAGATTAGGATATTTTTGCACGACCTCTGGGAAAAGTTTGTGAAAAGTTTATTAGCAGACCCTAACGATTTACAAGTCTGGCAAAAAGTAGATCGCTACGGCAATACCTATTGGAATGCTTACCATCCTGCAACGGGAAAATCTTTTTCGTCAGGCTCAGAAGCTGACGTATCTATGTGGATTGAACAACTTTATAAATCCTAGAAAAATGACACAATTAACTTTAGTAATTGGCAATAAAAATTATTCATCCTGGTCGCTTCGTCCTTGGCTAGTAATGAAACAATTCGGTTTGCAATTTCAGGAAATTCGGATTCCTCTATTCACTCCAGATTATTTATCAAAAATTCGGCAATATTCTCCATCAGGAAAAGTACCTGTACTATTGCACGAAAATCAAAGAGTATGGGATTCTTTAGCTATTTGTGAATACCTAGCTGAAACATTTACGACTCTACACTATTGGCCAGAGGATAAACGTGCAAGGGCATTCGCTCGTTCTATCAGTGCAGAAATGCACTCAGGTTTTCAAAATCTGCGTCAGAATATGCCAATGAACTGCCGTAATAAATATCCTGGCAAAGGTTTAGTATCTGGCGTACAACAAGACATCGATCGCATTATAGCTATTTGGCAAGAATCGCGCCAAAACTTTGGGGTAGGTGGCAACTTTTTGTTTGGCAAGTTTACTATTGCTGATGCTTTTTTTGCACCCGTTTTTCTCCGTTTTATAGCCTACGATGTGCAATTAGATGCTGTTTCTAGAGATTATATGGAAACAGTTTTGGCATTGCCAGCAATGCAAGAATGGATAAAAGCAGCACGGGACGAGACAGAAATTATTTCTCAATACGAGTTTTAGCTATTATTTAATAGCCCTTCAACCGAGGAATTAACAGTATTAAGTGAAGTCGGTAAACCGTCGAGACTGACAAGGTTTTTCTGCTGTTGATAATCTCGAACTCCTTGTTCTCCTTTATTCTTTGCCCAATTTACTATTGTTTGGCGCTGACCTTGATATTCATATAGTGGTACGCCATAACCACAGGAGGTCTGCACTTTCTCGATATCAGCAACGATAATTTGACGAGTTCCAGGAATTTCGGGAAATAGAGGATAAAGAAAGTTCCATTCTGGGCAACTAGGTAAAATCGTGTGTCCTTTACCATAGAGGCGCAGAATACATGGGGGTTCCTCAAAAGCGCAAAACATAAATGTAATTCGCCCATTTTCTTGGAGATGGGCAGACGTTTCGTTACCGCTGCCTGTAAGATCCAGGTAAGCAACTCGGTTAGCACAGAGGATGCGAAAGCAATCCAATCCTTTAGGAGATAAGTTAACGTGACCTGTAGGGCTAAGAGGTGCAGAACCAACAAAAAAAAGGTGTTGGGTAGCAATAAACTTTTGTAGTTCGTCAGTAATACAGTCAAAGAATTTAGCCATAGACTGTTTAACTTATCGTATTTGCAAACTTCCCATATCTCAGCCTATTTCTTAACTTGTAATTAAGCAAATTACTTTTTCTAGCTGCGAGTATTATTGTTGCTATTGTTATATGTATCTATGCAGGCATTCAATTTTATTTCAGAAGCAAATTATACATAATTTGGATCTTATCTTAGAGAATTTTAGTGATAGTATATGTATATTAAGTAAAAATATTGTAAGACTAGTATATATTTTTTATAAAGATACTGATTTTATACTTTAACTCTTCAAAATAAGGTTGTACATTTACCTAAGCCCTTATTTTAGTTTATACAGGATTTGCATAAACATGAGAAAGCACTGCAAATTAGCGATTAGTGCTGCTATCGTTAGTTTTGGGTTAGGAGTGACAAGTAGCGCTCAAGCATCAAGTATTACTTTAAGTACGTCAGATAGCCAGTTGACAGAAGGCTATAACAATCAAGGCTGGTGGAATACGTACACTTCTAATTTTGACTATAACAGTAACGACAACGATAACTACCTGACTGGAAAATTGAGCAAAACAGTCTATCGTAGCTTTTTTACATTTGATGTCTCTGTTTTAAAAAACCGACCTATCTCTTCGGCAACCCTGAAAATTCAGCGATTTCAAGGTTCAGGATATTCAACTCATACTTTGGGTTTGTTTGATGTTTCCACACCAGCGATCGCACTCAATCAGAAAGTTAACAACCCCGATTTAAGTATTTATGACGATTTAGGCAGTGGGAAAAGCTATGGCAACTTCAAAGTTACTTCTTTTGGGGATAAAAATGAAGTTCTCAATTTTTCTCTAAACTCAAACGCTATTGCAGATATTAATGCTAAGGATGAAAAATATTTTTCAATCGGAGCTGCACTTCTAGGCGATCTCAAACCGGCATATCAGTATCTGTTTGCATATAGTGCCGATACACCAGTTAAGCTTGTGGTCACAACCGCTTCAGTACCCGAACCTCTGACCCTTGGAGGTACAGTAGTTGCTGGCGCTATGGGATGGTGGATAAAGCGGAAACGACAAGCACGCTAAAATGCATAGGTTCGGGTATTTATGAACTCGAAATCAAGTTTAGTGTCTCATATCAAGCCTAATACATATAGCAAAGTGCTGAGTCACCGAAGTTTGCTCGGAGGGAAACCACGCCACTTGCTTCAAGCCGGGGAACCCGTCCAACGCAGTGGCTCCTCCTTGCAACTTCTCGCGCTCGTGCTGAGTAAAAACCCAGTTACTTTAAGGCTTTTAGCAATCAATACTGTCCTAAAGGGTGTGGCTAAGGCTATAGCAATCTTTACGTATCAGGCTTGATATGAGTATGCGAGTAAGAGATATAGGGTAATGGGAATTAGCTTGAGCGATGCTTGTAGCAGTCACCCACCCGGCTAAAACAGAACCCATAGGGTAGGTTAAAGGTTAAAGGTAAGAGAGATTCTTTTTTCCTTTAACCTTTGCTTTTTTATGCTTTTCGATCGCTAATGCCACTACCTTTGTTGTTGGGATACCTCCTCACCCAATTGACATGGGGTAGCAATACACGATACATCATGATCCATCAGTTAAATTTTTTGAGATGAAAAATTTCTTAAATTGCCAACTTCACCAACATCAGGAGGGGTGGAAATGGATGTCAGCTTAATTATATCTAACATCCTGAATCCGCCAATTCTGTTTTTCTTTCTGGGGATGACTGCTGTTTTTGTCAAGTCCGATCTGGAAATTCCTGCCCCTATACCTAAACTATTCTCGCTTTATCTGCTGTTTGCGATTGGTTTTAAAGGGGGGGTAGAACTCATTAAAAGCGGAATCACTCAGGAAGTGGTTCTAACGCTCGCAGCAGCCATGTTTATGGCTTGTTTAGTGCCAATTTACACTTTTTTCATCCTAAAGTTAAAGTTGGATACTTATGATGCTGCCGCGATCGCTGCAACCTACGGTTCTATCAGTGCTGTTACTTTCATCACCGCTAGCGCCTTTTTGACTGAGCTTGGTATTCACTTTGATGGTTATATGGTGGCAGCCCTTGCCTTGATGGAATCTCCCGCCATCATTGTTGGTTTGATTTTAGTAAATCTATTCACAGTTGATGAAAAGCGAGACTTTTCTTGGCCAGAAGTTTTGCAAGAAGCATTTTTGAATAGTTCGGTCTTTCTGTTGGTTGGTAGCTTGTTGATTGGTTTCTTGACAGGAGAACATGGTTGGAAAGTCTTAGAACCCTTTACACAAGGGTTATTTTATGGCGTTCTCACTTTCTTTTTACTAGACATGGGACTAGTCGCTGCTAGAAGAATTAAAGACTTGCAAAAAACAGGAGTTTTTCTTGTTTTATTTGCGATACTAATTCCAATAGTAAATGCAGGGATTGGGTTAGCGATCGCCAAATTTATCAGTCTGCCTCCAGGAGATTCACTCTTGTTTGCTGTGTTATGTGCCAGCGCTTCTTATATCGCTGTGCCAGCAGCTATGCGATTGACTGTTCCGGAAGCGAACCCTAGCCTGTACGTTTCTACCGCTTTGGCAGTGACATTCCCGTTCAATATTATCGTAGGGATTCCGTTATATCTATACGGAATTAACCTGTTTTGGAGGTAATAATATGCACCTAGTTAAAAAGATAGAAATTATCGCCAACTCGTTTGAACTTAGTAGAATTTTAGATGGTTTAGACAAGTCAGGCGTACATGGTCATGCTGTCATCCGAAATGTTGCTGGCAAAGGATTACGAGGAACAGCTGAAGATTTAGATATGACGATGCTCGATAATGTTTACATCCTCGCCTTTTGTATGCCAGAGCATGTCAAGCCTGTGGTAGAAAACATTAGACCGCTACTGAATAAGTTTGGCGGTACTTGTTACATCTCAGATGTGATGGAGATTCGCTCTACAAAATGCATTGCGTCGTTATAATATCATGAATCAAAATAAGCATTTTATGGAACGTCGTGACTTTTTGAAGTTAGGAGTCACAGGAGCATTCGGCGTAATGATAACTGCCAGCGATTTACTCTGGCGAGTCCAACCTGCAAAAGCTGCGGAAAGTTCTCAATCTCTCAGTCCTGATGCAGCACTGCAAAAGCTGATAGAGGGAAATGAACGCTTTATCCAGCATCATCCTCAATACCCCGATCAATCGGCGGTGCGGTTGCAGGAAGTTGCTCAAGCTCAACATCCATTTGCAACCATCCTCACTTGTGCAGACTCTAGAGTGCCTGTAGAAATTGTTTTCGATCAAGGCGTTGGCGATATCTTTGATGTGCGGATTGCGGGAAATATTGCCACACCCGAAGCAACAGGCAGTATTGAATACGCTGTCACCCTCTTAGGCACGCCGCTGTTGATGGTGCTGGGTCATGAGCGATGTGGGGCAGTAACCGCAGCGGTGAAAAACCAACAGTTGCTTGGTGACATTGGTACTTTTGTGAAAGCAATTAAGCCAGCTGTCGCTAGAGTCAAGAATCAGCCAGGCGACTCAGTTGAAAACGCTGTAGTTGCAAATGTGCAATATCAGATCGAACAGTTAAAGCGATCGCAACTTTTAAGCCAGCAGATCGAGTCCGGCAAACTCAAAATTGTAGGAGGTCGTTACGACTTAGATACGGGCAATGTGACTATCGTCGCTTAATTTAATTCAGGGAATTGTACCACGTTTGATTAATTCATGACATGTAATCTCAATTCTCTAAAATAACGTGACATATGCAAGTCGAAAAAGTCAGATGTTATCTGGCTTTTTTAATATGATATCAAGTTCGCTTAATTACTTATAATTCAAAATTCTCCGCGTCCCCGCATCTCCGTGTCCCCCTTCGGGTTCGCAGTCGCCCCTTCGGGGTTCGTCAGTCGCTCATGGGGGGAACCCCCAAGACCGCGCTGACTCACCTGCTGAGGGAAACCCTCCCGCAGCGCTGTCTCACCGCGTCAGCTTATAAGCATTCATCCGAACATGATATTACTTACGGCTATTGGCGATCGCACTTCCAGCATTCACAAATATATTCACAGCGCGTTAGCTTAAAAGAGCACGAGTAAAATTTGTATGATTAAAGAGTATTTCTAACTTGACAAAAATTATATATTCTGCATTTAGACTACAGAAAAGAAAAATATGAACCAAGTAGATTATTTGCGTATTAGTCTAATCGATCGCTGCAATTTTCGTTGTCAATATTGTATGCCAGAGGGAGCAGAACTCGACTATATCCTCATGCAACAATTAATGACTGATGAGGAATTGCTGACTCTCATTCAAGAAGTTTTTATTCCTATCGGCTTTACACGATTTAGATTAACAGGCGGCGAACCCCTACTGCGTCCCCGTGTAGTAGATTTAGTACGGGCGATCGCATCTTTCCCCCAAACTCAAGACCTCTCTATGACGACCAACGGGTTTTTACTGGCCCCAATAGCGCAAAACCTCTACGATGCTGGGTTGCGACGGATTAATATTAGTTTAGATTCTCTCAATTCAGACACTTTTAACCAAATTATTGGTAATCGCGGTCGTCCCCGTTGGCAACAAGTTTGGGATGGAATTCGAGCCGCTCATCGCGTCGGATTTGACCCCTTGAAGCTGAATGTAGTCGTCATTCCTGGGGTTAATGATGGTGAAGTTCTCGATTTAGCAGCTTTGACAATTGACAAACAATGGCACGTTCGGTTTATCGAGTTCATGCCTATCGGCAATGGAGAGTTATTTGACAATCGGGGTTGGGTAACTTCAGCCGATTTACGGCAACGTATCCGCGATCGCTGGGGCTTGACAGAATCCCAAGTTTGTGGTGCTGGCCCTGCTGATGTATTTCAAATACCAGGAGCAAAAGGAACGCTGGGATTTATTAGTCAAATGTCGGAATGTTTTTGCGATCGCTGTAACCGGATGCGTCTGAGCGCTGATGGCTGGCTGCGTCCCTGTTTATTAAATGAGACTGGGCAAATTGACTTAAAAACTGCCCTCCGTGCTGGTGTTAGCACAACTCAATTACAAGAGCAAGTCAGATATTTACTGGCAATCAAGCCAGAAATTAACTTCAAGGGGCGTGACTCTGGTACATTAGGCGCATACAGCCGTACCATGTCGCAAATTGGTGGTTAGTCAGTTGTCAGTTGTTAGTTGTTTTTGCTTCACTAACCACTTAAAGACTTATAAAAAGTGACTCTTTCAAAGAGTCATAAGTAAAGTTATTAGTTGTTTTTGCTTTACTAACCACTGACGACTGACGACTAACGACTGACGACTGTCTAAGCTTGACGCGAGTAGTATTCCACCACAAGTAGTTCGTTAATTTGCAGTGCCACCCATTCGCGCTCAATAACACCGTTCACTTTGCCAACCAACTTGTTTTTGTCAAACTCCAGATGACTGGGAAGGTTAGCTAAACCGGGATATTGCAAATTGGTTTCTACCAACTTCCGCGATTGTTCTTTATCTCTGACAGCAATTTCTTCACCAGGACGAACTTGGTAGCTAGCAATATTCACTACACGACCATTAACCGTCACATGGCCGTGATTCACCAACTGGCGAGCTGCTGGAATGGTGGGAGCCATACCCAAACGGAAAATGGTATTATCCAAGCGCATTTCTAGCAGTTGCAGCAGTACTTGTCCAGTGGAACCAGTTACGCGTCTAGCTCTACGTACATAGCGCAGTAGTTGCTTTTCGGTCAGACCGTAGTTGAAACGGAGCTTTTGCTTTTCCTCTAGACGGATAGCATACTCAGAGCGTTTCTTGCGGTTTTGACCGTGCTGGCCTGGCGGATAAGCGCGTCTGGCGCTTTTACGAGTTAATCCTGGTAAGTCGCCCAAGCGACGTACAATTCTGAGGCGTGGCCCTCGATATCGGGACATGAGTTTCCTTAATCTAATCCTGTTTAAACTTTACCCAGACATACTATTATAAATACCTGCTAATGATAATTGCCAAAAATCTCAAATTTAATCATCAGAACTTTATTTAGCCTTTGAGGCAGGGGGAGAGGGGGGAGATGGAGGAGATGGGGGAGACAAGAAATAATTACTTCTGCTCCTGACAACTGACAACTGACAACTGACAACTGACAACTAACTCCTACCCACAGACTAATTGTCAAAACATTATCTAACCCGTTAGTACATAAGAAGTAATTACGCTGTAAACACGGGCTAGAAGCATGGAAACTAAACAGCTAGGAAAAACGGGTGTCTTTGTTAGTGCCATTGGCTTGGGTGGAATGCCGATGTCAATTTATAATCGCCCTCCCCAATCTCAATCTATTGAAGTGATTCATCGCGCTTTAGATTTAGGTATTACATTCATTGACACTGCTGATTCCTACTGCAAAGATGAATCAGACAAACATCACAATGAGCGACTAATTCATCAAGCACTTGCCAGCTACAAAGGTGATGTTAGCCAAGTAGTTGTGGCAACAAAGGGTGGTTTGATGCGTCCCAATGGCAATTGGACGCGCAATGGTAAGCCAGAACATTTGCGCGAAACAATTCGCGTCAGCTTTGAGGCTTTGGGTGGTGCTAAACCTATCGATATCTGGCAATATCATGCCCCCGATTCTAATTACACGATTGAGGAATCCCTTAAGCCAGCGAAGGAAGCAACAGAAGCTGGTTTAATTCGGTTTGTGGGAGTTTCTAACTTTTCTGTCGAACAAATTAAGCGGGCGCGGGATGTGGTAGATATTGTCTCAGTGCAAAATCAATACAGCCCTTGGGAACGACAGCCAGAAACTGATGGCGTGTTGAAGTATTGCGAACAAGAAGGATTGGCCTTTTTGCCTTGGAGTCCCTTTGGTGGTAGTCGTCGCCATCAGGATTTGCAAGATATTCCTGCGATCGCTCAGTTAGCTAAGGAAAAAGGCGTATCAGTTTATAATATTGTCCTAGCATGGTTGCGTTCCAAGTCATCCTCTATTTTGCCAATTCCTGGCGCTAGCAAGATTTCCAGCATCGAAGATTCAGTGAATGCTATCAATGTCAAACTATCTGATGAAGAAGTCAAAAAAATAGATCGGGCAACGTGATTATTAGTTGTCAGTTGTCAGGAGACAGAAGTGAAGAATTATCTCCCGCATCTCCCTTATCTCCCCCATCTCTCTCATCTCCCTCATCTCCCCCTACTCCCCCTACTTCCCGATTTGGGGTACAATCAAAAGCCTGCCAATAAATGACGATGCTTGCTGACAGGAGATACTTTTATGGCCCGGATGTATTATGACGAAGATGCCAATTTAGACCTTTTGGCTGAAAAAACCATTGCAATTATCGGTTATGGTTCTCAAGGTCATGCCCACGCCCTCAATCTCAAAGATAGTGGTTTGAATGTGATTGTGGGCTTATATCCGGGTAGTAAGTCAGCGCAAAAAGCCCAAGCAGCTGGGTTAACTGTAAAAAATGTCGCAGATGCAGCCAATGCTGCTGACTTCATCATGATTTTGTTACCTGATGAGGTGCAAAAAACAATTTACAAAAACGAAATTGAACCAAATCTAGAAGAAGGAAACTTGTTAGCCTTTGCCCACGGGTTCAATATCCATTTTGGACAAATTGTACCGCCTGCTAACGTAGATGTGGTGATGGTAGCACCCAAAGGCCCAGGACATATAGTACGGCGGACTTACGAACAAGGGCAAGGCGTACCAGCACTGTTTGCAGTTTATCAAGATGCCAGCGGTCGGGCACGCGATCGCGCTATGGCTTACGCTAAAGGTATCGGTGGTACTCGTGCAGGTGTTCTCGAAACTACTTTCCGCGAAGAAACCGAAACCGATTTGTTTGGCGAACAAGCAGTATTGTGCGGTGGTTTGAGTGCTTTAATCAAAGCCGGATTTGAAACTTTGGTGGATGCAGGTTATCAACCAGAATTAGCTTATTTTGAATGTCTTCATGAAGTCAAATTGATTGTGGATTTGGTTGTAGAAGGTGGTTTAGCCAAAATGCGCGATAGTATTTCCAATACCGCAGAATATGGCGATTATACCCGCGGACCTCGAATTGTCACCGACCAAACCAAAGCAGAAATGCGGAAGATTCTCAGCGAAATTCAATCTGGACAATTTGCACGGGAATTCGTTTTAGAAAATCAATCTGGAAAACCCGGATTTACATCCATGCGTCGTCAAGAAGCCGAACACAAAATTGAAGAAGTTGGCAAAGATTTACGCGCTATGTTTAGCTGGTTGAAAAAGGCTTAACTACAAGTACAAATAAGACTAGGGATTGAAAATAATTCAGTCCCTAGTATTGCCTCAGTAATTTATCCACACTTATGAAGCGGATTACTGCAAATAAGCTAAATAAACAAATAGTAAGTCGCTTAGTTTTAGTAATACTAACTTGCTTCTTGGGGTGGCAAAATTCTGTTCAAGGGCAGTCGCAGCCAGATACAAAACTATTACCATTTTTTGATAATGTAGATAATCCGGTTCCTGTTGGTTTCCCCAAAGGACAGCAATTAGACATTACACCACGACCACCGCAGCTGAATCGTTTTGACGAAGCTGTACTCAAAATATGTGGCCCTATTGGCAGTAAAGTCAGCACTAATCAATTTAAACAATTGTTATCTGATTACCCGGATGTGTTGCAGAAAATTCAGCAAGCTAGCAATGGAGAACTGCGGCCGGGACGCAAGAAAAAAGCACAATTTATCGAAGATTTAACTAATATTTGGTTTACAAATCAAGGGTTTGAACATATTTTTTGCGGTCAAATATATAACGCTAACGATATTGGCGGCTTACATTTTTACGGCAGATATTTACAGTTACAAAATGAGGGGATTGGCGGACGCTTACCAAACAATCAAGCAAAAGAAGAAGTGATTCCTGGTGTAATTTATACAATGGGTGTAGTAATTAAACAGGGAAATCGTATAGTTACAGATGTTATTAAAGGCTATGGCTACCTCAGTAACGCTGAAGAAATGCTTGTAGATGCAACTAAAATCTTTAAGCAACAAGGAAATACTGAAGGTACGTGTATTTATAGTGTGCGCGATCGCGAAACGGGAAAATCTTTTCCTACAGTTTTTGTGAGGAAACAAAAGGCAATAATTACTTTCTATCCCGATGCTACCCCCCAAGGAGCAAAATGTAGAAGTTAAAAATTGTTGTTATAACAAGGCAGGAGGCAGAGGGCAGAAGGCAGAAGGAAAGAGGGTTTTAGGCAACTTCACTTTTTGTTACATACTTCGATTGATTTGCACCGTTCTACTTAGTTCCATTGAAGCCCACAATTTTAAACTCTCCAAATCCGCTAGTTTTGCTTGTACTCTTTGCGGTTGAGAGGAGTTTGCTGGACTATTGCGGATTCTTTTCCACCGCCAATCTTTTTTTTAAATTCGGCGTACTTGTTCCGGACTCAATTGAATGTTTTTTTCAGATTGCAGCCTCTGACTTAGTTGTCGCGCACTATACCTACGTTCTACGGAGTCCCTCAGTTAGAGAAAAGCGTTCTTCAGTAATACGAATTAAATAAAAAGTTCTCGGTTGAAAAGGCCGACAGCAGCACTTTCAGCTTTGGCAAGAGGGAGTCGATCCTTATGTGGTGGTAGAACTATTATCTCCTGGTACTGAAACCGAAGATTTAGGACAGACATTACGGGATATCGAACAACCACCAGGAAAATGGGAAGTATACGAACAAATTTTGCGCGTTCCCTATTACGCTGTATTCGATCGCTACAAATATGAGTTCAGGATGTTTAAATTAAATGGGGGTCGCTATGCTGAGGCAGCTTTGTCTGAATGGGGTTTTTGGATACCGGAACTGAAACTAGGTTTGGGTGTGTGGTACGGCAGTTATCAAGATGTCGAACAGCCTTGGTTGCGCTGGTACGATGGGACAGGCAACTGGGTATCTACTTCTGTGGAACAGGAAAGACAAAGGGCTGAACAAGAAAGACAACGAACAGAAAGATTGATAGCACAATTGCGATCGCTTGGCGTGGAACCAGATTTAGATTAGTTTAAAGGAAATATTTATGAACCGCTCAAAAATAGTTGCCATTATTACAGGTGCAATTTCTATTATCTTAGCGATCGCCTACCTCATCCTCGTCCAATTGCTGGACTACCGCGATATGCAACCCGCTCCTATCAGCCAATTTAACTCAACACCTGTATTAGTATCCGTGCAGCTTCTTAAGTGAGATGAGGGAGATGAGGGAGATGAGGGAGATGAGGGAGATGAGGGAGATGGGGGAGAAGAAATTAGATAGTTGTATTTAGATGCAAAAATTGAATGCAGTTATTTTTGGAGTTCGCGATCGCTCTTTTAAGATAAAGAAGCTGTATCTAAGCGATCGCTTCACCTAACATCACTCAACTACAATATAAATAGACTTTGTTGAGATTTGTATCTTTAGGGGTTAAGCTGTTATGGCTCCCGCCGTTTTAATTGAAAACCTGCAAAAGCGCTACGGCACAGTAGTTGCCGTCAAAGATGTTTCCTTTCAGGTAGAATCTGGAGAAATCTTTGGTTTGCTTGGCCCCAACGGAGCTGGCAAAACCACGACTCTGCGTGCCTTGTGTACGCTCACCACACCGGATGCTGGCAAAATCGAAGTATCTGGGATTTCTGCATTGGATAATCCGAGATTGGCAAGACAACGGCTAGGTTATGTCGCTCAGGAAGTGGCCATAGATAAGGTGCTCACTGGACGAGAACTACTGCAATTGCAAGCAGCACTTTATCACCTGCCAAACGCAGTAGCGAAACAGCGGATTAATACAGTATTAGATTTACTCGGTTTACAGGAATACGCTAATAAAAAAACAGGAACTTACTCCGGTGGATTACGCAAGCGCCTCGACTTGGCGGCTGGATTGCTCCACGCACCGGATGTACTGGTATTGGATGAGCCAACTGTCGGACTTGACATAGAAAGTCGCTTTGTGGTATGGGATTTTCTGCGGAAGTTGCGGGCATCTGGGACAACAATACTGATTACTAGTCATTATTTAGAAGAAATTGACGCATTAGCCGATCGCGTCGCAATTATCGATCGCGGCGTTGTCATTGCCTCTGGCACACCTTCGCAATTGAAAGATAAAGTAGGGGGCGATCGCATCACTTTGCGAATCCAGGAGTTTTCCCCGACTGAGGAAGCCGAAAAAGCCAAAAACCTCCTACAATCATTGCCGTTTGTGCAAGAGGTAATCATTAACAGCGCTCAAGGTAATTCACTTAATTTAGTAGTGACACCGCAAAATGATACCTTGATTACCATACAGCAAGCATTAAATAACGCCAGCTTGCCCATATTTAGTATTGCCCAATCTCGCCCCAGCCTAGATGACGTTTATCTCGCCGCTACAGGACGCACATTATTGGATGCAGAACTCGCAGCAGTTGCCAATCGCGATCCCAAAGCAGAAAAGAAGCAAAATATGAGATAGAGGCTGGGTACTGGTGACTGGGGACTGGGTACTGGGAAATGGAAGGAAATGTATTTTATAGATTCTTTCAATCCCCAATCCCTAATCCCTAATCCCCAATTCCTAATCCCTAATCCCCAATCCCC
>NZ_JAECZA010000048.1 GCF_016056275.1 Dendronalium phyllosphericum CENA369 | reverse complement strand
GCTAACAGCCTATTGGGAAAATCGGCAGAATATTAAATTCAAAAGTCTAATTCCTAGTTATCAAAAGCTTGCCCAAAAACAGGGTTTTATCTGTCCAGTATGTGGAGAATCATTATTCAATGATGAACCCATACAAAAACACCATAAAATACCTTTTTGTGATGGGGGTAACGAAAGTTACGCTAATTTAGAACTAGTGCATTATTACTGTCATCAACAAATACATTCTCATGCACAGAATCACCTTTCTGAAATTGAGAATGAATTGAGTCCTTGGTAGCTCTAGGATTTGCTAAAGCCGGATGCAGGGTGAACTTGCTTGTCCGGTTTGTCGGGGGGAAAGGGATAGCAATATCCCTGCCCTACCCAGTAAACATATTGCCCCATTGTGAGGTTAGCTGTGTAGCTATGTTGAAATTTCACTTAATCCCTATTAGGGATTGAAACTTGGTGAGTGGCTTCTGCCTCTAGGAGGTTCTCGAGTTGAAATTTCACTTAATCCCTATTAGGGATTGAAACACCCATAGAGGAAGCCCCTAAGAATGTGTTACCTAGTTGAAATTTCACTTAATCCCTATTAGGGATTGAAACAAGTTGAAGGAACCTCGATAACTTCTCAAAGGTTGAAATTTCACTTAATCCCTATTAGGGATTGAAACAGAATCCCTGTGATGGTGTTTGTAGCTCATTTTGGTTGAAATTTCACTTAATCCCTATTAGGGATTGAAACTTGCCTTGAGCGGTAGCTTCTGGTACGGACAACCGTTGAAATTTCACTTAATCCCTATTAGGGATTGAAACATTTGGCGGACACATATCAGTAGGCGATTTAACTATTTTTGGAGTTGAAATTTCACTTAATCCCTATTAGGGATTGAAACACGTTGTAATTGGGATTTAATTTTATGTCTTATGTTAAAATTTCACTTACTCCCTATTAAGGATTGAAACTCATCCATTTCTTTGACAGCTGCTGCGGCATGTTGTTGAAATTTCACTTGCTCCCTACTAGGGATTAAAACGTCTAGCTGTTTTTTAATTCGTAGAACTCACATTAAGATTATTCTATCTGAATCACAACCTTACCGAAGTGAGCTGCACTTTTAAAGTAACTATAAGCTTCCCGTGCTTTTGTAAAAGGGAAAACTCTATCTATAACAGGCTGAAGTTGATGTTGAGCGATTGCCTGATTCATTGCCTCAAACATTTCCCGGCTACCTACATAAATTCCCTGGACTGCTAAACTCTTGAAAAGTATGGGCATAGGGTCAATTTCACTTCCTCTACCTGACAATACGCCAATCAAGCTGATTCGTCCCCCAATCCGGACTGCTTGTAGTGATTTGGGAAAAGTTCCCGCACCGCCTACTTCAACTACATGATCTACACCTGTGCGATTAGTCAGTGCATAAACTTGCTTTTCCCAGTCTGGCGTTGTCTTGTAGTTGATGATTTCGTCTGCACCAAGCTGTTTGGCTGTTGCTAATTTTTCATCACTACTAGAAGTGACGATCGCTCTAGCACCATGTATCTTTGCAAATTGGAGCGCAAAAATGGAAACGCCACCAGTACCAAGCAATAAAACAATGTCATTTGGACTAATATTACCCTTTGTTACTAGAGCGTGCCAAGCTGTAACAGCTGCACAGGGCAAAGTTGCACCTTCACAGTAAGATAGACGATCGGGTAATATCACTACCCCGTCTTGGTGTAATACAACATACTCCGCAAGCATCCCATCGATCCCACCTCCTAGATCCGATTTCATTTTTTCTCTAGTCAAAGAACCATAAATCCAATCTTGGAAGAAGATACCAGCTACGCGATCGCCTATTTTCACCCGCGTCACACCTTCCCCCACCGCCACGACTTCCCCCGCACCATCAGACAAGGGAATCAGCGGATATTTCACCCCAGAACCGTAGGCTCCTTCAACCACAAGTAAGTCGCGGTAATTTAAGGATGTGGCTCGGACTTTGATGAGAACTTGCCCTGCTGCGGGTTTGGGTTCGGGGCGATCGACTAATTTCAGGGCATCAATACCTGTATTGCTCTGGATTTCGTAAGCTTTCATAAATGGACATCGTAGGGCGTTGGGAATTAAGTCAAAAATATTTTTTTAAAATACTAGCGCGATCGCCAAATATTTTGCTATAGTTAATTCTTGTGTGCAACAGCGGGTGGTTAGCTCAGTTGGTAGAGCGCCTGCCTTACAAGCAGGATGTCACTGGTTCGAGTCCAGTACTACCCATATTAATTGAACCAGTCTTGAAAGTTGTAAGCTATTACAGCTATCTGAAATATAAATACAGTCCAAAAAAAGCTGAAATAACTGAGGCAGGAATTGTCACAGAGCCAGGATAAGCAGATCATTTGGGAGCATTTTTACTATCAGCTACTAGTAGTACGCCAAGGCAACTTGGCGGGGTAAGGGGGAAAGGGAAAAGGTTTTTTATCCTTTACCCAACCTCCACCTAACATTTTTGGGTTGGCAGACTACTAGAACATGGCTGCTAGAGTCACAAGCAGCTCGCTTGTATCTACCAAGATATAACAAGCGTATGTTACTATTGATAGCAATGAAGTTGATGTCTGCGGCGTAGTTACCGCAGTATTTCATGTTGATTCAAGTTTTCTTTGTAGAGAGCTTAGTAGCTCTATTAAAGGAGGATGGCTGGTGTTAATAGTTCCAGCCACGAACGGTTAGACGTTGAGGCGACGCTAACCGAGGTTGAAAAGCTCCAGTTTAATCGCACACACCGTAATGCCTCCGGATTGTTCTATATCGAGGGTGTGCGTAACTTTATAAAGGTAATTGACAACAGTTTTGATATTGAGGCGATCGTGTTTAGTGAAAGGCTGCTAACAGCACCTCTTGCACGGAAGCTAGTTCGCAGAGCTCGTCGCTCTGGTATTTGCTGCATCAATGTCACACCCGAACAATTTCGAGGTGTCTCGCATAGCGAACGTGCCTCTGGCGTTGGTGCGATTGTTCGTCAACGCTGGTTCGAGCTGCACGAAGTCTCACCACAAGCAGGGTTGTGCTGGGTGGCTGTTGAAACTGTTCGTTCGCCAGGAAACCTTGGCACTTTGATTCGGACATCAGAAGCGGTTGGAGGTGCTGGATTCATGTTCGTAAAAGAAAGCATAGATCCTTACGAGCCTGATGTGATTCGGGCTTCTATGGGTTCGATATTTACCCAGAAGTTTGTACGTACAAGCTTTCCAGCACTCCGTTATTGGGTACGCGATCGCAGCTGTCTTGCTATTGGTGCTTCGCCAGATGGTCGGGTTGACTATCATCAGTTTAATTATCCCCAATCTACTCTTCTTTTCCTCGGTGAAGAACGCCAAGGTCTGACTCCACAACAGCGAGACTTCTGCCAGCATCTTGTCCGGATTCCGATGGCGGGGGCGGTTGACTCTCTCAATCTTGCTGTGGCAGGAAGCCTTTTGATGTATGAGGTTTATAAATCAAGAGTGTTGTGTATTTAAACACAATATTGCTGAGGAAATTAGACATATGAGTAACTTAATTTTTGCATGTCCCTAAATAGTTCTTGACAATCTGCAATATCCTTTCTGCTGCACGACCATCCCCAAAAGGATTGATGGCATTTGCCATTGCTTCATAGGCTTGGGGATTACTCAGCAACTCAGTTGCGGATGCAGCAATATTCTCGCTTGTAGTTCCCACAAGTTTAGCTGTACCCGCAGCAACCGCTTCTGGTCTTTCTGTCGTCTCTCTCAAAACCAGCACTGGTTTTCCTAAGCTAGGTGCTTCTTCTTGCAAACCACCAGAGTCAGTAAGTAAAAAATGCGATCGCCCAATTGCACCCACCAATTCTGCATAATCTAAAGGTTCTGTTAAAAAAATTCGGGGATGATTACCTAAAAGCGCTTGCAAAGGTTCTCGTACTGTCGGGTTGCGGTGTAATGGTAAAAGTAAAGCTGTGTCGGGAAACTTATCTAATATCTGCAAAAATCCCAGGGCGATCGCTTGTAGTGGTTCTCCCCAATTCTCTCGCCGATGGACTGTCACTAACAAGGTGCGATACGCATTCCAGTCTAAACCTGGAACATCACAAGCTGGTTGCGTTGCAGCTACATTCAGCAGTGCATCAATTACCGTGTTACCTGTCAGGTGAATTTCTCCCAATACACCAGAACGCTGCAAGTTTTCCACAGCCAAACTAGTTGGTGCAAAGTGCAACTGAGTAAGTTGAGAAATCAGCCGCCGATTAGCTTCTTCTGGATAAGGATTGAATAAGTCATCTGTTCTTAACCCTGCTTCTACATGACCTACAGGGATTTTTTGATAAAAAGCTGCTAAAGTTGCCCCAAAAGCTGTAGTGGTATCTCCCTGTACTATTACTAAATCTGGTTTATTCTTTTGAAATAATGCTTCCAAGCCTCGCAAACTGCGACAAGTAATATCGCTCAAAGATTGCTGAGGCTGCATAATCTCTAGGTCATAATCTGCTTTGAGGTTGAACAACTGCATTACTTGCTCAACCATTTCTCGATGCTGTCCAGTTAAAATTACTTGCAACTCAAAGTCTGGAGAATTCTGGAAAGCTTGAATCACTGGAGCTAATTTAATTGCTTCCGGACGCGTACCTAAAATAATGTCAACTCGCTTTTGATTAGTCATCTGAAGGATGAAGGATGTACGGCTTTGCTGCTCCCAAAGAGCACAATGAAGTATGAAGCTTTTACTTCATACCGTAAGGAGGTTAGAAATAAACACGCTTTAAAGCTAGTGCTTTGCATCTTAGTTTAATTTGAGTCGGGATAGGTAGTTTATAATTTAAATTCGTTAGAATGCTTGTAGGGTAAAGATTTAAGTAAAGTTTGCGTAATTTTGGAAAAATTTTGGATGACTAAGGGAAGAGAAAGATAATATAGTGTGAGCAAGAGTTAGCATTGATTTAGCAGGTCAATGAGTACAATAATATGCTCTACGATCGTGCTTAAACACTGAAAATAATGCTTTTGAGCATTAGATGAGCATTTTTCAGAGACTAATGGTTGAAAGTATTGATTTTAGAGGTTTATAAGCCAGTGCGAAGGAAGTATCTAGCCAAAATTTTCGTGACGCTTCGTCCTTCTGTTTTAGACCCTGCTGGTGTAGCCGTACAATCTGGTATTCAGCAAATGGGATACGATAACGTCGAACAAGTGCGGATTGGTAAATACATCGAACTACTCATCACCTCGACGGAAGAGAAAAAAGCGCGTCAAGACCTCGATCGCATCTGCGATCAAATGCTAGCAAATACGGTGATTGAAAATTACCGCTTTGATTTGATAGAGGTCGAAACTCAGACGGGAGTATTTTAGGGACGATGAAGGAGCAGGAAGAGAGCAGGGGGAGCAGGGGGAGCAGGGGAGCAGGGGAGACAAGGGAGAAATAATAACTACTTCTGCCACGGACAACTGACTCTCGTACAGAGGCGATTAATTGCGTCTCTACGACAAATAATTCTTGTACAAATGCGATTAATTGCGTCTCTACGACAACTGACAACTGACAACTGACAACTGACAAATGACTAAATTCGGCGTTGTTGTTTTTCCAGGTTCTAATTGCGATCGCGATGTTGCTTATGTAACCAAAGATTTGCTGGGTCAACCGACTCGCATGATTTGGCATCAAGAAACTGATATTGCTGATTTGGATGTGGCGATTGTTCCGGGTGGCTTTAGTTATGGGGATTATCTGCGCTGCGGTGCGATCGCGCGGTTTTCGCCTGTGATGCAGCAGGTCATCGAACACGCCCAAAAAGGTAAGTTTGTCCTCGGTATTTGTAACGGGTTTCAGGTATTAACTGAAGCGGGACTGTTACCAGGAGCGCTGACAAGAAATCGAGATTTGCATTTTATCTGCGATCGCGTTCCCTTGAAAGTAGAGCATACCAATACCTCTTGGACGCAAGCTTATACAAATGGTGAGATTATTACTCTGCCCATTGCCCACGGAGAAGGTCGATTTTATGCCGATAAAGCGACTTTATCAGAGATTGAAGATAACGGGCAAGTAATTTTTCGCTATGTAGGCGAAAATCCCAATGGTTCGTTGAATAACATTGCTGGAATTTGCAATCGTCAAGGCAATGTTTTGGGAATGATGCCGCACCCAGAAAGAGCATCTGATGCCATGCTAGGTGGCAGTGATGGTTTGAAGTTGTTTCAAGGTTTGTTAGAGAAGGTAGCAGCTTTAGTCTAGATTTACCTTCGCAACTTATATAAAACAACAAGGGATACAGCATTGCTGTATCTCTTTTTTGTATAGCAGTAAGTAGAATTTACAAATATTTTTGTTAAAATTAGCTACTTTTGTTAAGACTACTCTACATCAGCTTTTATCAAATTGCTTCAGTATTCACAATCACTATAATATCTTCCCAAACTTGATAAATTGCTAATTAAAGAACAATTTAGACAAAGGCATATTTATACAATCCCGTGGATTACCTAATGTCTATTTCAGAATCTATTAAAAATTTTATTAAATGGATACAAGCTTTTGATAATCGAATTTTGCAAAATGCATATGATGTGGAAAAAAAATTTGTTTTGCCATTGTTTCAGTATCTTGGTTATCCAGATAAGTGCCGACAGAGTAAATATCCTTTAACAATACATAATATTGGAATTAATGAAAATCAATTAGAAATTGTCCAAATATATTTTGCTACTGATGAACTGATAAAACAAAACGCAGATACATCCTTGATTATCGTTATCTGTCTAGAGCCACAGAAAACCGATTATCAACAAGCGATCGAACAAGCGAAGTTTTACAGTAAATATCTAAATCCTGTATTTTTTATTATTACTAATGGTTATCATCTCAATATATTTCAATTCTATCGTTACCACGTAATAGAGTTATTTATTAATACAAATACAGATTTACTGATTAATTTTGATATTGCCTCTAACTTCTATAATCAATTAAATTTTCAGACTGTAAAAAATATTGATAGAAGTATATCTAACTTACCTACTTATACCAAATCTAATTTCATAGCAAAATTTATTAAATATCATCCAGACTTAAAAAATGTCTTAGCTAAAACTGATTTTGAACCTTCACTGATACGAGAAGGAAACCGCTTAATTGTTGTGAAAACTCAAGTTTTAATCGACTGTAATTTGCCTACAGGTTTCTCTGAAGGTAATTGTCAGATACAGTTCAGTAGTCTTGTTTTAAGAGGTATAAAAGTTAATTTGACTCATCAATATATTTTAGGTAAATTAACTACTGGGCTGAATACTCAACCACATTGGGGTTGCCGTCGATTTCTCAAACAACTAGATAGCAACATTTTTGAAGTTTTTTTAGGACAAACAACAATCATTTTATCGGAATTAGAAACTTTAGAATTGTGTTTGTGCATTGATACAGTTTGCCAAGAATATAAAAATTCAATAATTGAGTTTGAAACTACTTTAGAAACATGGGAATTTGAATTTATAGAATTTTTAGGTCTTCGAGGTGTGCATCTTTTTTCTGTAGACTCGAAGTTATGGGATTTGATGCAGAAATTTGCGAAGAAATTTAATTATACTCAAGGCAAATCAGAATGGCATTTATTCCATCAAGAAGATATACCAATTCGTGTAGGTAGAGGGATTCGCGATCGCGCTTTTATTTTTCCTAAAAATGATACTGACATCACTCATATAATATATGAAATAAATGATGTTCATTTACAACCTCTTGAAAGAGGAAATCCTTTTTGGCAACAAGAAATTGGGCCGCGAGGTATTTGGACAGCAGAATATACCAAACAATGGTTATTACATAAATATATTCCCAAAGTTGTTGATTATTACTCACAGCAATTTAAATTATCTCAAGGTGAATTACTAAAAAATCTAGAAAAATATCAATACGAGTTAACTCCTATTGAAAAAATTAATGAGATTAAAGAGTTAATCCCTTATCTTCATAATATCCAGTCTTGGCTAAATATTTATTGTGAGAATATTGCTGCTTCCGTTTTGCAAGCATATTACCAAGCATTTACAGATTTGGTACGGAATACTGATTCTTCGATAACAGGTATAGACTATATTTTAGGCAACTTGCGTAGGGTAGAGTGGGGAAATGCATCAGAGGAAGTCTCCCACAATTCAATAAATTGGACAAACTGGAATTTTAAAGATGCAATAAATAGTTTAGAACGGCAAATAGCTAGGTTAAATACTTCTGAATATGAGAATAGTTTAAAAGCAGATTTAATAACTCGGACGTTTATCTGGATTCTAGAAAATGGAAAAATTTGTTTTTCTCAAGCGCAGTTAAATTCTGCAAAACAAGCTTTACTACCACTTTGGGAACAGAGTCGCTTTGAAATGCGCTATGTGTATCCTAATCGTTAAATTTTTGACGTTTTATTAATTGCAAAAGTCTTATTTATGCTGATGTAAAAGATGAGATAAACTAACTACATAATTTTTTTTAAATTCAACACAAATCCAGGTAACACATTTTCTCCTGATAAGCTGGTAGGATTGTTTAATATCTCTACATCTTTACCTGGACGGTAAATTTCTACTCGCTTGTTTTTGCGGTCAATTAACCAACCTAATTGAGCGCCGTTTTCAATATACTCCTGCATTTTCTCCTGCAATTCTTTCAAGGAATCAGTACGAGAACGCAACTCTATTACAAAATCAGGACAAATAGGGGCAAATTTTTCTTGCTGTTCTGGGGTTAAAGCATTCCATCGTTCAATTCTCACCCAAGAAGCATCAGGAGAACGTTCTGCACCATTGGGTAGAATGAAGCCAGTTGAAGAGTCAAAAACTTCACCTAAATTACTCTCAGAGTTCCAAATATCTAGTTGAGTTGTAATTTTAACGTTACGTCTACCTGTATCGCTGCCTGTAGGTGGCATAATTAATATTTCCCCTGATGCTGTACGCTCAAATCGATAATCGCTGTTTTTCTGACACATTTGAAAAAATTGCTCGTCAGTTAAGTCGATTTTCAATTTAAGAGTAGAAGGCAAAGTGATTGCAACAGCTTCCATATACGTATCCCAATATCTTACTTTCTAGTTTAGTGCTGTGCGAGTTGCGATCGCCTCGCAAGAGATAATGGAGTGCGGTATAACATAAAGCTATATAATCTCTTGTAAATTCAACACAAATCCAGGTAGTATATTTTCTCCTAATAAACTAGTAGGGTTGTTTAATATCTCTACATCTTTGCCTGGACGGTAAATTTCTACTCGCTTGTTTTTGCGGTCAATTAACCAACCTAATTGAGCGTCATTTTCAATATATTCCTGCATTTTCTCCTGTAAATCTTTTAGAGAATCATTAGGAGAACGTAACTCTACTACAAAATCAGGACAAATCGGAGCAAATTTTTCTTGTTGTTCTGGGGTTAAAGCATTCCACCGCTCAATTCTTATCCAAGAAGCATCGGGTGAACGTTTTGCACCATTGGGTAGGGTGAAGCCAGTTGAAGAGTCAAAACCTTTGCCTAATTTAGTCTGTTTATTCCAGATTCCTAATTCAACAACCATATCAAAGTTACAGTTGCCAGTATCACTACCTGTAGGTGGCATAATTAATATTTCCCCTGATGCTGTACGCTCAAATCGATAATCGCGGTTCCTCTGACACATTTGGAAAAATTGCTCGTCAGTCAAGTCGATTTTCAATTTGAGGGTAGGAGGTAAAGTGGTTATCGTGGCATCCATATTCTGATTCCAGCATCTTACTTTCTAGTTTAGTGCTGTGCAAGTTGCGATCGCGTCGCCAGAGATGATGGAGAGCGATCGCCAGTTCTGGCTTTAGAATTCACCTTAACGCTACAAACATTCTAGGGAGTTTGTACCTTCCCTGTAGCTTTTGGGTATAACCATCTTTCAATTTGCACTGCTAGCTACATAGTGCTTGCGGTTCCCTTATCCTTACGGGAAAGCGAAGGTATTACGGTATTCATTACCTCTTTTATACGGTTCACACTACCTATCTCTACATGTAAAGGTATTGCAATTAATCTTTACATTTCGTAATATTATTTTACAGATGAGGACAAACAAGGAGCAAAAAGATGACAAGTAAGGGCTTCACCGTTAACGAATTGGGTCAACTTAACAACTTTGCGATTGAACCCAAGGTTTACGTCGATGAAACTTCACAAACTGGCTTTACTGAATATGCAGAAAAACTCAATGGTCGGTTAGCAATGATTGGCTTTGTTTCACTCATAGCCCTTGAAGTTTTAACCGGACACAGTTTAATAGGGTGGCTAACTAGCCTCTAATTAATGAATTTTGCTCGATTTATAACAAATAGAACAATTTAGAGGAAAGCTATGAAAACTGATTTTGATTACCCCAAAAAAGATTTAATCGGGCCTGTTGTCTTTCGCCCTGATTTCAACAACTTTACAAAAATCAATGCAAATCAAGCTTGGTCTTTGTTTTTTACTGCTGGTCAAGACGATAAAAGTCTGGGACAACAAGCTGAATTAGGTAATTTTTTCACTAATGTCCTAATCGCTGTTGCGGTAGCAGGCGCTCTTTGGCCAATTTTTCTAAGTAACGTTGGATGAGCAGTCTTGTTCGGTGTTTACTTGTAATAATTTCAAATGAAGTCTTGGCTTTGGCTGCTGGGACTTCTTTTAATTTTTCAACGTAAACAACGAATCGCTACTAGCAACCCTCTAGCTTTATTTAGTGTCTCTTCGTATTCTTTCTCTGGGTCGGAATCAGCGACCAAACCCGCACCAGCTTGTACGCTTACCGTATTATCGTGTAATACCATCGTGCGAATTGCGATCGCGCTATTCAATTGTCCTTCAAAATCGTAATAACCATAAACGCCAGAATAAACGCCCCGGCGACTCGGTTCTAACTCGTGGATAATTTCCATAGCCCGAATCTTGGGTGCGCCGCTAACTGTACCTGCTGGAAAACAAGCTTTAAGTAAATCCCAGGCTGTTTTCTCTGGCGCCAATTTACCCACAACATTACTAACAATGTGCATTACATGGGAGTAGCGTTCAACCACCATTAATTCATCTACTTTCACACTACCGCTTTGGCAAACACGCCCCAAATCATTGCGCCCTAAGTCAACAAGCATCACGTGTTCGGCTATTTCCTTGGGATCTTCTAGCAAATCCTCAGCCAATGCTGCATCTTCTTTGGTTGTTTTTCCGCGAGGACGCGTCCCAGCAATTGGGCGTACTGTTGCTACGATGTCCCCATCTGAATCTCGTTCTGCTTTTACCATTACTTCCGGACTAGAACCGATAATTTGCCAATCTTGGAAGTGAAAGTAAGCCATGTAAGGCGAAGGATTAATCTGGCGTAGCGAACGGTAAAGCGCAAAGGGGTCGCCTGTATATTCTGTTGCTAGCCGTTGAGAAATGACGACTTGAAAGATATCGCCTGCTTTAATGTACTCTTTTGCTTTTTGGACACTGGCACAAAATTCCGGACGAGTGAAGTTACTTGTATATTCCCCTACTCCCCCAGCTCCCCCTGCTTTCTTATTCCCTGGAGGTGTCCACTCTAATATGGTTTTTTCTGGTGATAGGGGTAAAGATAGCTTGCTGACCATTTGACTGACGCGATCGCAGGCTTTTTGATATGCTGCTTTCAAGTCTACTTCTGGGTCGCGCAGATCGGCATAAGCGATCGCCCAAATTTTCCGCTTTACTTGGTCAAAAACTAACAGGTGGTCTACCTGCATCCATAATCCATCAGGGATATTACGCTCATCTGGTGCATGAATTGGTACGCGCGGCTCTATCCAGTGAATTAATTCATAACCCCAAAATCCCATCAAGCCGCCAATTCCTGGCGGTAGTTCTGGTAACTTGACCGGGTGATAAGGTTCTAGACATTGGGCTAAAGCTGTAAAAGGATCGCCTTCAAAAACAACCTGCGAACCATCTCGGTGTGTTTGGGTTGTGAGATTTCCCCTAGCAGACAAAATCCACACAGGATCGCAACCTACTAAACTATAACGCCCTAATTTTTCCCCACCTTCTACCGACTCCAACAAAAAGCTATAAGGCTGGCCTGCACAAACTTTATACCAAGCAGATACTGGCGTATCTAAGTCTGCAACCCATTCTTGATAAACTGGCACAAAGTTGCCTTGCAAAGCTAGCAAAGAAAAATCAGAAAAGTCGGGAAAGATCATAAACAGTTATTTTTAATTAGCCCAGCTGTCTGTTGAGTGCTGAGTAATAAGTTTTGAGTCGTGAAATTTTTTTAACTCAGAACTCAGAACTCAGCAACGCCACTTGCTTCAAGTCGGCAAAGCCGACGACACTTGCTACAACGGGGGGAAACCCCGCAACGCAATGTCTGCCCAACGCAGTGGCTCCTCAGCACTTAATTAAGCGTCGTAGGTATATTTACCACTAAACTTTAGTTGTGCTGGGCTGGGGTTTTGCCCGATGCTGCGCGCTACGAAACGCACTTTTTCACGACCTTCATTTACCTTTTCGGGGAAGACACCATCAGCTGGATGGATGAAATTGGTTTCGCCGTTGGGGTAAATCCGGTAGATTTTGTAGTCTGTGATTTTGAATTTCCGCAGTTGACCGCCTAAAGCAATGCCTTGTTCTTTACGAGCTAGATACAGCAGGTTTTCACCTTGCTGCATGGTAGCAGCGCCACCTGTAGGCAATTCAAATACTTGTGCTTTGGGGCTAGTCCAAGTGATTGCGTACTTTTCTTCTTCTTTTGCTTTTGTCAGCAAGCCACCAGTGCTGCCGGCATACAGGGGGGTTTTTCCAGAAAGTTGTTCTGCCATAAGCATTCTCTCAAGGTTTTTAGGGCATCCTAACACTGTCATCACGATCGTATTGCGATCGCGTCATAGACTGTAACAGTTTTTAGTAAGTTTTTTGGTTGTCGTAGAGACGCGATTAATCGCGTCTGTACAATAGTCAGTTGTCAGTTGCAATTAACTACCGATCGCTGACTAATGACTAATAACTATTTACTCTTGACTTTTAACCGCTTTTCCTCTTCACTGCCTTTAACAATGGGAACAGTAAAATGAAATTGACTGCCTTGGTCTTTGCCAGTTGATTCTGCCCAAATCTCACCACCCCAGCCGTTAACAATTTGACGGCATATTGCTAACCCCAAACCAGTACCGCCAGTGGTACGTCGCAGCGCTCCTTCTTCTTGATAAAAGCGGTCAAAAACTATTTCTAGACGATTGGGTTCGATGCCTCTTCCAGTGTCTGCCACTGTCACTTCAACCATTTGCTTGCTGTTACGAGTAGCTTTAATGGAGATTTCACCTTCTGGCGGTGTAAATTTACAAGCGTTATCTATGAGTTTTGCTAGGACTTCTACCAGCCAATCGCCGTCAGCTCTAACCAAAGGCAAGTTTTGGGAAATTTTAGTTTTGATTGGGGGCGGCTGTTCTACACTGGGGCGCGCCCGCAGTCGGCTGAGTGCTAAGTCTACGCATTCTTGTAAAGTCAGGGATTCGGGATGCCACTCCACTCGACCGCTTTCGAGATTGGAAAGAGTCAGGAAATCTTGTACTAGTTTCCGCATCCGTTCTGAGTCGGCAAGGGCAGTATTGAGCATTACTTGCTGCAACTCTAAGGGCATATCCGGTTCGCTGGCGAGACTTTCTAGACAAACTTGAATGGTAGATAAAGGGGTACGAAGTTCGTGCCCGGTAATGGCTATGAGGTTACTGCGGGTGCGATCGAGGGCTTCTAGTTGTTGGTTCAGGTCTTCTAAGTTAGCGTAGGCTTCTGCTTGAATCAGAGCTGCTCCCATTTGAGTTGCGATCGCTTTTACTAAATCTAACTCTCCTGATTGCCATTGATGCGGTGGCAAGTTGCAATAGTGCAATTCTACAATGCCCAACAATCGCCCTTGATACAATACTGGCTCTATCAGCCAAGAACGAATGGCAAATTTTTTGGCGATCGAGGACAGCGCTGCCGATTTGGTAACACGCGAGTCATTCATTGTATCGGCTACACAGACACCCTCGCCCTGTTGTACTACTTCCTGAAATAAGGGATTTTTCTTTAACTCCCAAGTTTGTCCGCAAATAGGTGAAACGCCAAGAATTAAAAACTCATGTTCAATTGTGGCTTTGGCATCTGTGGCTTGAGCGCGGTAAATCAGACAGCGACTAGCTCCTAGGTGCTGTCCGAGTTCTTGGACTGCAATTTGTAGCACTTCGTGCGGATCGAGCGATCGCCGAATGGCAGTACTAATGGAGTTGACTAAACGCTCTTTACGTGCTTGGGCAGTGATAGAACGGTAAGCTTTATGCAGTTTGTACTGACTAGCTTGCAGGTAAGTTACTAAGCGTTGCACAAAGGGGTCAGTATCAATATCACAAGCAAATTCAGTTATCTGGTTTACTGGCGAGTAGCTTTTAGTTTCCCCGATGCCAAATCTCTGGCGTGCATACTGAATTTTACTTGCTAAGTCTGGTCTGTAAATCAAAATCCTGTTTAATAACAATTCTGCTGCTTTAACACTGACTCCCCTTTCTGATGTCCAAATTCCCTCAAACCTGCGAGATGTGTCTGTATCCAGACTTGGATTGAACTCTGGTATTTGCTTACTTTTAGCAATGGAACCGAGACTTTCTCGACACACCAGACAAGTAGCATAATTGTCGGCAATTACCACCAAATGCCACTCTTGGCTTAAGGCATCTTCTAGCTCGAAAGCGATCTTTTCGTAGGCTTCCGAACTGTGGGTGAAATCAGTTTCTGGTGCGGACAAAACGTATATTTGATTACTTCGTTGAGCTAGTCGCAGATAGCGATGAGCTTCTTGGCGATAGTATCGCTCTCTTTGGAAGCTAGCAATTACTAGAGGTTGCTCTAAAGTTGCAGCCAAAACTTGGTCTTCCATCGCATGGGAGAGCGCCGTTAGTGAAGCCTTAAAGTATAGCTGGGGTCGCAGGTAGGGTATGGACTGTAGCAGTTCACTCAGCACGGAAGTAGCAATGCTCATGAATATCTTTAAAAGAGAGCCACAATTTGAACAAGATCCACGTCACAGATGCATTGTACAAATTACAACGGACTCTCAAGTGAAGTAGACAGTTGCAATATGTAAAGAATCCTGAATCACATTTGAGAGGAGCGATAAGAGAAGTTGCTAGAAAAAACCAGCTGCTTGCGGTGAGTTTAGCACTGTTGGTACGTTTCTCTCCAAGCCAACTTAGGGGAATAGGGAGAAAATAGCAACTTTTCTCGCTGCGATCGTTGCTGCAAAGTTAGTGTAAGAAACCAGTAGTAACGCTTTACAAAAATTAAAAATAGTTAGTCGCGTAGATATAAAGATTTGCAAGGAGAAACTAGGACTGAGGAGCGTTGATGGCTGTTCTGACAAATTTAAAAGTCTAGATTTAAAATAGACCAATAACACCAATACAGTCGTTTTTCATTCCTTGATATGCTATGGGAGCAGACGTGACATAACTGTTTGGGTTTTTATCCAAGGATTTTTTATCCGCATTGAATGCAATTACAAAACTACTTGTAAATGCTAGATGATTTAATGTTTTTGATTGGTAACTCCTCAAAGATTGTACTATTTTTTCATATTAGACGAAATTTTTAGCAACTGCGATCGCAGCTTGTACAATTGTCAAAATCAAAAATGTTTATTTAAATAAAGTTACGTATAATTGGGAATTTCTTAACCCACACACCAATACATAGACTAGTCTTTGCCATACATAAAATCTTGATGCAATTAACTTTCCTTTGGAATTTACTAGTTGTTCTGCGATCGCATCACCTCATATTTTGCCCGATGAACCATAATCAATATTTAGCTTTACATAAGTTCATTAATTTTTTTAATGAATTATTCAAATTTGATTAATTTACATAAATATCTGTCATCAAATAGAAAAATTCAGAAAGTAATTTACACAATTTTTTAGCAATGTGCTTACCTAGTATTGATAAAAAGTTGTGGATTCTCTAGATTATGATGTTTCTGAAGGTTCCGTAACTTAGGAATCAGGCGAAAATACTCGGTTTTTAAGCTTGACTTCAGATTTTAGATAACATAAGTCTATTAAGATTTGTTATGTATGTTGTATACCTATCCTTTTGCCAACAGTCTTGATGGACTGCGTATATCCTAATACTCTACCAACCCAATATTGGGTAAAGGCAAGTAGGGGGAACAGAGGGAGTGAAGAAGTCACTAAATAATAACTCTCTTACCTCTTTAGCTTGTCATCATGCAAAGTTGACTTGCCAGACTACTAGTAGTCTGTAGTAACGCTTTCAGGGTAGGGTATCGGTCTTCCCTAGGCAAACTTGAGTAATACAACACTACTTTCGAGTCAGTATGTAAGTATAAATTTAGCTTCAGTGGCTCGAATAATTTTGCTCGCGTATCTTGTTTTTACTGACCCTACTGACGCTGATACACCACGAAAATATAGACCCATAAACGGAATTTTAGCTAATGACACCGGATACACCGACGAACCCGGAAAGAATTTTACTGGACGGAAAAACTTTTATCCCAGCAGAACAATTACCTATCCCAGAGTGGCCTTGTGTTGTGAGTGAAAGACCACAACCAACTTTGACAGCTAAAGATGATGATTTATTTTTGGTAACGGATACAATTGGGAACATTTCTGGCTGTTCCCTCAATGATGGCAACCCAAGTATGGGACTGTTTTGCTGTGATACGCGATTTCTCAGTCGCTTGGAGTTACAAATTGAAGGGCGATCGCCTGTACTTCTCAGTAGTACTGCTGAGAAGGGCTTTTCACTCTCAGTTTTATGTACCAATCCGAGAATAGAAGAACGTCTAAGAGCTGAAACTGTAGGAATTCGCCGGGAAATTGTTCTCAATGGCGCACTCTTTGAAGAAATAGAGGTAGCTAACTACAGTACAACTACCGTTAGTTTTGAACTCAGTCTCAGCTTTGATGCAGATTTTATGGATTTGTTTGAAGTTAGGGGTTACGACAGAGAACAACAAGGTAGGCTTTTACGCCTAGCCGAACCAATAACAGAAGAAGGAGCATTTGCACCTGATAGCGTTGCGCCTGTGCATCATCAACCTCCTGAATCTTTGACATTAGCTTATCAAGGTCTAGATGGCTTAGTAATGGAATCGCGGATTCAATTTCAGCATCGCCAACCAGACTATTTCAAAGGTTACACGGCAATTTGGCGCTTAGATTTGGCTTCTCACGAAACTCAAAAGCTGGGCTATCGGATGAATATGTTAACTAACAATGCATCCAGTTCTACCGTAAGTGCAGCGTTTACCCTCGGACAAGCCAAAGCTGCTGAGTTAATGGAAGAACAACACTGGTTACAACAAATTACACGCATCAGCTCCGATAAGAGCGGTTTCAATCGAGTGATTGAGCGAGCCGAACAAGATATGTATTTGTTGCGTCAGTCTTTTGGCAAGTATAAAACTGTCTCTGCTGGAGTTCCTTGGTTTTCGGCGTTGTTTGGGCGCGATTCGTTAATTACAGCTTCCCAAACTTTGATGTTAAACTCGCAAATTGCCAAAGAAACCTTAATGATACTGGCAGCATATCAAGGTAAAAATGAAGACGATTGGCGCGAAGAAGAACCAGGCAAGATTTTGCACGAGTTACGCTTCGGAGAAATGGCTCGTTGTCAAGAAATTCCCCATACACCCTACTACGGTACTGTTGATGCTACTCCCCTATGGTTGATGTTGTATGCTGAATACTACGCTTGGACTCACGATGGAGAAACCCTAGAGCAACTTTGGCCAAATGCTCTGGCGGCAATGGAGTGGATAGATCGCAATTCCAAACAAACTGGCTATCTCACTTATTACCGCAAATCCAAACGAGGTCTAGATAACCAGGGATGGAAAGACTCTGGTGACTGTATTGTAGACCGTAAGGGAGAGCTAGCCAACGGCCCGATCGCTTTATGTGAAGTGCAAGCTTACGTGTATGCGGCGAAAGTGCGTTTGTCAGAAATTGCCAGAATGAAAAAACGCCTTGACTTAGCCGACTCCTGGCTAGAAGAAGCCAGAAATCTGAAAGTGCGTTTCAATAGAGATTTTTGGATGGAAGACCAAGATTTCTGCGCTTTGGCTTTGGATGGAGAAGGTAAGCAAGTCGAGAGTATTACATCCAATCCCGGACACTGTTTGCATTTGGGCATTTTCACTCCAGAAAAAGCCTACAGTGTAGCAGAGCGGTTGCGCGCGCCAGATATGTTTAATGGCTGGGGCATTCGTACCTTAAGCAGTTTGTCACCAGCTTATAATCCTATGGGCTATCACATTGGTTCGGTTTGGCCCCACGATAATGCTCTCATTGCGATGGGGTTGCGATCGCTAGGACTAATCGACCAAGCACTAGAACTCTTCCAAGGCTTGTTCGACATGACCCACCAGCAACCTTATCAACGTCCTCCAGAACTGTTTTGCGGTTACGAACGTAATGGTGATAACGCCCCTGTACAATATCCAGTTGCTTGTACGCCCCAGGCTTGGGCTACTGGCAGTATTTTTCAATTACTGCAAATGGTCGTCAATTTAGTGCCCGACGCGCAAAATAACTGCTTGCGAATTATCGACCCTGCTTTGCCAGAGTCAATTAATCGTCTGTCATTACACAATTTACGAGTCGGCCCCACCATCCTCGATTTAGAATTCGAGCGTTCTGGTAGTACTACTGCCTGCCGTGTTGCCAAAAAACGTGGCAACCTCAGAGTGGTTATCGAAGCTTAGAGGAATTAGGGAGTGGTGAATTACCCACTCCCCAAGTTCTGGGAGACTGAACTAAAAAAGCGATCGCTTCAATTGAAAAAATACTAGAAATGCGGTAAATAAAGGAATATAGCGACTCGCAAGTGAAATTACTGCCAAATGATTTGTGTATGCTTGCTGTTTTGCTCTAGTTGAACGTATTGCTGGTAAAACCTTGATAACAGCAGTATTTTCATTCCTTCAGGCGCGGATGGGTAGCTGTTTGAAATCAAATTTTGGCAAATGAGCTTGAAACCCTTTTAACATCAGGCTTGCGAACAAAATATCTCTTTTAGTAGCCGCGCACCTTGTCTAGAAAGGGTTTTAGCAATTTGCTGATTACTGGGTAACAATTTTTTATGCTATTATTACCTCATTCGCGCAACAGAACCTTGAAAACCCAATATAGATCGTATTCGAGGCGACCGCAGTTGAAATTTCACTTACTCCCTATTAGGGATTGAAACGGACTTGGAGAAGGCGATGGACTTGGAGAAGGCGGTTGAAATTTCACTTACTCCCTATTAGGGATTGAAACAGACTTGCTGACAGGAATACGAACAACTTTTGTAGTTGAAATTTCACTTACTCCCTATTAGGGATTGAAACGCACTCAGTTGAAGCAATGGTTTTGATATCTGGGTTGAAATTTCACTTACTCCCTATTAGGGATTGAAACAGCAGGGGGCATGTATCCAGGCCCGTACAACCAATCGTTGAAATTTCACTTACTCCCTATTAGGGATTGAAACAAGTGAACGCATTCTAGATATAGATGTCGGCGTTGTTGAAATTTCACTTACTCCCTATTAGGGATTGAAACGCAAGCCGCAGCAAATCGGCCCAAATACATCAATTGTTGAAATTTCACTTACTCCCTATTAGGGATTGAAACTACGATACTAAATACCGAGAATTGCTGAGGCTTGAGAGTTGAAATTTCACTTACTCCCTATTAGGGATTGAAACTAATCCGGATACAGATGGAATAGCTCTATAAAAGTTGAAATTTCACTTACTCCCTATTAGGGATTGAAACGGTTCCCCAAACTTGGATGTATTCCGCAACTCCGTTGTTGAAATTTCACTTACTCCCTATTAGGGATTGAAACTTTGACTTCTTCTCCTTTTAGTTTTTTGTTTTCTGGTTGAAATTTCACTTACTCCCTATTAGGGATTGAAACACTTTGCCGGACTTCGACGGGACAGAGATAACCTAGTTGAAATTTCACTTACTCCCTATTAGGGATTGAAACAACCGCAGATATCAGAGGAAACGTGTTCCGGTGCCGTGTTGAAATTTCACTTACTCCCTATTAGGGATTGAAACAATCTGTCTTTCGACTATTATCTTGGGCCTGACAGTTGAAATTTCACTTACTCCCTATTAGGGATTGAAACCTGTTTATAGCAATGCTGCTAAGACGCGCAACATTAGTTGAAATTTCACTTACTCCCTATTAGGGATTGAAACATTAGATTGCTAAGTCCGAATACGATTTGTTAAAGTTGAAATTTCACTTACTCCCTATTAGGGATTGAAACGTATTCGCGTATCTTCATAGCACCACCGCAACTGGTTGAAATTTCACTTACTCCCTATTAGGGATTGAAACACAATTCAACGGCGAGAAAATTATCTCAGATTGGTTGAAATTTCACTTACTCCCTATTAGGGATTGAAACAGCTAATGATAGACCCATCGAAATTATGAAAAGGGTTGAAATTTCACTTAATCCCTATTAGGGATTGAAACCAAGGGTTCGACGACGTAAACCGTGGAGGAAAAAAGTTGAAATTTCACTTAATCCCTATTCGGGATTGAAACATTCTTCTAATGGATACAGTATTGATTGCTCAAAGCCACCAAGCAATTGGTTATTACTCAGCACTCAGCACTCAGCACTCAGCACTTTGCTATATATTCAAAGATTTTCAACTTGTAGCTGAGTATCTGTATTTTTCCATACCGTAGCAAATTCTTTTTGTACGAGTTGAGCAACCTCATCTTTGCCTTGTGCCTGTAAACTTGCTTGCAAGCCAAATAAAGAACGTCCATTATGAGGATACTTTTCTAAATCGGCCCGAAAAACTTTCTCTGCTTGTGCATAGTCACCCTTAGCTAATAGCACGCCGCCTAAAAATTCTCGTGAGGGAAAGTACCAATCTGGTGGTTCTACATAATCAAGGGCATCTTCTGCTACTACTGCTTGTTGCAGGAAGTCGATCGCAGATTCGTAGTCATGCTTGGTTTTGGCAATTTTACCATCCAAAATTTTTGCCGCGATGTTGAGAATCCGATTAGCAGGACTAAAGCCAATGGTTGCTTCAGCAGGAATTGTCTGTTTAGCAACTAGCAAGGCATGACTTTCACTAATTGCATCTTCTAGTTTTCCTGTGGCGGCGTTTGCCATTCCGCGAGCAAAATGCCAGAGTGCATTAGTCGTAGGTAGTTTGATATCAGGCGCAGGAGTTTTGCAGATGGCATCCCAGTCACCAAACCGCGTCTGAATTAGCATTTTGCTACCAAGGAATCCCTCCAGCATAGGTAAATATGGATCGATAGAGGCAGCATTTGTCACTAACCTATCGGCAGCTTGCAAAGCATCTTGATATCTTCCTGCCATGCTGCTGGCTACCATTAGAAAATGAATGTTGTGGTTATAGTACATCAGGGGGTAAATACCCCGGACTTTATTATTTTTAATATAGATGTCGTCTTGGGCGATCGCTCGTTCGTTTGCTAACATCGCCTTTTTATAATCTCCCACACGAAAATAAATATGGGAAGGCATATGTACTAGATGTCCCGCAGCGGGAACTAGGGTTTCCAGTCGTTTAGCACTTGGGAGAGCGCGTTCTGGGGAAAGCGATGCTTCTACAGCATGGATGTAGTAATGATTAGCTCCGGGATTGTCTGGATCGCGTTGGAGTACGGATTCTAAAACAGCTACAATCTCTTTTGTATCTGCCTGTGGTTTGCCATCATGGCTCCAAAGTTGCCAGGGATGTAAATCCATCAAGCTTTCAGCGTAAAGTGTTGCTGCATCTAAGTCATCGGGATAGCGCTTGGCTAAAGCTGCCATTGCTTTAGCATAGTCCACCGCTAGTTGATGTAAATCTGCATGGGGATCGTTGGAGTAACGCTTTGCTAAAGCAGCGATATAATCCTGTTCTGCAATTGTTGCTTGGTTAGAAAGTGCTAAAGCTTGCTGGATTGTTTGATATGAAACTCGTTCTCGCTCAGGATCTATATCTAAATTAATATTGGCTCCCAAAGCAAGGGCAATACCCCAATATGCCATTGCCATTTGCGGATCGAGTTCGGCAGCATGTTGAAAAGAACGTACTGCTTCATCATGATTGAAAGCGTAAATTAAATTCAATCCTTGCTCGAAAAACTTTTGCGCTTCGGGATTACTAGTAGAAACAGCATGGTAGTGCGTTCCCAGTCCAGGTATCAAATTATGAGGCTGCTTGGCTTGGGCAAGTGCCTCGCTGGGAATGATTAATAATAATACAAGCGCCCAAAGGATAAATAAGTACTTCATGTTCGCGATGTTTAGTTTTCTAATTGTTACTATTTATCAATATTTATTGCATTAAATACAAGTCTTCGTATCGATGTATGTATGTATGTGCTTTAACTCCGTATGAAAACCAAGAATAACTGTTAAAAAATTCACAGTTGTTTTGAAATGATTTATGCAAATACCTTAAATTTTAAGGGGAATTGTAATTTCGCAATTTAATTTGCTTCCTGAATCAATTGTAGAGATAGAAAGCGCTAAGAGGTGATTTATAAAGTAAACCTGAAATTGTAGGGTGCGTTATGGCAACGCTTAACGCACCGAGAAACATGGTGCGTTACGGCTGATTCTTACTATCTTAAACTCTCAAATCCTTACGCAGCCGTAACACAACGCCAGTTGCTGTAGCCTGTGAAACCCGTCCACCCTTCGGGTTCAGCAGTCCCCCATCGACGGGAACCGCCAAGATGGGGGCTGCTTCACCGCACTGGCTCCTCTACCTTAATATTTACTTTATAAATAGTCTCTTAAGACTGGTTTTAACTTAACAGTTGGTTGATTTTTTAATTCGTCAATCACAACAAAGCGAATGTCTCGCTTTTCAGCTATTAGCTTTATTCCTACTTGTTGAAGATTTAAAAAGTCTAATCCTTGTTCTTTTCCACTAAGCAAGAAATCATTAATAGCAACTTTGTAAGTTTGTTTAAAATCAAGAGGTTTGCCGTTAATTAACCAATTGCCTGAATTTGATTGTTGAGTTACTTTAGCTGTTTGTAAATAGCCACCAGAGCCTTTATTAACTTGACCTCGATCCAATACTCTTTTTAATAACACGCCATTCATCTCTACGGCTACAACTTTGCCACCAAAGGGTAGTATACGAATTACATCGTATTGAGTAATTGCACCTGCTGGAATCACATCATCAATCCGAATTGAACCGCTATTAAATATGGCTAAATCTGCATTTGGTACTTCCTTCAACATTGCTGAAGCAATTAACTCTGTCAGCTTCGTAGATTTGTTGCGGACGCTAGATTCTAAACCATCTAAAGCATCTGGAATTTTGGCAATTTTCTGTTCTGGCTCAAAACCACTAGCGCGAAAGGCTTGATAACCTCGTTCTAGCCATTCTTTAACCACTTTGGCGGTTTTGGGTTCGTCGGGGATTTTGTCGGTAATCGGGATTAAACGAGAGTTAATCTGAAGGTTGTGCCCGATTGTATCGTAGCTCAATTTGTGAACGTATACTGTACGAGCATTAGCATCTGCTTTAAAAATCGGTGTAAAGTCCCGACCCCGCCATTGCTGGATATTTTCGTGTTCGTGACCGCCAATAATAATATCAATTTCGGGTACAGTTTCCGCCAGTAGACGATCGCTTTCAATTGGCAAATGGGTAATAGCAACGATAATATCAACTTTACCCTTGAGTGCCTGAACCTGCTGTTTGGCTGTGGCAATCGGATCGGTGTAACTGGCGTAGCCAGACCGATTGCTATTAAGAGTCACGCCAATTAATCCTACCCTAACCACAGCCCCGCGATCGCCTTTGACATTAAATACAAGCGATCGGGGAACTCCTTTAAAAGGTTGCCCTTTACGATCTGATACATTACTGGAAATCCAGCGAAAGCGAGATTCTTGCAATCGTTGATAAAAAAGGTTTTCTGGGAGGTCAAATTCATGATTGCCAAAAGTCGCATAGTCAAACCCCAAGGTATTCATTACAGCCACCATTTGTTGACCTGCTAAGGGTATACCGTTAATTTTGGCAGTTCCTAAAGCCGAAGGGCTAAAGGCATCTCCAGCTAAAATTGTGTAGGTGCGAGGGTTTTCCTTGTAAAGTTGTTGTCGTAGGGTAGCGACACGGGCCAAACCACCGCGAGTTCCCCCTTCTACAGGAGTAATTTCATAGATATCATTCAGTTGCAGCAGGTTAATATTAACGATTTCTGCCAATACAGGAGTAGCAAAAGTGACTGTCACTGCTATCTGTAAAACTACGCTGCAAACCTTGGGGAAAAGTTTCATATTTAGCTTTGAGTAATTCGCGATCTACGGAATCGATTTTAAGCGTTACTGTTTATCAAAGCTAGTGCAAAAGTCAAGAAGAGGCAAAGGAGAAACCCCATATATGAGAAACTGCGATCGCACCATTACCATCATCATTAAAGCGATCGCTTTAGTCCTGTCAAAGTGACAAAAATATCATAATTGGCAATGAAAAAAAGGAAATAGTTAGGAGGGAAGTTAAGAGTTAAGCATTACTAATTCATCCTTCTTAACTCATAACTTTTAACTAATTACTCGTATAGCGATCGAAGCATAGGTTAAGACAGTGTTGATTGCTTAAAGGCATCAAGTAACTGGGTTTATACTCAGCACTCAGTACTTCGCTGTAACTTAACTTCTAAAACCCAAAGCCACTAAAGTTATAACCAACTCCTATCATCAAGCCGATATTGGTATCATCCAAAAATCCGGCATTCACAGCAGCTGTTGCTGTAAATTGCTGATTTAGAGGTACATCAATACCGCCAGTCACTAAGAAGCCAACTTGCGAGTTATCGCCAGTGGAAATAGCTGCACCTGCTCCGATATAAGGCGCTATAGCTAATGGTTCGTTAAACGGATCTGCTTGCTTGAAGGAAAAGTCGTAGGTGAGGGGAAGAAGAATTGTCGTATTGTCCCCAAACACTGCTGATGGTCTGAATGAGAAGGTATTTGTGAGACCGATTTTGCTGATAGCCGCAAAATTACCATCACCTAAAGATGCGCTATTACCATCAAGACCAATGTTACCAGCGACACCGATATAGCTTCTACCACCACGCGTAGGTCTGCCAATATCAATATTTGATTGTGCCACTACAGGAGCCGGTGGAGCGGAAGTTGCTGAAGTAGGTTCTGCATACTCAGATGTTTCAGGTGTTAATGCGCCTGATGAGGTTGCAACTGTACCTGGAACAGGTGTAAGTGTGCGACTGGCGCTTTCTTGCGCGCTAACACTGGGAAACTGTTGCAATGCAGTAGAATCAGATGTTTGTGTTTGATTGGCAGGTGTCTCAGTGGAGAGTTCCTGGCTCTTAGTCTCTAATTCAGTATTCGACTGGTTAGAAGACACAGCAGTTACAGCAGGTTCTATTAACTGCTGGCTGCTAACATTGTCCGTCGTCTGAGCTTTGGCAGAGAAGCCACTACCTAGAACTACAACAGCCACTATGGGCAACAAAACACCTTTACGAAGAAAAATAGTATTCACATTCACTCCTAACAGAATCTTGCCACATATAGAAGAACTTGGGCAATATTCAAACTTTAACACCAGAAAATCAGTTTTTCCATCCTGAAAAGGGAGTAACTTTTTAGATGGTATTTTAAAAAATTAAATAATCTATTCTAATTTTGAGTCAGGAAAAAATCAGCAGACATCAGCATTTTTGTAATTAATCTTGCTTCAGGTTCAAGCTTCTATTCTTTGAATATATAATTAAAAAATAGTTTAACTAGTTATGATAATAACCGCAGCCCTTGCGGTATTCAACAGTTACAAAATATAGAAATTAATTGGTATAAGATAATTGAGGATTGTGTCACAGTCCAAAGAGAAAAAATGTTCAAGGGAAAAGGGAAAAAGAATGAGTTTTTACCCCTTATCCTTTTCCCAAGCAAACCCTCCCCTCACCTCTAACTGTCGCTGCTTAGAGACTGTTAATTGCTTCGACAACTAGCTTAGAGACAAAGGGCAAAATAGCTCGGTTTTGAGCATGTGCTTTACCTTCAGTAAATACCACTAAGATGTAAGGGCGTTTTTGCTCTGGTAGCTCGATATAAGCTGCATCGTGGCGGACTTGACTTGTCCAGCCTGCCTTTGACCAAATTTGGGCATCTTGGGGAAGACCACCACCCAAAAAGCCTGTCACTTGATCTTCTTCCATATCTGTAGGCAAATCATCAGGTTTGAGACTGCGTTTGAGTAAAGCCATCATCGCTTGCGATCGCCCACTGGAAACTGCTACCCCACCGACAATACTATGTAATAAACGCGCGATCGCATTTGTCGTCACCATATTACGATTGTCTAGCATTTCTCCATAAAACGCTCGCTCTCGCCCATAAGGCCCGTCGCCCCAAGTTTTTTGGCAAACGTTAATTGTCGCCATTTCCTCCCAGCCTAAAGACTGGTAATAGCGGTTGACAATATTACGTTGATACTTCCAAGTCTCAAAGGGGCCAGTGGATAACTCTGGCCCTGATGTCGTACCGCTCAAGATATCTACAACTAAGCTGGTGGCATCATTGCTAGAATCGACAATCATATCCCGCAAAGCGCGCTCCAACTCTTTGGAAGGTTGGCTCATACCTTTTTCTAGCCATTCATTGACTGCCACTAGATAAAATAATTTGACTACACTTGCAGGGTAAATGCGCTCAACACCGCGATACGTAAAACCACGGACGGGGTGATTCCAAAAAGCATCTGGAGTCAAAGCGCCACCAGTGTTTACCGGGACTGGCGGATCGTAAACAATCCAAGTTAGTGCTATTTGGTTGCGGGCCAAAGTCCCAAATGCTGACCAAGTTGACTCTAAAATGCCATTACCAAGATTTTCAAGTTGTTCGTCTTTTCTAAAAAAAATCATTGTTAGCTATTCACCTAAGAAGAATGCTTTCTAATCCAAAATCCGAAATCCAAAATCCCAAATTGGGAGAATACCAGTGTCCCGCTAACCTGAATTTATATGATTCTCCTGACTGTACGCGCTTGGCAACTCAAGCTGCCACTGGGCGACATTTACAGGTAACATCAAATCATCAGGCTTCAGCAGTTGAGGTGTATTTATGTGAAGATGACTATCCAGGGTGGGTATCTCTTGCTGATTTGGATTTATTACAACCTGCTACTGTACCTTATCAAGCTAAATTATTTTCTGAATTTGATATTAAAAAACTGCTACCAGAGGTCATCGCTTTTACTCAAAAAGCGATGCAACAGCCAAATTATTACCTTTGGGGTGGAACGGTGGGGCCAAACTACGATTGTTCTGGGTTAATGCAAGCGGCATTTGTTTCAGTGGGTGTTTGGTTGCCTAGAGATGCCTATCAGCAGGAAGATTTTACTCAGACAATTGCGATTGCCGAATTAGAACCAGGCGATTTAATTTTTTTCGGCACTCCTGAAAAAGCCACTCATGTGGCCCTTTATCTGGCAGATGGTTACTACATCCATAGTTCTGGCAAGACTCAGGGACGAGACGGTATTGGGATTGATATTCTCTCGGAACAGGGAGATACAGTGAGTCAGTCATACTATCAGCAGCTGCGAGGTGCTGGCAGAGTTATTCAAAGTTACGAACCACAGAGGCGCTGAGGAATTATGAGGAGTGGGTTGGTTTCTGGAGAAATCGATGAGGAGAATGGGGCGATTTTAAGAACTGTTCCCGATGTTTCGGTGGTAGTGCCAGTACGCGATGAAGTAGAAAGTTTACCGCTGTTATTGGAAGCGATCGCATCTACTTTAGCTGCTAGTCAGTTAAATTATGAAATTATTTGTGTGGATGATGGTTCCACAGATGGTTCGGCAGAATTTCTCAAAGAACAAGCGCAAATCCGCAATGATTTAAAGGTGGTGATTTTACGTCGCAATTACGGTCAAACGGCGGCGATGGCGGCTGGGTTTAATTATGCCCTAGGCAAAGCGATCGTGACTTTAGATGCTGACCTCCAGAACGATCCGGCTGACATCCCAATGTTATTAGCCAAGCTAGATGAAGGTTACGATTTGGTGAGCGGATGGCGGCAAAAACGCCAAGATGGCGCAATAAATCGGTTGCTTCCTTCTAAAATTGCCAACTGGTTAATTCGGCGTACTACTAGCGTAAATATTCACGACTATGGCTGTTCTTTAAAAGCCTATCGTGCAGAATTAACAGCAGATATGAACCTTTACGGGGAACTCCACCGATTTTTACCTGCTTTAGCCTACATCGAAGGGGCAAGAATTACCGAAATGCCCGTGCGACACCACGCGCGTCGTTTCGGTCAGAGTAAATATGGTTTGTCGCGGACGTTCCGGGTATTGATGGATTTGCTAACCATCTTATTTATGAAAAAGTTTCTCACGCGCCCAATGCACGTTTTTGGGCTGTTGGGTTTAACTTCAATAATTGCCGGGGCATCGATTGGTATTTACCTGACTTTTGTGAAGTTGGCTTGGCACGAAAACATTGGCAATCGTCCTTTGCTAATCTTGGCAGTTCTGTTGTTAGTAACTGGAGTGCAACTGTTTTGCTTTGGTCTTCTAGCAGAGTTGCTCATGCGTACATACCATGAATCCCAAAATCGCCCCATCTATCGCGTGCGGGAAGTCGTAGCAAAAAATGTTAAGTAAGGTAACAATATCTATGACACACACTTAGCATTACATAGCATCTACCTTGAAAGCTTTTCATACCTTTGACGCGCATTTGCGGCTAAACCTGCTGATTTTATTTACAGCAGGTTTATTATTCTGGTCGAGCCTGGGTTCGATATTACCAACTTTACCGCTCTACATCGAGGATTTGGGCGGCAGTAAACAAGAAATAGGAATGGTGGTCGGTAGTTTCGGGATCGGATTATTGTTATTTCGTCCGATGCTAGGACGGTTAGCGGATCGATATGGTCGAAAACTGCTGTTGTTAATTGGTGCAATCGTAGCTGCGATCGCGCCCTTTGGCTATTTAATATTCACCTCGATTCCTCTATTGATGTTGGTGCGCGTCTTTCATGGCATTAGTATCGCTGCTTTTGGTACTGGTTATAGTGCTTTGGTCGCGGATTTAGCTCCACTCAAACAGCGCGGTGAAATTATTAGTTATATGAGTCTGACAGCTCCCATTGGTCTAGCATTCGGCCCGGCCTTGGGAGGGTATTTAGAACAGACAAGCGGTAGTTACGCAATAATATTTTTATTAGCGGCAGAATTAGCTTTTATTGGAGTGTTGGGAGCGATCCAAATTATTAATCCACCGCTACAAACACAGCAACAAGCCTTAAGAAATAACGGCAAATTTTGGCAAATTTTAGTGAGTCCGCGAGTTAGAATACCGGCTATAGTGATGTTGCTGGGTGGTTTGGCGGTTGGTGCAATACATACATTTGTGCCTTTATTTATTAAATCTACTGGGGTAGATTTAAATGTTGGCTTGTTTTTTACCGTGGGAGCAATTTCTAGTTTTAGTTTTCGGATATTTGTTGGTCGAGCCAGCGATCGCTTTGGTCGCGGTTTATTTGTAAGCTTTGGTATGCTGGCTTACACTTTATCTTTACTGCTGCTGTGGCAAGCTCACAGTATTAGCACTTTCTTGGTAGCTGCGATCGTTGAAGGGCTTGGTGGAGGAACGCTATTTTCAATGATTACTACTATGATGGCAGACCGCTCTTTGCCCCAAGAACGCGGGCAAATTTTTGCAATATGTATAGCAGGATTTGACTTCGGACTGGCGATCGCAGCTCCGATTTTGGCTTATCTTGCCGAACAAGTAGGCTATCCCAACATGTATGGCTACAGTGCTGGTTTAACTTTATTAGGTCTGATTATCTTCTTTACCCTGTCTAATAAAAACGTGAGTAGTTCCATACGTTTTGCACTGGGTCGAGGTGAAGATGCTTACTCATTAAATAAGTTATGAATTAGAAGTTTTTATGCCTCACTCCTAATTCTTGTACAGACGCGATTAATCGTCTAACTCTTGTAAAGACGCGATTAATCGCGTCTCTCCTAAAAACGGGCGAGGAGGGATTCGAACCCCCGACACCGTGGTCCGTAGCCACGTGCTCTAGTCCACTGAGCTACACGCCCTTGCCAGAAAATTATATTAACACGTATCGCCAAAATGACGCAAGACAATACTTTATCTAATCCTACCAACTTAACCCATTTGGATAACCAAGGACAGGCACAGATGGTGGATGTTTCGGGTAAAATACCAACTATCCGTCAGGCAGTAGCAGCTGCCAGGGTGCGAATGTCACCAGAAACTTTTGCTGCGATCCAAGCTGGTAATGCTCCAAAAGGGGATGTGTTAGCAACAGCCAAATTAGCTGGGATTATGGCAGCCAAACAAACAGCTGTTTTGATTCCCTTGTGTCATCCTTTACCACTACAAAAAATTACAGTTGAAGTTATACCCGATTCCCAGCTACCTGGTTATGAAATTCATGCCACAGTCAAAACCAAAGCCGAAACAGGTGTGGAGATGGAAGCTTTAACTGCCGTTTCTGTGGCGGCGCTGACTTTATACGATATGGCAAAAGCTTTAGAAAAGTCGATTCAAATTGAATCAATTCGATTAATTAGTAAGACTGGCGGTAAATCAGGAGATTATTGCCCGCCAGAACCATAGTTTATTCTATTTCACCTAGAGCTTTGTTGAGATCGGTGGGACTTTCAAACTGGTCGTTGTCTGGTAACTTCTCTAATAGGGAAATTATCTCCCGGTCAGCTCCCTGTTGTTTAGCGTGATTAATTAATACTTGCTTATCAGCAGGATAGTCAACACCTTTCAAATGTTTTTGTATTGAAACTGGATTTGCCTTAGCCATTGTCATATACCTCTAAAGGTTATTTACATATTCGCCAGTGAATGTATTTACTCCCTCTATCGCAAAGATGAATCATTTTTTACTGACAATGATTAAAAGGTCACCCAATTGATTGATGAGCCAAATTTATATATTTGATAGTTTTTCGGGTGAGCAATAGTTAGGCTAGCTAATTAATAAATTGAATAAGTAAAATTCCTCAATCCCCTTTAGCCAGATTATTACCGGTCAGCAACAGGGTGTAGGGGGTAGGGGGTAGGGTGTAGTGAAGACGGCACTATCTGGGGGTTACAAGCCCCCAGATAGTGCCATCGTCTTAAAAAGCTTAGGATTGTATCAATACGGTTGTTGGGGCTATCTCTTCCCCCACACCCCACACCCTACACCCC
>NZ_JAECZA010000338.1:70562-94944 GCF_016056275.1 Dendronalium phyllosphericum CENA369 | reverse complement strand
ATATTTTACTTTTTACTAACACTGGACGAGCGCTGCTTATGTCCCCTACATGAAATGCCGACTAATTTAAAAGATAGTTTAGATGTAATTTTGTCTGTATCTGCTCTTGTTGGAATTATCTTCCATATAGCTAAAACTAAAGCTGACATTGAAAAATCGATTGACGATGTCAAAGACCAGCTAACAGAAGAATTGAGAAATTTACGCACTGATATTAAAGTGTCTGACGCTAGGTATCAGGGCAAAAAAGAAATGATTGAGTATTTCATTAATGACCTCTACCGTTTAATACATCATCGTTCCTATCGGTTTTCTCATGAAATCAAAGATTTACAAAGTTATCTCACAAAAGATGGCTTTATAGCTCGTTCTCACTACGGAGAAGAACCGCCCCCACCTAAGAAAGTCAAGATTGAGGAAATTTGAATTTCATCGGGAACACTACAAACATAAAGGAGCAACTCAAATGTCTAAATCTACTCTCAACAAAATAACGACAATTTTAGGTCTAATCGCTGGCGGGTCTACTCTGCTTGGCGGCGCTGGGATGATTAATCAAGGTGTGGCAGCAACCGTTGGCGGCATTGCTACCGCTATCCTCGGCTACTTAGTGCAGCAACCCGCAGCCGGGGAACAACAGCCAGCATCACCAGCACAGAAATAACTCTGTCATCCTTGACACTACAAATGTAGTCTCGCCGGGGCATTCAGGATAAACAAAAAACGCAAAGCACTCTCGGCTGCTTTGCGTCTTTGCGTGAGATATTCTCAGGCTGATACTTAACTTCAACCTGTCGCGGCGATAGCGCAGCGTTAGCGAGTCTTCTCCCAAGGGGAGCCACTGAGGTCTTGGGGTTTCCCCAAGTGGAGCAAGTGGCGTGAGACGCTACGCGAACGAGCGTCGGAGTCCCCTACTATACATTTATGTGTTTTGGGGCAGGAACGCCGCTCTGGTATTGGGTACTGGGAGAAAGTTTTTTAAAATTATGGTGGGGTCAAAGCCCCCACCATAATTTTTCGATTTGACACCCAATCCCCAATCCCTAATCCTTAGTCCCCAGTCCCTTTTACACCATCTCAGATGATGTTTGCACCATTGGCTGAGGCTGAGGCTGGAACATGAACAAGGAGTACACCACATCTCGGCGGATATTGGTCATCATATCCAAGAAGAGTTCGTAACCCTCGCTCTTGTACTCAATCAACGGATCTTTTTGACCGTAGCCACGCAATCCTACTGATTCGCGCAAGGCATCCATTTGTTGCAAATGTTCCCGCCACAGCGTATCAATCCGTTGCAAGATAAAGAAGCGTTCGGCTTGGCGCATCAATCCAGGCTGAATTTGGTCAATCTGCGCTTCTTTGAGGTCATAAGCAATCCGCACTTGTTCGTGGAGGAAAGCTTTAATCTCGGTGACAGACATATCCTCTAATTGACTTGGCTGTAAGTCAGCTAGCAAATAGACAAATTCTTTGACTTTCTCAACCAACTTTTCTAATTCCCACTCTTCTGAGGGCAAGTCTGGGTTGATGTAGTAGTCAACGATGTCATCCATCGTTTTTTCGGCATACTTAATTACTTGTTCTTTCAAGTCTTGCCCTTCTAAGACGCGGCGGCGTTCGGCGTAGATGGCACGACGTTGGTTGTTCATTACCTCGTCGTACTCAAACACTTGTTTGCGGATGTCGTAGTAGTAGGTTTCGACTTTTTTCTGTGCGCCTTCCAAACTGCGAGTTAGCATCCCGGATTCAATGGGCATATCTTCTTCGACGTTGAAGGCATTCATCAAACCAGCAACGCGATCGCCACCAAAAATCCGCAATAGGTTATCCTCTAAACTCAGGAAGAATCTTGTCGAACCTGGGTCGCCTTGTCGTCCTGCACGTCCCCGTAACTGGTTGTCAATTCGCCGCGATTCGTGACGTTCTGTACCAATTACGTGCAAACCGCCCAACTCCACAACCTCGTTGTGTTCGCGGACTGTAAATTCTTCGTACTCGTGCTTAATCCGGTTGTAAGCTTGCCGCAATTTCTGGATTACAGGGTCGTCGGTGGGAGCTTTTTCTACTGCTATAGCTACCTTGTCTTCTGCTTCTAGTTCTGGTAAGCTGCGATCGCCATACTCCCGTACCGCAGATGTTACCGCTTCTTTCAATAGCTGTTCTGTTTCTTTTGAAAGTTGCGTGGGGAAAATCTCAGGTGAAGCTTTCCAAGTTTTGACTTTTTTGCCCGGAACAAAGCCTTGACCGCCACCATGTCCTCCAGGCAATCCCGCAGGTCTTTGCACGCCAAATACATCTTCATCTTCTGGCATGACAATCTGAGGCATAAAGTATTCCCGCAACTTCAGACGCGCCATGTATTCCGAGTTACCACCGAGGATGATGTCTGTACCTCGACCTGCCATATTCGTTGCAATCGTTACAGACCCTCTCCGTCCGGCTTGGGCAACAATTTCTGCCTCCCGTTCTACGTTCTCCGGTCGGGCGTTAAGTAATTCGTGAGGAATTCGTTGCTGTTTGAGCAGTTCGCTGAGATATTCAGATTTTTCGACGCTAGTGGTTCCTACTAATACTGGTCTGCCTAGTTGGTGCATTTCAGCACATTCTTTGGCGATCGCACCCCATTTGCCCACTTCTGTCTTAAACACCATGTCAGACCAATCTTGGCGGTTTCTGGCTCTGTTGGTAGGAATTACTGCAACTTCCAGTTTGTAAATTTTTTCAAATTCTGGTTCTTCTGTCTTTGCTGTTCCTGTCATCCCGCCCAATTTAGGATAGAGCAAGAACAAATTTTGATAGGTAATTGTTGCTAGAGTTTGAGTTTCTGGCTGGATTTCTACATGTTCTTTAGCTTCAATTGCTTGGTGCAGACCATCACTCCAACGCCGTCCGGGCAATACCCGCCCGGTAAATTCATCGACAATTACCACTTCCCCATTCCGGACGATATAGTTAACATCCTTCAGGAAAAGTTCTTTGGCTTTGATGGCATTGAATACAAAGTGCGCCCAGGGATCTTCTGGATTAAATAAATCCGTTACTCCTAAAAGATTTTCTGCTTGTGCAAAGCCTTCATCTGTCAACAGCACGTTACGAGCTTTTTCATCTACCTCGTAATGTTCATCCTTTTTCAGCGTCAGTGAGATTTCAGCTGCTTGCAGGTACTTTTCTGTAGGTCTTTCTACTTGACCGGAAATAATCAGCGGTGTCCGCGCCTCATCAATGAGAATCGAGTCCACTTCGTCAATTACACAATAGTTAAACGGGCGTTGCACCACATCGGCCATGGATGTTGCCATGTTGTCCCGCAGGTAGTCAAAACCCACTTCACTATTGGTGACATAGGTAATATCGCACTCATAGTTTTTCTGGCGTTCGCTTGGGGTCATGCTGGCTTGAATTAGCCCCACACTCAACCCCAGAAAGCGATGTACCTGTCCCATCCATTCCGCGTCCCGGCGAGCCAAGTAATCGTTCACAGTGACTACGTGTACACCTTTGCCATTTAGGGCATTTAAATAACTCGGTAATGTAGCAACTAGGGTTTTACCTTCCCCAGTTTTCATTTCCGCAATTTGCCCGCTATGCAGAATTACACCGCCTAACAACTGGACATCAAAATGCCGCAATCCTAAGACTCGCCGTCCTGCTTCTCTTACTACAGCAAAGGCTTCGCTCAGAATATCATCCAGGGTTTCGCCTTTGGCAAGCCGCTGTTTAAATTCTGCTGTTTTGCCTTTTAAATCCTCATCAGAAAGAGCTTTGATTTCTTCCTCTAAGAGGTTAACTTCCGTAATGTAAGGTTGGTATTTTTTAAGCTTACGAGCGTTGGGATCGCCCAACAAGAGTTTTAGCATGGCAGGTTATGGAACTAAATGGAGGGGATGGGGATTAAAGGTTTGGTATTGATTATAAGAATTTAATCGAACACAGCCATCTTATTGTGGATGGGCTATGAAATGAGAAAGCAGATCCAATCAGTTTACTAAATGATTGGTTTTATTTCATAGTTTAAGTTTGAAACTCTTTTATAGTATCATTTTGCCTTCCACTGAGGCAGAGAACGCCGACCAACAAAAGTAGTGTAGACCGAATTGGGGAGGCAGGGGAGCGGAGGAGCGGAGGAGCGGAGGGGCGGAGGGGAATAAAGACTATAATATAGAAATTACTCTTTTCTCCCCCTGCTTCCTCTACTCTGTTTCCCCCCTATCTCCTCTGCCCCAATCGCCAATCCCCAGTCCCCTACTTCTCCCACTCCGAGGTGAGGCGGCGGAAATTGTATTCACTAGCACTAGGATGGCAGCTAACACAACTGCCAATTTGAACGGGACGTGGCAAATCAACTTTGGGATGCAAAGCTTTGAAGTAACGGGAGTTATTGACGCGATATGGTGTTGCTTCGTCTGATAGTTGGGTGCGAGAAAAAGTGGAAAGATACCTCCATACGAGAATGCGGGGCGGATCGACTAAGGGCTGGAGTTGTGCACCATAGTGTTGTGAGTCTTCCAAGAGATTTTTCCAAGTTTGGGTGGGTAAAACAGCTGGTGGTAGAGCAATGTGACAACTAGAGCAGTTTTCTAAATACAATTGTTGCCCTAGCTGGTACTGTGCTGGTACTACGTCAACTGTGCCAATTTCCGCAGTAGGAGTAGCACTGTGGGCACTAGTTACTGAGGCTAAAAGCCACCCCATAGCTAGACTCCAAGCCAAAATGACCAAAGTTAATCTGATAGGACGGTGTTTAAGTTGGCGATGGAGAGATTTATGCTCAATAAAATTTGACATTCCTCACATTCCCAGATGCGATGTGACACTTGTAGCTAAATAATAGGACTTACGTAGGCTTGGTAGTGTTTCAAATTTTGTGTAAGTCTATGGAATATTTAAAGCACACCCTTTTCATGGGAGCGCAGAGTCAGTTGCGGAAGTTGTAAGTAAAATGCCTTGTGCAAAAATCTCAAGATATTACCTCAAATAAACTAGGTTATAGCAATACAATATCCAGACCCTTTTTACAATCACCTGTGTTTAGTACTGACTACCATTCCTCAAAGATTTCCCGGTCAGTCTCCAGAAAGACAATACACAATTCAATCCTGTTTACTATTATTGGAATACTTAAGTAAAATTACTGAATATATTTAAAGTTAAATATTTTTTTTCTTAATAACTACTTAAGTCAATTAAATTAGACATCAAATATTGACTCAACTGCTTATGCTATGAGGAATAAGTCTAAAAATCATTTTTTTTGAATACTTAAATATTTTTCCTTGCGTATTCATCATAATTATTTTATTAACTTAAAGATTTGACTGGAACTATAGATTTTTTAATAATAAATTGCCAAAATGAATAATCATGAATTCATTTTTTAGAGAGTAGTTTTAAATGGAACATTTGCAAAATAAATTAATAAATAATTATATTCACTTGCTTAAAAATATATTATTTGAAAAATATTAATAAAAAATCATAGCCTAGAATATAGCAGTCATAATTGGTTTGTTAATCTTCATTTTTTTCTAACATCTTTACTAAACCATACTCTACGCTTTGAGAACTACTTCATTAATGGGTTTTGGAGTGATGTTATTAACGTTGCTGACACTGCGCTAAAACGATCGCCTGTGTCAGGAGACCCGACTAAGAGCGCTGATTTACTATAAAAGGGAGTAGGGAGTAGGGATTGGGGAGTAGGGAAACTAAGCCGCCCCCTTCGGGGCGGGGTTTCAACCTATCTTGTGCAATACAAGGATTTTTCGCGCCACTTGCGGGCGAGGCTTTAACCTTTTTCGGGGCTAATTTCTTCCCCTACTCCCTACTCCCTACTCCCCACTCCCGCCCCGAAGGGGGGTAAAGAAGTGGCTTCTCAAGGGAAGGAATTAGCATAGTATCCAAGACTGTAAGTCTCTTACCGCATTGCTTCTACAGCAACCATTACGAGAAGGTGCTTCGTATCTTTGAATGCTAGCCTGTAGCTTCTGCTTGAAGTATATACAGCTAAATAGGATTACTACAGCACCTGCAATGATTAATTAGCTACGTGGAAATTGATGATGTTATCATCATCCTTTTTTCCATAGCTTTGCTTTGAAAAATTTTTGTTGTCAGTGGTATTTTATCTGCCTTTAATTTCACTTTTTTTGATCGAATACATACCTGTAATCAAATGAATACCCAAAATTCTCAAGTACATCAGACAGTTGTTTCTTTAATCAATTCTATTTGTCAAAAATATCCCGACGAACTGGCAGTAATTATAGAAGATCGGCAATTGACTTACGGTGAATTACAGCAGCGGGCAGAACAGTTATTTCAGTACTTAACAGCACAGGGTTGGCTAAAATCTAACAGCTTAGTTGGACTGTGTATAGAACCTTCTTTTGAAATGCTTATTGCTATCTATGCCATTTTAAAAGCAGGCGCAGCTTTCGTTCCCCTCGATCCAGATTTACCCCGTCAGCGACTCAGCTACATGATTGCTGATGCTAAATTAACCACGATTCTCACACAGCAAAAGTTTGCTTTTGATATTGAGCCTGCGCTGCGACAGAGTAGCTTGAATGGACAAATGTGTTTTTTGGATACTCCTACTGTCTGGCAACCGTTAACTACATCCTCTGCGTTAGGTTCAGTAGTTGAGCCTGAGCAACTAGCTTACATTATTTATACCTCTGGCTCTACAGGTATACCGAAGGGAGTAATGCTTACACATCAAGGTTTACTAAATCTTGCTGGGGCTAGCTGTAGTACTTTTAATCTCAAACCAGGCTTGCGTTTACTTCAGTTTGCCTCCATCAGTTTTGATGCAGCCGTGTGGGAATTAGTCACAGCATTATGCGGTGGAGCAACTTTGGTACTGGGTGCAAGAGAGCAAATGCTTCCCGGACAACTATTGGCAAACTTTATAGCTAAACAAAAAGTGCAATGGGTGATGCTGCCCCCTTCTGTACTGGCAACGCTGACACCATTCCGTAACCAGTTACCTGATTTACAAATGGTGGTGGTAGGTGGTGAAGCTTGTCCTATATCACTTGCCAAAGCATGGGTTTCAACCCATACCCGCTTTTTCAATGCCTATGGGCCAACAGAAATAACGGTTTGTTGCACAATTTACGAGTTTCAGCAACAGGATATGAGTCTACCTATTGGTTATGCGCTGCCAAATGTAGAACTCTATATTCTAGATGAAGAACTTAAACTTTGTAATCGTGGTGACAAGGGTGAGTTATATGTAGGTGGTATGGGGGTAGGCAAAGGCTATCTAGATAAACCTGAGATTACAAGTACTCGTTTTCTAGACAATCCTTTTGGTGTGGGCAAAATATACAAAACTGGTGATATTGCTTACGAAGATCCCTATGAACCTGGGCTGTTACACTACGCTGGTAGATGCGATCGCCAAGTCAAAATTCGGGGCAAGCGTATAGAAGTAGAAGCAATTGAAATGATACTTGCTCAACATCCTGACGTACAGACAAATGCAGTCAAAACAATTAGAAGTACGCGGATAGAAAGTAGTAATATGCCAGAAAATTATGGCGTATCAATGCTTGTCGCATATGTCGTTCCCAAAGCCGGACAGTTTTTGACAGAAAAGCATCTGCAACGGTTTGCCGCCGAACAACTACCAGATTACATGGTGCCTACGCGTTTTGTTTTCATGGATGAATTACCTTTGTTACCTAATCGCAGTAAAGTAGACCGGAATGCTTTACCAGAACTACCCGAAACACCATCTTTCCTTACTGATACGATGGATAACTCTCTCCAAATTGCGGTAGTTTTTGATGAAGCTTTAGAGTTACCTACTGGAACTTGCAAGCCTCATACTAATTTCTTTGAGATGGGTGGCAGTTCGCTATGCATAGCTCACGTCTTATATGCACTCGATCGCGATTTTGGTGTAACTCTTCCTTCTCGCTTAATCTACGAATATCCTACACCATCGGGATTAGCACAATTTTTAGAACGGTTTAAACTCAAAAGCGAAAGTGTAGCTAATGATAGACATATTGACTTACAAATAGAAGCGAGACTTTCTCCAGATTTGAATACAGCGATTTGGCAACAACCAGCACAAGCTAAATATGACTGTGCATTAATTACAGGTACAACAGGTTTTCTAGGAGCACACTTACTCTACGAACTGCTCGCAAAAGGCAGCTATCGCAAAATTTATTGCTTGGTACGAGCAGAAAGTGATGCAGATGCTATAACAAGGCTGCGTGCCATCTTTATTCAATATCAACTACCAATAACAAGATTGGCACAGGTAGATGTTATCGCTGGCGACATTCAGCAACCACAGTTGCAACTATCAACAACATTATTTGACAAACTGAGCGAGGAAGTCGATCAAATTTATCATGTAGCTGCTGACACTAGTTACATCAAACCTTATTCGCTAATTAAAAAATCCAATGTAGATGGAACTGCGAATCTTCTGACTTTAGCAGCGCATCGTCGTCACAAAATACTGCATTACATCTCTACTATGTCTGTTTATGGAGCAGTAACTTCATTACTAGGTATTAATGAAGTTTCCGAAGATTTTGATATTGATTTCAGCCTCCCAATTATGTCTGTAGAGTATGGCTATGTACGGGCAAAATGGGCAGCCGAACGCATGGTCAGGTCAGCTAAAGAAAAAGGATTAGCAGTATCTATTTACCGTCCTGGTTTTATTTCTGGGCACAGGCAAACAGGAGTTGCTAACCTTAACGATACTTTCTACCGCTTTATTGGTGGTTGTATTGATATGGGTATGTATCCGGACTGGCCTGAAAAATATTGGACTCCTGTACCTGTGGACTATGTTGCTGCCGTCATTGCCCATATTTCCTTAGATAAAAAGTACATAGGTGGCAATTACAACATTGTTGTGCCTAGAGAGCAAGAACTAAATAATGTAGAAATATTTGAGTGTTTTAGGGAGTTGGGTTATCCCTTAGAAAAAATTTCACCGAAGAATTGGTTGAATGCTTTATCTACTTTGCCAACAATTAATCCCTTGTATCCATTGACTTCTTTCTTGCAAGAGAAAGTGTATCAAAACCGCAGCACTATACTGGAAGTACACCATCGGACTCCTATATGCCAAGTCGATAATACTCTTGATGCTATGCAAAGTTCTAGTATCGTGTGTCCAAAAATTGATAAGGAACTAATGAGACTATACTTGCCTAAATTTGATAAAAATTTCTCTACCAGACAACTCCGAAATATAACAGCCATTAATTATTAGTAAAAAAATAGATTCTCGATTTTTATAAGAAGTTGGGAATCTAGATATTTCAATACTTGAGATCGGGGAACAAGGCTACTCTCATACTTTGTAGTTTAAGCAGCTGATAATAACTGCTTTTTTGCTGTATAACTTGTTGTTTTCATCACGATCAAAAGTATACTGTGTCTTTTAATAAAAACATAAGTTTGATTAAAAGATAGCAAAATTGGGAATTCTAAATATACACAGTTTTGTGTTTACTAGTAAGGGTAATGGCAATGCTGACATCTGGTTTAATTTTAGGGTATGACCTCAACGAAATACTCCATGAAGGAGATGATACCATTATTTATCGAGCGACATCGCAATTTGAGAAACGATCTGTAATTCTGAAAATCCTTAAAACAGATTATCCTTCTATAGATGCGATCGCTCGTCTAAAGCATGAATATAAAATTACTGAAAACCTAGATTTAGTAGGTGTTGTCAAAGTTTTAAGGCTAGAAACCCACGAAAATCGTTTAGCGATCGTATTTGAAGACTTTGATGGATACTCTCTTAAACAACTACTAATTCAAGGCAAACAAGAGTTAAACAGTTTTATTAAAATTGCTATTCAACTAGCACAAGCCCTAATATCTGTACATGCTTGCCATATCATTCATAAAGATATTAAACCTGCCAACATCATCATCAATCCAGAAACTGGGGTTGTAAAGCTTACCGATTTTAGTATTGCCTCACGCCTCGATAAAGAAATACCACAACTAGCTAACCCCAACCAGCTAGAAGGTACGTTAGTTTATATGTCCCCGGAACAAACCGGAAGAATGAACCGTACCCTCGACTATCGCAGCGACTTTTATTCTCTTGGGGTTACTTTCTATGAAATCCTTACCGGAGAACTACCTTTTCAAAGCTATGACCCCCTAGAGTTAGTTTACTGTCATATTGCTAAGGAACCGACAGAAATTAAAATATTAAATCCAGAAATTCCTAGTGCTATCTCGTCTCTCGTTAAGAAACTGATGGCGAAAAATGCTGAAGACCGCTATCAAACAGCTCAAGGACTTTTAGCAGACTTAAAAATCTGTCGGGAAAAGTTAGAAACAACAGGTGAAATCACTGATTTTATCCCTGGTCGTTTAGATATTTTAAGTCAGTTGCTCATTCCTCAAAAGCTTTATGGCAGAGAAACTCAAGTTAATTCACTTTTAAAAGCTTTTGAGCGAGTCAGTAAAGGAAAGCGCGAACTGATGTTAGTTTCTGGCTATTCAGGAATTGGTAAATCATCTGTAGTTAATGAAGTCAATAAACCTATTACTCGTGCCAAAGGCTTTTTTATTAGTGGGAAATTTGACCAATTTCAACGTAATATTCCCTATGCATCGCTGATTCAGGCTTTTAGTTCGTTAATGCGGCAGTTGCTGACAGAAAATGCCACCCAGCTTGAAACATGGCGTAGTCACATTTTAGCCGCTGTTAAGTCACACGGACAAGTCATCATTGATGTAATTCCGGAAGTGGAATTGGTGATAGGCAAACAACCAACAGTACTTCAACTAAGTGCAGCAGAATCACAAAACCGCTTCAATCACGTTTTTACGGACTTTATCCGCGTTTTTGCCAAAAAAGAACATCCTCTAGTTATTTTTTTAGATGACTTGCAATGGGCAGATTTAGCAACTTTAAAATTAATCCAACTGTTAATTACTGACCAGAGCACCAAATATTTGCTTTTGATTGGTGCTTATCGAGATAATGAAGTTGACAGTACGCATCCCTTAATTCAAACAATAGAAGAGATTAATAAAAATCACGATATTGTTAGTCATATTGTTTTACAAGCTCTTTCTGTTGATAATTTTAATACATTAATTGCCGATACATTAAATCAAAATTTAGAAAATATTAAAAGCTTAGTAAATTTACTTTACAACAAAACAGGTGGTAATCCATTTTTTTTAACACAGCTATTACTGGTATTGCATCAAAATAAATTGTTGTTTTTCAACTTTCAAACTGGTTTATGGCAGTGGGATATAGAAAAAATACAAGCAATTGGAATCACTGATAAAAGTATAGTTGAACTGATTGCCAGTAGAATTAAAAACCTCCCAGTGGCTACACAAGAAATATTGCAGTTAGCAGCTTGTATTGGTAATAAATTTTCTCTAAACATACTATCTATTGTTAGTGCAAAATCTCCTGCTAGTACTGCAAGCGAACTTTACTCGGCATTGCAATGTGGGTTAATTTTGCCTTTGAGTGATGGTTATCGTATTCCTTTAGTTTTTGAACAGGAAGAGTCCGTTAAACTAACTTTTGATTCCAAACAAATTAATTATAGATTTCTACACGATCGCGTTCAGCAAGCTGCTTATTCATTAATTCCAGAAACTCAGAAACAGGGAACTCATTTAAAAATAGGTAAGTTATTACTAGAACAGACACCTACTGAATCTCTTGCCGAAAATATTCTAGATATTGTCAATCAATTGAATGTTGGTTTAGATTTATTGACTCAAGAATCTGAAAAATATGAACTAGCAAAACTTAATCTTTTAGCTGGGAAAAAAGCCAAAGCAGCGACTGCTTACGAGGCTGCTGCTAGATATGTAAATGTAGGTTTAGGACTTCTAGCAGCAGATAGTTGGCAGCAATACTATGACTTAACATTAAATTTATATATTGAAACCACAGAAATAGAGTATTTAAATGGTCATTTTGAGAAGTCTGATAATTTAGTAAATGTCGCATTAGAGCGAGTAAATTCTAGGTTGGAAAAAGTTAAGTTATATGAAGTAAAAATGCTCGTTTACATGGCACAAAATCAGATGCCAAAAGTCTTAGAAATCGGCGTAAAATCTTTAAAAGAGCTAGGAGTAATACTCCCACAAAAACCGACAATATTAAACGTATTATCAGCATTAATCCAGACAAAAATAACATTAATCGGTAAGCCTATAGAAGGCTTAGCTTTATTACCTGAAATGTCAGATCCCTATAAGCTAGCAGCGATGCAAATATTATTGCAAATTGTTCCAGCTGCTAGTCAAGCAGGCTCTTTTCTATTTGTACTATCTGTATTAGCTATGGTCAGGTTATCTATAAAATACGGTAAATCACCTGTCTCGGCTTATGGTTATGCAGCTTATGGTACTATTTTATCTGATAAATTTAACCAGTTTGAAACAGGATATAAATTAGGAAAACTAGCAGTAGGGTTACTTTCAAAAATGAATGATAACTCACTCAAAGCCACAGTTTACTTTGTACATAATGGCACAATCCGCTTTTATAAAGAGCATGTAAAAGACACAATAGCATCACTTTTAGAGGGAATGCAAAGTGGATTAGAGCTTGGTAATATCGAAAATGCTGGTTATTGTGCTGTAATTGCAGGGTATCATGCTTTGCTGTCTGGGGAAAACTTGGAATTGGTAGACAAGAAAATATTTACCTATGTCGAGTTAATGCAGAAGCTAAAACTTGAATCTTTAGCAGCAGCTACAAGCCTTTTCAGACAAGCAGCTTTAAATTTACAGGCAAAGTCCCCGAACAAATCTGCTTTAGTTGGTGATGCTTTTGATGAAATGACAATGGCATCAGAAGTACTAAAAAATTACTCTTTTAAAGGTTTTTATTATGGTTGTAAGACGATATTATGTTATTTATTTAACGAATACGAAATAGCTATAGAAAATGCAATATTAGCAGAAAAAACTCATGCGGATAATGTGGGATTGTTAATTTATGCAGCTAATAATTTTTATTATTCTCTAGCTTTGATGTCGCTCTATACTCAAGCTTTACCCTTACAGAAAAAGCAATACTTAAAACAGGTAATAGCCAATCAACAGCAGATGAAAAAATGGGCAAAACAAGCACCATGTAACTTCCAGCATAAATACGATTTAGTAGAAGCAGAGAAAGCAAGAGTATTGGGTAAAGTACAAGTTGCAATAGATTTATATGACTGTGCTATTGCAGGAGCTAAAAAAAATGGTTATATCCAAGAAGAAGCTTTGGCAAATGAATTATTAGCAAAGCTTTATCTAGGTTTGGGTAAAGAAAAAATTGCCAAAATGTACATAACAGAAGCTTACTATGGTTATATTCATTGGGGAGCCATAGCAAAAGTACAAGACTTAGATGAACGCTATAACAATTTAATAATTCGTAGCGAAACTGTGAAACAATTAGGAATAGATGTAACTAGAACGATCGCTACAACAAAAATAAATTTTTCAGAAACTACAAATAATAGCAATGGTGCTTTAGATTTAGCTACGGTACTCAAGGCTTCACAAGCAATTAGTAGTGAGATAGTTCTAGATAAACTGCTAGACACTCTCCTACGCATAATTCTCGAAAACGCTGCTGCTCAAAAGGGCTGTTTGATTTTACTTAAAGATAATGAATTATTTATAGAAGCAATTAAAAGTATAGAAAATTCCTCCATTGTTTTGCAATCAGTTCCAGTTAAAAAAAGTGAAGATATCCCAATTTCTATAGTTAAGTACGTTGCCAGAACCAAAGAATGCTTAGTAATTAATGACGCTATTTCTGAGGCTAATTATCAGTCAAGCCCTTATATTCAACGCTATCAACCAAAATCAATATTATGTACTCCTATTTTCTATCAGGGTAAATTTATTGGAATTTTGTACTTAGAAAATAGACTGATTGCAGGCGCATTTACTAGCGATCGCGTCAAAGTTTTGAATTTAATTACATCTCAAGCTGCTATTTCTTTAGAGAATTCTCAACTTTACCAGCAAGCCCAAAACTATGCCAAAAAAATAGAATCTTCTCTATCTGAACTCAAGCAAATGCAATTGCAATTAGTACAGAGTGAAAAAATGTCTACTTTAGGAAGTTTGGTATCAGGGATAGCGCATGAAATTAATAATCCTATTGGTTTTATTATTGGCAACTTAAAACCTGCGAGTGAATATGTACGCGACTTGTTAGAGTTAATTGATTTGTATGAAAATTGTTATCCTCAACCAGTGGCAGAAATTACAGAAAAAGTGCAAGAAATAGAGTTGGAATATGTGCGGGAAGACTTACCTAAACTAATTGCTTCAATGCAAGAAGGGATAAACCGGATTTATGATGTCAGCATAAGTTTGCGTACTTTTTCTAGAGCAGATAGCCAAAGACCAATTCCTTGCAATCTCCATGAAATTATCGACAGTACAATTTTGATTCTCAAGCATCGTTTGAAAACCTCACAAAATCGTCCAGCAATTGAAGTGGTGAAAAATTATGACGACATACCGCTAATTCGATGCTTCGCCGGTCAACTTGGTCAAGTATTTATGAATTTGCTGGCAAATGCTATTGATGCTTTGGAAGAGTCAAATATAGGACGCAGTATAGATGAGATCAAACTAAATCCCAATCGCATTACTCTAATTACTAAGCTCAACGAAAATAATCAGAGTGTATGCGTCCGAATTAAAGATAATGGAATCGGGATGACTCCAGAAGTTAAGCAGAAAATTTTTGACCACTTGTTTACTACCAAACCTGTAGGTAAAGGAACTGGTTTAGGATTAGCGATCGCTCGTCAAATTATCATCGAAAAACACGGTGGCAGCATTGAAGTAAATTCTACACTTGGAGAAGGAACAGAGTTTGTCATCAGGTTGCCGATGTACGGAAACTAAATAGTGCGCGATCGGCAGTGACAGAACGTGTAAAAATCCATAATAACTACGATTTTTCACAGCTTGTTGAGGTATCGAACTATGACTCATGCTTGCTGCGGCCCTGGCTACGCTTCCCCTGAAGCGGCCATGCAGGCAGAACGTGAAAAAGTATTGTATGCGATCGCCTTGTACACTGGTACAGGTATTGAACAGCCAGATTATTTGGCTTCTATAGATGTTGACCCTAATTCCCCAACCTACTCCCAAGTCATTCATCGCCTACCTATGCCCTACATTGGTGATGAATTACATCATTTTGGTTGGAATGCTTGTAGTTCTTGTCATGGCGATGCCAATAAATCTCGACGTTTTACTGTAATTCCCGGACTGCGTTCTAGCCGCATTTATATTGTTGATACCGCAGATCCGAAAGCACCAAAACTGTACAAAGTTATCGAACCAGAAGAAATTAAAGCCAAGACTAACTTAACTGCACCCCACACGGTACACTGCCTAGCAGATGGTCGGGTGATGATTTCCATGCTGGGCGACAGCGAAGGGAATGGCCCTGGCGGCTTTTTGTTGCTGAATGATAATTTTGACATTGCCGGACGTTGGGAACGCCAAGCCGATACCATGCACTTCAACTATGATTTTTGGTATCAGCCGCGTCATAACGTTATGGTCAGTAGCGAGTGGGGCGCACCCAAAACCTTTTTTCCTGGTTTTGATTTGAAAGACGTAGCAGCTGGCAATTACGGTCAGCATATACATTTCTGGGATTGGTCAAAACAAGAGATTATCCAAAGTTTTGATTTAGGAGAAGAAGGATTAATTCCCTTAGAAGTGCGCTTTCACCATAACCCCGATAGTACTCATGGATTTGTCGCCGCCGCACTTAGCAGCAATGTCTGGCATTGGCACAAATCTAACGGCCATTGGCAAGTAGAGAAAGTAATTGATGTGCCAGCAGTGGAATTAGAAAGCTGGCCTATCCCCGTGCCCTCGTTAATTACTGATATTTTAATTTCCATGTGCGATCGCTATGTTTACTTCTCCAACTGGCTGCATGGGGATATTCGTCAATACGATATTAGCGATCCTCACCACCCCAAACTCACAGGGCAAGTTTGGTGCGGTGGTTTGTTGGGGAACAGCGGCGAAGTGCAAGGTCATAAACTGACTGGTGGCCCGCAAATGCTTCAGTTAAGTCTAGATGGTCAGCGGCTTTATGTGACAAATTCCCTATTTAGTAGTTGGGATAATCAGTTTTACCCTGATTTTTCTCAGACTGGCTCATATTTATTGCAGATTGACTGCGATATTGAGAACGGAGGACTGAAAATCAACGAAGATTTCTACGTTGACTTTGGTAAAGAACCAGCTGGCCCCGCTCGCGCTCACGAAATGCGCTATCCTGGCGGTGACTGCACCTCGGATATTTGGGTTTGAACAGGGTGTGGGGGGTAGGGTGTGGGGTGTAGGGAAAATTAAGGAAAGTAATTCCCGAATCTATGCAGAAAGCCTGAAAACCCCTCCCCTCTGCCCCCCTGCGGTCTTAATGATAAGTCTTTAACCAAACACGATATCACTCAGGCAAATCGATCGCGGGATTGCGGTTAAAGAATCCTCTGGGAACTAGCTTAAATCCAACTCGGTGAGTTGGCATCACAGGCCAATCCTCTGGTCGGGGTACATGGGTAACGCCCATTGTGTACCACAGCACGATATCTTCACCGATCAAAGATTCATCGTTTGAGATATATTTTGGTAAACCTTGTCCGGGCTGAGTTTGGTTAGGATAATCGCCGCCAGCGTAGAGTTCGTGAGGTTGATATTTTGTTACCCAGAGGTGATGAGTAGCAAATTCGGCGATTTGTCTAATTTTTGCACCTTCCACCGGGAGAAATGTTGAGTTGCCTCCTGGCATCAACATATATCCAGGTGCAGCACCTAAAGCATTTTTGTTTTCTGCACTGACAACCATCCATTCTCGACTTTGTTTCATGTCCAAATCGCGCACCCCAGCCGTTTCTTTTGCTAATGGAGTTTCTTGGATTGCGATCGCATTTCCTAGAGGATTTTTGTCATCTATTGGCAAACCTTTCACATTCATTTCCATCGCAGAATTAGCCTGACCATCGACATCCATATCTAGGCGGTAGTTGAAAAAGTGCTGGTGATTCACGCCAAAGATATTTTTTGCTATTAGACGACCATAGGTATCATCCTCAGACTGTTTTTCGGCAGCTGTTCCCTGCACCAGTACAATACCTGTTAATTCATTTTGTAGCTCTAAAGTACCATCCTGGTGAAAAATCCAATTGATGCCGTAGTCATAATTGTCAACCGCTGCATTTACCGTCATCACTAATTCGCGATCGCTACGGACATCGTTGCGTTGAGTGCCGTATTCATAATGCTTCCAAAGTATACCGTTATCTTTTTCATAAATACCGATAACCCCTGGCATTACATAAGGTTCTCCCTGTTCGTTAGCAAAAACTGCATCTAACAACATTCCATTTTCCGGAATTTCTTTACCCAACTCCATCGTATTTGCCAGCAAACCAAAGTTGTATTCGCCAACATCAAAAGCATTTCTAAATGACCAAGTAGGATTGGGATCGCCGTAAGGTACTACCATCTCTGAGAGGCTAGCGCGGTATAACACTGGTCGGACTTTTTCCCCATCATTGTATGTCACTTGATACAGCACTAATCCACTGCGGGGATGCATCAGATAGCGAAACTGCCAACCTTGCCAAGTAATTTCATTACCATTAACGCGAAAACTCCTACCTTGCGGTTGCAAAATCCTCAAGATTTTAGGAGGTGAAAGTAATTTGCCCAAAGACTGCAAATCGTAATTCCAGTTTTCTTTAGAAAAAGGAACAATGCCTCTATCTATGAAACTGGCGATTTTTCCTGTATTTAAATTGACCGTTGCTAGTACGCCCTCAATTGGACTGCCGTAATAGTTCCAGCGATCGCCTTGATAATAAGATAAACCCCGACAAAGACGCTGATTTCCTGCTGCTTCTTGCGTACTTAAAATTCCTGGGGCCCAGCAACTGATTTTGACTGCATCGAAATCTTTAATTCCCCGCTTTTGCATTGCTGCTTGCCATCGGGGATCGGCTTTAACTACCTGACTTGCCAGTTCGTATTCTGGGTTAATTATTGCAGGTTGTACTGAAGGTATGTGTTTCCAAGAACTGAGGGTCTGGGTTTTTAAGTCAACGATCGCTTCATAGGTTTTATTTTGCGATCGCTCATAAATCACCAAAAAAGCTTGACGTTGAAATGGTTTGCCAGATGTAAAATTAAGGACTTCATTTTTATCTGGTTCTTGTAAGGCGATCGCTGGAAATACTGCCATTTCGGTTAAAGATTTTGCTTTTTTGACCGTCGAAACAGCAACTCTAATTTCTGCCTCCGTTAAGGAAGTCAGAGGATGCAAAAAAGACGGTTGCAGTGCAGATAATCTTCCCGTAAACCCTAGAGAAAGGTAAATGAAAACAATAATTGTAATAACTAAACCAAAAAACTGTAGCCTCTTTAACATCATTTACAAAGTGACAAGAATGTACAGTTATCTATTTCCTAGCGCCAGCCAGGAAACCGATAGATTTAGAGGTTAACTTCAAATTAATTTGTCAACATTGGTTATTGATGAGTTGTTTGGGTTCTCTATAATTGTTTTTTCATAACTTGCATAAGTAGGGCAAGCTTTCCAGCCCACCCCACAATAGTTTGATTTAATTACATACAGCAGCCAGACAGCATACTTCACTAAAATCTTAGTAGGAATGGCACTAAGTAAACATGAAGCCTCGTCTGGGCAGGGTGTTGGGGGTAGGGGGTAGGGTGTAGTGTTAATAAATATTTATTTGTTAGGGATAAAACAGAGGATACTTCTTCTTCATTCCCCACACCCTACACCCCACACCCTAAAACCATTAATATTAATGATTTCTGCTTAACGAGCGTGCCATTCGTCTTAGTAGTTAGACAGAAACCAAGCGTCGTAAAGATTCAGCACGGCGTTTGGCAGTGGTATTCTTGGGAGCGAATTTGAGTGCTTCTTCGTAACTTTGTAACGCTTGAGCATTTAATTTTTTCCGCTCGTAGGCATGACCGAGATTATTCAGGGCTGTCACGTAATCAGGTTTAGATTTTAGAGCTTCTTTATACTGACGAATTGCTAAGTCATATTGCTCTTGAGCGAAGTAAGCATATCCCAGACCGTTGTAAATCGGGGCAATACTTTCTTCTCCTTCTTCTTCAGCCGCTTTTAGAGCTTTTTGAAACAGTCCGATCGCTTGAGAATACACTTTTTTTTCAGAATAAATACTAGCTAACTCGTAATATTCTTGTGCTGTTCCCTTTTCTTTATTCAACTTGTTTCGCAATCGGGATAGCGAGCTTTCCCGCCTGCGAGTTTTGAAAATCTGGCGAAAAACACCCACAACTGCGAATACGAGCAGACCCACCAAAATTGAAAGATAAACAAGCGCTAGATTATTATCCATGCCGTCAAATACAAATATTAAACGTTGCTTCTATATTTATTATTAGCCCATAGAGGAGATGAGGAGGATGAGGGAGATGAGGGAGTGAGGGAGAATAACTTCCGACCTCCAACTTTCGACTTGCGACTTCTGCCTCCTGCCCTCTGCCATCTGCCTTCCTTCTATCAATATTCCATCATACCTTGGGAGTTGCCATCTCAAATAGTTCGCCAATCTTTGCGTACTCGACTGCCCCGCCTAAGCGCGTAATCGGCTGCATCCCCACACTATCAACTAACCCTAAATCTTGGCGGTACAGGTCTTCACGCACATGAAATCGTAAAACTTGACCTAATACCATCGTATTGTTGGTTCCTTCCACTGGAACTATTTGTGTTACTTTACACTCCATAGCCACAGGCGAGCTTTCAATTCGCAATGGTCGGACATCCGTAGAAGCAATGGCTTTCAAGTTTGCTTTTTCAAACTCGTTAACTCCATAGGGAAATTCCGTACCTGTTTGAGCCATTGCCTGAGCTAATGCTTCATTCACCACATGGCACACAAATTCATCCACCTCTTGAATATTGCGTAACGTGTCTTTTTCTTTTGGTTCGTGTCTACGGTATGCAACCGAGAACATAATTGTTGGTGGAAAACCTGCTACTGCATTGAAAAAAGAATATGGAGCAAGATTGGAAATTCCTGAGGCACTAATTGTAGATACCCATGCAATTGGACGAGGAGCAACAATGCTTGTCAACAGATGGTAAGGAGCAGGGTCTTTCATCTCCTGCGGTACAAATGACAACATAAGGGACTTCGCCATAATAATTTACCTCAATAGAGATTAGAAGTCAGTATGATGACTATTAATCTGTACTATTCACTACGCATTGCTAGACGACAATTATTAAGAAGTACTTCGAGTTCTCTAATAAATTTAAATGGATTTTTGCCTCTAAACACAGATGCGATCGCACCTTCATGAGGATTTCTGCCTGTTTTTTTAACGGCAGCAATTGCCTCTTTATTTGAAAATCCGCGAACACTAACTAGCCACGCAGCTAGCACATGTCCAGTGCGTCCAATTCCACCAGAACAATGTACCACTACTTTCTCAGTTTGTTTATTAGCTTCTATTAAGAAGGGAAATATTTGCTGCGTAAGTGTTTCTAAATCAGCTAAATGAAAATCTTCAATGGGTGTCCAGCAAACTTGCTTTTCTCCGAATTCTTGTTGGTATGTATTAAGCAGATTTGAGTAAGAAGCTAATTGTTTATTGGGAAGAAGGCAGCAAACTCGCTTGATATCTTGATGCTTCATGAACTCAATCCAATTATGTACCTTTTGGTGAGAATATCCAGGACGCGCCGCACCAAATACTATTAACTCATTCTCGCAAGCAGGGGCAAATTTATACATGTTTAATATTATGTTCAATAGGCCAAAATACTATATAGCTTGATTTTAAATAATTAGTATCACTTGTCAATTGTTGCGCGTAGAAAACGATAGCCTACATCAATCTCTGTTATTTTGCGAATATCTCCATACTTTGCTTCCCATTCACCATTACTTAAATCTGCGGCGAGTGACTTAATTCCTGGTTCAACTAAACTCGGATTAGCTAAAGCGAAAGAAGAAATTCCTGCACGCACTTCTGGCTGGAGATATAATTGGGGTCGTCTCCAAGCTGCTGCGGCAAACAAATCGGATAAATCGTAGGGCAACATCAAAGGAAATGCTTCAACATATCTTTGAGTATTTGATTGAATCAACTTTATTTGTTCGTTGAGTGGAAGAAATCGTAATGCATCTTCCCAAAGCCAAGGAAAGTAATCGTAAAGCCAGATTTTTTGAGACAGCCTAATATCAAAAGTTAACAAAACGATCGCCCCTGATTTTATCACTCGATGCATTTCGCGTAAGGCTATTTCTAAGTTAGAAAAGTGATGAATAGCCAAGATACTCATAACTGCATCCACGGATTTATCTGGTAAGGGAATAGCCTCTGCATAGCCAGTAAACCATCGGACTTGGGGATGTTCTACCGCTTGTGTTTGCATAACTGATGAAGGTTCTATAGCGTAGATAGAATATCCTTGGTTAGCGATCGCTCGACTGTAACCACCACTACCAGCACCAAGATCGGCGATTATACTATTTTTGGGCAGATTGAGTAGGTCGATTAACTTATTGACAATCCGAATGTCAGGAACGCGAGTTTTTGTATATTGTTGACCTATGGAATCGTAAATAGGCATTTATAGCAAAGTGCTGAGTGCTGAGTGCTGAGTCAAGAAAAGGATAGGAAGATGGGGAGCAAAGGAGATAGGGAGATAAGAGTAATTTCTGTATAGTCGTTTTTTCCCCTCTGCTCCTCTGCCCCTCCACTCCTCTGCCCCTTCACTTTTATTTGGTGACAGTTGCGATCGCCGCCTCAACAGCTTTTAAGGCTGTATCTACTTCTGCTTCTGTGACAATCAGTGGCGGAACAAATCGCACAACTTTTGGCCCGGCTGGTACGAGTAATACGCCCTCATCTATGGCAACTTTGACAATATCAGCGGCAACGAGTTGAGTATCTGCTTGCAACTCCAAACCATTGATTAGACCCCAACCCCGCACCTCAGAAATATAATTAGGATATTTCGCTGCGATCGCTTTTAAGCCATTGCGTAACTGTTCGCCCCGTGCTTCGACGTTCTGCAAAATATTGTCGCGTTCTAATGTTTGACAAACAGTAAGCGCCACGCCACAAGCAAAGGGATTGCCGCCAAAGGTGCTGGCGTGTTCCCCTGGTTGGAAAATATCGCAGAACTTCTTACTCATCATTGCCCCAATGGGGATACCACCGCCTAAACCTTTGGCACTGGTGAAGATATCCGGTTCAACGCCGAGATGTTCGTAACCCCATAATTTACCGCTACGGCCCATCCCAACTTGCACTTCATCGAAAATCAATAAAACGCCAGTTTCATCGCAAATCTGCCGCAGCTTTTGGAAGTAAGCAACATCTCCCGGACGCACGCCGCCTTCCCCCTGCAATGGTTCTATGAGAATTGCCGCCACGCGGTAATCCCCTTCATCCAACTCGCTAATTGCCGCTTCTACCGCGCCGATATCGTTGTAATCTACATAGTGGAAACCAGGAACCAAGGGATCGAAGTGTTTTTGATACTTTGGTTGCCCTGTAGCAGTAATTGTTGCCAAAGTCCGTCCGTGGAAACTGGCATTGGCTGTGAGAATAATAGGCTTTTCAATGTCTAGAACTGTGTGGGCGTATTTTCTGGCTAGTTTAATCGCCGCTTCATTCGCCTCAGCTCCAGAGTTACAGAAAAATACGCGATCGGCACAAGAATGTTGAATAATCCATTGGGCTAATTCGCCTTGTTCGGGAATGTAGTACAAATTAGAAACGTGGTGCAGTTTCTGGATTTGGCGTGTCACAGCTTCTACCATCGCCGGATGAGCGTGACCTAGAGTACAAGTGGCAATTCCAGCCACAAAGTCTAGATATTCCCGACCCTGTGTATCCCAAACCCGGCAACCAGCACCCCGTTCTAAAGCTAGGGGAAAGCGGGCATAAGTTGACATGACAGCTTCATTAAAGCTATCGGTATCAAAAGGGCTAGATGACACAGAACCTGACGGGGGGATGGTGGCTTGCTCAATTAGAGTTTGTATGCTCACTACCGCGCCTCCTGAAATTTTTCATCGTATACTTACTTACTAGTTTCCTAGAAATTCTAGAAAATTTCTTCTTACTTTACCGCAGGTCATACTTTCTCTTAGATTAACGCTCAGATATCTTCAAACGTGTGGCGGTGGTGAAAAACTTTGTACTCGACTCTTGAGCAAAAATATCTACGTATTCAAAAAGAGTTAATGGCCGGGGCGATCGCTCTTGGTGGTGTTTTCCTTATAGGCACTTTGTGGTACTGGGTAGTAGAGGGCTGGTCGTGGGAAGACGCAGCTTACATGACAGTCATTACCTTAGCTACTGTTGGATATGGAGAAACACACCCATTAGGTAGTCGAGGAAGGCTGTTTACCATTGCCCTAATTTTGTTGGGTGTGGTCAATATTGGTTACATTGTCAATAGATTTACAGAAGCAATTATTCAAGGCTACTTTCAAGAAGGAATTCGGCTACAGCAACAAAGGCGGTTAATGGAATCTCTATCAGAACATTACATTATCTGTGGATTTAGTCGAACCGGTCGGCAAATCGCCAAAGAATTTCGGGCAGAAGATGTATCTTTTGTAGTCATTGATTCTGAGTTGGAATCTGTACAAAGGGCGCAATTAGAAGGTTATACAGTATACCAAGGAGATGCTACGCTAGATGATACGCTTTTGAAGGTTGGCGTTGATAGAGCCATTTGTATAGTTGCAGCACTACCTTCAGACGCAGAAAATTTATATACAGTGTTATCAGCAAAAACACTAAATCCCGGAATTCGAGCGATCGCCCGCGCCAGTACAGAAGAAGCTTTGCAAAAGTTACAGCGTGGCGGTGCAGACGCGGTGATTTCTCCTTATATTACTGGTGGTAGACGCATGGCAGCAGCAGCACTTAGACCGCAAGTTTTAGACTTTGTCGATGGAATTCTCGCAGGTGCAGACCGCCATTTATACATGGAAGAATTTTTACTTGACCCTGCCTTTTGTCCCTTTGTGGGTCAAACTTTGCAAAAAGCCAAACTGCGATCGCAAACGGGCGCATTAGTTCTGGCTATTCGTCGTAGCGATCGGACTCTGATTGGCGGCCCCACTGGCGAGACAGTTTTAATGCCAGGAGATATGCTAATTTGCATGGGTACGGCTGAACAATTACGCGACCTGAATAAACTTCTCGGGCCAATTCGTTCTCAGAAGTTGCGAAAACCTAGAAATGGCTAAATTTTGAAAGCAGGAGCAGAGGGAGTGGGGAGGCTGGGGGAGATGAGGGAGATGAGGGAGATGAG
>NZ_JAECZA010000338.1:70358-70515 GCF_016056275.1 Dendronalium phyllosphericum CENA369 | reverse complement strand
GGGAGATGAGGGAGATGAGGGAGATGAGGGAGTGAGGGAGAATAACTTGCGACCTCCGACTTGCTACTTGCTACTTGCGACTTCTGCCTCCTCACTGCAAACAACTGACAACTAACCCCTAACTCAGCAACGCCAGTCGCCTCAACGGGGGGAACCC
>NZ_JAECZA010000338.1:2756-70320 GCF_016056275.1 Dendronalium phyllosphericum CENA369 | reverse complement strand
TCAGCACTCAGCACTCAGCACTCAGCACTCAGCACTTAAATTTAGTCTCCTAAATAAATACCCATACCACGAGCGGTTTTAACTAAAGTCCCATTGGGATCGACGGCGCTATACTGAGCGATCGCTTCTGTAATTGGTACGCTTAATACTTGACGGTTTTGCCATGTCACCATGCGATCGTATTTGTCTTCTGCAATTAAATTAACTGCCGCTACACCAAAGGCGGTTGCGACTAATCTATCCAGCGGTGAAGCAGTTCCGCCCCGTTGAATGTGTCCTAAAACTGTGACTCGCGTTTCTACTCCAATGCGTTCGATAATTCGATCTGCTAGATATTCACCAATTCCCCCATATCGAGATTGCCCCAAGCGATTTGTAATCGTCACGTTTTCTCCATCGTGGGTACGAACAGCTTCGGAAACAATAACTAAACAGTAGTTTTTGCCTTGGTCTTGACGTTCTTTGATTTTGTAGCAAATGTGGTCGATAGTGTAAGGGATTTCCGGAATTAAAATTACATTTGCTCCCCCGGCAATTCCCGCAGCTATTGCTATGTGTCCTGCGTCACGCCCCATCACTTCTAAAATCATGACGCGGCTATGACTGGCAGCAGTAAAATGCAATCTATCTAATGCTTCTGTGGCAATATTCACCGCTGTATCAAAACCGATGGCATGTTCTGTAACGCCGATATCGTTATCAATGGTTTTGGGAATACCAACTAAGTTAATGCCACCTTGTTGAGCGAGGCGGCGGAGAATTGCCAAACTCCCATCACCGCCAATCCCAATTAAAGCGTCTAAACCTAATTCATGGTAGCCTGCAACGATCTCTTGGGAGCGATCGCATAAACTACCATCAGGCATAGGAAAAGCAAAAGGATCGCCTTTATTGGTTGTCCCCAACATTGTGCCACCGGCGGTTAACAGCGAATCCACTCGATCGATTTCCAGTTTTGTGAATTGTGGCGGTCGTGCCATCAATCCTAATGTAGCTTGACGAATTCCCAGCACCTCCCAATCATAGGTATTTACAGCACAATGTACAACAGCTCTAATCACAGCATTCAAACCAGAGCAATCTCCTCCACTGGTGAGAATTCCAATGCGTTTGCGTTCTCCCATATCTTTTTTTTTGACGTTACGATCCAAGTAGAATTAGTAGTAGATTCAACTTAAGCAAGAGTAAGTAGTAGATTAAGCCTAAGCAGAAGCAATCTCTGAAAATGTTACCGTGATTTTATGATTGTTTATGTTTTGGAAAAAAACCCATTTATCCCATCGATAAAATATGACGGTAGAGCTCAAGGTGAATAGTATTGATAATGACATCTTCTCTTTTTCAGGAGAAGTATCGATCCCTCAGGCTCCTCCTGAATTCAAGTCAGGTTTTATTGGCATTATTGGTCGTCCAAATGTCGGTAAATCTACTTTAATGAATCAAGCGATCGGACAAAAAATCGCTATTACATCACCAGTAGCCCAAACTACACGCAATCGTTTACGCGGAATTTTAACTACATCAGAAGCACAGTTAATTTTTGTCGATACACCAGGAATTCACAAACCCCATCATCAATTGGGGGAAGTACTGGTGCAAAATGCCAAAATAGCCATTGAATCAGTTGATGTAGTGCTGTTTGTGGTAGATGGAACGGTAGCTTGTGGTGCAGGCGATCGCTATATTGCCGATTTGCTAATCAAGAGCGAAACACCGGTGATTTTGGGTTTGAATAAAATTGACCAACAAGGCTCAAATTCTCAGCTAATTGATGATAGTTACCAACAGTTAGCTGTTGCCCATCAATGGTCGATAGTCAAATTTTCCGCCAAGACTGGTACGGGGTTAGAACAACTTCAACAGTTATTAATCGAACATTTAGAAAACGGGCCGTTATACTATCCTCCCGACTTGGTGACAGATCAGCCAGAACGCTTTATTATGGGCGAGTTGATCCGCGAACAGATTTTATTGTTGACGCGGGAGGAAGTACCCCATTCAGTAGCGATCGCTATTGATAAAGTGGAAGAAACACCAACTATTACCCGCGTACTCGCTACCATACACGTCGAGAGAGATTCCCAAAAAGGAATTCTTATCGGTAAAGGTGGCTCAATGCTCAAAGCAGTTGGTAGTGCAGCCCGCGAACAAATTCAAAAGTTAATTTCCGGCAAAGTATATCTAGAACTGTTCGTAAAAGTGCAACCAAAATGGCGACATTCTCGCGTCAGTTTAGCAGAGTTGGGTTATCGCGTGGAAGAATAAGTAAGTGGTCAGTGGTCAGTGGTCAGTGGTCAGTAGTTATCAGAACTAACAACTAACAACTGACAACTGACAACTAACAACTAACACCGACAGATCCAATGTCTCCAGATACTAGCCATACCTTAAATCTACCAACTGGTGCTTCCCGCTTGCGCGTCTTAATTGTCGAAGACGATCCCATGATGCAACTGGGATTAGAACAGTCGTTAATGGCTCATCCTCAGTTGGAGATTGTGGGACAAGCAGAAGATGGTTATTTGGGCGTACAAGCAGCATTAAAATTAAAACCCGATTTAGTAGTCATGGATATTGGCTTACCAAGGCTAGATGGCATTGCAGCAACGCAGCAAATTAAGGCAGCACTGCCAGAAACTCATGTGGTAATGCTGACATCCCACAAAACGGAGACGGAAATTATTGCGGCATTATCTAGCGGTGCGGATGCCTATTGTATCAAAGGTGCGAGTGTAGAGCGACTATTGAGCGCGATCGCCGCTGCCGTTGATGGTGCAGCTTACCTCGATCCCCAGATTGCGCGGCAAGTAATTGATAACCTCAAGCCGCCCTCCCCCTCCAACAACATTGCTAATCTGTCTGGACGCGAGTTAGAAGTATTGAAACTGATGGTAGATGGATTGAGCAACCCAGAGATAGCTGAAAAACTTTATCTTAGCCCCAACACAGTCAAAACACACGTGCGGGGAATCATGAACAAACTAGCAGTTGACGATCGCGTGCAAGCAGCCGTCGTCGCACTGCGTTCTGGATTGGTTTGATTAAACTGAAGTCTTGAGGGGCTGGGGGGGCTGGGGGAGATGAGGCAGATGAGGAAGACAAGGAAGACAAGAAATAATAATTACTCCTGCCTTCTGACAACTGACAACTGACAACTGACAACTGACAACTGACAACTGCTTTTTAGCCAATTTCGTAAGCCGATGACACTGATATAACTTCCGCACCTTACTCTTGCAGCAAAAAGCTGATGAAGTCACGAGAATCAACTTCATCATCTACAACAAGTATTCTGATTCCTTGAAGATACGCCAACTTGATTCTACTTGTTTGTCTTTCTCATTCTCTATTTGCCAGTTAGCCAAGCGATTATCGAACTTTTTCCAATCTTGCATCTTAATTAGTTTATACAAACTGACGAGATGATTTTGCCCAATTACTAAAACTAGCTTGAAAATAGGGAGTGGGGAGGGAGCAGGGCAGGGTAAACAGAAAAATAACTAATGACTCATTACAGATGACGGATGACACGCGCAAATCCACATTTTCTTCTAATCTAACTTGGAAGCTAAATAAATCCTCCTGTGGATAGGGGTTGAGCAAAGATTTATTTTTTTTCAGTGTTCGATGAAAAAAAGGAATCTTTCATAAAATTATTAAGTTCTGCTATTGCAAGCCAGACAATTTATCTGCTGTGTTAGCTATTAACTTTTAATAATAAATTTTTTTACATTATTAATTTTTCCTGACTTATGTCAGTGTTTTTTGTTGTGTGGACTCTTGAGATTGGGGATTTTCCGTAGCTTCCGGATTTTTTCAGAATTTATTGCTGATTTTTGCTTTAACTAATTAACTTTTGCGGTGTAATCTCAATATACAGTAACTTTCACAATTGACCTTTGCGCCTATTTACACTCTGAGGTAAATCCTATGAGAAATTATGCTGACAAAAAGGAATTAATCCTAAGCCAAATCAAAAATAAATTTTGTCAGCGCAAAGATTTCAGTAGATGCGATTTGAGTGGGATCGACCTGATAGCAGTTGATTTAAGTGGTGTTGACTTGATAGGAGCAGATTTACAAGAAGCCAATTTATCTGGTTGTGTTCTAACTGGTGCTAACCTCAATGGAGCAAATTTAAGGCAAGCTAATTTATGCGAAGCCAATTTATCTGAAGCTTCTTTGTCGGAAGTAAATCTGACTAATGCTGATTTAACTAACACAAATTTGTGTAGGGCTTTTTTATGGCGATCGCAGTGCAGTGGTAGTAAACTTTGGGGAGCTTCTTTGTGTGACGCAGACTTAAGTGAAGCCGATTTGAGTGCAGCCACATTAATTGAAGCATCTTTGATTGAAGCCAATTTAGTTAAAGCAAATCTCGCAGGAGCAAAATTGTGTGGAGCAATGCTACTCGAAGCAAATTTAACTGAGGTTAACTTAACTGGTGCAGACCTGACATGGGCAAACTTAACAAAAACCAACTTGAGCAAAGCTAACCTTTCCCAAGCAAAAATCATCTATGCAAAGCTACGGGATACTATCATGCCGGATGGTACAATTTATGACCCTCAAATAGCTATTTTTGAATAATAGTTAGTTGTCAGTTGTCAGTTGTCAAGAGTTACTACATAGTAGTTATATAAATGAGTTGTGAAAAGCCTCTATCTTTCCTCTCATTATTCACGAATCAAAGACAATTGCCATAGTTTATAGCAACTGACAACTGACAACTGACCACTGACCACTGACAAATATTAAAACTCGCGTCTTGAGAAGATAAAAATAGCGATCGCTAACAGCATGACACTATAAATTAAGCCATAACCTAGATTGATAGTTAGTGCTGTAAAATCGGGCAGTGCATGTAAACCATAAACAGCATCATTCTTTAAATCTAATCGAGATAAATCTGGCAATATAAGATACAAGATTTGAGCAAAAATTTGGATAATCGGGTTGTGAGACAGACGACCAAATTGGACTAAATCTTGAGTAATATTACCCATCAGATACACTGCAAATGTTAAAACGATTGCCAACAAGGAACTAGTAAATACACCAAAAGTAATAGCTACAGCGGCAATCAAAGATAACTGTAAAAATAGAAAAACGGCAGCAATTAAAATACTGACTGTAGGATGAGGAATATTAGCAATTTGTAAAAATAGTAAGTAAATCCCTGTCATACTGGTGACAAGTACAGCTATCACAGCCGATAAACCTAAAAACTTGCCAGTAATAATTTCGCTGCGGCTAATTGGTTTAGCGACTAACACCAAAATAGTGCGTTTTTCAATTTCTTTATTGATTAATCCCGTACCAATAAAGATAGTAACAATCAAGATAATTACACTCATTGCTACCATCCCAAAGTCTAAAAGCATTTTGTTTTCAGTTGAGGCAGCAAATTCAGGCAGTACGCGGAGAGAAACACCAAATATGAGAGTATAAAAACCGATAATATATAGGATGCGATCGCGTACCACTTCCTGAAACACATTTTTGGCAATTACAAAAATTCTATTGATAGTCATTGGTTAGTTGTCAGTTGTCAGTGGTCATTAGTCAGAAGGCAGGAGGCAGAAGCCGCAAGTCGCAAGTTATTCTCCCTCACTCCCTCATCTCCCTCATCTCCCTCATCTCCCCCAGCTCCCCCACCCCTCCTTCTCACTGCTGCGGTGGTGGCGCTCCAGCGATTAATTTACTCAAGCGATCGCATTCAATTTCTGCAACTGTGTTTTTATCATCTAATTGATTAACAGTTGTGTTGCGGTTTGTTGCAGATATTGCAATTGGTTCAATTCGACAAGATTTCTTCAGGTAGTAGCCTCGTGGGTTGTAACTCGGCCCTATCCAGATACTCAGCAAATCTAATGTATATCCAGACTTGGTGTTGACTACGCGCGGTTCAACACGCCATAATTCTTTCTCTTCATATTTTGCAAGATTTCTGTTTATTACTTGCTGACCCAAATTTCCTACTCGCTTTTTCGCATCTAGCAACCATCTCTCGACCTCTGACCAAGGTCTTTCACCAATTTCTTGTTCAACTAAAGGTTGAAGTCTATCTAAAATTACAAGACCATTTATTGGTACTGGTTCTGCTTTTTCTGTACTGAGTACGAAAGTACTACGCCGAAAATTATCTGCTGACAAACTGGGATATTCTTTTAACCAATTGTCCACGACGAAGTAAAACTGAAGCCAGCAACTTAAGATCATGCAACTAGCAACTAAAATTGTTATTTTTTGGCGAACTTGTGGTTTAGGTATCTGAGCTTTTGAATCAGTACCAGTACCTTCAAAAAATTCTGGAATTGCTGTAATTAATGCCGAAATTGTCGGCCAAAGAACGATTGTATTTGATGTAATTCCATCCCGTTCGTTTCCAAATGCAAAAACACTGACTAAGAATCCGGTTATTACTGCGCCTACTGGCATAAAAGTACCAGGAACTCTTAAAGGATCTTCGGTGGTATACCAAGCAGTACCAGCAATTAAAAATAACCAACCAAAAAAAGCAATTATATCTCGTATATAACCTATAGCAAAATATGAAAGAATCCAAGAGTATATACTCAGGTAAATAAATGTCTGCCATGAATATGCTTGCTTGGGAACGAATATCTCTTTAAGTCGTTTATAAACGACATCAACAAGTCCAAATAAACCAAATGCATCTTTGATTAATGAATTCATAATTTACACCTAAAACGCCTCACTTTGTAATCTTTCTATTATGAATTAAGTTAATTTTATCTATTACGAATCAACAAAATAAAAGTAATAGCACTGTAACTTAGTGCATTTGCTATTAATGTAGTAGTAACTAAATTTGTACTTTGAAATCTCACCTTATTAGCAACTCGCCATCGCGGGCGTTTACGCGTTTCTACTACTTCTTCCTCCTTTTTACCTCCTTCAGTTAACGAAAATACGAACAGTTGTAAAAGAAAGAATTTCAAGATTATAGTTATAAAGAAAATTATAAAAGCAGTTAAAATTAAAACACTTGGTGTATTAGACGCTCTAAAATTATTAAAAAATACATAACTAATTAATTCCGATTTCAACATTACGGGTAATCTAGGTTCTAAGAGAAAAAAGATAGTCCAACCAATAGCACCAGAAAAGCAATTTACAGAAATGGCATAAAAAGTGCTGGTTTTTTTGTCAAATTGTAGCCTTTTATTGAAAATATACGCTTCTATAGGAATGGCAATCAGTAAAAATAAAAAATTAAACAAAATTGCGCCAATGGGCCAAACTCGAGGAATAGCAAAATCTTCAAACATAAAGGGTTAATGGTAGAGGTTAACTTTAGAGAGTATAGCTGTGATAATGAGTATAGTGGGAGTAATTATCTCCTTTTGGCGATCGCATACCATCTTGGTATGCCAGTATACCCCTATTTCTCCTGATTAATATGGACGGGCGGAGGGGCAGGGGGAGAATAACTTGCGACTTCTGCCTTCTGACTAATGACCACTAACAACTGACAACTGACAACTAACTCCTAACTCAGCACCCAGCACTCAGCACTATTAGTTAACTGGTAATGCAAGAGGTTAGGTAAGATTAAGAACTGCGACGTTACAGCATTTAGAGATGATGACAAGGAACGGCATCGGTATTCGCACGGCACAAGTGCGTTCTGAAAGGCTCATTGGTCAAATTCACGTTTACGATGGTGCGGGAAAAGGTAAATCTCAAGCGGCTTTAGGTGTGGTTTTGCGCTCGATTGGCTTAGGGATAAATACACCCAGCAATTCCAACCGAGTTTTACTGCTGCGGTTTTTAAAAGGCCCAGAACGCGATTATGACGAAGATGGTGCAATTGCCGCATTACAGCGCGGTTTTCCTCATTTAATCGATCAGGTTCGTACTGGGAGAGCAGAATTTTTTGGGCCGGAGGAAATTACTGCCTTCGACCGAGCTGAAGCCGCGCGGGGTTGGGATGTAGCTAAAGGTGCGATCGCCTCTGGTTTGTATTCGGTTGTCGTCTTAGATGAAATTAACCCCGTCCTCGATTTAGGTTTGCTGCCAGTAGATGAAGTGGTACGGACGTTAAAATCCAAACCCCAGGAATTGGAAATCATTGCCACAGGACGCGCCGCACCACACAAGTTGCTCGATATTGCGGATTTGCATTCAGAAATGAAACCCCAAGATCATCCCACAGCTAAAGCACTATTTATTCAGGGGATTGAAATTTATACTGGTGCGGGTAAAGGTAAGTCTACCAGCGCTTTGGGTAAAGCTTTGCAGGCCATAGGTAGGGGAATAAATCATCCAGGTTCGACTCGCGTGTTGATTATGCAGTGGCTCAAAGGTGGTAGCGGCTATACAGAAGATGCAGCGATCGCGGCTTTACAGCAGTCATATCCAGAGGTGGTAGATCATCAACGCTGCGGTCGAGATGCGATCGTCTGGCGCAATTCCCGACAAGAATTAGATTATGTCGAAGCCGAGCGCGGCTGGGAAATTGCCAAAATAGCGATCGCTTCTGGACTGTACAAAACCATCATCCTTGACGAACTCAATCCTACCGTTGACCTAGAACTACTTCCCGTAGAACCCATTGTCCAAGCTTTACTCCGCAAACCCCGCGACACCGAAATTATTATTACTGGTCGCTGCCAAAATCAACCGGCTTACTTTGACTTGGCTAGCGTTCACTCTGAAGTTTACTGCCACAAACACTATGCCAATCAAGGTGTAGAACTAAAACGGGGAGTAGATTATTAAGTAGAAGCGATGGCTGGAAATGTGGAGAACTGGAATCTAGAGGTAGAACTAAAACGGGGAGTAGATTATTAAGTAGAAGGCAGAAGGCAGCTATGCTGAAGGTAAATGCCAGCTTATGACAGGGTTTCACTGGTTGGCATTTTACATTTAATGATGTCCACCTACTTAAAACTGACAGCTAATTTATAGCTAACTAAGGCGATTTTGGAAATATTGGCGGTACAAATCGCAGCGTGGCATCACTTTATTTTCATGAGAATAGATTACTAAACCCATACTATGTAATTTAAAAGCTGACTCCGAGTCTAGTTCTGTTGGTACTAAACTGTTCGCAACTTGGCTAAAAGCTGCTGCTAAATTGGGATGATGTTCGAGATTACACAAATGTCCTCGGAGATGGTCGCTGTAAATTCCGGCTTCCGTTGGGGCTGTTTGTAACAACTGCTCAAGTGTGATGTCCTGGTGTTGAACGCGATAAAGAGCTAGTCGTACTAAGTAGGGATGTCCTCCTACCATGTCCATCAGTTTTTTGAGTTGAGTATCAGTCCAATTTAGTCCTTGATGACGCTCAACTAAAACTTGGACTTGTGCGGCACTAAACTCTGGTAATTCAACGCTTAACCCCACATTAAAGGGAGACTGATTGATATTTAGCGGAATATAAACTTCTTTGGAATGTACCAAAACTAGCCGGAGTTTTTTCCAAAGTTCGCTACTGCGATCGCCATACTTAGCATACTCATACCAGGCCCGCAACAAACTAAAAAAGTCTTCGGCAATGTCAGGATATGGAAAGATGCGATCGACTCCATCTAAACTAACTACTAATGGGCTGTCGATTTCTTCTAATAAACACTCTTCAAAGTAAGCAGTAGTTTTATCCTTACTGCCATACATACTCCAATAATCATTTAACTGATGAAGTTGCTTCAGTTTCCTACCAACACTTTCACAAAACCAGCGTAAAAATGTGTCTAAGCTCCCAAAAACTGCTTTATCTGCTAAATGAAAGCTTAAGGGTACTGTTTGACAGCCTTGGTTTCTAGCTTCATCGAGAATTCTAGCCATCAGCGATGTTTTGCCCATCTGTCCGGGTGCTTTGATGCGAATTAGCGCACCTGAATGCAAAATTTCTTGATAACAGCGCTCTTCAATTGGAGGGCGTTCAATATAAAAGCTAGAAATCAAAGGAACTTGACCTACTGGTAATTCTGGTTCTGCAACTATAGTTGCTGACCCATTTGCTTGAGAAACTGAATTGTCGGATGTCATTTTCTCCATTTCTAATTGTGAAGATGACATCAGCTTTTGGGGCTGGAAAATAGTCTCTAACTGTTTTGGTGAAGCCGCAGTGCTAGAAAGCCGCTGCCGCTCTAGTGCTGCTTGAAAATTCTTTTTACTGACTTTTTCTCCAAATGCTTGTGACAGCATCTGCCATAGCTTAGGGCCAACATCATGCTGTAGGTATTCAGTTGTGTAACCATGAGTTTGGGCAATCTCGTCATACTTTTTCCCTTGCCAAGAACTACGAAGTATTGCCACTTCAATATCTTTCAGATGTCTTTTTGTCTGGGCAACAACTGCTGCATCTAATATTTTGAATGCTGTTTCAAAGTCCATTGCTCAGGGATGAATCACAACTCTTTTGCATATTGAGCTACAGCCCGAATAGTTCGCTTTCCAGATTTCGATCGAACAATATCAGGACTTATGCAACTGGCACTGCGGCGATCGCTACTCAATAGAGCTAACCTAGAGATGATATTTTCAAGGTAAGTATACAAAAGAAAATGCAAGACTCAGCATTTACTATCTTCATTGTCTTCGGTTTTATCTGGGTACTGATGGGAGCCGTTGGTTTAATCGCTCTTTTCAAGTCCGAAGGTCAAGAAATTCGCTTTGATAAATGGGGACTGATAGTATTCGTCCCGATTATCGTCCCGATCGCAATCGTTCTGTTATATCAAGTAGTAAAAACGTTTATTTTACAGTAACGCGTCTCATTCTTACTGCTATTGCAACAATTTTAAGCTTCTATCGCGCCCTTAACTAGCCTGCTAATTAGAAAGCAGGAAAGCGATCGCAATGCTCCCCTGCTCCCTAGCTTCTTTAGTCTGGCTTTATTCGCACCAATTGCTGCCCGAATTCTACTGGATCGCCATTTTGCACTAAAATTTCGACGATTTGTCCAGATGCTTCGGCTTCGATTTCATTCATCAGCTTCATGGCTTCAATAATACAAATTGTTTGACCAACTTTGATGCGATCGCCCACTTCTACAAAGGGCGGTTCGCTGGGAGCGGGGGAGCGGTAAAATGTTCCCACCATTGGCGACACCATATCAACCAATTTTTGTCCAGTGGGTAATGATGCAGCTATTGTTGCTTGACCCTGAGCTAAATTCCCAGTATCAACAACGCCGCTGGTTGCCATACTAATTCCAGTACCTAATGTTGTGGCGATCGCAGCACTTGAAGTCGAGGGCGATGCCAAAATGGCTCCTTGCTCTAATTGGTTATGAGAAAGCTGTTGCTCTCTCACTCCAACAGCTTTACGCACTGTCAGGTCAAAATCATCAGTTTTGAGCGTTACTTCTGCAAAGTCACTTTGAGCAATTGTAACTAGAAGTTGGTTGAGTTCATTAAAGTCTAGTGGCACAGATTATCTAACCTTATCTAATGTAGTTACAGACTATTTGAGGTTTGCGATCGTGAATTATAAACTTATACTTAATGTATTCTTGATTCAAGAAAGCATTTATAAGATAAAATACCATTTCTTTTCCTGAGAAAAGAATAAATCAAATATAAATTGAGTCGAAACTTCTTTGCTGCAATTAATTGTTACTAGTCAATTTGAATGAGGTATAGAAATTTATCGAAATTATCAAAGATGCCATGATTAGTCGGGTTACTAAAACCTTTTGGGTATAAAATATCTGCTCTAGTTGTGAAATGGCGATCGCTAAACAAAAAAAATATTTACAAAGTTCAGATAGACCCTTTAAATTTGGTCTATTTAAAAATCATTAAATCAGTTATAATATTTCATTTTTTCATTGCTTAGTCTCAAAATAAATATTTAGATGAAAAGATGAAACATCTCTCAAAATTTAATCTCATTTTTAACAAAATTCAATGATTTATTAGAAATATTTGTAATTTTTATTACAAAAGTAAATAAAAAATAAGTGTATTTATTTACTTTTAAAGCAATCAATTTATTATTACTGTTTAAGTCAGAGTAGCTAATTGCCGTCCTTGACAATAAACCTTTGAGTTTCAGATAGGCAATACTTACCAAAAAAAATCGCAATAATGATATTGGTGCGAGATGTAAAAATAATGAGAATGAATGCACAGGGACGTGACTTAAGAGTACAGTCTCAACAATGGATGAATGCCAGCACCCATTCGAGAGATTTTTCGTGGCCGTTTTGGCCAGCTTTACCGCTCTATCCTTACGGCAAACGACGGACAGTTTGCAGAGAAATAATTAAGGACACTATCTGGACATTCGATCAGCCTCACGGCATTCTCTACACCATCGTACCGATTCGCATGACCGTGGTTAAGCTAGAAGCAGGCGGACTTTTAGTCTATGCACCCGTTGCACCAACTACCGAGTGTATCCGCTTAGTAAACGAGTTAGTGGTAAAGCACGGTGATGTTAAGTACATCATTCTACCAACTAGTTCTGGTTTGGAACACAAAGTTTTCGTAGGCCCCTTCGCCAGATGCTTTTCCCAAGCGCTGGTTTTGGTAGCGCCGCACCAGTGGAGTTTTCCGTTTAACTTGCCCCTCAGTTGGCTGGGTTTTCCCCACAAACGGACACAGATATTGCCAGAAGACTCTAGCCAAACTTTCTTTGCTGATGAATTTGATTACGCAGTCCTGGACATCAACTTAGGGCGAGGATCTTTCGTAGAAGTTGCTCTGTTTCACAAGCGATCGCGTACTCTATTATTGACAGATTCCATACTGTCTGTACCAGAAGACCCACCTGAAATCTTACAGTTAGACCCCTATCCTTTGCTGTTTCACGCTAGGGACAATGCACTCCAGGTTATCGATAATAATGAAGCAAACCGTCGCCGAGGATGGCAACGGATTTCACTGTTTGCGATTTACTTTCGTCCTAGTGCGATAGAGGTTGCAGGAATAAGGCAGATATTTCACGATCTTCTCAAAGCACCAGACCATTCTCGAAAAGCTTACTTCGGTTTATTTCCGTTTCGATGGCAAGAAAACTGGAAGCAGTCATTTGATGCCTTACGAGGAAATGGACGGCCATTTGTCGCACCGATTCTACAAACACTCATTTTGCCTCAAGCACCCAAAGAAGTACTCAACTGGGCTGACAAAGTTGCAACTTGGAATTTTCAGCAGATTATATCTTGCCATTTTGACTCGCTGATTGAGGCAAGTCCAGATCGATTTCGTCAAGCATTCGCTTTCCTCGAAAAGCAACCCTCTGTGAAAGAAGACTTGTCTGCAAGCAGGAACTATCCCCTGTTAGAGGAAGATTTTAGATTTATTAAAGAACTTGAAGCTAGTCTAATTAGGTGTGGCATTGCTACACCACTCAAGGAAAAAGTGTAACAAAGGGGATTTCAAGGTGCGTGAAGTACGCAAGCTTTATTCTTGAATTCTGCTGTAAACACTCGGAGAGTCTTTTGGTAACAAAAAACCCCGGCTATTAAACCGAGGTTAGTAGGAGAAGTCCAAATGTCAATCGAAGATACCAAAATCTGAATTTTTTAACTAACTGCACAAGAAATTAAAATAATGTGACTGAGCTGCGATGTGAAGTGTTAGGCAGCATAGTGGATTTTTTGTTTAGTAGTTTAGGTTATGGGGAATGTTTTTGTTATCATTGTGTCTAATTCATCTGTTGTAAATTATTGTAACGGATTTATTACGATTAATCAACAATAGTTGACACAGAAGGTTAAACAAATACATAAGAACATTTTATATGTGCTAGCAAGTAGTCTAAACAGGCGATCGCTCTCTTGTTCGGGACTTACACACAAAGATTGTCTGTTGAGACTGGGTTATTAGTGGTTAGGGTATATGGGTGTAAGGGTTTTGAACACCTAGACCCCCACACGCTTATATCCTTTCTGACCCAAACCCTTGATTTTTCGTCTTCATGCGTAAGTCCTAGATGCTAGCGTTTTCAATACTCTGGAGTTAGTTTTGTGAAGCGATTCAGGTAATAGTAAAAACATCATCTAACTTCCGAGTGAAGTTTTAATAGTTTAGTCCAGATAGCATCAAATGAATCATCAACAATTTATTTACTTACTAACTGATTTCTGAAGATTTATTTTCAGTTAGTAAATGGGTTGTTATTTATCCGCCTATGGTTTCCAGCTAATTAGGCGTTGACAAATCGCTTGCTTGACCTAAAACAATTTAAGTTAAGGAAGGAGCTAAATATGGTCTCACTGTTAACGCGGTGTATTGCAGAATTTGTGGGGACATTTGTGCTAGTCCTGGCCGGATGTGGAAGTGCTGTATTTGCAGCAGCATTTCCTGATATCAAAACCAATGAATTGGGAATTGGCTTTGTAGGTGTTGCTCTGGCATTTGGTCTAGCATTACTCACTATGGCCTATGCCATTGCTCATATTTCCGGTTGTCATCTTAACCCAGCCGTATCATTTGGATTGTGGTCGGGAAACCGTTTTCCTAGCTCTGATTTGCTTCCATATATTGTTTCTCAGGTGTTAGGAGCAATAGTAGCCGCAGGCTTAGTTTATGCTATTGCCACTGGTAAACCTGGATTTACCCTTTCTGGTTCTAATCCCCTAGCGACAAATGGTTATGGAGTGCATTCTCCTGGAGGTTTTTCACTAGCTTCCTGTTTCATTACAGAGCTTGTACTTACCTTCATTTTTTTAATTGTCATCTTAGGTGCAACTGATGGTCGCGCTCCTAAAGGTTTTGCACCTATTGCCATTGGTTTAGCACTGACACTTATTCATTTGGTCAGTATTCCCATAACTAACACATCTGTTAATCCTGCTCGTAGTACTGGGCCTGCACTTTTTGTTGGTGCAGAAATGTTTAGGCAAATATGGATGTTTTGGATAGCTCCAATTTTAGGTGCAATATTGGCAGGTCTTTTCTATTCAAGGGTTTTAGGTGAATCAGGAGCGCCAGTTGTCGGTGAGCCACAACCAAGATAAGGTTTTGAAGGGAATGTCTATCTCTTGTCTGAGAATACTATAAGTGGGCTGGCGATCGCTACTTGATAATTCAATTTAAAACTTCGACCTCGTGAGCAATACTTGTAGGTTTGGGAATAGGTAAACCATCTTCCAGCATCCCTTCTATATGAAATTCAATAGCTTCTGCAATCAGTGCTTTAACCTCTTCTAATGTTTCACCTACAGCTACACAACCAGGTAAATCGGGGACATAAGCGCCGTAGCTAGTTTCTCCCTTTTCAATTACAACTGTATAACGCATCAACCTGCCTCCAATTGAGCCTGTCTCCAGATATTGTTCAGAGTGCCAATTGGTATATCAACACTTGGTTTACCAGACACTATTACAGCACCCAGTCGAGCTGGATGTTTAAACTGTCGATGACTACCTTTAGTTCTATCAAGATACCAACCATTCGCTTCTAGTTGCTTGACAACTTCGCGTACTTTCATGCTGTGGCCGATCTGTACAGGTGAAATTTCTGTTACAGATATAGTGCCTTTGTTCAAAATGAAAGTAAACGGCATAATTTCATCATCTTTATCCGTCATTTTGTCGGAAAATAACAGTATTACTAGCTGATATATCAATTAACCAATAGGACGATTTCCCGGATTCACCGCATGAATATACTCACTACCCGATCGCGGTCTTCCTCTTTTATAATACGCTTCTTCTGGTTTACCCCATCCTAACTGCAAAATTATTTCCAAAAAGCTACTATTTTCCCACTTTAATAAACTTGCCCATTCTGTTCTCTGAGCAATTCTCTCTACATCTGCTGGGATAATTTGTTGATGTTGTTTGCTATTATTAAAACTTAAGTACAAGTCCATACTCGCAGTGACTTCGTACCAAAATTCTAAAACAGAATTTTTTGCAGCTTTTAATATTTCTAAGTCACTGCTAAGTGCAGTTAATTCGGCATTTACTTCTGGATAGTGCAAGCTTTTACCTTTGACATTCATCTCGCGCCAGACAATCCCTGAAATTTGATGTTCTCTCTGGTAATCGTGAATAGCAGCTTTAAAATCTTGATATGCGTTGAACTTTTGCAGCCCATCAGTTCTGATAAACTGATCGATTACAGGATTACCAGAGACTGTTACCTCTAATTTCAAGCGCTCTCCTTTGAGGCAAGCTTGGCGTTCAGCTGCCAAAATTTGGATTAGCTCCTCAGTAGTGTAAACCTTTGACATCAGAACCCACTCTATTAGTCATTGGTCATTTATCATTAGTCATTAGTCAGTGGTAAACAGAAAAGCAACTGACAACCAACAACTGACTATTGACTATGAATTAACTTCATCACTTATTAAGGTAGATACTTAAACATTATCTCTTGGCATCATCGCCAATGCAGTATCAGAGCCAACTAAAAATTTGGGCAGACCAAATTGGTCTACCCCAAAAGTCACTTGGCTAACTCACTACTGAACTCATTGAATGAGCGCCGTTTTAATTCCACTGATTCAGAGCGAGGTAATAAATCAAACACTTCTCGAAATCTATCGTCTATCTCTTCAAAGGGCACTTGACCCTTCTTATTCAAAACTACATCACCTGATTGGTTAAACACTACAACTTGAGGAACAACTCCAGAATAGTAATATCCTGGTTCTGTGGGATTGTAGGTCTTGTTGGGTTGGATGGCATCCACATCAATAGGTATAATCTCTGCTGCCCGTCCATAGAATTCCTGTACCCGTGAAATAGTAATGGCATATTTCTTGCAGTCGCTGCTGTCATCGACATAAAACGCCAACATTGCGGGTTTATGTTCCGCTAAAGTCTGCGCTAGCGTTTCTTTGGAAGGAACTAGCGAACCATTGCCAGCATAAACCACAAAAACATTGCCATCATAACTATCTTCATTGATACCTGCTGATGCTGATTGCATACTGATAAAAAACAGGCAAGTTAGCAACAACAGGCATTTCGATACCAACCGTCCCCAGTCAGCAATTTGTTGATGTAAAAAAGAAAACTTTATACTACTCATCAAAGAGAACCTTGCAAGCTACTGTTTGTCGAAGTTGGTGCTGAATTAGGCAAACTGGGCTGGATATACAATAACGCCCGCGCACTAATTTTTAAGATAACGCCTACAGTGACAATCTCTTGCAAGGGACTGGTATTTTACTCAGCAACGCCACTTGCTACTCTGCGAGAAGCCGCGCGGAGCGCGTCTACAAGTCGGGGAACCCGCCCAACGCAGTGGCTCCTCAGCATTCTCAAACTAATAGTACTAGCGTAGATAAGACGAAACACAGGTTGGGGTAGTTTTGGTTTGCAATTCTTCAATTTTCAAACCTTCTGTGGTAGGTGGCTCGTTCAATCGCCGATTGCTTCTAACATTGGGGACTTCGGGCGTTAAGTATAAAATTCCTTTATAAATCAATTCATAGAGCCAATCTTGATTAGTTGCCGTTGCATAGGCTGACCATTTAGGTCGGCATTGATTGATGTCTTGCAACAAGCGATACATTTGTTCGTTGATTGGGTAAGTCGTGAAATAAGGATTATTCAAACAGAATAACTCGATTTGGCGCTCTTCTGTTCTAGGACTAGTCTCTAGCCGGAATCGCAAATCAGGAGACATTACCAAAAAGTAATCTTGGATTGGCAATTGTGCTAATAATTCCCGTTGCTGGAAATACTCCTGTACCTGCTGGTGAATTGGCTGACTCGGATTGTGGATTGTACGACTGTAATAGGAGCCTTTATGAGTAGTGTCGAGCCGACAGATGAGGATATAACCAAAGTTAACTGCTTTTAAACCTGTGGTATGGAAGTTTTGTAGCCACTGGTCTAACTCAATATTGTATTGCTCCAGCGTTTGATTAAAGGCTGTATGGCAATGGGGAACTGAGAACAGAATATCATTGCGATCGGCTGTACTTAGCACTAACTTATGAGCCGCTCCACCCTGCCACCAGTTCTCCAGTTTAGACTCATACTCTGCAATATTCACCAAATCCGTAACAATAAATAGCCTGCCATGAGGTGCAAGATACTTTGCACTTTCAGAAATGATTCTAGCCACAATCTCTTCGCCACTAACGCCTCCATCCCGGAAGCGACAATCCTGACTGGGACTGGGAACAAAGGGGGGATTTGCCAGAATTGTATCGAAGTCACCAGAAACAGCTTCGTAGAGATCGCCGACATAGAAGTGAGTATTGTATACTCCATTGAGTTGAGCGTTAAACCGAGCAAAGCGAATTGCGCGGGGGTTAATATCAATTCCGATCGCAACTCTGGCATAACGACTAGCTACTAAACTTTGAATGCCGCTACCACAACAGAGATCCAAAACTCGATTGACTGGATATTGGGGAGCTGTGTAAACCAATCCCATACTATCCATACCTACGTACATCACAACGTCTTCAGTAATTCGATCTTCAGCCAAGATCGTGTAGCGATGATCGGTAGCTATATACAGTCCCGCAACAGCAAATAAATCGACTCGTGAAGTCCAGTCTTGACCGCGCTGAATCAGCATACCCAAGCCACATAAGCTTAAGAAGACTTCTTCACCAAAAATTTCTTGCAGTCTGGCTTTTGTAAATGCGCCCCGCAGTAAGAATAGCCGAATCAAGTCTCCTAATTGAGATTGGGGCAATTGATAGCGATCGTAGTAGTGTAGATATGTCGGTTCAATTTGTTGCTGTGAGGTAATGCCTAGTAACTGGCAAATATTAGTTTCGTTATAACCTGCTTGCTGTAGACATTCATGCAACTTACCTAAAATGCGTCGGGCTGAAAAGTTTTCATTCTCAAAAGGAGCAAAGGTTTGGTTGGAAGCTGAAGGCAGTACTGAATCTTGGGGTAATGCTCGATCGTAGGAATAAGCAGGTTCTAGTCTGTAAGTATAGAGTTGTTGATTTGCCCATTCAATGCGTTGGCTAAATTCAAAGTTAGTCAGACGTAAATCGACTCGCATTTTTTCTAGCAAACTTTCAGGCGCATTCAGAACGGCTAGCAACAGCTTCACTTCTTCAAAAGTGTAGTTTGAAGGGGGGACTTGCTGCTTGAGATCGACTACAGTAGATGTGCCTAAAGGGTTGAGTAGTAAGATCGCATCGCCTGAAAGCTTAGTCTGGAAGGAACCATAAAAGGAATTGTCAGGAAAGAGTACACTTGTTTCTTTGTATTGAGCGCCCCAAGCGGAGAGTTCCTGCAACTCCTCAAAAGACCAAGGACAGCTAACTGTTTGTCCGAAAAATAATGCTCGATCGAGCTTTGCCATTAAATCGCTGACATCGGGGGTATTTAGGGGAAGTCCATGAGGCAGCACAATATCGCTACCAACTTTTGCTAGATGATCCTCGTAGCTACGAACGGGTACGTGTCGTTTGCAGATCCAGAAGTTCTCGATCGCTAAATAATCAATATCTGTCCCCAAGAAAGTGGCGATCGCCTCCAATGGAGTTTCTACAATGGGTTGTCCTGCTACATTAAAGCTTGTATTCAGTAATACAGGCGGCCCTTGTCTTTGCTCGACTAATTTGTAGCACAGTCGATAAAAATAGGGATTATCCTGCTCCGTCACTGTTTGCACTCTTCCCGTACCATCCACATGGGTAACTGCTGGGATCTGCTCGTGGTATTCAGGTTTAATAGGCGAAACAAGTAGCATGAAAGGCGCAGCAATCTCTTGCTCGAATACCTGGGAAACAGCTTCTAGAGGTATGACTGGTGCAAAGGGACGAAATGCTTCTCGAAACTTGACCCGCATATTGACAATATCTTTCATTCTTTTAAAGGTAGGATCGGCCATAATTGACCGATGTCCTAATGCTCGCGGCCCGTACTCTGTACCGCCTTCAAAACGAGCAACGATACTGCCTTGTGCCAATACTTGAGCCGTGCGAGCGATCGTCTCATCTGCTGTTAACTCTTCAACTTCGATAGAGTCTTGGAAATGTCGCATCGCCTGGGAAACTTGCTCCGAGTCGTACTGACGACCTAAAGTTGCCTGAGTTAACAATACTCGCTTTTGTCCCGCGCCCACTGTATTGTATGCCCATAAAGCACAACCAGCGGCAATTCCACTATCGCCAGCAGCGGGAAAAATAAAGATATCATCTAGTTGGAGTTGCCGTAAAAGTTCGTAGTTGGCAACTGAGTTTAAGCCTACACCACCAGCAATACAGAGTTTTCTCAATCCAGTTCGTTTGATTGCCAAACTAATAAGATGCAGTAATGCTTGTTCTAGCTCTTTCTGTACTTTATAGGCTAAGTCAACTAGATAAGGACGGAGGTAGGGTTTGCCTTCCCCTGTGTCATAGCGTTTTTCTAGGGCGGCGACTTCCAAAAAGATATCGTAAGCAGAAATTTTCAGGCTAAAGGAATCTTCTGTTGTCTGAATCCAACGATGCCAGTTGAGTTGTTCTTTGCCAAAAGGCGCTAAACCCATGAGTTTGCCAGCTTCCGCGTGCTGAATCTTTTCACCTACTTTGGTTACGAATCCGGCTTTGCGTGTGATGTACTCGTAAACAAAGCCAAGAGTTGAGAGTTGCGCCAAGTGAGCCGCAACCATTTCGTTATGCAGCGTTGTAATTGTCTGTCCTTTTCCCTCGTAAAGAGTATAGGATTCAGTGTAATGAGCGGGTGTTGTACTACCTGTCGCATCTGCCACGAAGATGAGTGCTTCATCAAAACCAGAAGGCCAATAAGCAGAGTAGGCATGAGCCAAGTGATGGCTGGGAATTCGCATCACTTTATTTGTGGTTTCAGCGGGCAGTACTCGCCGGAGAATATCGGGGGCACAATCGTGACCGGGCATATTGGCAGTAATTGATGCCAGGTCGCCGAGGGTGATGTTACAAGCATCCAAACAGTAACGCATTGCTTCGGCTGGAATCTGCATTTGTGCAGCCACACCAGGAGCATGAAGCATATAACCAGGACTATATTTGTGGCGGTCAAGCCTTTCTTGTTCAATTGCGACTAAAATTTCCCCATCTTTGGCGATCGCCACTGAACGCTCGTGTCCTAAATTCATTCCCATGTGGTACTGTGTCATTGCTTTCTTTCCTCACTCACTAACCGTTGCGATACCGAATATTTCTGTCACTTCATTCCCAGCAAAACAGTTCAATTAACTGCCGATGGCGATCTATGTACACAATTTATACTGACCCCTACTGTAAAAATTAGTTTTTAGGATGAAAGTGCGATCGGCAGCTTGATCGAAAACTCTGTTCCCTTGTCTACCTCTGAAGCACACTCCAACAATCCGCCATGCTTCTCTACAATTATTTGATAGCTAATGGCAAGACCTAACCCTGTTCCTCTACCCACAGGTTTTGTGGTAAAAAATGGGTCAAAGATTCGTCTTTTGGTCACTTCAGTCATGCCAATACCATTGTCAATAATCCGAATTGCAATATAGCGATCGCCAGCGACTTCGGTGTGAATCTCAATTATGGGTGTAAAGGAAAGTTCTCTATCTTTTTGTTGTACTCCCTGACAATGTTTCCCATCGATTGCTTCGCATTGACAGCGAGATACAACCGCATCGATTGCATTGCTGAGTAAGTTCATAAATACCTGATTCAGTTGTCCGGCATAGCACTCTACCCGTGGCAATTCGCCGTACTCTTTAATAACCTGAATAGAGGTGTTGTTTGCTCCTTTGAGACGGCTTTGTAAAATCATTAAAGTGCTGTTGAGTCCTTCGTGGATATCAACAGGTTTAATCTCCGCTTCATCTAGACGAGAGAAATTACGAAGTGAAAGTACAATTTCGCTAATTCGATCTGCCCCCATTTGCATAGAAGACATCAGTCTGGGCAGGTCAGATAGCAAGTAATTTAATTCGATATTCTCGATCTTTTCTTGGATATCCTTGGCTGGAGCGCAATAATGTTCTTGATAAAGACAAACTAAATCCAATAAGTCTTGGATATACTTATTTGCATGAATGATATTGCCATAAATAAAGTTGACCGGGTTGTTAATTTCATGAGCAATCCCAGCAACTAACTGTCCTAAACTAGACATTTTTTCTGCATGAATTAGTTTTGCTTGAGTTTGTCTCAGTTCTTGTAAAGTTGCTTCTAGCTGCTGTTTTTGCTCTCTTAACTGTTCTTTTGATTGTACAAGCGTTGCTTCTGTTTGCTTGCGTTCGCGGTTCTCAACTCGAAGTTGCTCGATCCGCATTTGTAATGCTGCGTTTGCCTCTCTGAGAGCGGCTTGTGCTCGTTTGCGATCGGTGATGTTCGTTAAAGAACCAGAGATTTCTCCCTGAGCTTCGGAACGAGCTGATAATTCTAGCCAAATGATTTCTGTGTTTTTATGATGAAACCGTAATTCCCAACAGGCAAGATCCTGCTGGGTGTGCATCTGCGTTAAAAAATTTAGCCAAAGCTCTCGATCTTCAGCATGGAGATAGTCATCTATTGGACGGTTTAAGCATTCCGCTGCACTATACCCCAATGTTAGCGTCCAAGCTTTATTCAAAAGTGTAAGATTTCCTGCTTTATCGCACTTAAATACTATTTCACGTAGATTTTCAACTAACTCTCGGTAACGTCGTTCCGATTCTGATATTTGTTCGATTAAACGATACTGAATCTGTGTGTGCAGTTCGTTATCAGCCAAAAACTCTGGTGTCATAAGGCGTTATAAAATATAATCGTTTTTATTTGGATGAGATGATAGGTCTAACTGAATAACTGTCTCGCTATCATGTCAGATTTTAAACACCTTCTGTAAATGCCCCTGATTTTAAAATCAACAGCGTTTAATGCAGGTTTTATTTATTATGTTTATATGTAAAAAAGATTTTTTAATTCAAAAAGACACAACAATCTAATGCGAGCCTGATTAAAGAGAGTCAAGCTTCAAGAGATTATTGTTAGCAAAATTATTTTTAGTACTTATGCGGTCATTGTTAACTCTAAACAGCAAAATAGTTCTGTATGAGTCATGACATCTGCATAAAGTGGAAAAATACTGTTGCAGTAAAACTCTTGCTCAAATACAGTGCGAGCTGAAGTACAGTCCGACAGAATGGTTACATGATAGCCTTTTTCATGGGCAGACCGTCCCGTAGAATCAATACATATGGATGTCACAGCACCTGCTATAACGACATCTGCAATCTTATGTTGTTTGAGAATTTCATCAAGGTTTGTATTAATGAATGCATTAAATCCTCGCTTTCCAGGTACTTCCAGAATTCTATTTTGGAAAGAGTGTAAGGCTTCTATTGCCTCTGAGCCTGGAGTTCCCATTTGAAAAGCGTTTGATTCTTTGATGGTTTTAAGAATACCAATCGGCTCGATTAATTCTTCATAGTTAGATGTAAAGAATATAGGGGTCGTTACAATCAGTGTAGGTGTATGGGTAAGACACTCAAGAAGATGAACGGTGTTTGATATAACGTTTGTAACTTTGGATGATTCCTCAACTACTCCATATAAAATTCCATTTGGTGAGAAGTAATCATTTTGATATCCAATTAAAATAAGTGCTGTTTTTTGAAATTCCATAAATACATTTTTTGGGTTGATGTAGAACAGCGAAAATTAGTTTTTTTTTAAATAAGGGTTAACCCGCTTAATAGAGTATAAAAGAGTACAAGTTTAACTTTGTAGTCAAGAGTGAACGCTGCTATTCTCCGTTAGTAAAATGCTACCAATCGTATCCAAAAACCCGAATCAGTAATTTCTTTGAAGTTCAGTGATAGTTATATCAATTTTCTACAAAGTTCAACTCAATACAATCATGGCAAGCAAGTACCATTTTGCAGCCGAGGTCAAAAACTCTGAAGTGATTAAAACTCTGTAATAATGGAATAATTAACACTTTTGGTTTATGGTGCGTAGATATGAAGCAGCTTGTTGCAAGAAATCGTATTCTCTGTGAATAGCGCTCGAATATTTGATGAGTTGCTGATATAAATAGGAGTAAGCTGTTACGCTTTGAAATTGCACATTGACCAAAGTTAACTGTTGACAGTCAAAAGTCAGCTGTCAATAACCACTATGAGTATTTCTGAAAATTAAATGCGCTGTAGCTTAAAGGTTTTGTGTTTTTTTGCTACATTTATTGCAACTTAGTAGATTTATACGTATTTGATAAAAAAATGAGAGCAGAAACTTCTGCTCTCATTTTTGGTTTTCTAGTAGTATCAAGTGCTTTATTTAGTGGATCCGAGCAGAGTCGAACTGCTGTCCAAATTGGGTATTGACCCTCCGCTCATTCACAGGTTTAGCCTATCTGACCCTCAAGGCGGGAATCGTTCATTATCCCGAACGTAGGATGCTCTGATTAAGTCTTAGCTCGCAAGCCAACCAGAGAACACTTGCTAGAGCATCCGTTGGGGTTTTGTCTTTAATCCTTAACGGAGTCAAACTAAAGACGCTCGAACCTGTAAGAGGCGTTTTAGGCTGCTACTAGAGCTTCCTTACGAGCAAATTTTACGATGTTATTCGCATTTACTTTTTTTTCGAGCCTTTGATTTCCGAGAGACGACTCACTCTCGACCTGAATCACAAAGCAGCGTTCGCCAACCTGTCGAAACCGTTACGGACCCATGCGCTTTATACTTTTATTATAGTTCCCTATGGAAAAAATGTGTTACAAGATGACAAAGAAATATTAAACTCTCATTCAAAGGATTGAAGTCTATCGGCGAGACAATGCTCAGTTAAAGTTGGTGACGACATTGCTAGTAGACGATGTAATGACATCGCCGTTACTGCCTAACTTTGCCTGTGAAGTAGCGCGTCTTTTTGTGTCACGAGGTTAATTTATTTCGCAGTTGTTTGGGATTTCTGAATATATTTTGAATTGCTATACTTGTACAATAAACAGTACAAGAATGAAGTAAATGAAAGTTGTGTCTTTTAGCGAAGCGAGAAATAACCTCAAGGCTGTTTTAGACCGAGTGGTGGAAGATGCTGACTATACCATCATCACCAGACGGGATGCCGAGGATGCTGTAGTGATGTCGCTAGAGTTATTTAATAGTTTGCTGGAGACTGTTTATTTACTCAAGTCTCCCGCTAATGCCACTCATTTAGAGCGTTCTATTGCTCAATTCAAGCAGGGGAAAGTGGTGGAGCGAAATTTGTTGGATGACTAGAAAGCTAGTATGGACGGATGAAGCTTGGAACGATTATTTATACTGGCAAGGACAAGACAAGAAAACTTTAAAACGAATTAACAAACTCATTGAGGCAACAATCCGACTACCGTTTGAGGGGATAGGAAAGCCAGAAGCCCTGAGAGAAAACCTGGCTGGCTTTTGGTCGCGGCGAATTGATGATACGAATCGGTTAGTTTATGCAGTGGATGATGAGTATTTAACGATTATTGCTTGTCGATATCACTATTGTGATTGACATCTTCGTTCTGGCTTTGCTTTGCGGGCAAGAAGGCGATCGCTATCAGATTCGCCATCAAATTTGTAAATTAAAGTATAAAGTATGATTATAGATAAAGTTTGTGTTGGACATAGCGATGCCTACAGCAGGCCGCACCTACGCTATACCTAGCCTATTATTCTAACTATGACTAAACCAAAAATTCTCCAAGAAGAGCGTGAATATACTTTTCGCTCTTATTTTGAAATGACCTATCCACCAGAGGAAATTTTAGGAGAGCTAGGCTATAAATTAATTCGGTCAAGATTATCATTACCCAAAACTCAAAAGACTCTTGACCGCTTGCTAGATTTGCAAGAACGGATAGAAAGAACATTAACACGAGTTAGTTTAACTAGCGAAACCGCGCGTCGAGAAACACTGGTAGCACCTGTTTTATTGGAAGTTGCCATATATTATTGTGATTGTCAGTTACGGATTGAATACCCGCTAGTTGTGAGTAAGTGGTTGAAAGGTAATCTAGATTATTTACTACGTGCAGAACATAATTTATTGGTTGTAGAAGCAAAAAACGACGATTTAACTAGAGGATTTACCCAATTAGCAACAGAATTAATTGCCCTCTCCCAAATTGAAGAACAACAGTTTCAATATGGAGCAGTGACAATTGGTGATGTGTGGAGATTTGGAATGCTGAATGTGAAAGCACAGCAAATTACTGAAGATATCACCATTTATTCATTACCTGATGATTTAGAAGCATTAGTTAGAGTTTTAGTGGGAATTATAGAAGATAATTCTGTAAAATAAAAAATTACTGAAGAACCTTATTTTTTTACTGTCGCTAATCTTCATTAAAAGCAAAAATAGCTAATCGCTAGTTTGAAACTTACTAGCAATTAGCTATTTATTACATACTAACAATAAATGATTCCTTAAGTTAGTGCTTCAGCACCGCCAACAACCTCAAGGAGTTCTTGAGTAATAGCGGCTTGTCGGGCTTTGTTGTAAGACAGCGTTAGGGTGTTGATTAACTCACCAGCGTTCTCGCTAGCATTGCTCATGGCTGTCATTCGCGCCGCTAGTTCGCTAGCAGCTGATTCTTGCAACGCCCGTAATAGCTGGTTGCCCAAATACAGGGGTAACAGAGAGTCGAGAATCTGTAGTGGATCTTGCTCAAAAAGCATGTCACGGGGAAAAGCACGGACTTCTTGAGTCACTTTTTCCCGTTCGACTTGAAATTGACCGCCACGGGTTGTTAAGCGGAAGATTTCGTCATCGGCTGCTTCTAAACCTTGCGGATCGAGAGGTAGCAGGGTTTGCACCACGGGACGGGAGCTAACCAAGGAGACGAATCTGGTATAAATTAACTCAATGCGGTCTACTTTTTCCGAGAGGAATAAGGAAAGTAGTTGGTCGGCAATCTCATTAGCTTCTGCTGCGGTGGGAATTTGTTCCAAGCCGCTGTATGTGCCATCAATAGGCTGATTGCGGCGTTGAAAGTACTGTGTTGCTTTTCGCCCAACAACCACAAATGTGTAATCTATACCTTCTGCCTTCAGTTCCTTGGCGCGATTTTCAGCGCGACGAATTACGTTACTATTGTAACCGCCACACAAACCGCGATCGCCTGAGATTACCAACAGCCCAACAGACTTAACTTGCCGTTTTCTCAGCAGTGGTAAGTTTGCTTCTTCAAACCGCAGACGAGTTTGCAGCCCGTACAACACTTGTGCTAAACGGTCAGCAAAGGGGCGAGTTGCTAGTACTTGTTCTTGCGCTCGACGCACCCTAGCAGCGGCCACTAGCCGCATCGCTTCTGTAATTTTTTTGGTATTTTTGACCGACTGAATGCGATCGCGTATTGCTTTGAGATTAGGCATATTCTTTGATGGTTATCAGTTGTCAGTTGTCAGTGGTCAGTAGTCAGTAGCAATTGACAACTGACTACTGACCACTAACTAACGACTAAATTACGCTGTTGCTTTGAAGGTCTTCTTGTACTCAGTTAGCGCTTCCTTCAAAGCAGATTCTTCTGAGTCACCTAGTGCTTTCGAGCCTTGCACTGCTTGGGCGTACTGGGGTTTGCCTGACTTTAAGTAATCCCGTAGACCTCTGGTGAAGGAGGTTACTTTGTCTACAGGAATGTCATCTAAATAGCCGTTGATCCCAGCGTAGAGAATTGCCACTTGCTCGTATACCGAGAGTGGGTCGTTTTGTGGCTGCTTGAGTAGTTCCCGCAAGCGTTGACCCCGTGCCAACTGGTCTTGAGTAGCTTTATCCAAATCGGAAGCAAATTGCGCGAAGGCTTGCAAGTCGTCAAATTGCGCCAGTTCCAATTTAATTTTACCGGCAACTTTTTTCATTGCCTTGGTTTGAGCCGCAGAACCCACGCGGGATACGGAGATCCCAGGGTTCACAGCGGGACGGATACCAGCGTTAAATAAGTCAGAAGACAAGAATATCTGACCATCGGTAATCGAAATTACGTTGGTGGGGATGTACGCTGATACGTCACCTGCTTGGGTTTCGATAATTGGTAGGGCGGTCATGCTACCTTTACCCAATTCGTCGCTGAGTTTAGCCGCTCTTTCTAACAAGCGGGAGTGAATGTAGAATACGTCTCCAGGGTAAGCTTCCCGTCCGGGTGGACGACGCAGCAGTAGGGACATTTGGCGATAAGCTTGGGCTTGCTTGGAAAGATCGTCGTAAATCACCAGGGTAGCTTTGCCCTTGTACATAAAGTACTCAGCAATCGTTGCACCTGTATAGGGAGCCAAGTATTGCAGGGTTGCTGGTTCACTGGCGCTAGCGGTGACAACAACGGTGTAGTCCATTGCGCCCTTTTCTTGTAGTGTTTGCACTACGTTAGCCACGGTGGAAGCCTTTTGACCGATGGCAACGTAGACACAGATTACATCTTCTTCTTTTTGATTGATGATCGTGTCAATTGCGATCGCAGTTTTACCAGTTTGACGGTCACCAATGATCAACTCCCGCTGACCGCGACCGATGGGAATCATTGAGTCAATAGCTGTAATCCCCGTTTGCATGGGTTCGTGTACAGACCGACGGGCAATGATACCAGGTGCTGGAGATTCAATCAAACGGCTTTCTGAGGTCTTGATTTCTCCCTTACCATCAATGGCACGACCCAAGGAATCTACAACTCGTCCTACTAAGGCTTCTCCTACAGGCACTTGAGCAATTCTACCCGTAGCCGTAACAGAGCTACCTTCTTGAATCTCATGACCTTCACCCATCAGCACCGCACCCACGTTATCTTCTTCTAAGTTCTGGGCGATGCCGACTGTACCATCTTCAAATTCTAATAACTCCCCAGCCATAGCCTTTTCCAGACCATAGATCCGGGCAATACCGTCACCAACTTGCAGGACTGTACCAACATTAGCAACTTTGACTTCTTGGTCGTATTGCTCGATTTGTTGCTGAATAATGTTGCTGATTTCGTCTGGTCTAATTGATATGCTCATGTGTCTATTGTTTTGCTTTCGAGACGGAAGAACTTAATATTTAATTTTTTAGCTACTTAAACGCAAAGACAAGCGGCGCAACTGACCCCGTAAGCTGGCATCCACGATCTGCGAGCCGACTTTAATAATTACACCACCAATTAACTCGCGGTCTACCTTAGTTTCTATTTCTACCTGACGAGCATTAGTAATGGCAATTACTTTCTCTTTAATTGCTTGCTGCTGCTCTTCGGAGAGGGGAACAGCAGAAGTGACTTCCGCTAACACGGTTTGATTCAACTGCCGCAATAAAGCTAAATACTGCTCTAATATTGGTTCTAAGAACAAAATGCGTCGTCTGTCTACCAATAGCAGTAAAAAGTTGCGTAAGTAAGTGTTAGAGCCTTCACCACCAAGTATTCGGCTGATAACTGCTTTTTTGTTCTCAGGCTGAATAAAGGGGTTGTCGATAAAGTTTCGTAGTTGCTCTGAATCTTTCAACAAATTCAGTAAAGAACGAGCATCTTCGCCAAACTCTTCTGTCAGATTTTTCGATTGTGCTACCGACAATAAAGCCTGTGCATAAGGTTGGGCAACTTCGGCTGTTTCTACATTACTTTTCATCAGCGTCCTCCCACCTGCGCGATACTACGGTCAATTATTGATTGTTGAACGTCATCAGCAATACCAGATCGCAACTCTGACTCAACTTTTTGCAATGCTAGGGCGGCTACTCGCTGCCGCAGTTCGGCTAGCGCTCGCTCTCTTTCGGTGTTTAAATCTGCTGCTGCTGTTTGTTTCAAGCGTTCTACATCTTGTGCTGCCCGTGTTAACGTGGCTTCTTTCGCCTTTTGAGCGTTTTCTTCGGCTGCTTTGCGGATGCGTTGTGCTTCAGCCTGAGCCTGAGTCAACTGCTCTTGCGCTTGGGAAAGGGAAATCTGTGCCTCTTTCAAGCGTCCCTCTGCTTCCTGAATTGCTGTGGCGATATTGGCTTGTCGCTCGTTCAGGATATTGCTTAAAACTTTACGTCCGAAGTAGAATAATATGCCAACCAGAATCGCTAGGTTAATAAGATTGGTTTCAAAAATGTCTATGTTTAGACCGAAACCACCCTCCGCTGCGCCTTCTGCCAATTCAGAATGAACAGCGTTCGCTTCTGCGGCAAGTAATAAGAATGTGCCCATGATACCCATTTACAAGTGCGCTGCTCGCTTGCTAATACATTGTATTTTCCCCAAGGGAAATCAAGTGCTTGGCTCCAATGGGAAATCAAGTGCTTGGCTCCAATGGGAAATCAAGTTTCTTTTCCCGAAGGAAAAAAGTGTCTCTTTACACTTAATTAAGCGCTCTGGGACTAGTGCCCAGTTGCGCCCAGAATTTCAACAGAACCAGTGTTAGTCAATTTATCTAACTAAAAGTTGGCCCCAATAGTTTTTCTAGAATTTGCCTGCTAAGAGCATCAACTCTTTGTTCTAACTCACTTAAAGCTTGCTGTTTTTGTTGTTCTATCTCCACAGCAGCCTGTTCTCTTTGAGCTTGAGCTTCTTTTTGCGCCTCAGCAATTTTCTCGGCAGTAATTTTCTTGGCTTCAGCCTGAGCAGCTTCTATAGTAGCTTGCGATTGCCTGCGAGCATCTGCTAGCTGCTGCTCGTATTCTTGGGTTAACCGCTCGGCTTTTGCCAAGCGTTCCCGTGCGTCAAGGGTATTCGTTCGGATGTAATTATCGCGATCGTCCAGTACCTTGGTCAGTGGCTTATAGAAAATTACATTCAACAAAGCTGCCAATAGCAGGAACTGCAATGCCATGAAGGGCAAGGTAGCATCGAAATCAAACATTTGTCTCCTCTTTGGCTGGAGTAGCAGTTTTCATGGCTAGCACCATCATCCAACCTTTCGTATTTTAGAGACCCATAGCCAACAAGGGTCAACTTAACATCAGAACGACTATAAATACCCAAAATATTTTGATTGTAGAGGCGTGATGGTTCACGTCTCCACATGCACAAAAACTTTCAGGTCTTAGGCGAAGGGGTTAGCAAACAGCAACACCAGGGCAATAACTAGACCGTAAATGGTCAGGGATTCCATGAAAGCCAAGGTTAATAGCAAAGTACCCCGAATTTTTCCTTCAGCTTCGGGTTGACGAGCAATACCTTCTACTGCTTGACCTGCGGCATTTCCTTGACCAATACCAGGGCCAATTGCAGCTAAACCAATTGCTAGAGCAGCAGCCAGAACTGAAGCAGCAGAAACTAATGGATCCATGTTGATTTTCCTTGCTTTGATTACAGAACTTACAAAAGTACGTTAACTAGTAAAGACGTGTTTTTCCCACCGAAGTTTGCTCGGAGGGAAACCCTCCTTGCAACTTCTCGCTGCACCGAGTTCTTACAAATCGCGCTTGGCGATGTTTTAAGCGTATACGCTCGTCGGAACTGTGCTATCAACTGAGAAACTTAATGCTCCTCATGCTCTTCTCCGCCGTGTCCTTCCATCGCCTCATGAATGTATGCTCCGGCCAGGGTAGCAAACACTAGGGCCTGAATGGCACTGGTGAATAAACCCAAAGCCATTACAGGCAGAGGTACAAATAAAGGAACCAGCAGAACTAGCACCGCTACTACCAATTCATCCGCTAAAATATTGCCAAATAGACGGAAGCTGAGGGAGAGGGGCTTGGTAAAATCTTCTAGAATTGCGATCGGCAATAGTACGGGTGTTGGCTCTATATATTTCTTAAAGTAGCCCAAACCCCGCTTGCTAAAACCCGCGTAAAAATACGCTAAAGATGTCAGCAATGCCAATGCTACGGTCGTATTGATGTCATTAGTAGGAGCCGCCAATTCACCTGACGGCAGCTTGATTAGCTTCCAGGGAATTAGAGCGCCCGACCAGTTCGATACGAAGATAAACAAGAACAATGTGCCGATAAATGGCACCCAAGGGCGGTACTCTTTCTCACCAAGTTGGTTTTTTGCCAGATCCCGAATAAATTCTAGGGCATATTCCATCAAATTCTGGATGCCTCTGGGAATTCTTTGGGCGTTGCGAGTAGCAGCTATGGAAGCTATTACTAAAATGCTAATTACAAACCATGAGGTGAGAAAAACTTGCCCATGAATTTTTAGATTTCCCAACTGCCAGTAGAAATGATGACCTACTTCTAATTCGGCGAGGGGAAATGAATTAAAGGCGTTTAAGACACTAAGCATTTGCATTCTTCAAGCATTTTCCCCAACGAGCGAGGATGGGATTATTGTCTTTGTGAGCCTGATTTTGTTAAGAATCAGGAATGAACGCAGTTTGCACCATGTAGACGAGGAGCGTGGCTTTGTAAGTTAGAAATCCCAAAAATATGGGTACAATCTGTAGCTCACGCCATTGAGTTGCCAATACTATCAACCCAATAAATAGAGCAAAACGAGTTTTGCTCAGACGTTTTTTATCATCGCCTAGTTGCTCAACGTCTTTAGCCAGCATTTTTAAGTAAACCACACCTGTACACGCTCCAATCAAATAATTCAGAGCAATGTTTAAGGAATAAAAAATCCACACAGAGATAAAAATAATCCCCGTCAAGACAAGTGTGATTGCCAATAACTTTTGGTAGAGTTGATAAAACTCTCCCATGGAGTTATCTGATTCTGCGTCTCCAGAACCAGATTTGGCATCTTGTCGTGTTGTTGTCGGAGTGGGTGCAATTGGTTCTTCTGACAAGCTCACGGGACTTGAAACCAGTACAGCTAACTATGTGATGACTGCACATTCAGTCAGCTGAATCATATCACGATCCGGTAACAATACTTTAGAAAAAAACAATTAACTTCTTGTCCCAGTTACATACCAAGCGAAACTTTGCCCTACGAAGCTAGAGAGCGATTGAGGTATGAAGCAAAGAAAATTCAAAATTTCGGCAAATTTTCGCTTTATTTTAGTGAATAACTATCCTCCAAGGTTGTTGTATCATCAAGGTCTTGGTGTTGCAATTAAGTCGGTGTTAAGAAAATTAGCTGCTTGAGGAGAAATGGCACTGTTGCTGAATTTTGCTAAACTCCAACTTGTATTGAATTGTCATACCCAATTTTCGGAGCAATTGCTGGGTACTCTTCTAATCTACATTAGATTTATTAAAAGCTGCTATGGGCGATCGCCCATCACCACCGCAGGAAGATGAGGGCGAAAGACTTATAAAAATTTCTCTTGCGTCCCTCTGTGCCCTCCTGCACTAGGAAGCTATTTGCCTACGCTTCAACCACCAGCCAAACCCCAGAGCGATCGCTGAACTACTCACTGTCAAAGGTTCGGGTACAGGCGCGTTAAAATCAGAAATTGTTACACTTGCTCTACCCAGCCTGTTGTCTTTTGTCGTCACCCTAAAGCTGAATACATCCCCTGCTGCAACTGTTGTACTGTAAGTTCCCTGACCTTTTGCTTCTAAAGAACTGGAGAAAATATCAGTGCTGATATCATTTTTGACAAAGCTAAAAGGGTCGTATGCAGCACCATCTCCTGTTTCTTCAGTTAAATAATTCCACTTAAAGTTGACTACTCCATTAGCTACTGCTGTTATTTTGTAATCGGTTGTACCTAGAATATTACTATTAGTGTCTCCCCCATAAAGTTGGATCTGTGCGGGGGCATCACTAGTATTCACATACCCATTAGTGTCTATATTTACCAATGTCCATTTACTAGGTTCATAAGCACCAACAAAGGCTGCTTCTGCTGGTTTAGCGATCGCAGCGGCGAAATAGAAGGTGACACCAGCAGCGATCGCGCCCAGCTGTTTAGCTAATTTCACTAGAAGATTCTCCTAATTTAGTATTGGATAATTTCAGCACAAGTTCGTAACACAAGTGTATGAGGAGATTTAGTCTTTGATTTTTTATGTACAGAGCAAAAAAGATTATTAATCAAATTTTTAATCTATTTGCTATCTATAAAGTTAGTATAAATTTATTTTTTTGTACAAGTATCTATCTCAGTAATTATAATTAAGCGCTATAAAGCGCTCGCAGTAGTTTTATTAACTTGGTGTTAACAAAATTAGTCGTTGCTTGAAGAGCGTTCTGACTTTTTCTAACTCTATTTGTATGCTTGCCAATATCTCTGCCACTGTTGACTTAGCATCACACGCTTGCAGAAACTCAAACTCTTCTTGAGACAAATTGACAATCTGGTAATCTTGGTTAAAGAAACCGCGACTTGGCCATCCATCCATACAGGGATTGCGTTCGGGAATTGCTGCCAATAAAGCTTCATCCTCTAACCAGTCGGTTTTGATGAGAGGAGGACGACCGAGGAAAAACTCATAATGAGTTACTTCTGGATCTAATAATTCTATCAGGCGGTAACGTTGGCGATCGCTCAATCCTTGTGCCCTTTCTATCAAATTTGGGGCTTTGCCCAAAAGTCTTTCTAGCTGCCAAAAACCTGGATTTGAGAAGTCAATAAATTCTAAGCCGGAAGCATCAATTAATTCAAACAAAGTCTCAATGTTGTAGTCAATTTCTTGGGGATGAACATACATATCGGCAAAGTGTTCATCGTGGTGGTTTTCCATTGACCAACGTTGTTTTTCGTATTTGACAATTCTGTTATTTTCTGGTAAGGAAGCAAATATTTGCCGCCCGACTTGCACGCCATCGCGGTAGTCGCCTTTTTTGTCACCTTGGAGGAGGGCGATCGCTTTTTGCATGAGTTGAATTTCCCAGCGTCCCAACTCTCCATAGACGAAGATGTGAAAAAAACCGCCAGGGGCTAGCTTCTTAGCTAAAGCTTGAATTCCGCGAATTGGATCGTGAGTATGGTGCAAAACGCCAACACAGTTAATTAAATCAAACTCGCCAGGTAACTGTTCCACATCGAACAAGCTAAGGTTATGAAATTCGACGCGGTTAGCACCAGAACGCTGACACCGCTCTTTTGCCATTGCCAAAGCACCAGCACTGAGGTCAATTCCCACGACATTGGCTTGGGGATTGAGGTGAACTAAATATTCCGTACCTACTCCTGTACCACAACCAGCATCTAAAATGCGGATATCTTGCCTTTGAGGTTTTTGACCTGTGCAGAAGCTATAAGCAGATAGCCAATTCCAGCGCCAGTTATAGCCTGGAGGTGGTTCATCCAGTAGGGGGTCAGAGGGAAAGGGGTATGTGTTGTAGAGTTTGGCGACAGCAGCGCTAACAGTTTGGGGATCTGACATGATGAGTAAAGTTGCAGCAATTCTGAGTTTATCGAATGCTGGACACTTCAGGTAGACAGATAATTGCTAATTGCGATCGCTATCATCTCTTATGCGTTGCGTGACTAGTGGATGAGTATTTTGAAATAAGGAAAGATGGTCTGTATCTAATATCCACATAATACTCACTTTGTCTCATCGTCCAAGTCAATTTGTCTCCGTTCAGCTTCTATGGATTCCAGCACCTCAGTAAAAAGTGGGTTATCTTTGTGCATTCCCGCAAATTTCATCCAAGGGTTTTCTACTTTGGGTGCTTCAATTTCCAAAGTAACTATCTTGGCAGTTTCTAACCGAGTTTGCAAACTTTGACTAAGTTTTTCTATTGCTTCTGTTTCTGTACTTCCTGAACCTTGGCAGTCTGGTAAACTTAGCAATGTTGCTTTAACTGTGCCATCTGGTTGATTTTCAATCAGCACATCATAAGTTAATTTAGGTACTATTTTGCTAAAGGAAGTTTTTACACTTGTATTCATACTATTTACAACATTCTAGTTTTATATTGATTATACTTTGTCACAGAATTATTAACATTTACTTACTGCCTAACTTAGTTAATTTGTGATTTGATTTTTGATAATATTGTTTTTTGCGATCGCTCTCATGATTTATGACCAATCAGAGTTTGATTTGCGCTGTGAATGGGGTTCGCAAGGAGTTGCTAGACTCGCTCCTATTAGCGATGTCGTTATCATAGTTGACGTTCTCTCTTTTTCAACCTGTGTGGAAATTGCCACTAGCAATGGCGCGATAATTTTTCCGTATCCAATAAGGGATGAATCAGTCAAAGATTTTGCCAAGTCAGTGCAAGCCGAGTTAGCCAATCATCGACAAAATTGGACTGCAACTGGATATTCTCTTTCCCCAAAATCGCTAACTCAGATTCCTGCTGGAACGAGACTAGTTTTGCCCTCGCCTAATGGTTCTTTTCTCACTTTACAGACTGGAAATACACCTACTTTGGCTGGGTGCTTGCGAAATTGCCAAGCTGTAGCGCAATTTGCTCAAAAGTACGGCAATAAAATTGCAGTGATTCCTGCTGGTGAAAGGTGGAAAGATGATGGTAGCCTCAGACCTGCATTTGAGGATTTGCTTGGCGCTGGGGCAATTCTCAGTTATTTGCAAGGAAATCTGTCACCAGAAGCCGAAGTAGCTGTAACAACATTTCAAGTTTTCCAGAAAGATTTACTAAGTTACTTGAAAAAATGCAGTTCTGGTAAAGAGTTAATTGCAGCGGGGTTTGAGTCAGACGTTGAACTCTCAGCAATCTACAATGTTAGTAATTGTGTGCCATTGTTCGTAGAAAATGCTTATATAAAACAGCTGTAATTATCAATTAAAAATATAAAAACTCAGTTTTAGTTATTTTCTAAACTTTGAGAATCATCAAGAAGTCAGAATCTACCTTTAGTAGCACAAAAATCATTCTGACTTCTTTTTAGTCAAACTCATCAATCAAAGGTCGCATTCATGAGTTTGGCAGTATTTTGCATTATTTATTAATCCTTGTAAATCTTTCAAGGGAATTATCTGAAATGCTGACCCACCTTCTACCTTGGCAGTAATATAAGCAAAACTTGTGCCGCGATAAAACTGGTCGCGGCCAACTTTTGTAACATACCGCGATTTCTGAAAATCATTGGCAATATTGGAATTGTAGATATTTTTTAACAGTTTCACAGCTGGGGAATTTTTGGTAGTGAATTTGAGGCTTGAGTCTCCACTAACGGTTATTCCTTCTTTAGTAACTGTTCCATTTTCAGAAGTGACATCAGCATAAAAATATAAGTTTCCTTTTGTACCACCATAACCATGTGCTTCGCTGCTATATGTCAGGGTTGGTAGTTGAGATTTTGTCTTTGCCCACTTGATAACGGTGTTAATGTTTTGTCCGGGGAGTGCATTAGCAGGAGTAACAGCTAAAACAATAGCTAGGGCTGAAGCGGCAGCACTTAATATCTGGTTATTTTTATGACTTTTATTCATGGTAAATTTTCGGTCTCAGAATTCTGATAGCTACACCTTAACTCACCAGAATTTCTGAGTCATCCAAAAATTTAACTTGGATACATGTTGTCGCAGTCAAATAAAATTAAGTATTAAGATCGAGAGCGAAGCAAAGTATTTCTGTGAGTTTTGAATTTTTTGTTACAAAACTTCAACTTTGTCTCAGAGAAGTAAGAGCGTTGACGTTTGTACTTGGCGATCGAGGCTATAAATTCTACATACTTCTTAATAAATCACCAGCGCAAACGCAAAACGTTCTAATCTAAAAGCTGACTGGGTTAATTTACTGGCGTTTTGAAGGCGGTACTCTTAAGGCAGAACCACACCGATGTGTCAAGCCTCAGAGCAACCCAGACTTAACACATAAATGATTATGATGGGAGTTTTACAAATCCGATGAGTGTTAAGGCAAGTGGTGGAAGCTCAGTTGCGCGTCCGCAACTATATCAAACCCTAGCTGTGGCGACAATTACCCAAGCGGAACAGCAAGACCGCTTTTTGGGAACTGGCGAACTGAATGAACTGGCAAGCTATTTTGCATCTGGTGCAAAGCGTCTAGAAATTGCCCAGATACTCACGGAAAATTCCGAGATTATCGTATCTCGTGCTGCCAACCGGATTTTCGTCGGTGGTTCGCCAATGGCTTTTTTAGAAAAGCCCAGAGAAGCAGAATTGGCAATGGCAAGTGCCCGCAGCAATGACAATGCTCAAGAAGGGATGAGACTGGGAACTGTAACCTACGTTGAAAGTCGTGGTGGGTTCTTTGAAGGTTTACGCTCAATCTTTAACTCATCCCCCAGCGGCCCTGTGCCTCCAGGCTTTAGACCAATTAACGTCGCTCGTTATGGCCCAAGCAACATGGCCAAGAGCTTACGGGATTTATCCTGGTTCTTGCGCTATGCTACCTATGCGATCGTGGCTGGCGACCCCAACATCATTGCTGTGAATACACGGGGTTTACGGGAAATAATTGAAAATGCCTGTTCTGGCGAAGCAACAATAGTCGCTTTGCAAGAAATCAAAGCAGGTGCGCTTTCATTTTTCCGTCAGGATGCTGAAGCTACAGAAATTGTGGCTCAGTATATGAATGTCTTGCTGACAGAATTCGAGGCAGCTACACCTTCTAACAAACTACGTCAACGTCCTTCTAGCGACCAACAAGGCTTAGAACTGCCGCAGATTTACTTTAATGCGTCAGAACGTCGTCCGAAGTTTGTCATGAAGCCTGGATTATCAGCCAGTGAAAAAAATGAGGTAATCAAAGCAGCCTATCGGCAAATCTTTGAGCGCGATATTACTCGTGCTTACGGACAGTCGATATCTTACCTGGAATCTCAGGTGAAAAATGGCGACATCTCAATGAAAGAGTTTGTTCGCCGTCTGGCAAAATCTCCACTTTACCAAAAACAGTTTTACCAGCCTTTTATTAACAGCCGAGTTATCGAATTGGCTTTCCGTCATATTTTGGGACGGGGGCCAAGTAGCCGTGAAGAGGTACAAAAATACTTCTCAATTATTTCCAACGGTGGTCTAGCAGCTTTAGTAGATGCTTTGGTAGATTCAGAAGAATACAGCGACTACTTTGGCGAAGAAACAGTACCTTATTTGCGGGGTCTGGGTCAAGAAGCACAAGAATGTCGCAACTGGGGGCCGCAGCAAGACCTGTTTAACTACAGTGCGCCTTTCCGCAAAGTTCCTCAATTCATTACTACCTTTGCTGCTTACGAACAGCCGCTACCAGACCAACATCCCTATGGTTCTGGCAATGACCCCTTAGAAATTCAGTTTGGAGCGATTTTCCCGAAAGAAACTCGCAACCCCAATAGCAGTCCGGCTTTCTTTGGCAAAGATACCAAGCGCATCTTGATTCATCAAGGGCCTGGTATCAATAACCAAAATAGCAATCCCCAAGCGCGGGGTGTAGCACCTGGTACTTTGGGTGCCAAAGTATTCAAGTTGGATCAAATTCCAAGCACAGTAGGCAAAAAAGTTGGCAAAGGTTCCAGCATCAAATTTTCTGAAACTTCCACGCAAGCAGTGATTAAAGCAGCTTACCTGCAAGTTTTCGGTCGCGATGTCTACGACGGTCAACGCCAAAAAGTGCAAGAAATCAAGCTAGAAAACGGTCAACTTTCTGTAAAAGAGTTTATCCGCGCTTTAGCTAAGTCAGATGTTTTCCGCAAGACTTATTGGACATCTTTGTATGTCATGAAGGCGATCGAGTACATCCATCGGCGGTTATTAGGTCGTCCTACCTACGGTCGTCAGGAAACGAATAAGTACTTTGATATCGCTGCTAAACAAGGTTTCTATGCATTGATTGACGAAATCATCAACAGCGTAGAATACAACGAAGCATTTGGTGAAGATACAGTTCCCTACGAACGGTATCTGACTCCTGCTGGTGTGTCTCAAAGGTCGCTACGGGTTGGTAGTATTCGCGAAGATATCGCTCCTACAATCCAGAAGCAAGAAGCACCAAGATTTGTGGAACTGGGTACAGTTACTCAAACACGGACAGAACCTGATGTTCAAGCTCGAATCAATCAAGGTGTCTCGAAACAGCGCGAACAAACGAAAGTCTTCAAGTTGGTAGCTGGTATCAAAGACAAAGTCGCGGTACAAACTGTTATTAGTGCTGCCTACCGCCAGATTTTCGAGCGCGATATCGCACCCTACATCGCTTCTTCTGGAGAGTTCAAAGCTTTGGAAAGCAAGTTAGGGAATGGGGAAATTACTGTTAAAGAGTTCATTGAAGGTTTAGGTTATTCCAACCTTTACCGCAAAGAATTCTACACGCCTTACCCCAATACCAAGGTGATTGAACTAGGAACAAAACACTTCTTAGGAAGAGCACCTCTAGACCAAGCAGAAATCCGTAAATATAACCAAATTCTGGCGACTCAAGGTATTCGCGCCTTTATCAATGCGATAGTTAGTAGTCAGGAGTTTCTCCAAGTGTTTGGTGAAGATACGGTTCCTTACCGTCGCTTCCCGACCTTACCAGCGGCAAACTTCCCGAATACTGAGAAGTTGTACAACCAGCTGACCAAGCAAAATGATGATGTGGTTGTGCCTAGCTTTGAGACAGTCAAATCGCGCTTGGCGACTCCAGACGTGGCAGCAAAAGAATACAGCGAACCATTAACTGTGGGATTGGGTCGTTCCAGCAATTACGATGCTGCACATGTAGATGCAAGCCGCAGACAACCCGCACGTATCTACCGCTTGAGCGTTGGCGCTAACGAAACAGAAATCCAACAAGCGATCGATGCTACTTACTGTCAGGTATTGGATTTATTTGACGGTCAGGTTCCCGATAATTTCCGCTGTTCTGACTTAGACAGCAAATTGCAGAACAGAGAAATTTCCGTGCGCGAGTTTGTCCGCGAACTAGCTAGTTCGGAAATCTATCGCCAACGCTTCTGTACGCCCTATCCCAACACCAAAGTGATTGAGTTTTTATTCCGTCACCTGTTGGGACGCGCACCAGCAACTCAGGAGGAAATTCGCTCTTACAACGAGCAGTTGTCCATCCGTGGTTTGCGAGGTGCTGTAGAAGCAATTGTTGGTAGCCCAGAGTATATCCGTTACTTTGGCGAAGATGTAGTGCCTTACCAGCGCTTCCCATCGTTACCAGTAGGAAACTACCTTGGTAGCGTCCATGCTGGCGGCTAGGGATTAGAGACTAGGGATTGGGGACTAGGGACTAGGGACTGGGGATAGGGAGAGTTTTCCTAATACCCAGTACCCAATCCCCAATCTAAATCTGAAAAGGAATATTACAAAGTGTTAAGAGCAGTCATAAATGCTCAACAGAATGCCGGAAAATATACTGCGGAAGGTAGCTGAGTTTTAGAGCTTGCATTGACTCAAGCAGACCACTCAACTGTTGTCTCTCAAAATAGAGAACACAGAGCTACTCAAAACCAAATGCGAAGTCGCACCTGTTCAATCAAATTCTGGTTTCATTAGTTCTGGAGGAATCCATTAATGAGTATCGTCACGAAGTCCATCGTGAATGCTGATGCAGAAGCCCGCTACCTCAGCCCTGGCGAACTGGATCGGATTAAGAGCTTTGTTACAAGTGGTGAGCGTCGCGTCCGTATTGCTCAAGTTTTGACCGACAACCGCGAGCGAATTGTGAAGCAAGCTGGCGACCAAGTGTTCCAAAAGCGTCCTGATGTAGTATCTCCTGGTGGTAACGCTTACGGTCAAGAAATGACAGCTACTTGTCTGCGCGACCTAGACTATTACCTCCGCCTCGTTACCTACGGTATCGTTTCTGGTGATGTTACTCCCATCGAAGAAATTGGCGTTGTGGGCGCTCGTGAAATGTACAAGTCCCTCGGCACTCCTATCGATGGTATTACCGAAGGTATCCGTGGATTGAAGAATGTAGCAAGTGGCTTGCTGTCTGGCGAAGAAGCTGCTGAAGCTGGTAGCTACTTTGACTACCTAATTGGTGCTCTAAGCTAAAACTGTTTCCTCGGTACGAAACAAAAGTATTGCAATACGATTGGAAATAAGGAATTAACAACATGGCTCAAGACGCTATTACCTCTGTAATTAATTCTGCGGACGTTCAAGGTAAGTACCTCGATTCAACTGCTTTGTCTAAGTTGAAAGCTTACTTCTCTAGTGGCGAACTGCGCGTGCGTGCTGCTACCACAATCAGCGCTAACGCAGCTGCGATCGTTAAAGAAGCTGTAGCTAAGTCCTTACTGTACTCTGACATCACCCGTCCCGGCGGTAACATGTACACCACCCGTCGCTATGCTGCTTGCATCCGCGATTTGGACTACTACCTCCGCTATGCAACCTATGCTATGTTAGCTGGCGATCCTTCCATCCTGGATGAGCGCGTACTGAATGGCTTGAAGGAAACCTACAATTCTTTGGGTGTTCCCGTTGGTGCTACTGTACAAGCTATCCAATCAATCAAAGAAGTAACCGCTAGTTTGGTAGGCCCAGATGCTGGTAAGGAAATGGGCACTTACTTAGACTATATCTCCTCTGGCTTGAGCTAAGAGCTAGTTTGCACTTAAGAATTTAGGTGCGATATTAAGGTCTGGAAATCAGTCATGAGTGCTAGAAAGTTTTGTCGCTTATCTTGTTGAATAATCTCTGTGATGAGTGTTAGCGTTCTAGTATTGATGCTTGATTTCCAGCCTTGGAATGAATGATTTAAAGATTTGAGTAAAATAGATACTCCCATTTTTTTTGAAATAAAAAAGTTTTCACAATTACCATTAGGAGATTTAAGACATGGCGCGGTTTTTTAAAATTACTGCTTGTGTTCCCAGCCAAACCCGGATTCGTACCCAACGCGAACTGCAAAATACCTACTTTACCAAGCTTGTTCCCTATGAAAACTGGTTCCGCGAACAGCAACGGATTCAAAAAGCAGGTGGCAAAATCGTTAAGGTAGAACTAGCTACTGGTAAGCAAGGTGCTAATACTGGGTTGCTGTAATTCTTATATATAGACTGAACATTATTTTAGGGAGTTGCAAAGAGGTCGATGTTGACCTCTTTTTTATTAATATTTTTCAAAGTTAATATATGATTGATGTTTGTCGCTCATAGTCATAGTTTATCTACAACAACATCAAACTAAGGTAATTTGGGTAACTTATATAAGTGGTGGCAAGTGAATTTGCTCAACTACAGCTAAAATCAAGAAATCAAATAAAATAAACAACCAATCGTCAAATATCAAGAGCGCTCCATATTTAAGCAAGCACTATGGAAGTCCTAGAACTGAAACGCGAAATCGAAACATTGTCCGGTCGTCTGGGTAAAGCCCAGGACTATCTTTGACATACCTGCACTAACCGCCAAAATTCAAGACCTAGAACAAATAGCAGCCCAGCCAGAATTTTGGGAAGACCAAACTCAAGCCCAAGAAACGCTCTCAAAACTCAACGACCTAAAAGCCCATTTAGAACAATATCATCAGTGGCGAGCCAATCTAGAAGATACTAAGGCAGTTGTTGAACTGTTGGAGTTAGAAACTGACGAGGCACTATTGCAAGAAGCGGAATCTACTGTCACCAAACTCAATCGCGACCTCGACCAGTGGGAGTTACAACAGTTACTTTCTGGTCCCTACGACAGTGAAGGGGCAGTACTGACGATTAATGCTGGTGCTGGTGGTACAGATGCTCAAGATTGGGCATTTATGCTGCTGAGGATGTACACGCGTTGGGCAGAAGCCCACGGCTATAAGGCGAGTTTAGCCGAAGAGTCAGAGGGTGATGAAGCGGGAATTAAATCGGCAACTCTGGAAATTTCTGGTCGCTATGCCTATGGTTACTTGCGGTCAGAAACAGGCACACATCGCTTAGTGCGAATTTCACCTTTTAATGCTAACGGCAAGCGACAAACTAGCTTTGCTGGAGTGGAAGTGATGCCGCAATTAGATAACTCCGTGCAGTTGGAAATTCCAGAGAAGGATTTGGAAGTTACCACATCTAGGGCTGGTGGTAAAGGTGGGCAGAATGTCAACAAAGTAGAGACAGCAGTGCGAATTGTTCACATTCCCACTGGTATTGCCGTGCGTTGTACAGAAGAACGATCGCAACTACAAAATAAAGAGAAAGCTCTCGCCCGCCTTAAAGCCAAACTGCTAGTCATTGCTAGAGAACAAAAAGCTCAAGAAATTGCCCAAATTCGCGGCGATATGGTAGAAGCTTCTTGGGGCAATCAAATTCGTAACTATGTGTTTCACCCTTACCAAATGGTAAAGGATTTGCGTACCAATTCCGAAACAACTGCGATCGCTGATGTGATGAATGGCGACCTCGATCTCTTCATCCAAGCCTATCTTAGACAGGAAAACCAACTGGTAGAAAGCACTACTGTTTAATCGGGGATTGGGGAAAGGGAAAAGCAAAGAACTATCGCTTTACCCTTTTCCCTATCTTACATAGTCCCGATTCCTTATCCCCAGTCCCCAATCCTCAAAACTGTTACATTTATATGTAAAAGAGTTTGCGATCGAATCATTATGAGCAATTCTCCGGCAACAGAACCGAAACCAAGCTACGTGAAACTGGCCATGCGAAACATGGTGCGAAAGGGTGGTACTTCTTTAAAACATTTTGCCCTGACTGCTATAGGACTTTTAGTTGTCCTCGTGGGTCTTGCTTACCTAACTCGCTAACGAAACAACAACCACGCCTAGGAGAGTTTGCATCTGGTGCGAGTTGAATTAGATGTCCAGGATTTTTTTTACGAGTCCTCAAGTACAAATTCAAATCTTGGGGATACTGACGATCGAGTTACTCCTGAAACTTGGGAAAATTGGTTTTATCGCTGGTTGGAAATTCTCCAACCTCATCTTCCCCCAGCATCAAGTTATGAAATAGGGTTTCGCTTGACAGACGATGCCGACATTCAAGCCCTAAATGCTCAATATCGTCATCAAAATAAACCAACAGACGTTTTAGCCTTTGCGGCCTTAGAGGTAGACTTTCCTCATCCGGAAATATCTGCCGACCCTTTGTATTTAGGTGATATTGTCGTTTCAGTGAATACAGCACAACGTCAAGCTCAACAGCAAGAGCATAGCTTACCAACGGAGTTAGCTTGGTTAGCTGCTCATGGTTTATTACATTTGTTGGGCTGGGATCATCCAGATGAGGAAAGTTTAATGGAAATGCTAAAACAGCAAGTGATATTACTGGAGACGATAGGTATTGATGTTCACATAGAATATTAGATATCTTTATGTCTGTAAGTGTCTATAATACTTCTGTAGAAAATCTCTTCAAAGTTTATTGCACCATTAAAATCAGCGAAGATTCCATTTTATTTACTCTATTGTTATATTTTTAAGCTTATGTCGCAACAAGTTTCCCCTCCACCACAAACTAACCACTTACCAACACTTGTAAAAAAGGAACGGGAATCTTGGAAAGTTGCCTCTAATTTATTGGTTAGCTTTAAGTATGCTTGGGCTGGCATCACTTATAGTTTTCAAACTCAACGGAACTTTCGCATTCATGTATGTGTTGGTAGTTTAGCGATCGCTTTAAGTGTATTTTTACATTTGCAAGCAATTGAAGTAGCAGTTATTGGTATAACTAGTGGTTTAGTATTGGCATTGGAATTATTGAATACTGCGATCGAATCGCTTGTAGACTTAACAGTGAAGCAGACATATCATGATTTAGCAAAAATTGCCAAAGACTGTGCTGCTGGTGCTGTGCTGATTTCTGCTTTGGTAGCAGTTTTGGTTGCTGGTACGCTCTTACTACCTCCCCTGCTAGCCTTAATTATGTCAAACTTCTAAATTTCGTTGTTTAGTTCCCCTAGCTCAGTTTTTCAGATGATTTTTACAGCAATTAAAATCTGGTAATAAATAAGCAAAATAAAATAAGCGATCCAAACCAGGAGTTACAGACTGTGATTATAGTCATCGATAACTACGACAGCTTTACATATAATTTGGTGCAGTACTTGGGAGAACTAGCAGCAGAGTTCCCCGTGGCAAAGGATATTAGGGTTTTTCGCAACGACAAAATATCCATAGAGGAAATCCAAAAATTAAATCCGGATGTTCTAGTCATATCTCCCGGCCCTGGCCGTCCGGAAGATGCGGGAATCTGCTTAGATTTGATTAAACAACTAGGAGCTAACTTGCCAATTTTGGGTGTATGTTTGGGACATCAAAGCATTGGTCAAGTATTTGGTGGTAAAATCGTCTCTGCTCCAGAATTAATGCATGGTAAAACTTCTCAGGTGTCTCACACTGGTGTAGGTGTTTTTCAGGGATTAGAAAATCCCACGATCGCCACTAGATATCATAGTCTGGTTATCGATCGCCAAACTTGCCCTGAAGTGTTAGAAATTACCGCTTGGGTTGAAGACGGCACAATTATGGGAGTGCGACACCGGAACTATCCTCACATTCAAGGTGTCCAATTTCATCCAGAGAGTGTCCTGACATCTTCAGGTAAGCAGTTACTGCGAAATTTTCTGGAACAATTACAGTCGAGAGAGTGACTCATGAAACGACGACAATTGATGGGCTATGCTGGGGCGGGGTTAGTTACAGCTTTGCTTACTACCTTGGGTTCCGAATTTCAAGCTGACGCACAATCTAGCGGTTTATCAGTTCAGTGGTTGGGTCATACTTGCTTTCTGTTTACTGGTGGCGGGGCGAAAATTCTCGTGAACCCATTTCGGACAGTTGGCTGTACCGCTGGTTATCGTCCACCTCAAGTTGCAGCAGATTTAGTACTAATTAGCAGTCAATTGCTAGATGAAGGTGCAGTAGATCGACTACCAGGAAATCCAAAGCTAGTATACGCACCAGGAGCTTACGAGTTCCAAGGTATCAAATTTCAAGGAATTGCCATAGACCACGATCGCAAAGGTGGCAAGCAATTTGGCACAAATACTGCTTGGAGTTGGAAGCAAGCAGGTATTAATATTGTGCATTTAGGCGGTGCAGCAGCACCAATTTCCATTGAGCAAAAAATTCTTTTCGGACGGCCTGATGTGGCATTCATACCCGTAGGAGGTAGTGCCAAAGCTTACAATGCCCAAGAAGCTAAACAGGCAGTTGAGACATTAAATCCCAAACTGGTGATTCCCACACACTACCGTACCCAAGCTGCTGATACTGCCAAGTGCGATATCTCGCCCTTAGATGATTTTTTGACGTTAATGCAGGGCGTGACAGTACGTCGTAGTAATAGTGACACTATTACTATTAGCCCTAGTAATTTACCAGAAAATAGTGTGATTCAAGTTTTGAGTTACAAGTTTTAATCCTAAATAGGTTGCGATCGGATAACCTCAGTAGAGACATTGCATTGCAATGTCTCTACTCGTAAATTAACGTGAGTTCGATGAACCTCTCCCTCCCAACCTCCCTTTCCCACAGGGAAAGAGAGGAGCAACGAGAAATTAGGGTTTTGGCTCCCCTCTCCGTGTCGGAGCGAAAAGTCTGAGCGGAGGCTTCCTCCGATCAGAACTTTTCAAGACAGAGGGGTTGGGGGAGAGGTCAAAAAAGGGCTTGTCGAACTCACCTTAAATTATCTAGTCTTAAGCTGTGTACCACTCTGGGGTTAGCTGTTCTTCTGGAGCGACAGGAGTCTCAGCCGCTTTCGTCCCATCCATAGTCCAAATCTTATCTGCACCTGTTGTTTGATCGCGCCAGTAAATGTCGGTCTTGCCATCGTTGTTGAAATCACCCAAGGATGGTGTCAAGGCTGGATCGTTACTCGCTAGGAAGGCTTCAGAACTAACTGTTGTGCCATCCATTAACCAAGCAGTGTTTTCACCTGTTGTGTTATTGTGCCAGAAGATGTCAGTCTTGCCATCACCGTTAAAATCGCCAATTTTAGATGTCCAGTTAGCGTCAAGTGTCTTCAGAGCACCTTCTGTAACAAAAATGCCATTCATCGTCCAAATCTTATTCTCGCCTGTTGTCGCGTTTCTCCACAGAATGTCTGTTTGAAGGTCGCCGTTGAAATCGCCAAAGGTAGGAGTCCAAGCTGCATCTTGGGATTGTAGAGCAAACTCGCTCTTTTGCGTGCCATCCATGAACCAAACGCTATTCTCACCTGTTGTGGAATTGCGCCAGAAGATATCGCTCTTGCCGTTACCATCGAAATCAACAACTGTAGGAGTTAATGCTGGGTTTGTCGTGTCTAAAACAGTTGCATTTAAAACTGTTGTGCCATCCATTTCCCAAAGCGCATTTTCACCAGTTGTAGCATTATGCCAGAAGATATCGGTCTTGCGATCGCCGTTAAAATCCCCAATGCTAGAAGTCCAGCCTGGATCTACTTTGTCTAGAGGAGCAAAACTAGCAACGTTGGTTCCATCCATCAGCGCAATGTCATTCTCACCCGTCGTCTTATTGCGTAACAAGAAGTCGGTTTTACCATCGTTGTTGAAATCGGCAATGTTATAAGTCCAAGAAGATAAGTCATACGTACCTAAAGACTTCTGTTCCAGAACCTTTGTACCATCCATCAACCGAATTACAATCTCACCAGTTTGAGAATTGACCCAAACTTTGTCTGTTTTACCATCGCCATTAAAATCAGGACTAATCGCTGCACTGGTTATATAAGGATTAGGATTGGGATTAGCGCTTGCTGTTAAAGAGTTTGTGACTACATCTGCTGCTCGTAATGCTGATGAAGAACTGCGTCCTAATGAAGAAGCAGCTGAATCTTGCAAATCATTAGAATAATTGACCAAAGCCTTTGATTTTTCTAAAGATATATCAAATGAACTAGCTAGCGAAGAATTTTGATTGGCAGACATGATGTGTTTTTATGACTGGTTGTCATAAAAGTTTTAACTCTTATATAGAATATATTTCTGTAAAAGAATAACATTTCTGAGAGTTTTATTGTTTTTTTATGGACATTCTTTTTTTATAAAAGTCAGTATTTAAAAATATTTTTTATTTGTCTTTACTGATTCTTTTTTGAATCTAAATTTAGATATAATCGAGCTAAAAAAATTAGAAATATCAGAGTTTATAGATAAAAATGATTTTTATCTAGGTTTGATGAAAATATCAATATTTGATGAAATACTTTCAATTTTATAGCCGTCGCCAGTAGTGTTAGGACATCAACAGACGATCAAACCTAGACACAAAAAGACTTTTCACCCAGTCACCAGTCCCCAGCTATATTCAGTAGATTACAAAGTTCTCTGTTTAGGCTGGGTGTAGGGTGTAGGGTGTGGGGAAAGAATAGCCATGATTGACCTAATTAGCCTTTAATAACACCAACAATCCGCTCCTTTGTCACCTACACCCAACACCCAACACCCCACACCCTGTCTTCACGAAAAAGTTTTCGGTCTACCGATATTTGTCTCTACGGACTTGCTCCAAACAATGCGATCGCGTAAAAATAAGAGTTAGGATGGCTTAACTTATCTTCACAATGGCGCTAACGCAACTAACTCAAATTTCCCCTCTTCAAACCTCAACAGACAAACGGGGATATGATTATGATTTGGTCATTGTCGGTGGTGGAATTGTTGGGTTAACCCTAGCCTCGGCACTGAAAAATTCTGGTTTGAATATCCTGCTAATCGAAGCAAAAGTGGCATCGGCGGCGGTAGCGAAAGGGCAAGCTTATGCCATTCATATGCTTTCGGCGCTGATTTACCAAGGAATTGGAGTTTGGGACAAAATACTGCCGCAAATTGCCAAATACTGCCAAGTTCGGCTTTCGGATGCCGATTATCCCGATGTGGTGGAATTTCAGACAAGCGATTTAGGGACTCCAGAGTTAGGTTATGTAGCGGAACACCAAGCGCTATTACAGCCACTGCAAGAGTTTGTGCAAAATTGTCCCAATGTGACTTATTTCTGTCCGGCTGAAGTGGTAAAGACGCAGTATCAGCAAGACATGGTGGCAATAGATATTAAGATTGCCGAGCAGATATATACAGTCCGCAGTAAATTACTAGTAGCCGCAGATGGATCGCGATCGCCAATTCGTCAAGCTGCGGGTATTAAAACTCACGGCTGGAAATATTGGCAGTCATGCATTGTCGCTTTTGTGAAACCAGAAAAACCCCACAACAATACTGCTTACGAAAGATTTTGGACTAGCGGCCCGTTTGCGATTTTACCTTTGCCGGGGAACCGATGCCGAATTGTCTGGACAGCCCCCCACGCAGAAGCAAAAGCTTTGTGTGCTTTAGATGACGAGCAATTTTTAGCTGAATTAACTCGTCGTTATGGCAATCAGATGGGTAAATTGGAATTATTAGGCGATCGCTTTATTTTTCCAGTACAACTGATGCAAAGCGATCGTTATGTTCTTCCCCGGTTAGCATTAATAGGTGATGCGGCGCACAATTGCCATCCCGTCGGCGGCCAAGGTTTAAATTTGGGTATTCGGGATGCAGCGGCTTTAGCGCAAGTACTACAAAAAGCGCACGAGACGGGTGAAGATATAGGCAAGATTCAGACCCTCAAACGCTACGAACGCTGGCGCAAAAGCGAAAACCTGACAATTTTAGGTTTCACCGATTTGTTAGATCGAATGTTTTCTAACAACTTTTTACCATTTGTACTAGCTCGTCGCCTCGGTTTATGGTTTTTGCAGCGAGTACCTTTGTTAAAAATGTTTATGCTCAAACTAATGATTGGTTTGAAAGGGCGTACTCCCGAATTAGCGAAACTCGACATTATACCAATTCGTAATTCGTAATTCAGAAATTCCGGGTCTGGGTTTGGCTGACTTTAGCGGCTGACAAACCCTTACCAATCTCGATCGATATGGGATTAGACCCAGCTATCCATATCGAAGCGTGTTTTGAAGCATTGACAACACCCTTCGGCTTCGATGAGCTTTGTGTCGCTGGTGGTTTTCGCGGTAAGCCAGTCGAGCTAGTTGATTGTGTGAGTGTCAAGCAGCAAGCGATCGCTCCTTCAGGTTTATTAGTTACTAATTCTCAACTTAAGATTGATCGCCACCTCTTTTTCTTACTACTCTGCAAGAAACTTGTAAATCTCACGCTTTACCTGAACAAGCAGATCGCGTACTAGATTTGCTTGCTCCAAATTGCCACTTCGAGCAATTTGCGTGACTGCATCATTCAACTGGGTTAAAGTATGCCGCAATTCAATCAATTCAGAAGGCTTGTTTTCCCTAAAACTGTCATGAGTGTTTTTTGAATCAGCATGCTGGTTGCGATCGCTCAAGAATTGTCTACCACTTTCTGTAATTGTATAAACACGCTTGCCATCGACTTGTTCGCTGGTCAAATAACCGCCTTCTTCGAGCATCTGAAGTGTGGGATAGACTGAACCAGGACTAAGACGGTGAAAGCCGCCGCGACGGGTTTCTAGCTCTTTAATCAATTCATAGCCGTGCTGGGGACGCTCAGATAAAAGCCCAAGCAGCATAAATTTAATGTCTCCACGACGGGTGCGAGGCTCATCTGGCCAACCATCTCTAGGCGAACCTCTGCGTCCATGTCGCCCACTCATGAAAAATTGATTGCCAGATCCAACTTCTGCCCATGCTGGTACGAGATGATGTGGATGAAATTTTCTGAACATAATGTTTCTTTGTGTTTTTATGGTGTATCACGATATATCGTTATTGTAAATAGAATATATCGCGATATATCGTTTTGTGTCAACCATAAATTCTAAATACAGCCGTAGTCACAACCTTTAGGACATAATGACAAGCGTGAATGCTAGGAATAGTAATAGTTTTACCCCCTGCCTTGAAAAAGGGTGTAGGGGAGCCACTCCGGTCTTGGGGTTTCCCCAAGTGGAGGAAGTGGCGTTGTGGGGTGTAGGGTGTAGGGAATATTCCTTTTTCATGCATGGTGATGAAAATTTTTTCATCGGGACTGCCCCCTGCACCCTGCCTCTATGAGTATTTCTGAAAATTAAATGCGCTTTAGCTTAATTAGCTTAATATATATGTAACCTATGTAGTGATGACAGTTTTAGCAATTGTAAATTTAAGTGTCAATCGTTACTAGTCTTCTGGAATTGCAGACTGAGAACTAAAAATCAAAATTGAAGATTTGCGCTCCTGACGTTCAGGAATGCTAAAGTTTCAGGAAATTCATTGGAACTTTTCAGCGGGTATCGATGCTGAAGAAACTACAAAAAAAGCAAATTCCTCTCATCGTTGGTGCGGCGCTATTTGCCTTTTCAGCTGGGGCAATGGTGGCAGCACCACAGATAGGAAAATCTCTAGGACAATGGCTCAAACTCAGTAACAATCAAGTTGAGCAAACGTCTGATGCCAATAAAGCCAAATCAGCTGTGTTCCCACTCGTATCGCTATCGCCAGCGGAACGGGCGGACAAACTAGCAAACCTCGCCCAAAATGCTCCTTCGCCAGACCGAGAAAGGGCTAGATATCTATTGGCAAGTGATTACATTGAAAGAACGCAAGCGCAAAAGGCGCTGATTTTACTCAAAGGATTAGAGACTGATTATCCTGCCTTAGCGCCTTATATTTTGCTGAAACAAGCACAGGCAGAGGATTTGTTGGGCGAAGATGGCAAAGCCTCGGATCTCAGGCAAAAAGTGCTGAAACTGTATCCCAAAGAACCGGGCGCAGTCAAAGCAATGTATCTCATTGCCCAACCCAAGCTACAGCAGCAAGCGATCGCGCAATTTCCTTCCAATCCCCTGACTTGGGAAATCATACAAAAGTTGTTGCAAGAGAATCCCAATCAGCCGCAATTACAGTTAATCTTGGCAAAATATGCCTACAACCAAGCAGGCATAGTGGGCGTGTTAGATCGGCTAGTAAGCCAGCCCTCTCTCAAGCCCGAAGACTGGGAAATAGTTGGTACAGCCTATTGGGAAAATAATCAGTTTGCTAAAGCTGCGGATGCTTATGCCAAAGCAACTCAAACGCCCCGCAATCTCTACCGCCTTGGTCGAGGATTGCAGATAAATGGCAAAAACCGCTCAAAAGCGATCGCCACTTACAATCAACTGACCAAGCAATTTCCAGATGCCAAAGAAACGGGAACTGCCCTGCTAAGGCTGGCAGAAATGGCAAAAACACCTAAAGATGGCTTACCATACTTCGACCTAGTAATCAATAAATTTCCCGACCAAGCAAGTCAAGCACTGGCAGCAAAAGCCAAAATTCAGGAAGGACTCAAGGATGGAACGGCTAAACAAACTTGGGAATTACTCATAACCAAGTATGGAACCTCTGATGAAGCCGCAGAGTATCGGTGGAAAGTTGCCCAAGATAAAGCCAAAGCCAAAGATTACGTAGGAGCTTGGGAATGGGCGCAACCAATTACTACCAACAACCCTAACAGTATTTTGGCTCCGAGAGCAGGCTTTTGGGTTGGCAAATGGGCAAATGCTCTTGGCAAGCAACAAGAGGCGAAAACAGCTTTAGAGTATGTCATTAGCCAGTTTCCCTACTCTTACTATGCATGGCGAGCGGCAATTCTGTTAGGTCTGGATGTCGGCAACTTTAAAACCTTGCGGCAAATGAATCCAGAAATAGTTCCGAGGCTGCGTCCTATACCTACTGCTGGTTCCGAAACTTTCAAAGAATTGTACCTGCTAGGTCAAGACCGCGATGCTTGGCTGCAATGGGAGACAGAATTTAAAAATAAACAACAGCCCACTGTCGCAGAACAATTCACTGAAGGGTTGGTGCGGCTAGCCAAAGGAGAAAATCTATCGGGAATTGACATCATCTCTAAATTGGAAGACCGAGAAATTCCCCAGGAACAAGCTCAATATCAAGCTTTGAGCAAACAAATAACATACTGGCAAGCGCGCTATCCCTTTCCTTATCTTCCAGAAATTGAAAAGTGGTCGCAACAGCGTCAACTTAATCCTTTGTTAGTCACTGCCTTGATTCGTCAAGAGTCGCGGTTTGAAGCGAAAATCAAATCCGTTGTTGGTGCTACAGGTTTGATGCAGGTGATGCCAGATACAGCTAAATGGATAGCCCCACAAATTAAATTAGATAGTAAAACAATAAACCTGGAAAATCCCGACCAAAATATCATGTTGGGCACGTGGTATTTGGATCATACTCATCAGCAGTATGGAAATAATTCACTGCTGGCGATCGCAAGTTACAATGCCGGGCCGGGTAATGTTTCCAAATGGCTACAAACTCTATCTACAGAAGATCCAGATGAGTTTGTCGAACAAATTCCCTTTGATGAAACTAGAAATTACGTGCGGCAAGTATTTGGTAACTATTGGAATTATCTCAGACTTTACAACCCTGAAATTTCCCAAATAGTGGCAAAGTACTCCGCTGCACACCCACAGTTACCAACGCAGTAATGTTGCTGAATCAGGATAAAGACTGGAGGCTAGGCAGTATAGGCAAAAGATGGATTAAATAAAGGAATCGAGCGAGCGAGCGCTTTTTTGGCTGGGGCTGGGGGTGAAGCTAAACCCGTAGCCTAATTCGTTATTTTCACTTTCTAGTCACATTTACTTTCCAGAATAAAAATATTGGGTAAATTTAATCATCCCAAAGTGGCGATAGCTGCGTGAGCTTTCAACACTAACGAGGAATCAATGTGAGTAGACGTGAAAACTTTAGTGTAGGGCAGATAACGACAACTGAAGTGGCTGCCCCGAAACCGTTGCTGACATTATCAGATGCTATAGCTCTGATTGTCGGTATTGTCATTGGAGCAGGGATTTTTCAAACACCTGCTTTAGTGGCAGCTCAAGCAGGTAGCAATCTGGCTGTATTGCTGTTTTGGTTGGCTGGTGGTGCAGTGTCTTTTGTCGGAGCGTTGTGCTATGCAGAGTTGGCTACAACTTATCCCGATGTCGGTGGTGCTTACTACTACCTGAAACGGGCTTTTGGAGGCAGAGTCGCCTTTTTATTTGCTTGGGCAAGGATGACAGTGATTCAAACTGGTTCGATTGCTCTATTAGCATTTGTTTTTGGCGATTATGCCACTGAGATATGGCGGCTAGGAGCATTTTCGCCTTCTGTTTATGCAGCAGCAGCGATTGCTATTTTAACTGGTTTAAATATTATCGGTTTGCAACAAGGTAAGTGGACGCAAAACCTACTCACTGTGGCGAAAGTTCTGGGTTTATTACTAGTTGTAATTCTGGGGCTGACTGCCACACCTAATTCTGCCGCTCCTGTAGAATCTACATCGTCAGGAACTTGGGGACTGGCAATGGTATTTGTGTTGCTATCCTATGGTGGCTGGAACGAGGCGGCATATATCTCGGCAGAAATTCAAAACAAACAACGCAATATTGTGCGATCGCTACTTTGGAGTATTGGGATTATTACTGCTATTTATTTATCAATCAATTTAGCTTTTCTGCGCGGATTGGGATTAGCCAACATGGCAACTTCAGAAGCAGTAGCCGCAGATTTAATGCGCTCTGTTTGGGGCACACCGGGAGCTTTGTTCATTAGTTTATTGATTGCGATCGCTACTTTAGGCGCAATCAACGCCACAATTTTTACAGGGGCACGTACTAATTACGCCCTAGGACAAGATTTTTCCTTATTTAGCTTTATGGGACGCTGGCAACAACGCCCCAGTACTCCTAGCCATGCCTTATTGTTACAAGCAGCGATCGCCTTAGCGCTGGTTTTATTAGGCACACTTACCCGCAAGGGCTTTGAAACAATGGTGGATTACACTGCCCCCGTATTTTGGTTTTTCTTCTTACTTTCTGGCATATCGTTATTATTGCTGCGAAAGCGCGAACCGAATATCCTCCGCCCGTTCAGTGTGCCATTTTACCCCATCACCCCATTGCTATTTTGTGCTGTTTGTGTTTATCTGCTTTACTCAAGCTTGGTTTATACCAACGTTGGGGCATTTGTAGGCGTTTTGGTTGTGATAGCAGGCATTCCCATCTTGATTTGGAATCGCCACCGTCAAAGTAGGGCGTGAGGCAATACTTCTCGGATAAACAATCTTGACCTCTGGTAACGATTAAGGAGAAAATTCATGAGCTTCAAAAAAATCCTACTTTTATTGGTTACAGGATTTAGTGTTACTAGCTTGGGGATGGCTGGATGTACGACGCAACAGCCCGACTTAGAAGCAGGGGCACAATCTCCTTCTTTGACCGCTCAGACTGAAACATTAACTCCTACAACTCAACCTCAAGAACGTCCTGGTGATGTTCCCTATGTGCCAACGCCACAACCTGTAGTAGATGCAATGTTAAAAGTGGCAAAAGTCAACAAAAATGATGTACTCTACGACCTTGGCAGTGGTGACGGGCGAATCGTAATTACAGCCGCCCAAAAGTTCGGTACACAAGGCACTGGTATAGATATCGATCCACGACGCATTCAAGAAGCTAACGAAAATGCCAAGAAGGCAGGAGTAAGCGATCGCGCTAAGTTTGTTCAGCAAGACTTATTTAATACAGATTTCAGTAACGCTACAGTGATTACACTCTATTTGCTACCCGATATCAACCTCAAACTCCGCCCTAAGCTATTGCAACTTAAACCCGGTACTCGGATTGTCTCCCACGCTTTCGATATGGGCGACTGGAAACCACAGCAAACGCTACAAGTAGAAGGAAAAACTATTTACTACTGGGTAGTTCCTGAAAAAGTGCCAGCTAATTTGCGATAGAGAGTAGTAGTCTGCCAAAGTCTTTTTGACAGACGGGAAAAGGGAAAGGTGAAAGGTGAAAGGGTAAAGGGGAACGGTGATATCATGTCCGGTAAATCACTTACAATTAAAAAATCTCCGCGTCCCCCGAAGTTTGCTCAACGGGAGGAACCCCCGCACGCAACTTCTCTCCGCGTCTCCCCATCTCCGCGTCACTCTTATCGTAACTATTTAGGCGGACATGATATGAAAGGGGAAAGGGAGAAAACTTGATTTAATTCCTTTACCCCTTACCTTTTTTTCAATTCCATTACCCCTTAGCCTGATGTTTGCAATTAATAGGTGAAATGCAAAAGTCTGAAGGAGAGTTAAATTCAGGCTCAAAGGTGCAAGCTTCGAGTTCAAAGGTGCAAATTTCGAGTTCAAAGGCGCAAGCTTCGAGTTCCAAGGCTCAAACTTCGAGTTCCAAGGCTCAAACTTCGAGTTCAAAGGCGCAAGCTTCGAGTTCAAAGGCGCAAGCTTCGAGTTCAAAGGCGCAAACTTCGAGTTCCAAAGCGCAAGCTTCAAGTTCCAAGGTTCAAGCTTCGAGTTCCAAGGCGCAAACTCCTCACTTGTGACTTTCTACTTCCTACTCCCCACTCCTATGTGCTGCGTATGCATGAGAAAATCAGATAATACAATCGCAACAGTAGCGATGATGGCACGAAGGGAAAAAAGATGTCGGAGAATTTGAGAAGCCAGGTTGTCACGCAAGGAGTGCAGCGATCGCCAAATAGAGCTATGCTGCGTGCAGTTGGTTTTAAAGATGAAGATTTCAACAAAGCCATTGTGGGCATTGCCAATGGCTACAGTACGATTACTCCCTGCAATATGGGCATAAACCAGCTGGCACAAAGGGCAGAAGTTGGCATCAAAAATGCTAAAGCGATGCCACAAGTGTTCGGCACAATTACCATCAGCGATGGTATTTCCATGGGAACCGAAGGGATGAAATATTCTCTAGTATCGCGGGAAGTAATTGCCGATTCGATTGAAACTGCCTGTACTGGGCAAAGCATGGATGGCGTGCTGGCTATTGGTGGTTGTGATAAGAATATGCCAGGGGCAATGCTGGCGATCGCTCGGATGAATATCCCTGCTATCTTTGTTTACGGTGGCACGATTAAACCCGGTCATTACAACGGACGCGATTTAACAGTTGTCAGTTCTTTTGAAGCGGTAGGTCAATACAGCGCTGGTAAAATTGACGAAAAGGAACTATTAGAAGTTGAAAGTCGGGCTTGTCCTGGTGCTGGTTCCTGCGGTGGGATGTATACAGCTAACACTATGTCTTCGGCATTTGAAGCCATGGGGATGAGTTTACCCTATTCCTCGACAATGGCGGCTGAAGATGCCGAAAAAGCCGACAGTACAGAAAAATCGGCTTTTGTTTTAGTTGAAGCCATTCGCAAACAAATCTTGCCTCGCCAAATTATTACCCGCAAATCCATAGAAAATGCCATTGCTGTAATTATGGCGGTGGGTGGTTCTACAAATGCAGTATTGCATTTATTAGCGATCGCTCGTGCTGCTGATGTAGAGTTAAATCTGGATGACTTTGAAACTATCCGCGCCCGCGTTCCAGTGTTGTGCGATTTGAAACCGAGTGGTAGGTATGTTGCTACGGACTTGCACAAAGCTGGTGGCATTCCCCAAGTAATGAAAATGCTCCTCGTGCACGATCTATTACATGGTGATAGCCTCACTATCAGCGGTCAAACAATTGCCGAAGTCTTGGCTGACATCCCAGAAGAACCATCTGTTAATCAAGATGTGATTCGTCCTTGGAACAACCCGATGTATGCCCAAGGTCACTTAGCCATCCTTAGAGGTAATTTGGCAACAGAAGGGGCTGTAGCTAAAATTACCGGAGTCAAAAAGCCAGTGATTACTGGCCCCGCCCGCGTCTTTGAATCGGAAGAAGCTTCTTTAGATGCCATTTTGGCAGGTAAAATCCAAGCTGGTGATATTCTTGTCATCCGCTATGAAGGGCCAAAGGGCGGCCCTGGAATGCGGGAAATGTTGGCTCCCACCTCAGCAATTATCGGTGCTGGTTTAGGCGATTCTGTAGGATTAATTACCGATGGACGCTTTTCTGGCGGTACTTATGGGATGGTAGTCGGTCACGTTGCCCCAGAAGCAGCAGTTGGGGGTGCGATCGCTCTAGTAGAAGAAGGCGATAGTATTACCATTGATGCTGCTGCACGCCTATTGCAGTTAAACATCTCTGACGAAGAATTAGCTCGTCGTCGTGCCAATTGGCAACCTCCCGCACCACGTTATACCAAAGGCGTGTTAGCGAAATATGCCAAATTAGTTTCTTCTAGCAGTATCGGTGCAGTAACAGATTTGGACTTGTTTAATAATTAGTTATGAATCTGCACGCTAGTTTCCTCCTCTGTGCCTCTGTGGTTAAATAAATTATTTTTGAACAACACAGACGCACAGAGAAGTTGCGTGCAAAGAGAAGTGCGGTCTTGGGCTTTGCCCCTTCGGGTTCGTGAGTTCGCAATCGACGGGAACCGCCAAGACTGTGACTCACTCACCAAGTGGAGCAACTTCGGGGGGTTAAGAGCATTGAGCAAACTTCGGGAAAACATAGAGAAAAGAGAAGTTATTTTCTAAAAATTTTATCTATTTTTACAGGGCTACTCCTAATACCATTTCCCAAAAATAATGATACAGATCCAAACCCAAGAACCCAGACTAAATCAGACTTTCTTAATTACGAATTACGAATTATTATAACTGCAACCTAACAAATGAACAGCAATCAAATACCTCCAGGAAGCTTTGGTGTACCCATATTAGGTGAGACACTTCCTTTTCTTTTCGACCCAGACTTTATCAAAAAGCGCTATCGTCAGTATGGGCCTATTTTTAAAACTCATCTAAGTGGCAAACCGACTGTAGTGATGGTAGGGCCAAAGGCAGTTGATTTCGTCCTTTCCAGCCATATGAATTATTTTTCTTGGCGGGAGGGATGGCCTGATAATTTCAAGACATTGCTAGGCGAATCGTTGTTTCTGCAAGATGGAGAGGAACATCGTAGAAATCGCCGCTTGATGATGCCAGCCTTGCATGGGGTAGCCCTGACAAATTATGTCACCACAATGCAAGAGATTACCCATGCTTATCTCCAAAAATGGGAGAAATAACAGGAATTTACTTGGCATAAGGAGTTTAAACAACTGACATTTGATATTGCTAGTCAATTATTGCTAGGGACTATTCCTGGTGCTGAATGCGTGCGTCTTAGCCAATTGTTTACAACTCTCACAAATGGGCTATTTGCTATTAATACCCTGCCCTTACCATTTACTAAATTTGGCAAAGCCATAGCAGCTCGCAATCAAATCTTAGAACATTTAAAAAAAGTTGTCAGAGAACGCCAGCAAAACCCAACAAAAGATACCCTTAGCCTATTAATACAAGCTAAAGATGAAGAAGGTAACAGTTTAAGCGAAAAAGAACTTATTGTTCAAGCAGTGCTTTTACTCTTTGCGGGACATGAAACTACTACATCAATGCTGACTTGGCTATGTGTAGAATTAGCACGTCATCCAGAAGTGTTGAAACGCGCTAGAGAAGAACAATTGCAACTAGCAAGTAAAGGCGATTTAAATTTAGAACAATTGGGACAAATGCCTTATTTAGAGCAGGTTTTGTTGGAAGTTGAAAGATTTCATCAACCTGTCGGAGGTGGGTTTCGTGGCGTGATTAAAGACTTTGAGTTTAACGGCTTTCATGTTCCTGCTGGGTGGCGACTATTGTATTCAATTCTCATGACTCATAAGCTAGAGGAAATTTATCCCCAACCAGAAAGTTTCGATCCCGACCGTTTCAGTCCGCAGCGCCAAGAACACAAACAGTATCCTTTTAGCTTAATTGGTTTTGGTGGCGGCCCGCGCATTTGTATCGGTATAGCCTTTGCCAAAATGGAAATGAAAATTATTGCTGCCCAACTTCTACGCAGCTATCATTGGGAGATATTGCCCAATCAAAGTTTAGATACAGTGTTTTTTCCCTCAAATCGTCCCAAAGATGGTTTGCGGGTTCGGTTTCAGCCCAGGTGAAATATTCTATGACACCTCAAATAGACATAAATTTGTCTCAAGAAGTTTTACAACGTTTGCAAACGGCGAAACATATTGTCAACCAAAGGGTCAACTCTCTGACTAATTCAGCACAGCAAGCTGGACAATCTTTAAAGGAAACAGCAACCACAACAACTGACAAAGCAATTAATACAGTTACAACTACTTTTGAGCAAGCTAAAGGTTCTTTAGAACAAAGTTGGCAAACAGCCGAACAAGTTAAGAATACAACATCGACAGCAGTTCAAAGCGCGATCGCATCTTCAGTAAATGATTGGCTGGTGCAACACCCTGTATTGTTACGGCTAGTTCAAATACTAGGTTGGGCAGCTAATCACCCAATTATCAGTTTAGTAATTCTACTTTTTGCCCTAGCTCTTATCTGGAGCATTATTAAAGCAATTATTCGCTTAATTGAGACAGCTAGCTGGTCGATACTGCAAGTCCCCTTAAAATTAATTCGGACTTTAATTCAAGCGATCGCTTTATCTTTGACTAAAGTTAGTAGCTTTACTATTCAACAAATTACAGGTAATAAAAATACAGATAATACTTCATTTTTGTTAACTACAAATTCTCAAGAAGTTTATCAAACTAAACAGCAAAGACTAGCAGAAATATCTAGTCGATTAGAAATAATTCAACAAGAACAAAAAGAGCTTTTACAAGAAGCAGCCAATTTAATGGCTTCCGACAAAATTCATTTAGAAATTGAAAATAGCAAAATAAGCAATAGTTAAAAATCGAGGTGTTTTTATTTAGCTAGAAAATTGGCATTATGTACCTATTATTGCTCCTTGAGAATCAGTGCTGAGATTGCTGGAATTATTCTTAAGTAATAGCTGAGTAATGATTTCATCTTCCTTGCCAGCCGCAAAGTTAGCAAAGCGTTTTGCTAAGGGTGGTATGATGACGAGGGGATTGCTAAAACCAGAGAAAATATGCAGGCTATCAAAACCTGGAATAGCGCCGATTAAAGGTAGACCATTGCTACTAAATGCCACTAAGCAGTGATGCCAAGTTCCTGATAAATTCTCTAAAGCTGGTAAAATTTTCCCAACACTTTTTCGCAACCAAATTTCACTTTCTTCAGAGTTGACTTGAGCGTGAGGATCTGTGAGAACGCGGCTAATTTGACCCAAGCGTAAACTACCATCTTGAAACTGAATTGCACCCGCATCTAAAATTGGCGGTACTGGTTGATTACCAGATTCATTCCATAATTCATCAACTTTAGTAGATTCAGCTTCGAGTTGAAATCGTTGCAGATTAGCAGGCATTATCAAGGTGCGTAAACACAAATCAATCGGTGGAGTTTCAATAATTTCTGCGTGGGTGAAATACAACTTAATCGAAATTCCAGATGATTTTAATAACTGTCGGCTGAGTCCACCCGCACAAATGATAATGTTGGCACTGTGGTAAGTTTTAGCAGTTGTTTTGACACCATTTTGCAGTAATTGCAATACTTGGTCTATTTGCATTTCTCCTCCAGCACGGAGAAAAGCTTGAATGTAGGCTTGTGCTGTTTTTTCTGGGTGAATATGACCATGTTTGACAGTTAAAGCACCTGAGATCGCCTCTTGATTTAATAGTGGTTCCAGTTCACAGGCTTCTTGTACGTTAAGTAAACGAGGCGGTATGGCAAAACGAGTATAAGATGACGCAGTTGCTTTTGGATCGCTATCAGCTGAAATAGTTAGTAATAAATCTAATTCTCGAAACTGAATATCAGCATCTAACTCTTGAGACAAAATTTGGTAACGAGCGATCGCTTCTTGGCATAATTGACGAGTTAAGGGTGTAGTACCAGACCAATAGGCAAGTCCGCCATAACTATAGCGAGTTGCATTTTGGGGTTTTGCATATTGTTCTAACAAAAGTACAGCAAAACCTTTTTTCGCCAATTCATAGGACAGTGCAGCACCTGTAATTCCCCCACCAACAACAATCCAGTCATATGTTTTCCCTTCTGCCATCTGCCTCCTGCCTTCTGCCTTCTACTTAATAAGTAGCTTGCAAACGTTGTAAAAGATATTCTCCCGCAAGAATGGGCGGATAAATAGGCTTTTCTTGCCGATAATCCAGACAAGCAATTTCTGTATCATCATTAGGATGACAGAAAAAAGCAATCGAATATCGAGACTGTTTCACCCTACTGTCATTAGGAATTATGACCCGATGCTTAGTTGAGCAAAACACGTGATTTGTCCAGCGTTGCATTAAATCGCCAGTGTTGAGCACTATCGTATCAGGAATCGCAGGGGCTGCAATCCAATCTCCTGTTTTTGTCTGCACTTCCAACCCTCCGACTTCATCTTGAAAAAGTAAAGTCAAACTGCCATAATCAGAATGTTCGCCAGCACGTACTTGTCTGGGTTTAGCAGGTGTTTGCAATGGGGGATAGTGCAGCGATCGCAAGGTATGATGTTGTCGATTGTGTCTTGTAGTAAAAAAATCTTCTGGTAACTCCAACGCTAAAGCAAAGGCTTGCAATACTTTGTTAGCAATTTCTGTACAAGCTTCAAAAAAGGCGAGAATTTCAGGATTTTTGGCTAGAGACATAGAAAATACAGCAGGACAAGTTAATTCTGCTTTACCCACATTAAACGCTTCTTTTAAATCTCCTGGCTTATTAGGGTCTAGGCGTTCTCTTTCAATACCAACGTAACCTGCATTACTAAATTCGCTACTCCAAGCTAGCTGCTGCTTCACTGCCAAAGGTAAATTGAAGAAAGATTTACTCAATGCGAATACTTGCTGAATTAAGTCTTTTGAGATTCCGGGATTTTGTAAGTACATGAAGCCAATTTCATGGCAAGCTTGATAGATTTGTTTGACTACAGTTTGGCGAGTGACAGCATTACCATTGCTGAAAGCAGCTAAATCAATTACTGGAATTGCTAACATTACGATCTGACGTTATATTCCAAAAGTTCTTAGCCGAGTTTAAGTTAAAGCTAGAGAACCAGCAACGTACTAGTGGTAGTTTAAATCATAGTGCGATCGTCCCAGCTTATCTACTTTCCCATGTCCAAACCCGCTGATATCAGTACTAAACGCCTAATCAGTCTTGCACCCGATAATTGGGTAAAATGGGTAACACAAATACCTGATATCATTGCAGGTGAAATTCTCAACTCAGAATTTCAGTGGCTCAGTAGAGAAAGTGATGTCCTCATTCGTGTTGAAAATTCCCAGTACGGAAAATTTCTCGTTCTCAACGAATTGCAACTGCGCTACAAACCAGAAATGCCACGACGGATGCGTGCTTACGCAGCTCTTGCAGAAGAAAAATATAATTTACCTACCTATCCAGTACTGATTAATATTCTTAAAGTCAATAACACAGAAATACCCACAACATACACATCAAATGTTGCAGGGTTAAGAGCAATTCAAGATTATCGTGTAATCAACTTGTGGGAAGTTGATGTCAATATTGCTTTCGAGACTCCATTACCGTCCTTGCTTCCCTTTGTACCCATCCTCAAAGGTGGTGAAAACGAAGTTGCAATCCGAGAAGCTTTGCAAATTCTGCGTGCAGATGAACAATTAAACCAACTCGAAACAGTCCTAGCATTTTTTGCTACGTTTGTAATAGAGAGCGCCCTAGTCCAAGAAATAATGAGGTGGGATATGGCTGTATTGCGTGAGTCGCCTTGGTATCAGGAAATTTTACGTGAAGGAGAAGCACGCGGAGAAGCACGCGGACGACGAGAGGAATTATATTCAGGTATTGAATTGGCACTGGAGATTAAATTTGGTACTCCTGGCTTAGAGTTAATGCCAATAATTGACCAAATAACAGATTTACAGCGATTGAAAGAAATTCAGCAGGCTATTAAAACGCTAAATACAGTTGAAGAACTACAGCAAGTTTTGTCGCTACCATGACATTCAGGCTATAATATTGGGTGCATAAAACTTGTAATATTATAGCTATTGGTTCAATCCAAAAATCAGCCTAGAGGCGGCTAGCTTATTTAACTACGATTAAGCTATTCTAGGGTTAGAGTGAAATCAAGTAGCCAATTAGAGGGGCTATGATAACTGTTAGGCCAACAACTAATTTAGTTACTGTCCCAAAAAAATTGCCTTTTTTAGAATCAATTTGCTGGCAGACAGGAGATGTCTATAAGTTTACTCCAGAGCAAATGCTAAGTCGCTATGAGCGGGGTTGGCAGTATCGCCAGCTATTTGACAATCTGGAAGGCGAAGAACTAAATTTTCTTAAGGAACTCGCCAAACATTATCATTCGTGGCTACAAGCCAATTTATGACATTCATATTTGATTATCATAATAAAATTTTGACGATTCTTGAAAGCTTAAATTCTGACGTACTTAAGGAGGGTTCTGCTTACTTCGGTGGTGGAACCCTTCTTGCACTTGATTTTGCAGAATACCGTTGGAGTAAGGATATTGATTTTATATCTCCTGTGGGTACATCAGGCTACAAGTACCTTCGCACAGTTGTATTTGAAAGTGGATATGAAGGATTGTTTCACGATTTGAACAGAATTCAAATTGGACGTGGCACTACTGACCAATATGGAATTCGGATGATAGTTCTTGTAGATAATCTGCCCATCAAAACTGAGATTATAGCTGAAGCTCGTTTTGAACCAGACCCACCAAGATATCCAGAGTGGTCAACTGTTCCCTGCTTGAGCCTCAATGACTGTTTTACATCCAAACTTCTAGCAAATTCCGATCGCTACATGGATGACAGTGTTGAGGCCAGAGATTTAATCGATTTAGCAATTTTGAGGCTGCAATCTCCAATTCCCCAGCAATCAATTGAGAAGGCTGAGAAAGCGTATGAAGTCATACGCCCTTTGAAAAATGCGGTCAAACGTTTTCAGGAAAGACAAGATTATAGACACAAATGCTTTCTTAGTCTGCAAATTGATGAGGCTCAGATACCTATAATTATTGATGGTATTGATTTTTTAGCTAGTGATTTAGGCTTAACTAATACGCAGAGAGTTTTTAAAGAACAGCATGATATCTTTGCTGATTTAAAAATACAAGAGGAAAAAATAGAAAAATGATCGCCAGATTCTGGAACTGTAAACTGAGTTGCTGTATTATGACTGGTTTACAAATCGTTTCAGCAAGAAAGTTATGGCTCAAATTCGGCGGATGCCTCTGGTAATTGCGATCGCAATTGCTATCCTAGTTACACTTGTTACCATTTTCCCAGGTATACCTACACGTTCTTTGGCAATTCAAACACCTTCAATTATTTCTGCAAACCCTGTTACTCAAAGTGTTGACCTTGGGCGTTATTTCAGAGAACTGGGCATAAAAGGTTCAATTCTAATTTACGACCAGAACAACAAAAAGTTTTACGAACATAACGCAGCTCGTAACTCACAAGCATTCTTCCCCGCTTCTACTTTCAAAATTTTCAACTCTCTTGCAGCCTTAGAGACTGGGGTGCTTCCCAATGAAGTAGCTGTTTTGACTTGGGATGGCATTCAGCGGCAAATTCCGGCTTGGAACCAAGACACCAACATCCGCCAAGCTTTCAAAAATTCCACAGTCTGGTTTTATCAAGTATTGGCTCGAAGAATTGGTCGCGAACGGATGCAGAAATTTATCAATCAAGTCGGCTACGGCAACCGTCAAATTGGTACACCTGAGCAAATCGACCGATTTTGGTTAGAAGGGCCGCTGCAAATTACACCCAAACAACAAATTGAGTTTTTACAACGCCTTTACCGCAAAGAGTTACCCTTTTCCCAACGTACTTTCGATTTAGTTCAAGATATCATGGTCTTTGAGCGCACCCCAGACTATGTACTGCGAGGAAAAACAGGTTGGGCAACCAGCGTCACTCCTAACATTGGTTGGTTTGTGGGATATTTGGAACAAAACAATAATGCCTATTTCTTCGCCACAAATATCGATATGCGCGATGCTGATGATGCTGCTACTCGAATTGAAATTACTCGGCGCAGTCTCAAAGCTTTAAAATTGCTGTAAAATTTGCAGCTGTGAAACAGAGGTTCCAGCATTAGTTAATATTAAAAAACTGTTTATTTTCAGCATTCAACGTTTTACAGCGATGCAGCTACACCAGAGGAAAAGAATATGTCTTTGCTGGAATTGAGCCTCGATACAACACACGAGGCTGTTGATTGGGTCTGTACGCTGCTGGCTGAAACCATTGATATGGATGATGTTCAGATTGCCAAATATGATACACAGAACTTAAGCGACCTAGATGTAAATGCTCCTTGGTCGTTTACGATTCGTTTGTACGTACCATACGATGTCCATGCAAGGGTACGCATGGAAAAAATTGTGAATCTGCTTTCCTCCTTGCACCGTACAGGACTCACAACGGCAATTCAGACAACTGTAGTTGAGGAAAAATTCTCAGGTGCAGATATATCTAATCCTCTGGTTCATCGAATTGGGAAACGATTTGTTGTACTTGCTGCTGATGCAAATTATCAATCTGAGGCAGCAGACGAAGTAATTTTAAGACTGAAAACCACTCCCGCATTCGGTAGCGGTTTGCACCCGGCAACTATTCTGACTCTCAAATTGCTGGAACGGTACATAGTTCCTCAGATGAATGTCCTTGATTTGGGATCGGGTTCAGGTATTTTGAGTGTAGCGATCGCAAAACTAGGGGCAACAGTTTTAGCATTAGACAATGACAGTATTGCCGTCCAAGCTACTCAAGACAGCGTACAGCGTAACGGTGTAGCACAGCAGGTAACAGTTATCCAAGGAAGCCTGGGATGTGGTAGCGATCTGGGTCATTGGATGGGTGGCGACATCATCGATAATGTGTCCAAAATCGAACCTCAAGAAACCTTTGACTTGATAGTTGCGAATATTCTAGCAAGGGTGCATATTGCCCTTGCTGAAGATTATCGGCGATCGCTTCGTCACACTGATACACACTCAGGACTACTGATTACAGCCGGTTTTACCAGCGATCGCGAGGAAGATATTGTTACAGCCTTAACAGAAATAGGATTCGAGGTCATCGATTGCGAACGATTAAACGAATGGGTTGCACTTGTTTATCGTCTGACTTGAAAGTGCTGAGTGCTGAGTGCTGAGTGCTGAGTAAAAACACTAGTCTCTAGCCCTCTTGTGTCACTTTAGTAGAAGCCAATCGCTGTAAACCTTCTGGAGCTTTAATTTCTGGGTTCTGGCTATAAATTCTAGTTTCTGTAGTAAATCAAGGCTCAAAGCTTCATCGATCCACCTCAAAGACTCATTAATGGAGTTCAAAGACTCATTAATGGAGTTCAAAGACTCATTAATGGAGTTCAAAGACTCATT
>NZ_JAECZA010000338.1:0-2498 GCF_016056275.1 Dendronalium phyllosphericum CENA369 | reverse complement strand
TCATTAATGGAGTTCAAAGACTCATTAATGGAGTTCAGATACTCATTAATGGAGTTCAGATACTCATTAATGGAGTTCAAAGACTCATTGATGAAGAGTGTTGAGATAAATCCATCAAATTCGCTAGCTTGTAAACAATCCGCGCACCGACATTGCCATCCCACTCAGCATCGCCAACTTCGCACAAATCAAAGCCAATGATTTTTCTACCACTATTAACTAATTCTCGGAACAGACAAAAAGTTTGCTCTAATTCCAGTCCGCCAGGAACCGGAGTACCCGTACTCGAACAGAGTTTGGGATCGAGTCCATCTGCATCAAAGCTAATGTGAACGTATTCAGGTAAATGGGCGATGATTTCGCGGCATAAATCAAGCCAAGTTGTCCCAGAGTAAAGCTTTCGTTTAATAATTGGGTCGTAATAAGCGACAATGCGATCGCTATTCTCAATCATCTGCATTTCATCATGAGAAATATCGCGCAAACCCACCTGCACTAATTTAGAAATTTGCGGTAGCTTCATCGCATTAAACATAATTGAGGCGTGAGAAAATTCAAATCCCTCATAGGCATCGCGTAAATCTGCATGTGCATCGATGTGCAAAACGCCAAAGTTGTCGTAGTTAGCTGCTAATGCTTGGAAATAACCCAAGGGCGAACTGTGATCCCCACCAATCACCGCGACTCGCTTACCATTTGCGATCGCTGCTTGAGACTGTGTAAACAACCATTGATTTATCTGTTGACAAGCTTGATTAATTTCTGTCAAGACAGGCGTTAAATCTGGGGTTTCTGTGAGAGGTTTCCCTTGCGCCAATCGTTCGATAATTTGTGCTGCTAAGGCGCGGTAGTATGTATTTTTCTCTAAAATATCTTGAGAAATTTCCTCCATGAAAATTCCCTGTTTCCAGCCATCAGGATGGTCAAAGTCAAATAAATCTAGTTGAACTGAAGCATCTAGAATTCTCTGCGGCCCGTTAGCTGTGCCAGCACCATAGGAAACAGTAACTTCCCACGGCACGGCAAAGACAATCAAGTTTGCAGACTCGTAATCGAATGGCAAACCCAAGAGATTACCATTGATTTCACCTATACCGCTGGGATTGTAGTCCTGAAGTTGATTACTCATTAACGCTCTTTCGGATTTACGTGGGTAGACAGTCACGCCGCCTAGTGGACACACCTGTATTGTAGTAGAGCAAATTATGCTCTGATACCATTTCCCAAAAATAATGATACAGATCCAAACCCAGGAATCTAGACTAAATACGACTTTCTTAATTACGAATTGGTCTGAGAGACAATCTGTTAATCTCTAGGTAAAATTTGTCTTAAAATTTCTGGTATTATGCTTTCAAAAAAACGTTCAATCGCCTTGCTATTTTTTTCGTACAAAATACCTAAATAGATAATGCATATTCCTACAACAGTTAGCGCTACCGGAAACAATACAGCATCCTGAAAGACTGAGTAGGCAAGGTGTCCCAAATACGCAAATACGCCTATTGCCCCAAAAATTATAAAAACTTTTCGTTTCAATAACACCGATAGCGCTATTAACCCCAAATTAATCAAACAATATATAAATAGTTGCAATTCATTACTGTCTCCTGTAAAAGAAAGACCGAACCAGAAAGCGAGTAAACCAAACAAATACAGCCAAAAAGCAAAATCTCCATCACGCCTGCGAGTGCGAATATCGACTAGGTAAGCAACAATTAAACACGCTATCCCAAACCACATGGAAACTAATAATCGTTGCTTCCAATTAAAGTTCGCTTCCCCAAATAGTATTGGTGTTATATCCATCGACATGAAATACAGGGAAAAGGCAATGGGAGCAGTCAAAAATGGAAACCGTACAAACTTGATTGCAATTAAACCAGCAATGATAGTTCCCAACTCCATGAGAAACCAGCTGCCTTTGATCCAAATATAGTAATCGCGGTACGTACCAGGATCGCCTTGAGTCCAAAATCCCGTCCATCTTTGCAGCCCATAAATCGCTAGGGGAGCCATACAAACTGCGATAGTAAATAGCAGCCCTCCAGGAACTTTCAGATTTTGGTGGAACCAGAGGTTTCTACCCAGGAGAACGAAGCACAAGGCATAAATACTAGTTAATAAAAAAATTCCGCCACCGCCAAACGACTCCCACGCCAATGTCATAAACCAAGTCATTGCGGAGATAACAATCAATGCACCGAAGTAAAAAGCTACATTGGCAAGATTAAATTGCGGGCGATCGCTGTTACGCTCAGATAGTGCTTCCCAAAGCGCATCTACTTGTTCCACAGAAATTAAGCCTTGGGAAGCAGCCCATTGCAAATCTTCTTTGTCAAATTTCATACAAATAATGATGGATAATTCCCAACAGTCTAGCAAGTGAATTTGCAATTTTATTGCTGTAATAAGTAGAAGGCAGAAAGCAGAAGTAATTATTATTTCTTGTCTCCCTCATCTCCCCCATCTCCCTCATCTCCCCCATCTCCCCCATC
>NZ_JAECZA010000337.1 GCF_016056275.1 Dendronalium phyllosphericum CENA369 | reverse complement strand
GTTTAACTACTTCAACCTGAACATGTAAAAAATATCACAACACATGTTTGACTACAATCATCCAGACGAAATTATTGATGAGGACATCTTTAAGTTTGACGATCTGCCCCCCTATGACGATTGCTACAACTGCATGGGCAGGGGGTACTTACAACACGGTGGAGCCTTTGAGTGTCCTACTTGCGGTGGAAGCGGACTATTGTCAGCAAAGTGGCCAAAATCTAATTTTGACTCGGACGATCCAGATGCTCCACCTTTCTAAATTGAAATGCGATCGCGCCTAAGGAAACATTTGTACTATGCCGAGTGGTGCGATCGCAATTGCTCAAAATCCACAGCCACGTAGATTTCAGCGATTATGCAAATCATATCAGTTCCCACCGTGTACACATGTAAAACACCGACAGCCGGCTGGGTCAACTTGGCCCAAATGCGGCAAGTCATGGATGACGAAGACGAGAAAGTAATTATTGTGTATTGGCTTAACGGCGACACTTCAGTTTTCTCTGGAGAAAACGCCGATGCTATCCTCTCTGCCTTGAAGGAAGCACAACAGCGTTGCGAGTGTGAAAATTCCCAGAAAAGGCACACAGTCAAACTGAGAGTACCAAACTGGGTAATGTGCCGCCGCTGTGGGGATGGTTAGCGCAGCGCGAATTAGAAGTACACCCAGCAAGTTATAAATCATTGACTAGGCAATACCAACAATCCGCAGCAGTACAATTTGGATTTTCCATAGATCCATTCGTGCGGCTGCACGCCGATTGGCTGTGCGATATCGCCTTGGAGGAGCAACGACTTGAGGCTGTTCTCAAGTCGTTGGTCAACGACGATCAGTTTGCTAAGTACAACCAAGTTTTTGATTTATTCAAATTTGGGCTGAGGATTCGCGCACGCCTCTTGAGTCGCATTTACCCGTTTGAGGCCTTCTTAGTCGATGGCAGACCGCTGATTGAGCGAGAAGTGAGGGAGGTGAAGAAGAAGGAAGTCACTCGCGAAAATGGTAAAGCTGTGGTGAAGTTTCTCC
>NZ_JAECZA010000047.1 GCF_016056275.1 Dendronalium phyllosphericum CENA369 | reverse complement strand
GACAAGTCTGCTTCCATTAACTCAAGCAGGTTGTCATCACAGAGCAGATGGTCAATTTGAGTCATTTGCTCATCCATTTCACCAAAAAGGAGCAAGATAATCTTGAACTCTCTGTCAATGTGATATTTTTTCTGTAACACCTATTGTCTGCCTTCCGATTGAGTACATTTTTCTCTATCTCAATCACTGTAAGGCTTTTGGGTTTCGCACCGCGAACTAGTCTAAACTCCAGTTTTTAAGAGACTTCTAGAAAATAAAATATACAACTAAAAGAATAATTATAAGGAGTAAGAAGGGTAGTTTAAATCTCTTTTCAAACACCCTCTAATGTTGAAATGGCTGGCAAAGTCTTATGATGATACGCCTGAGCAATAGTGATAAATATTTTGCTAACGAATCGCCTTCTTTAGCAATTCTGGAATTAGAGAAGGACGTTCGGCTACAGGAACATGTGCAGCTTTGAAAGCAGCCAATTTGCTTTGTGCAGTGCCAAAGTCAGGAGTACGCCCTATAACCGTAGCTAAAGTTCCAGTTTGATGCCAATTTTTGCCTGGTAGTGCTTGTCTTCCTGCAATATATGCAATTACTGGTTTATCAATTGCTTCAGTAATATATCGTGCTGCTGCTTCTTCACTACCACCACCTGGCTGACCAACTAAAACTATAGCCTCTGTAGTGTCATCTTCATCAAGAATTTGCATCCATTGGAGAAATGATGAACCAACGATCGCATCACTGCCAATACTGACACTAATTGATTGCCCTAAACCAGCTTTTGTTAATTCACGGGCAACTTCGTATGTGAGGGTGCTGCTGCGACTGACAATACCCACAGGGCCAGGTGTATAAAATTCGTTTGGCTGAGTGCCTAAGAGAATTTTCCCCGGTACGATGATTCCAGGACTGTTAGGCCCCACTACTAAGGTTTCACATGCTTCAGCTTTGCGAAGTAATTGCACCATATCCAAAGGTGGTACGCCGCCAGAGATGATAATAATTTGGCGAATACCAGAAGCGATCGCTTCTAATGCTGCATCCAGTACTTGATAAGGATGTACGCAAATTATTGTTGTATCAATTGCTTCAAATTGCGTCACAACCTCTTCAATTAAGTCAAATACTGGCAGTTCGTACAGTTGCTGTCCCCCACATCCGGGATTGACAGCAGCAACTAAATTCGTACCATAAGCTTTCATTTGAGCAATATGAGTTGCCGATATAAATTCACTGAAACCCTGGATAATTACTTTGCTGTCTGGCGTTAAGTTCATAAATAAATTATGGTAAGTTTGGCAACCCAGCGGCTTCAGGCACTGGTAAGAGAAACTACCCCGAAGGGTAGAGCCGATCGCAAGGTAGCGAGTAGCTTAGTTTCCTCTGAGCGAACTTCAAAGGGACAAAGAGAAAAATTCTTAACTCCTTAGTAAACTTTAGTAAAAAGGTAAGAGGCATAGGAATAATTCTTTGTTTGTTTTACTTGTTTACTTTTAATTTTTGATTGCAATATGACTCCTGATTAGTTCGATCGCGACTCAATATTTGTCTACACTAGTCAAACCTTATTGTAAACAGCTGACTTAGCTAGACGAACTGCTTGTGTCACTGCCTCGTCTAAATTTTCTACCATTATTAGTGCATCATCCTGAGTTTTTAATGTTGCTAAAAAATCTTTAATAATATTGAACTCAGAACCAGCAAGACGAACTACTAAGCTGGGAAAATGAGATTCTCGGTGGTTCTGGCTGCCATGATCGCTATTTTCGTGTTGTATAAATTCAGCAATGACTTCAGCTACTTCTTGTGCGCGATCGATACTACCTAGGAGATTGATTAGTATAACTTTAGTGCTTGTGTCATTAGCTAGGATGTTCAGACCTTTTGCTAAACGATCGCAGAAGGTAGTTGGTGAGGTATCGCCAGCAAAAGCATGACGCAGATTCAGACTATTACCAGGCTTGCCACCAGCACTGATGACTAAATCGCAGGTTGCCATTATCGAACCAGTGCCATTGCCTAAAATGCCGACTTTTCGTTGTTTTTCTAAACCGTTCCAGTCGCGCAAATTACCGTTATGATGACTGTGAGTGTCAGTTATTTTAGCTGCTATCTCGACAATATCTGGATGACGATTCATAGCCCGTTCGTTGATGCTGACTTTACCATTGAGAGCCATAACTTGCCCAGACGCGTTGATTGCCAAAGGATTAACTTCCACTAAGTCTAGGTCTTTTTGCACAAACAATTGGTACATTTTTTCCAGAACACTACTGACTGATTGCATTAGTGTTCCTTGTAAACCCATTTTCAAAGCTAGTCGCCGCGCGTAAAAAGGAGAAAATTCCTGTTCAACGACAACATGCTGCATTCTCTCCCCTGCGGTTTCCCAATCGATATCCGCTTCTTTGCAACCTAAAAGTACTGGTCGGCAAACTCCAGTATCTAAAACTACCGCTAGATAAAATTCTTGCTGACCATCATACTTAGATTCTGCCAGTAAAACTTCTGGTAACTCGCCCCAAATTGGCAAATTGAAGATAGTTTGTGCGGCAGCAACTGCATCAATGGTTGTTTCTACAACCCTGACTCCACCAGCTTTTACCCTTTCACCAGCATGTACTTGAGATTTTAGTACAATCGGATAGCGAATTTTTAAACGCTTCAAATCTGTAGGATGATCGATGCGCTGGGAGGGCAATACGGGAATACCTATTTCCCTAAACCATTCTTTAACTTGGTACTCTAATAAATCCATTGATATGCACCTTATCGTTATACTTACCTAATGTTTCTTTTCTACTGTTTTTTGTTTTCTACAACACATAATTACAAAATCAAACTGGAAACATCTATAGAAATTTATTTTTCCATTAGTCAATTAATTTTATCGAATTCGAGAAATGAGGCAAATGAATCTCTGGTATTAAATCGTTACGGATGTGTCTGCTAAACGAAATTTATTTTTTCAGTGAATCTGCCAGCATAAAACAAAACCACTATCCATGTCAAAGCGCTTTGCAGGGGCATAAGGATTAAAACTAGAAATAAGAGATGAAAATAATTCTTTCTCAGCCATAATTTCCAGTCTTTCATCCCAGCTTCTTATCTAGGTCATAATCCAGCAATAAAAGAAAGGAAGAAAGCTTATTATTCCCATTTTGTATTTGTAATTTCTACTTGAAGTAAAATTTGTAAATTTAGTATCTAGTAGTGTAGAAACGTCAAGATACGAATAATCACTGATTTTTTTAGTTTTGGTTAAAAGCGAGAATTTGTGTTAGAAAGTTGGTCTATTTAATTATCTGGCTATGGTTGGTTAAACTGTGCATCTTTCTTCAACAAACGAAAGTCCTTCATTTCATTCGCTCAAAAATAAAAAAAACAATATAGAAGACCAGCAGGAACGGTCTATGAAAGTAGCAGTCCAACAAGAAGATTTAGAGCTTTTAGCCAGAACTTTGCAGGAGCAATTTCTTGCGGAAGTTCCATCTGGTGAAGTTTTCCAAATCAAGTGTGCTGTCAACAAAGATGAGTTGATGATTTTAACTCAACATCCAATAGGTGTAACTGTTGACATCCAACAAATCTTTGCAGTTCTTGAGGAAGTACTTCAGTCGCTGCCAACCTATAGGGAGCAGCAAGTGCAATGTTTTCTCAGGATTTCTGGTGATAAACTACCTTACAGTAAACGTTTCCTAACTATAAAGCAGGTGAATAGAGGAGCAGTGGAAGCAGAGGAGGCAATGTTCTCTTCATTTTCCTCATCTCCTTCATCTTCTTCATTGTTATTTCCTCCTCAAGACTTTGCATATACCGATGAAAATCAGGAAGAGGAACTAGAAGATCCGTTCGATCCTCTAGCAGATACGCCCGATTTGCTGACTTCTGGGACAAAACGTCGCCAAATCAAACCGATTCTTCTAGGTGCAGCTTTGGTGGGAATTTTAGTGTTAGGCAGTGGAGTTTATTTGTTAACTCGTCCTTGTGTGATGTTTGAGTGCAAACAGATACAAGCAGCCGAGAAACTTAAAACTGAATCCAGGCAACAGATAAGTCGTGCTCAGTCCGAAAATGAATTAGTAACGGTACAAAAGCAACTAGAGGCAACTAGTGCAGATCTGACAACGATTCCTGGTTGGTCGCCCCATTATCAACAAGCAGAAGAACTAAAACTAAGCTTGTCTGGACAATCAGAAAAAATTAGCCAAGTGGTAAAAGCTTTACAGGTGGCAGCGACGGCAGGGCAAAAAACTCAAACACCCGCCAATAGTTTAGAGGAATTACAAGCTAGACAACACCTATGGCGGCAGGCGATCGCACCATTAGAATCAATTAATCCTAATAGCGAACTCTATGGATTTGTACAGCCGAATTTAATGAAATATCGCGTGAATTTACAAACTGTAAATCAGCAATTGCTCGCACAAGAAAAATGGCTAAAAAAATTGACAGCAGCAAAAGCTGTAGCTAGCGTAGCCACCCAGCGGGAAGCTAATGCTAAATCCTTAAATGATTGGCAAAAAGTGCAATCTACTTGGCAAATTGCCATTAATGCTTTGATTGTTATTCCTCAAAATAGCCCAGCATCCCAAGAAGCACAAAAGCTGTTATTGGACTATAAACCCAAACTGGCAGCAGCACGCGATCGCGCTACTAAAGAACAATTAGCAGCTAAAAGCTACCAACAAGCCCTGACTACAGCTAAACAAGCCAAAGTTTACGAGCAACAAAACCAATGGCGGGCAGCAGTAATATACTGGACTCAAGCTTTGCAGACCGCTAAACAGATTTCCCAAGATAGTACTTACTACAATCAAGCTCAAAGTCTCACAGTACCCTACTCAGCTGCCCTCCAGCAAGCACAAGAAAAGCTCCAAATCGATAGTAGTTGGCAACAAACCCGCACTGACCTCAACAAAACTTGTACGAGCGAAATTCGGATTTGCACCTTTACAATCAATGACAAAGGAATTATCGTCTCGCTTACCCCTGATTACCAACAAGTACTGCAAAGTAGCTTGTCTAATAGCAATCCTCAGAATCCGAGTCCTGTTGTTGGTGTTACAAATCACTGGCAAACTTTACAGGATGCCTTAGCAGTCATTAGTGATAACGCCAATCTACCTTTGTTGATTTACGATACCCAAGGTCAGGGACTTTATACGCATATCCCAGGAGGGTAGCGAGACAAATCAATTAAAAATTAAAAATTAAAAATTAAAAATGAAGAATCCATTCTCCTGACAACTGACAACTGACTCTTCACTACTTCAAGTACGTCCAGCAAGATTGGCAACTACGGCAGCTAACTCGGTGGGATTGACTGGTTTGGGAACGTGAAGTTGAAATCCTGCTAATAAAGCTTGCGTGCGGTCTTCTGCTCTAGCATACGCTGTCAGAGCGACTGCGGGAATTTTTCCTCCTTGCTCTTGGGAAAGCGCTCTGAGTTTGCGAATTAGGGCGTAGCCATCTTCTTGTGGCATACCAATATCGCTGACAAGTATATCGGGGTGGAATTGTTGCAGAGCATCTATGGCCTCGAAAGCGGATGTAACTGCCATGACTTGTGCGCCATACTGTCCCAGAACTGTAGTGACTAGCTGACGGGTGTCTGGCTCATCATCGACAACAAGCACTCGCAAGCCATTAAGTGTTGGCAGACTATGAGAATGTTCACTGCTATTGAGGGGTGAAAGCTGCTCTGGTTTCGAGACATCCACAGCAATGGCTTTCATTGGCAGATTGACAATAAACGTTGCCCCTTGTCCAATTCCTGGACTTTCAGCGCAGACTGTACCACCATGCAATTCTACTAGGTGACGAACGATCGCTAATCCTAATCCTAGCCCGCCATGCGATCGTGTAGTTGAGCTATCAGCTTGGCGGAAGCGCTCAAATACGTAGGGCAGAAATTCTGGAGCAATTCCCCCTCCCGTATCGCTCACCCGAATTTGCACGCCGGAATTAATCCGCTCTAGTTGCACGGTGACTATTCCTTCTTTGGATGTGAACTTGACGGCGTTAGAGAGGAGGTTCCAGACTATTTGTTGCAGGCGGTTGGCATCGCCCATAACTACCCCAACAGCAGGGTCAAATCTGCACTCAATGCGAATTTCTTTTGCGTCGGCTGCTGGACGTATTGTATCAATTGCTGCTTCTACAATTGCTATTAGTTCTAATGGATGAGTTTTCAGGTGAAGTGTGCCTCTAATAATTCGGGAGACATCTAAAACATCTTCAATCAGTTGCGCTAGCGATCTTGTATTGCGGTCGATTGTCTCTAGAGCTTGGGCAGTGGTAGTTTCATTAAATTTGCGGCTTCTTAATAGCTGCGTCCAGCCTTGCATAGCGTTGAGAGGCGTGCGGAGTTCGTGAGAGAGCGTACCTAAAAACTCGTCTTTCATCCGGTTTGCTGCTTCGGCTGAGGCGCGTGCTGCTTGTTCGCGTTTGAGCAATTGTTCGCGTTCTTGCTCTGAAAACTTGCGATCGGTAATATCAATCATGAACCCATGTAGTTGCCTTGGTGTACGCCCATTCCGCACGACATTAACAATGTCATACAGCCAAACAACTCTGCCATCTGCTGCCAACATTCTGTATTCAAATTCATAATTATCTAATGTCAGAGAAGATTCTATACAATACTCGATCGCCCATTCTCGATCCTCTGGATGTATGTGTTCCTCCCAGAAATTATCAGCGTACCAGTCTGTTAGGGGATAACCGAGAATCTCAACAGTTTGCGGGCCTACATAGGTAAAATTTCCTGTAGTCGCATCTACTTCCCAAGGAATCACGCGGACTTTTTCTGTGAGTTTGCGAAATCGTTCTTCACTGGCTTTCAGTGCTGCTTCTGAGCGTTTGCGCTCTGTGATATCGCTAATTAACGTCACAAATCCTTCAACTGTTCCCTCTTGATTAAACTGGGGAACGTAAGTGATGATGACATAATGGATTGTGCCATCTTTATCAGGTAGTTGGGTTTCGTAAGTGACTTGTTCTCCTGACAATACCCGTTCTATATAAGGACGAATCGACTGATATACTGTTTCGTCTACAACTTCTTGAATGTGCTTGCCATAAGTTTCTGAGGCACTAATTCCATACCATTCTTCGTATTTCTTGTTATTAAAGCGGTAGCGTTGCTGGGTATCGACATAAGAAATAAAAACGGGTACAGCATTGGTAATCAGCCGCAGTTCTTCTTCTCGTTGACGCAAGGCTTGTTCTGCTCTTTGGCGTTCTTGCCGTGCGGCTTGCTGTTGAGTTAAGTCCAGACAAAAGGTAATAATTTCTTGATGGCGATCGTAAGGTTCTTGTAATAAAGCAACCCCAATTAAGATCGGGACGCGGCTACCATCTTTTTTGATGTATTCTTTTTCAAAAGGAGTAGCAACTCCATACTTGAGGAGTTCTTCTATCCCTTTTTTATTTAAATCTAGGTATTCTGGCGGTGTCATGGCATCCCAGCGCATTTGACCTGCCAGCATTTCTTCACGAGTGTAGCCTACCATGTTCAGAAAATAATCGTTGGCGTAGTGAAAACTACCATTGAAGTTGCTAAAGGCAACGCCAAAAATATTTGATTCCACCAGCCTGCGGAAGCGCTTTTCGCTCTCTCGCAACGCAGCTTCTGCTTGTTTGCGTTCGGTGATATTACGTCCAGCTGATACTCGTACCTGACGACCTTGGTATGTGTAGCTTTTTACTACTACTTCTAAAAAGAAATTTGTGCCATCTTTTTTTAAGGCAGTTACCTCATAATACTTTTCGTCGCCAGATTGGACAGTCTCCTGACAAATTTTGTACGATTCTGGTGTTAAAAAATTTGCTACTGGCATACCAATTACTTCGGAAATTTCGTAGCCAAACATTCTGGCAAAAGCTGGGTTGGCATCCAGAATTTTGCCGTTTTCGTGAATTACAACACTTTCGATAGTGGCATTAGTTAAAGCACGATATCTGCTTTGGCTTTCACGCAGGGCATTTTCTGCTTGCTTGCGAGCAGTTAAATCGAGGACAAAACCGATAATTTGTTGATTATTGTCCAACAAGGCAGAACCCAGGAGGACGGGTACGCGACTACCATCTTTGCGGATATATTCTTTTTCAAAAGGCTGACACACGCCTGTGGTTCTGAGTTGGGTAATGGAGCGATTGTCTGCTTCCTGATATTCTGGAGGTGTCATATCGCACCATCGTACCCTTCCTGCTAGCAGATCCTGGCGCGTGTAACCTACCATTTTCAGAAAAGCATCGTTAGCTTCAGCGATCGCTCCACTCATATCAGCTACGATCGTTCCAATAATATCGGACTCTACCAAGCATCTAAACTTGGCCTCGCTTGCTTGTAACTGCTGCATACTTTCCTCTAGACGCTGTTTCGCAGTACGTAACGCAGAGTTCAACCAGCTGATGAGTGTTGCTACCATTACGAACAAGCCTAAGCGACACTTGCTGTCTAAGCTATAAATGAAAAACGAAAACACTGGCTCTAGAAAAAAGTAGCTTACAAGTAAACTAGATAAAGCAATAGCCAACAGTCCGGCTTCCATACCGCCATACCAAGCACTAACCGCCACAGCAGCAAAGAATAGCAGAAAAATGGTTGATGTCAGCAGTGATTTTAGCAAAAATGTCAATATAAATGCGCTACCAACAGCCAATAATGTTACAGCGTAGAGTTTGAGCCTAGGGTGTATTCGTTTCAAGGCGGCTTCTCCTTTGGTGCAACTAGCTGAAGGGATTATTCCCAAAATTAGTTAAAAAATGCGATCGCCCAACACCTATTTTGCATCTGGACAATCTACAGAGCGCAATTACTTGCTGTGAATCTATCTAAAGAGAGACTGGGGATTGGGGATTGGGTAAGGAGTAAGGGGAAAAGAAATTAAACAAACTTCTTCCCTTTTCCCCTTTTTTGTCACTAATTACCCATTACCCATTACCAACGACAATTGACAACTGACTCAGCGCTACATGTTTTGTCGGAGTTGCTCAGAAGAATCATGCACGTTTTGCGTTATTAGTAATCAAGGGACTAAGTACTAGTGAAGAAAGGGAAAAGCGCAAAGGAATTATTTTTCCCTTTCCCCAGTCTCCAGTCCCCGATCCCCAATCCCTATTAAAATGGCTCGCACTCCTACATTAACTTTCGATCGCGGCACATTAATTTTGCATCCACCACCACACGGTAAAAGCTGGATGGACTATGCTACATGGGACGATCGGGTAGAAAAATTTCGGATTCCGGCGATTAGATACCGCTCTTTGGTGGAAGCATTACAAGCGGAAGAGGTTAACTTTGTGGATGAGGCGAAGGAGTTTTATCCGCTAGATTTGGTTGCTGGTTTGGAAATGGAACCTTATCCCCACCAGAGTGAAGCATTAGCAGCTTGGAAGTTAGCGGGAAGGCTGGGGGTAGTTGTGCTACCTACGGCTGCGGGAAAGACTTATTTAGCACAAATGGCGATGCAGGCGACACCGCGCAGCACATTAATTGTCGTACCAACGCTAGATTTGATGCATCAGTGGTACGCACATTTGGTAGCGGCGTTTCCTGATGCGGAGGTAGGGTTGCTGGGGGGTGGTTCGCGGGATAAGACTCCAATTCTGGTTGCAACTTACGACAGCGCAGCAATTCACGCGGAAGCGTTGGGCAATCAATATGCTTTGATAATTTTTGATGAGTGTCACCATTTACCAACAGATTTTAATCGGGTAATTGCCGAGTATGCGATCGCACCCTATCGTTTGGGACTTTCGGCTACGCCAGAACGCACTGATGGCAAACATGCAGACTTAAATATTTTGATTGGCCCGGAAGTATATCGCAAACGCGCTGAAGATTTGGCAGGGAAGGCGCTAGCAGAACATGAAATCGTCCAAATCAAGGTGAAGTTATCGCAACAAGAGCGAGAAAGATATAACGAGTTAATTCAAACCCGCAATGATTTTTTAAGACAATCAAAAATTTCTTTGGGAAGTATTCAAGGTTGGCAAATGTTCGTGCAAATGAGTGCGCGATCGCAAGCTGGACGCAGAGCAATGTTAGCGCACCGCGAAGCTAAAGAAATTGCTTTGGGTACTGATGGAAAATTGCGAATTTTAGCCGATCTACTCGCACAACATTATCCGCAAAGAATTTTAGTTTTTACAGCTGATAACACGACGGTTTACAGCATTTCTCAACAGTTATTAATTCCGGCAATTACCCATCAAACTCCGGTGAAAGAACGGCATGAAATATTAACGAAATTTCGGGAGGGTGAATACAATACTTTGATTGCTTCTCATGTGTTGAATGAAGGGGTTGATGTACCAGCGGCTTCTGTGGCCATAATTTTATCTGGTACTGGTTCGACTAGGGAGTATATTCAACGTTTGGGAAGAGTGTTACGTAAGGGAAATGTTGAAAATAAGCAGGCAATTTTATATGAGGTAGTAGCGGAAGATACGAGCGAGGAGAGAACTTCGGCGCGGCGGAGAGGGGAGGGACGCGGGGATGCGGGGACGCTGGAACGCGGAGAGAAGAAAGGAAATTTGCAGGTTGTTTATGGGAGTGGGAAGGGAAGGAGTGATAAAGCTGCGGAACAGTTAGAAATAAATTATTCAGTCGAAAATTCAAAAGCAAAAGATAAGAATAAAAATGTTACCAACGGAGTTACTGAGTCATCGCCAAAACGGAGAGGAAATCATCCCGAAGAGATTGAAGATTGATGATAAAAATTTGGCGTTAGCAAATGAATTAATTTCTTGTTTTCAAGCCGCAATGGGTAAGACTCAAGGCGAGCTAGAACGTCTACTTTCAGATTTGGAAGGAGATGCAACAGATTATCGAGTCAAGCGGGGTTTAGCTTATATTCTCAAAAGTAGTTTTTGTACTTTTGAGGTAGTGAGTCCTCTAGAACCGCAAATATTAAGAGAAAGAGTATTTGCTTTGGCTGCAAAATCGGTTCCTAGTCATGAATCTACTCAAGTTACTCTGCTAAAAGTTGCTGATGAATTGAGTCAAGAATTAGAGCGAGAAGTTTTACTACAACAGGTTCGTGATGGATTATATGCTGACTTAGCTGAAAATAAAATTTTAACGACTTTTGAAGCACCTCCAGCAGTAGATTTATTAAATCGATATAACTTGTCTCAGGTGCAGGGAATATTTTATAAAGCGAGTAAATTAGTTTTAAATGCTCATCGCAATGTTCCGGGAGAATATAAGCTATTGTTTCGCTATCTGAAATTGTTTCAACTGATGGCTTATATTGAAGGCGATGCCGATCATGGGTTTACAATTACGGTTGATGGGCCGACTAGTTTATTTAATCCTAGTACGCGGTATGGGTTGGCGATCGCTAAACTCATTCCAGCTTTATTGCATGTGACAAAATGGAGTCTTTCGGCTATTTTACAAACTCGCGATGTCTACACCGATACTTGGAGAACAGGACGTTTTACCCTCAATTCGGAATGCGGTTTAGTATCTCACTACTCCAAAGGTAAGCCTTACGATAGTATGCTAGAAGCCTCTTTTGCTGATAAGTGGGATGCACTCAAAACTGATTGGGTATTAGAGCGAGAAGTTGATTTAGTTCCGATTCCTGGTAGCGTGATGATTCCCGATTTTCGCTTAGTGCATCCTGATGGACGTAACTACTTGTTAGAAATTGTCGGTTATTGGCGACCAGAATATTTACAAAAGAAGTTTTCTCAGGTGCGGCGTGCTGGACGTGACGACTTGATTTTAGCAATTTCTGAGCGCTTGAATTTAGAAAAGGCGGGGGTGAAATTAAATAATGTCCCGGCGAAAATTGTTTGGTTTAAAGATAAGTTATTACCAAAAGCTGTGCTAGCAGTAATTGATTAAAAGATGATTGATAAAGTAAACCTTAAATTGTAGGGTGCATTATAGCAACGCTTAACGCACCGATAAACAAGGTGCGTTACGGCTACTTCTCACTCTCTCGAACTCCCAAATACTTGCATAGCTGTAACACACCCTACTTAATGTTTACTAGGGACAGTAATCCTGTTTTTCGGAATTAATTACTATATTGCCATTACAAAATTAGATGCCTATTGTATTTTATAAAGAAGCTAACTAACCCCAAACACTTCTGCGTTCCCAATACTCAGCAACTCTTTTTTCCCACTGATTCCAGTAATCTTTGATAACTGCTGGTTCAAACCAAAAAACCTCGGCTGGCATTTCGGGAATCGCTACTACTAACAAAGCATGTTTTAGCTGAATTCCATAATCTCGATAGTATTCGTTAGCGGCTCCTATGTATGCTGTGAGTTGTAGTGGATGTTCGTATAAATGTTCAATTGAGCCTTTAGGTTTATCTGCCGTTTTCCACTCGCAAATGCAAGGAATACCTTGATAATTTGCAATACAATCGAGTTTGCCAGAATACTTCAAGTCATAATGAAAAACTGAGCCTTCTACGAGTTTAACTGTATCGATATCTTGTAAAACTGGTTTGATACTCTCCCAATAAGGACGACTCGCTTCCGGACAAACAGGATTTTGACCGAGGAGGTAACGCTCAATTTGTTTATGTGTTTGGGTTCCTCTACGACTAGCGTTTGTAGTAATGCGGGTAGCTTCTTCTGTACCGATACGCGCTTTCCAGTTTAATAACCTGTCGCGGTCTGCTTGGGGTTTGGTGGCATTAAGTATTGTAGTCACGCTAGGAAACCTATTTCCCCCATCGTCTACATAATATTGTTTGCCATTTTCTCTTTGAGATTTGGCGTTAATGCGTGGTAGCAGTTGGATATTAAATTGCATTAGCTATTATGTTGGCTTTAGTTAATACAATTCTCCCTTCTTTCTGTATTTTGTGTGTTGTAAGCTAATCATCATTCAAATTGCATCTCCCGAAGTTTGCAAGGGCGGGGGGAACCCCCACACGCAACTTCTCTCCCTGTCTCCCTGTCCCCGCGTCCCCCGAAGTTGCTCCACTTGGGCAAAGCCCAAGACCGCACTTCTCTCCGCGTCTTTCTAGCGAGTTGAATTATGCAATTTAAAAGCGCATCAGCTTAACTACGAATTAGTATCACTCTCTTCCGGCTCTCTAAACAGTGGAGTACTGAGGTAGCGTTCGCCAAAGCTAGGTTGTATCATCACGATGAGACGACCTGCATTTTCTGGCCTCTGTGCCACTAAAATAGCAGCATATAAAGCAGCCCCAGAAGAAATGCCTGATAGCAATCCTTCTTCGTTTGCTAAACGACGACCGTAAGCGATCGCCTGTTCATCCGTTACCTGAATTACTTCGTCTATTAATTCCGAACGGTAAATTGCGGGGATAAATCCCGGCCCGATACCCTGAATTTTGTGAGGCCCCGATTTCCCACCAGCTAATACCGGACTGTTAGTTGGTTCAACTGCGATCGCTCTAAAACTAGGCTTACGCTGTTTAATAACTTCTGCAACTCCTGTAATCGTTCCACCAGTACCTACCCCCGCCACCAGAATATCTACTTTCCCATCGGTATCCGTCCAAATTTCTTCAGCTGTGGTTCGAGCGTGAACTCTGGGGTTTGCTGGGTTGCGGAATTGCTGTAACATGTAAGCGTTAGGCGTTTGCGCTAAAATTTGCTCTGCACGGCCAATTGCTCCTCGCATCCCTTCTACCCCTGGCGTTAACTCTAGTTGAGCGCCATAAGCTCTAAGCATTGCTCGTCGTTCTTGGCTCATCGTATCAGGCATCGTTAGAATAAGATGGTAACCCTTCGCTGCTGCCACCATTGCCAGCGCAATTCCCGTATTACCGGATGTCGGCTCCACTAAAATGGTTTTTCCAGGATGGATTGAGCCTGCTTGCTCTGCTGCTTCGATCATGCTTGCACCAATTCGGTCTTTGACAGAAGCAGCCGGGTTCATGCTTTCTAGCTTCACAACAATCTGCGCTAACGCTCCCGAAGCTTGGGGAATCTTGTTTAATCGAACTAAAGGAGTCCGTCCGATCAGTTCTGTAATGTCACGAGCAATTTGCATAATTAGTTCGTCAGGATTCAGTCAACACAATATGGACTACTGTCTAGATGTAATACATCGGACTTTGTTGGGCGCGAGCTTCCCTTTCCTGGCACAAGTCTTGGAGTGTGTAGCGGCTCAAAACCTCAATAGAAGCAGCATTTGCTTGCTCCCAAACTTCATAAACCAGACTCCTTTCGAGAGTAGGAGGCTCAGAAGTATCTTTTTCTTTGCGTTCGCCTTCCACTAAAGTGACAATTTCCAGTAAGGTAATCTGCCAAGGTTCGCGAACTAAAGTGAAACCTCCTTTAGAGCCACGTTGACTCTGTACCACACCAGCACGGCGCAGATTGGTGAGAATTTGCTCTAGATATCGCTCTGGTATAGGCTGCTTGGCAGTGATTTCGCTCATTGTTAAAGGAACTTTTTTTCCGTGGTGGCTTGCCAGTTCTAAAAGTGCCAATAACGCGTATTCAACTTTAGAAGACAGATCCAAGAGAATGTAGTTTTGGCTATTCAAGTCAGTACTCAATATACTACGGTGAATCTATTGATTTATCGCGGTTTATGCGAAATAATTTGTTTCAAAGTGTTGGATGCGATCGCACCCCAGTTAAGAGTCACGAAAGACTATAAGTCTATCGGCTTACCGTAGATTATCTTACATAATTCTCAAAATAAGTTTATTTTTTCGAGGAATTATCTAGGTTTCCAGTTTGAGAGCCTCAACTACCAATGACAATCCCAAAAGAGTATGCTAATAACTGACTTGCAAACAATTTACGATCGCGATCCAGCAGCCCGTAACTGGCTGGAAGTGTTGTTCTGCTATCCGGGACTTCAAGCCCTACTGTTCCATCGCGTGGCACATCGGCTGTATAAAATGGGCATTCCCTTCATACCACGTTTCATGTCCCATCTGAGTCGGTTCTTCACAGGCGTTGAAATTCATCCTGGGGCAGTAATTGGCAAGGGAGTATTTATCGATCACGGAATGGGAGTAGTAATCGGTGAGACAGCAATTGTAGGCGATTATGCTTTGATTTATCAAGGCGTAACTCTCGGTGGTACGGGCAAAGAAAGTGGCAAGCGCCATCCAACTTTAGGCAGCCATGTAGTTGTAGGAGCAGGTGCGAAAGTTTTAGGCAATATTCAAATAGGCGATCGCGTCCGCATTGGAGCCGGTTCGGTAGTACTCAGAGATGTGCCTAGTAATACAACTGTAGTTGGCATTCCAGGGCGTGTAACTCGTCAGAACAACTTGAGTACGAATGTTCTAGATCATGATAAAGTACGAGACGTAGAAGCAGAAGTAATTCGCGCTTTATTTGAACGGCTCAAGACTTTAGAAAAGCAGGTTGATGAGTTGGAATCTCAGTCAACACCCTCTATCAAGGTAGTTATCGAACAAACAGACAACGCTAAAAGTAATAATTCTGATTCGATGATTGAAGACTTTCTTGATGGGGCGGGAATTTAAAGAAGGCAGAGGGGCAGGGGAGCAGGGGGCAGAGGAGAGAATTCTTAAATAGATAATTGTAAGGGCGAACGTAACAGCGCCCTTATGCGTATACTTAATTTACCTGAAAAACGCTGTAATTTTTAGGTCAAAGACGATTATTCAGATTCTTCCCCCCCGCTCCCTCATCTCCCCTCACTTCCTCATCTCCCCCTGCTCCCTCTCGTGAGGTTTTATTATGAATATCAGAAATTTGAAAATAAAGATTCCCTCGACTCAAAAGAAGGGAAATTTTCTGCCTCCAAAACTGATTATTCAGCTGGGTAAGTTTATTTGGACAGAAATTTGGCATCTGATGATGTCGAAGCTTGCTCCCCGCAATCAGTCGGGGGAGTATATTCGTCCCAGCAGCCAGATAAGAAACTCGATTGGAACGCAAGCAGGGAACCTTTACCAACCAGCGGCGGGACGTTACCACCTTTACGTTGGGCTGAGTTGTCCTTGGGCACACCGAACCTTGATTGTACAGGCACTTAAAGGACTAGAAGAATCAATATCAGTTTCCGTTGTTTCTCCTTCTGCGGTTTCAGGAGGTTGGGTGTTCAATAGCCCAGAAGAAGGTTGCCATACCCTAGCTGAATTGTATAAGCTCTCTGAACCTGGCTATAGCGGACGCTGTACAGTTCCAGTTTTGTGGGATAAGCAAACAAAGACCATTGTCAATAACGAAAGTGCCGAAATTATTGTGATGCTGAACTCGGAATTTAACGAGTTCGCTGTAAATTCCACACTAAATCTCTACCCAGAAGAACTAAAACAAAAGATTGACTGGTGGAATGAGAAGATTTACACAAGCGTGAACAATGGTGTGTATCGCTGTGGCTTTGCTCAAACTCAAGAAGCCTACAATCGAGCTTGTAACGAACTGTTCGCTACACTAGATGAAATTGATGCAGTGTTAGAGACGAATCGATACCTCTGTGGAAGTAATCTCACCCTAGCGGATGTTCGTCTGTTCACAACATTGTTCCGTTTTGATATTGCTTACTACGGGTTGTTCAAGTGTAACCGCCGCCGAATTCGGGACTATCGACATTTGGGAGCCTACTTACGCGACTTGTATCAGCTTCAAGAAATTGCAGCCACTTGCGACTTAGAAAGCGTCAAGCAAGACTACTACGGCAATCTTTTCCCACTTAATCCAGGTGGTATTATCCCCCTTGGGCCTGATATGACATATTTGCTAGAACCGCACGATCGCAATAGCCTCAGCAAAGGTGCAGTTCAGCAAACATCATAAATATGAGCTTACAGTAGTCTTAACCAGCACTTTTGGTTTTATCCTACTTCCAACTCATTTGCGATCGTCTAGCAAGACATCAAAATGTTTGACTTTTGTCTCTGGTTCAATTAGATATTCACTGTCTTTAGGAAGAGGTCGCACTTTTTCTATATCATTGCCAGCAAACGCCCGAATCGCATCTCGTGATTGCCAATATGAGATGACAGTAAACTCTGTAATCTTGCCATTATTAAGGCGGAGTACTTGCACTCCCAAATTGCCAGGAATCGACTCGATTTTTTTGATTCCAGTTCTGAGATAATCATAGTACTCGGCTGCTTTGGAAGTGAGAGTTTTGCCATGCCAAATACGGGCAACTACTGTTTTTGCTTGAGTGTTGCTTCTATTTTCTTGGGCAGGAATTGTTGAAGGCTGTGACTGTGCAAAAGCTGCAAAGGGTAAAGTACTAAGCGATACTGTTAATCCCAAGAGTAGATTTATAAAATTTTCTCTCCTCATCCTTGCCTGCTCCTTTTATTGTTGTGTAATTATTTCAGTAATTTAACCAGTAAAACTGTCAAATTTTCAACAATAAATTAATTTACATTTATTAGTTTGACATTTAAGTTATACCAATTTCAAATATAGTTTCATTTGGAATTCCCTATCTGTCGCCAACATTAAGTAGGTGGACATAATTAAATGTAAAATGCCAATCGATGAAACCCTGTCATAAGCTGGCATTTACCTTCTGCCTTCTGCCTTCTATTTAGAATACGTTAAGCTGACAGCGTACTTTTAACTTGACCGAAACGGCGATCGCGTCCTTGGTAATTCAACAATGCTTGATGAAATGCTGCCCTGTCAAAGTCTGGCCAAAAAATATCCGTAAAATACATTTCTGCATACGCCATTTGCCACAAAAGGAAATTACTCAACCGCATCTCACCGCTGGTACGAATTAGCAAATCTGGTTCTGGGGTACTTGTTGTGTAGAGGTGTTGTTCTACAAGCTTTTCATTTACCTCTTCAGCATTGAGTTCTCCCCTCTGTACCAGTTCTGCCACCTGACGACAAGCTCTAGCAATTTCGTTGCGGCTGCCATAATTGACTGCAACAGTAAAGTGTATTCCTTGATTGTTCGATGTCTGTGTCATTGAACGTTCCATTTGTGTCTGTAAAGATTTGGGTAGAGCTGACAAATCGCCAATAAATGATATCCGCACTTCTTCTCGATGCATTTGTGCTAACTCGCGGTGCAGCAGTCGCTCAAATAACAGCATGAGAAAATCTACTTCTTCAATGGGACGCTGCCAATTTTCTGTTGAGAAAGCATAGGCTGTCAGCGCTTTGATTCCCCAATCTTTGCAACATCGCAAAAGTTCTTTAAGTGTTCTAGCTCCTTGGCGATGTCCGGCAATGCGCGGTAATCCTCGACTGGTTGCCCATCGACCGTTACCATCCATGATGACGGCTACATGCTGCGGTAAGCGTAGGAGGTCTAAATCAGCGGGTAATTTGGAGTAAAGTTGAGAATTCATGAGATTTTGGGTGTTGATGAACGGTACAAATCAGAGCAGACAAAGTTTACTGACTAATTGCAAATAAATCTTGCAAATACTGTGGTGTTAGGCTGTTGTTCCAAATCCACAGACGATACATTGCATAACTGAAGGTAAAAATTAAAGTTGCTTTATTGGTTAAAGTCCAAGAATTCCAGTTAAGTGTACCCATCATGCGGTGTAGAGTACGCATGAGGTTGTTGCGCTGATAATTTCGAGAGCGGGTTTTGATTAATGTGCGTCCAATTCGCATTAGCCCAGTATCAGGAAATGCCCAGACTCCAAAACCCCAAAATTTGGTCATGTGGTTGATTTCATCCTGGGCCAGTTCTTCTAAAACATCCTGAAGCGGGCCTGTGGTGTGAGCCATCAGCCAAAGATAGAGACAAGTTGCACCGTATTCAGTCGCAATACGGTGTAAACCATGACGATATAAATCTTCGTAGGGGTCATCTGTAGGGAGATAACCTCTAATAGTGCGATGTTTGGGCGTAATTTTCTCGCCTGTGAGTTGGGTGTAAACCTTGATTAATGCAGGTGTGTGCTGACGTTCTTCTTTTTCCCACAAACCCAGTTCTAATAAATTGTTATTTTCACTAACTGTTCCACCAACAAAGCGAGCCATCTGAGGATGCAATTTTTCCAAGTACTGGCGACTTGTTTGGGTATAGCCGCGAATTGGGGCTTCTGTATCCATCGCACCCACCAGAATAGACAAAAATATCTCTGCGTCTATGCCGATGATTTGGTTACGGTTAATCGCTTGCCAGTCAATGGGTTTCCAGGGGCGTGGTTGAGGATTTTCAAATTGGCTCAGTAAATCTTCCAGGCGGTCTTGTAGTTTTTCGACTGCTAGATAACGGTTTGTGAGGGAACGAATACGACCCTGGATTTGAAAGTAATGAGGACAGGTATAGCTTTTATCTGCTAAGTTTTCTGCAACTGGGCTGAGGGTGTTAAGCATATTTTTTTATACTTGGATTTTTTCCTCTGTGCCCAATAGCCTAAGCGATCGCGCTATGATTTGTCAGTCGGCTAAAGTCGGCTGTTTTATCTGGCTGAACTATAAAAGTCGGGAAAAAAGTTAGATTTAAGCTCATTCACAAGATAAATTTAAATTAAATAATTAAGTAGGCGGACATAATTAAATATAAAATTTCAACCTGTGAAAGCCTGTCAAAAACTAGCTTTTCCCTCCTGCCTTCTGCCTCCTGCCTTCTGCCTTCTACTTAATTACGAATTAGGATAAATTGGTAAGGTAAACCAAAATGTTGCTCCTGCTTGCAATTCACTTTTCACACCAATTTCACCGCCGTGAGCATTAATGATTTGCTTACATAAATACAATCCCAATCCCATACCTACACTGCGGTTAATATCGCCTCGGTAGTAAAGGTTAAAAAGCTGTTGGGATTGGGTTTGACTAATTCCAATGCCGTTATCAGTGACAGTACAATAAATCTTGTTATCTTCACAGCTAGCATTGAGCGTTAACAGCAACCCCGGCGGGTTATGTTTGACAGCGTTGATAATTAAATTAGAAAATACTCGCCACAGTTGTGTGGGATCGGCATTAACTAATGGTAAATCAGCGGTAATTAGATTTGTCAATTTAGCTTTATTTTCTGCCAGTATTGGCTCTAAATCTGCGATCGCTGCTTCCACTACTTTCAGCAATTCTACGGCTTCAAGTTGTAAAATAATACCTTGCATTTCATTAACGTGAGCTTCCAGCAACGAATTAATTAAGTTAAGTTGGCGATCGCTACTTTGCACCATCCGCTCTAAAATCAAACGGGAAATTGTAATTTTCTCATCAGGAAGTGACAGCAAATTCTTCAGTACCATCAAAGTGCCAAGTACGGGATTGCGTAGATCGTGCGAAACTGCATGGAAAAACACTCGTAGCGATTCCTCGGCTTGTTTGCGCTGCGTAATGTCTTCAATCAAACCTTCATAATAAAGCAGTTTTCCCTGTTCGCTACGGACTGCGTATGCTTTTTCCGAAATCCAGACAATGCTTCCGTCGCGGCGATATATCTGGGACTCGAATTTTGAGACGACACCATACCTGTCAATTAAGCGGATAAACTCTGCACGACGATTAGGTTCAACATACAACTGATGTTCGATATCTGTGAAGTAGGCTATTAATTCTTCAGGAGATGAGTAGCCATAGATACGTGCTAATGCAGGATTTGCCGTAATATAACGTCCATCGGGACTGCTTTGAAAAATTCCTTCGACTGCGTTTTCAAAAATATTACGGTATTTAGCTTCTGTAACACTGAGTTTTTGGTAAGCAGACTCAAGTTCTTGACGAGCGTGGAATTCAGAACGTTGCAAATTTTCATACAGGTAAACGCCCACATTACATATAACGCAATACCAAAAAACGTACAAAATAAACTTGACATCATATAACTCTGAGTATCCGGGTGTGGGTATTTTTAACCCAAGTGCTGTACTGACGCTAAAATAGCAAACTAGGATACTCAACTGAGATATTAAGTGGAGAGTCCAGCGAACAGGTATGAATATAGCTTGACTCAAGAATAGCAGCGACCAAGCAAGGGTATCCGGTAATGCATAACCTTTAAGGATTGCAAATAACTGCGCTCCGAAACTAATAAACCAAGCTGACCCCAAAAATAATAGCCCAGGACGACGATGACCAAACTTAGTTTTATGTAAAGCAAAACAGATCAGTAGACTTAGCAGTATTGTAATGTTAATTGCTAGCCCTTGGATTTTGAGTGCCTGTGGTAGAAGCTCTGTTTCCTTTAAAGGAAAAAAAAGGTCGTAAATGTTTCGCAAAATAAACGTTGACAAGCAGATCGTTGCCAGCCATAACCATAGATACAACCTTTGCCAAAAAAAGCGATGCCTATTGACTAGCCACTGCGTATTTGCAAACGAAGCTTGATAAATAGCGGTAATTTCCTCTATAGTTGGCGCACAAAAAAATCCTGTCCACCACTTTTGCACTATTTCCAATAAGCTAGCCATTAGCATCTCACCCCACTTTAGCCATACCGTCGGAGTGTTTCCTGTTTCCAGACTGCCATTACACCCCATCGTCAGCAGTCAGACAGAATTAATTACACAATGTCCGACGCGGAATGTAACAATCGCAATTGGGATTGCTTTGCTACTCTAAGAGAACACCAAGGGCGAATTTTCGCAATTATAGTAAATATTTTCGTCAGTCCCTCTTTCATCAGTTCCGGTGCACTCAGTTGATGACGGCTACTTATTATTATGTGACTAATGAGTAAATTATCAAGATGGAGTTGCTAAAGGCAAAGTAAACCAGAAAGTTAATCCGCCCTTGCGGTTACTAATGACACCAAGATCGCCACCATGAGCCTGAAGACTTTGCCGACAAAGATACATTTTTAAACCGATATCTGTTGAACAAGGGGCTTGAGGGTGGCGCACGTACAAATCAAACAGGCGATCGCACTCTTGCTTGTTTACTGGTACGCCATTATCTTTAATCTCAGTACGAATCATGCCATTTTCAACTGTAGCTTTCAAGGTAAAATTTAATCCTGGTGGATTGTTTTGCAAGCTATAAGTAAATAAATTTACTAAAACTTTCTGCAACTTAGTTTTATCTGCCATTACTAACGGTAAATCTTCAGGAACCAAGTTTGTTAAATTAGCTTGATTTTGACTCAGCATCGGCTGCAAGTTTTTGCTAATTGTCTGTAGCAACTCGCTAAATGGAACCATCTCGCGGTGGAGGACAATTCCTTGCTTTTTGCAAGAATGAATTTCTAGCAATGAATCAATCATTCCCAATTGGCGATCGTTGCCTTGAATCATGCGCTCAATAATTGAGTAAGATACCGGGATTGGAGATGAGGGAGATGAAGGAGACGCGGAGAGGGGGAGACATGGTGACGCGGAGAGGGGGAGACATGGTGACGCGGAGAGTTGTACTGAAACATCCCCCGTGTCCCCGTGTCTCCGTGTCCCCGTGTCCTCTGTCCCTAGTTCCTGACTTTTGAGCAAATTCTTTAGTACCATCAAGTTACCCATGACGGAAGTTCGTAAATCGTGGGCAATTGTGTGCAAAACTACGTCTTTGATTCGTTGTGTTTCTTCCAATTCCTGCATTTTCTGCTGTAATTGGGTGGTACGTTCTTCTACTTGGCGTTCTAAATTGCTGTTGAGTTGTGCGAGTTCGTGGTAGAGTTGCACTTGCTTAATGGCTATGGCCAGTTGTTCGGACATTTGCTGGAGCAAATCAATTTCTATTGGCTGCCAATGACGAGGGCCAGAACATTGGTTGGCAATTACAGCACCAAATAATTCGTCGCCTACCATAATTGGTACAGCTAAGGCGGCCTTGGTCTGAAATTGTTCGTAATGTGCTAGTAATTTGGGAGATAGCGTGATTTGGGAAATATCCTCAAACAAACGCACCCGATTAGTTGTTAGCTGCGTTTTCAATTCTTGGAGACAACTTTCATCATCGCTTTGCCAATTTAAGACTGATGGATAATTGGGATCTACTGATTCGACAACTGTTTTGGCTCCGACTTGGGGATCTTTTAGACCAATAAAAACTCGGTCTACTTGCAAAAATTGCCGAATTTCTGTGACAGTAGTTTGCAGAATCTTTTTTAAGTTGAGCGAAGACCGAATTCGTACCAAGGTTTCTGCTAACAAGCGATCGCGCTGTGCTGACAGGCGTAATTGTGCTTCTACTTGTTTGCGTTCTGTGATATCATGATGAACTGCTAACAGACAGGGAATGCCATCTAAATCAATTATTTCTGCTGAAAGTAGTGCTGTAATTAGCTTGCCACACTTGCGGCGATATTTACATTCCAAGTTGCGAACAACTTTGTTTGTCTGCAACTGTTGTAATAATCTGATGCGATCGCTCTTATTTATCCAAATATTTAACTCTAAAGCAGTACGACCAATTGCTTCATCTCGCTCGTAACCGGACAGTTGCACAAAACTATCGTTAAATTCAATTAAGCGCCCTTCTGTGAGGGTGCTAATGGTAATTGGATCGGGACTACAACTAAAAGCTTTAGAATATTTTAGGGCAAGATTTTGGAGAGAAATTTCTGTTTGTTTGCGGTCTGTAATATCTATTATTAAGCCATCCCAGAGAATATCGCCATTGGCCTGCCGTTCCAGCTGGGAAGCACCTTGAAGCCATTTGATGCCACTAGATGTAATGATGCGACCTTCCCAGCGCCAAGGTGTCACAGTAGCAGCAGCTACAGCAATAGATTCTGTAAAAGCTGTCATATCCTGCGGATGAATCAGTTTGTGCAGTACTTGCGGGTTTGCCTGGATAACTTCTGGTTCTAATTCATAAAGTTCTCGACAGCCAGAACTGACATACAGAACAACTTGAGAACCATCCTGTTGTTGCAAGCATTGGAAAATTATTCCTGATAAATTGGCAGCAATCTTTTCCAACAGAGGGATCGTTTCTTGTTGAAAACCTAGTCTATGCAGTGATTTTACAGTTTCATCCACTCTGGAACCCTTTAACACACAAGGAACTGGCATAAGATTAAAAGCAAGCGTAGCTATTTTGATAGTTTTGCTGCTGTCAGTTCAATTGCGTACAACAGCAAAACTCGATCTACTTTCAGCGTAGTTCTTGATGCTGCGATCGCATTCACCCAATCGGGTGAACCAGTTACCTCTGTTAACACTACACTCTGCTCAAGCTAGGTTTCGTCTTAACCCAAAAACAGCTTATACGCCGGATTCTGGCTTTCATCCCAACAACGATAGCCCAGAGTATCGAGAAATGCTTGCCATTGCTGCATCTCGTGAGGAGGTACTTGCATCCCGACGACAATTCGCCCATAATCTGCGCCGTTGTTGCGATAGTGGAACATGCTGATATTCCAGTTAGGACTCATAGAACCGACAAACTTCATCAAAGCGCCAGGGCGTTCGGGAAACTCGAAACGGTAAAGTAATTCATTGTGGGCTAAAGGAGAGTGTCCGCCCACCATGTGACGTAGATGTAATTTCGTCAGTTCGTCATCTGTCAAGTCAATGGTTTTAAACCCGCAGCCTTCAAAGGTTTCCACCATTTTTGCTCTATCGGCAAGGTTTTGAATTTGCACGCCGACAAAAATATGGGCCTCTTTTTCATCGGCAATGCGATAGTTAAACTCCGTCAGATTACGTTTGCCAATACATTCACAAAACTTACGAAGACTTCCTTGTTCTTCAGGAATGGCGACTGCAAGGATGGCTTCGCGCTGTTCGCCTAACTCTGCCCGTTCTGCGACAAACCGCAAACGGTCAAAGTTCATGTTAGCACCGCAGGCAACGGCAATTAGCGTTTTTCCTTGGATTTGCTCTCTTTGGGCGTAAGCTTTGGCAGCTGCGATCGCCAATGCTCCCGCAGGTTCTAAAATCGATCGCGTATCTTCAAATACGTCTTTAATTGCCGCACAGGTCGCATCCGTATCAACCAAAATAATGTCATCTACATAGTTTTGGCATAGCCGGAAGGTTTCTTCACCAACTTCCCGCACTGCTACCCCATCAGCAAATAACCCTACTTGCGGCAATCGCACCCGTTTGCCTGCTTTTAACGATTGATGCATCGCATCGGCATCCACCGGTTCAACACCAATAATCTTGATTTCCGGACGCAACCGTTTCACATAGGCTGCAATTCCAGAAATCAATCCACCTCCCCCAATGGCTACAAAAATTGCATGGATGGGTTGCTGATATTGCCGGAGAATTTCCATACCGATGGTTCCCTGTCCGGCAATCACATCTGGGTCGTCAAAAGGGTGAATGAAGATTAGTCCCTTTTCTGCCTCTAATTGACGAGCGTAAGCATAAGCATCATCGTAAGTATTACCATACAACACTACCTCTCCCCCTCGTGCCCTGACTGCATCCACTTTCACTTGGGGCGTAGTCACCGGCATGACGATAATTGCTCGCGTTTTCAGCCGACTTGCAGCTAGGGCGACTCCTTGGGCATGATTTCCAGCAGATGCCGCAATTACACCCTGTGTCAGCAAATCTGGCGGCAAGTTCGCCATCTTGTTGTAAGCCCCTCGCAGCTTGAAGGAAAATACTGACTGCATATCTTCCCGCTTCAACAGGAGTTTATTATTCAGTCGCGCAGAGAGATTTGGGGCAAACTCTAAAGGTGATTCCTGAGCAACATCGTATACGCGTGCAGTTAGTATCTGTACTAGATAGTCGCAAAGCATGGGGTAAACGGGTGAGCAAGTACCGGATGAAGATTCATTTTACGCCAGTTGTGTACTTGTTTGAAGTGCTGAGTGCTGAGTAAAATTAATTGCACCATCATACCGGGGGTTGGTGGCGTTGGAGGAACGCCGGTGCTGATACTGGGTACTGGGAAGCACCTCAAAATTTAGGAGGGGTCAAAGCCTGAACCATAATTTTTCGTTTTGTAACCCAGTCACGCCAGTTCGCTCAACGGGGGGGAACCCCCCGAAGTTGCTCCACTTGGGCAAAGCCCAAGACCGCACTTCTCTCCGCACGCGACTGGCTCCCCAATTCCTAATCCCCAATCCCCAATCCCCAGTCCCTTTTACGTAACAGAGACTTCCGACTCAAATGGCACACAAGCATGTACCAAAGGTAACAGCGGCCCTTGTAGTTCTTGCCCATTGACTGCTAAATCGCTGTGACATAAATAAACTCTTTGGGAAACACGAGAGAGCAAATCAGCCAAAATCCTTTGCAGTCTTTCTTGTTCTGCTAATTTTTCATCTTCTGCTGTCCAAGGTTCTCCCAACCTGTCTTGCAGGAAAAAAGGCGCGCCGAATAAAGTAGCTGCACCGCCTTTTGCCCACAGAGGCGAACCAGCATCTAGCCAAAAATGCCAACTGTGCGATCGTCGGCTAGACCTGTATTGGAAGATAGTTGCTAGAGTGACAGCCTTTTTGGCTGGGCCAATAGGACGCAGTGGGTAAGGATTGGCGGTGATAGTACCACGCCGTAATAATTGAATGAATTCGGCAATAGTAGTGCTGAGTGCTGAGTGCTGAGTGCTGAGTGCTGAGTAGGGTATTCTCCTCTGCTCTCCCTAGAGGTGTTTGCCGTAGTCTAGTGTCAATTTCCCAGTAGTGTTGCGCGGTTTCTAGCAATTCTCGCAGTGCTGCGAGTTGGTCGTAGGGTAGATTGCTGCCATTCCACAAAAAGCGCTGGATGGCTCTGTCTAATAGGGAAATAGGGCTAGGAATTAAACGCAGTTCTTGTTGCGATCGCTGCTTTTCTATCCACTCTAATATCTCACCATAAGCACTGCTAGCAGCATAGCCAATTCTATCCCAACGCTCAAATGTTGTCACTGGTAGCAAGTTGGGGCGATCGGGATGGGGTACAAAGCAGTAATCTGCGATTAATCCAGCACGTACCGGATCGATGTGAGTGCTGAGTATAGACGCGATGAATCGCGTCTGTACAAGTGAGTTCTGAGTGCTGAGTTCTGCCTCCTGCCTCCTGCCTTCTGCCTCCTGCCTTCTGCCTCCTGCCTCCTGCCTTCTGCTCAAGACTACAAGCATCTCTGCTACGGCATCCCGATCTACTAGGCGACCTAATCCGGGATAAACTAGTGCCAGCATGGTGAGTAATGCCCGAATCACGGGCGAACTAATTAGGGGGCGCTGGTCGTTGAGTGACTCTACTTGGATATTTTGCTTGGTGAGGATTTCTACTAGGGTGTAGCGAGCGATCGCATCTAAACCTGGTGCTATAATCGCTACTTGGTCTGGTTCTACTTGCCCTGATTTGATGGCATGAGTAATCGTTTCTGCTGTTTGCCGCAACAGCTGGGCACGGGAGGTAGTTTGAATGGACTGCACTGCCTCTGGTAAACCAGACAACACTATTGATTCTGTGACTAATTCCACTATTGGCGCAGCTAGTATATCTGCTAAAGACTCTGAAGGTTGCCCTGTCAGGGTTTCTACCCGACAGCGAGCTGCTAATCCTTCTAAATAATAGGGGTCTGCTCCCAATCCCAGCCGCACCGCCCCATCCGGATTGTAGCTAAATGCCCCTACTGCACCTCGATCTAAGAGAAAATCGAATAATTGACGTGCTATGGCAGGATAATCATCGACATCATCCGCTAGTACTGCTTGATAGCGTTGAGTGAGATAATTTTGGTAATTGCGATCGCCTAACAAATGCTGACTGAAAAGCTCGGTAATGATGCCATAAGTTAAAAATCCTCTTTCTAAACACCAGTTACGCCAATCTATTAATAAAGACCCCAGAAATTCCGGCTCTAAATCTATGCCATTTTCCTGTAAACCCTTTTGTAAAATCTCAGCTATATCTTCACAAACTTTGCCACTATAAGCTGCTAATTGTAGTAAATCGAGGATGCGTCTTACCAAACGATATTCATTTACCCCAGCACGACGCAAAGTTTCTTCGTCTAATTGCGATCGCCAGAGTTTTGTTGCCAATTCTTGCTCTGTTTCTGGACGCAATCTTACCGGAAATTGTGCTTTTAGATTCAACGATTGAATCAATAAAGGCCAAAATAAAATAACTTCATCTTGAAAAAAACCCAATACTGTCTTCGCTCGAACTGGATATTTTCCTAATGTGGTTGTAACAATTTTATCTCCTAATTCTCTGCGATTCTCGTCATTGGCAGCTAGAACTAAAACTCCTGGTTCTGTTTTTTCAAGATACAAAGGTTTAGGTATGCAAGTACTTGCTTGCCTTTTTGTTTTTTTAGTATAAAATAATTCATGACTATGATTTTCATTTTGTAACCATCTACTAAAATGCTCAACTAACCGAGTAGTCTTACCACTGCGGCTAGTGCCCATAATCCAAACAGAATAAGAAACCACAAACCTTCTCCTTATAGATTTGTTAGTATACCTTGTGCGTTAACTTAGGGTTAAGAATCACCAAAAAATGCTGGATGATTGCCTACAATGAAAATTTCTCTTTTTAGCCAAAAAATATACCCTTTCTTGCTGTCTGCTTACCGATGGTATCTACAGACCCCTGAGCGTTCTTTGGATAAAGCTTACAAGGCTGCATTACAAATCAAGGCAATAGAAGACGAGCATTTTAATGGTAAGAAAATAGACTTTAACTCAACCATCCACAGCAATAGCGTGATGGATTACTTTGAGTCAGACTTGAAAAAACAATTAAAAATTGTGCGGATGCGACTGACGGAGTTTAAAGCTAGTCGTTGGTTCTCAAATGAATCTCATCAAAAAGCTGCACATAAAACAGGAATAGAATATCCTAATCCTTCGTTAGTGTTAGAAAAGTTAAAATTTATTGATGAGGTGACATCAAAATACACTAACTATGATGAAACGACTTCCTTAGCCGTAGCAAAAAAACCTCAAATCGTGCAAGTCGATCCAGATATAGTTTCAGCATCACCACCACAATTACCGAATCCAAATAAAGAGCCAATTCCTAAAAAACGTGGGAAAACTGATACAACAGGAATATTGCCTCGGTCGCTTTTAAGTACTATCAGTCGTCTGCAAATTGAGTTAGATCCAAATTCCGAACAAGATGTTGTTAAGAGTTTTCGTCAGACTCAAAAAAGAACAGTAATATCTATCAGATTTCTCTTACTACTAATTATAATACCTCTGTTAACTCATCAAATATCTAAAATATTAGTAATCAGCCCAATAGTAGAGCGTTTGAGAGGGGCTGAGACAGAGCAAGTTTTCCTCAATTATGACATGGAAGAGGAAGCGTTAGTAGAACTACAAAAATTTGAAGAAAAAATTAAGTTTCAAAGCCTTCTTAGTAATGCACCTCCACTATCTACGCAAGAAATAGAACATCAGATCAAAGAAAAAGTAACTGAAATAGCTGAGGAATTTCGCAAGGAAAGCGCCAATGCAATTAAGAATGTTTTTGCAGATATCGCCTCTATTGTTGCTTTTATCTGGTTTTTACTCATTAGCAAGCCTGCCATTGCAGTACTAAAAGATTTTATTGACAATGTTGTTTACGGTCTGAGCGATAGTGCTAAAGCCTTTGTAATTATTTTGTTTACCGATATATTTGTCGGATTCCACTCTCCTCATGGCTGGGAAGTAATTTTAGAAGGTTTATCACGCCACTGGGGCTTGCCAGAAAATCGAGATTTTATCTTCTTATTTATTGCGACATTTCCAGTGATTTTAGATACCATTTTTAAATATTGGATATTCCGTTACTTGAACCGCATATCGCCTTCCGCAGTAGCTACGTACCGTAATATGAATGAATAAGGAATTGGGGACTGGGGATTAGGGGCAATGGAGACTAGGGATTAGGAAAGAATTATTTTCATCTAATTCTTAATCCCTACTAGTAAAAACCTATTAACCAATATTTAATCTCTATTTGTCTGAATGAGAAAGAAAATTGCAGCTATCAGTGCTGGTTTACCGATAATTGTGTTGATTTTCTTGGCAGGTATGCAATCTTTAGGGCATCGAGAACTAAGTTCGCCAGAATGCCGAGTTAGCAAGTGGGATGTACCAGCATCTTTGCCAGTTCAAACACAAGATACACTTATTCAAAAGCAAGAAGCGCCACTACCACTAATTCAGAGATTACCAGTAACTTGTTGTCAAGATGATGCTTCTTGTTTGGATGAGGTTCTCTATAGAGAAAACAATCAAGTACCAGATAAAAAAGCACTGGTAACAGCTATCGATCGCAGCCTACAATATCTGCAAACTTCTAACGCTATTACTGCTTATCAACGATATACGGTAGCTGGAATCACACGCGAGCGCGTTTTCAATAGTTTAAAAAGATTCCGCGAACTGTTACTAAAAACTAATTCTGCTACTGAACTACACAAAGCCATAGAACGAGAGTTTGTTTTTTACCAATCAATCGGCAAAGACAATAAAGGTTCGGTTTTGTTTACCGCTTACTACGAACCACTTTATTTAGCCAGTCGCGTTTCGACAGCAGAGTTTCGCTATCCAGTTTATCGATTACCCGCCAACTTAGACTCTTGGCCAAAGCCTCATCCTACACGCCTAGAATTAGAAGGTGCAGACGGTTTGCAAGGCGCAAAAGGTAAACTACGGGGGTTAGAGTTGTTTTGGTTTCGCGATCGCCTCGAACCTTATTTGGCTCAAATTGAAGGTTCAGCGAGACTTCAACTGCCTGATGGCACTCAAACTACAATAGGTTATGCAGGCCATACCGCTTATAACTATAAAAGTATTGGCAGAGAATTAGCGAACGATGGCAAATTACCGCTACAGGGTATAACAATGCCAATTATTCTTGACTATTTTCACAAACATCCCCAAGAATTGAATATTTATATTCCCCGCGATCCTAGCTTTGTGTTTTTTCAAGAAAACCACGGCGCGCCAGCACAAGGTTCTATCAACGTCCCAGTCACAGCAGAACGTTCCATTGCTACAGATAAATCCCTTATGCCTCCTGGTGCTTTAGCGTTGATTCGTGCTGCTATTCCCTTTGCCAAAGCTAACGGCGAGATGGAACACCGAATCGTCAGCCGTTATGTACTCGATCAAGATACGGGAGGTGCAATTAAAGGCGCGGGTAGAGTAGATTACTTTTTAGGTACTGGGAAACTAGCAGGCGATCGCGCTGGGGTTACAGTTAGTAATGGACAACTATATTACCTGCTGCTTAAACCCAAGAGTTAAAGAAGATGGAGAGACGCGGGGACGCGGGGACGCGGTGACGTAGGTACAAGGAGACAAAGAAGATAATTTTTCACTTCTGACAACTGACAACTGACAACTGACATCTTAAAAACTCTGCTCTAAACGTTGAAAGTCTCGTTGTACTTCATGCCACAAAGCTTTGTTGTTTGGGTCTGTTTTTAAAGCTTTTTTGAGATAAATTCTCGCTTTCAGTAGTTGATTTTCGTTAATTAGTGCCCGTCCCCAAATTTGATAAGCAACCGCTTGCCATTGCCGGACTTCGGCATCTCCTGGTAGGCGTTCTGACAAAGCTTCTGCTAGTGCGATCGCTTGGGGAAATCTTTTTTCCTTTAAAAATCGTTGCAATTGCTCGTAAGTCTTCCACTTTAACCGCTGTTCTATTTCCACAATATTAGGCGGCTTTGGTGTGGGCGGCTTTTCAGTTTTTACAGTGGTTTTGGTTTTGGGTGCTTTTTCTTGGCGAGTAGCCTTTGTGCCCTCATGCCCAGATTTAGGCGATTGACTAACTCTTTGAACTGTCTCCTCTGACGGTACAACTGTTAACAGGACTCTGTAAGCCTCTGTCAAGGCAATAAACTTATCTTTAGCTTTTGTATCATCTGGGTTAGTATCAGGATGATATTGCTGGGCCAGCCGTCTATAAGACGATTTGATGTCGGCAAAAGAGGCTCCTGTCCTTAAACCCAATAAACGGTAGCAATCTCCAAGATCCATTGCGATCTATCAGCTTTCCAATATTTAGCTTTCAGCTATTAGCTTCCAGCTTGAGGTTTTAATAATAAAGACTAATTATCTAATTTATAGTTCACATTTGACAGTTTTTCTAGGAACTGGGGACTGGGGACTGGGGATTGGGG
>NZ_JAECZA010000336.1 GCF_016056275.1 Dendronalium phyllosphericum CENA369 | reverse complement strand
CATTATGATTGTCTAACTATTTAGAAAATTGTTTAATTTATTTTTACATGATGCCTTAGATCGGCTCCTTCAAGTAAGCTGTCTGCCAAATCTCGCTTGTGGTGATGCAAATCCACAATCTTATCTTCAATAGTATCTTTCGCTACTAAACGATAGATAGTAACTGGGCGTTGTTGTCCGATGCGATGGGCACGGTCGGAGGCTTGGTCTTCTACCGCTGGGTTCCACCAGGGATCCATGTGGATTACGTAATCAGCGGCAGTGAGATTGAGACCAGTACCACCCGCCTTGAGGCTAATTAAAAATACATCTCCTGACCCAGCTTGGAAAGCATCCACCCGTTTTTTGCGTTCTGGAGCGGGGATACTGCCATCTAAGTATTGATAACTAATACCTTGCTTATCTAAATAATCTTGGATGATGTGCATGCAAATGGTCAACAAACTGACTAAACACAAGGGCCTTATGGCGATTGTCCAGCAGATCGCCCAGCACCTCAGCAAAAAGTTGCAGTTTCGAGCTGGATAGTTCAGTATCAGGCATAACGAGGCTGGGATTACAGCAAGCTCGGCGCAGTTTCATAATTTCTGCTAGCACTTGCAGGTGTTTCTGACCAGCAATTGCTTCACTTTCAGTCAGTTTGGATATTGCCTCCCGCCGCAACGCTTCATAAAATGCCATTTCCTCCCGACTCAACTCCACATGCAATAGAATCTCAGTACGAGAAGGCAACTCTTCTAGCACCTGATTTTTTGTGCGACGCAACAGGAATGGTTGAATAAGTTTTTTGAGTTTGTTGCGTACTTGTTTGTCCTGAAATTTCTCAATGGGGATAGCAAAGCGTTGATTGAAGCTTTCAAACGAACCCAGAAGCCCAGGATTAATAAAGCGGAACAAATTCCACAGTTCGCCGAGGTGGTTCTCAATCGGAGTCCCAGTGGTAATCAGCTTGAAACCACCTTTGAGGTTCATTGCTGCCTGGGAACGTTTGGCGATCATATTTTTGATTGCCTGGGCTTCATCC
>NZ_JAECZA010000335.1 GCF_016056275.1 Dendronalium phyllosphericum CENA369 | reverse complement strand
GTATCTGAATGTACTGCGGATGATACTTCTATTAGTGACATCCTAGAGGCCTCTGCTATTGAATTACTTGCTGCGAGGCTGAGAACTCCACTACAAATCGAACAACATTTGACACTAGCTTTAGAGGCTGCGTACCGAGTTGCAGTCAAGCCTGTGACTGCGGTGATTATTGAGTCAGTGCTGTCGAAGCTTCTTGACGATTTGGAACCAACTCTCACCCGACATGGCTATAACGTGAGGGACTTGGCGGAACAGTTCAATGCCAAACCGGCTGAAATTAAGTTGTTGTTTCGTGGTCAACTTGACCCAACGCGTGCGCGTGAATTGCAGGAGCAAATGTTGGCGGCGGGGCTGCCACTTTGAGTCAATTGAAAGTGCAATCCGATGTAGGTTCATTTATAGTTGCAAATAATCCTGGCTCAAACCGATGATTGCAGGTTGGTTGCATTTAATCCTGGCTCAGTTGCAATTAATCCTGGCTGAAGCGCAATTATAGTTGCAAATAATCCTGGTTTGTAAATGTCTTGATTGCAGGTTTGAGCGATTAGCATTGCAGGTCGCTACATATATGTGTTGTTTTTTGTGTTTGGGATGGCGTTGGTGCAATTGGAATCTTTGACAGTGAAACAGCGACGGCTCTACCAAATGCACTCTTAAAAGCCTCGCCCAGTGTCGGTAATTCTGTTGTTATTTTGTCGTACCAAAGCGATTTGCACTGTATTAATGCAGATTCACCATCATAATCACGTAAGGCATCATGTAAAAATAAATTAAACAATTTTCTAAATAGTTAGACAATCATAATGTAATCAAATTACAGCGTTAAATGTCTAATAACCAGGAAATCAAAAGCATTCAAGGCAAGTACGATTTGTTATCGCCTTATTTGAACGAGAAAACACGGCGTATCTGGGCAGCAATTGAAGCCCAAAGCTTGGGGTGGGGAGGTATCAGCCAGGTTGCGCTCGCAACTGGACTATCCCGGACTACAATCCATGCGGGGATAAGGTTATTGTTAGACGCTTCGGAGGAAGAAACCTCGAATGGCGATAGTAATCGAATTCGTTCGTCAGGTGCTGGACGTAAACTACTGGAAGAAAAAGACGCGATGCTGCTATCAGATTTAGAATCGTTGATTGAACCAGTAACGCTGGGAGATCCAGAATCGCCTCTAAAATGGACTTCTAAAAGTGTAGTGAAACTAGCTGAGGCATTAAACATTGGTGGACATAGGACTAGTCCTAAAAGTGTTTACAACTTACTTGAATCACTTGGTTACAGCTTACAATCAAATCGTAAAACCCGTGATGGCTTATCTCATCCAGATAGAGACGACCAGTTTTTACATATTTCCAACCAAGTCAAGCACTTTCAAT
>NZ_JAECZA010000334.1 GCF_016056275.1 Dendronalium phyllosphericum CENA369 | reverse complement strand
ATTCAGCAGTAGATTGATTAATCTGGCTGACTCTTAGGGATTCTTAATAATCAAGAGACCTCATTTTTATTGCAGAGATTTCTACTTATATTGAATCCCTAAAGAGCCATTTAGCTTAGTTAATAGTTAGCTACAAAGCTATTAGTAGTAGCCGTTACTGCTGAATGACTTAGCTACAAGGGCAATGTGACCAATACCATATGTAACAACCCAAGCTTCAGCTAGCTTTGTCAGTCCCGACATGTCGCTGACTCCGCTATATCCACCACCACCAGAGATAGAATCGACATCGCCCAATTCATTGAGAAAGCTTTCAGAATCTTGAAACAATTCGGAACCAGCACTATGTAGTTCAGAAAGATTAATACTTGCCATGATTTTCTCCTAAAAATCTGATTACAATTCAGCAGTAGATTGATTCATTTGTTCGATTCTTAGGGATTTATAATAATCAATAAAACTTATTTTTATCGCAGAGTTTTTATTGATATTAAATCCCTAAAGAGCTATTTAGCTTAGTAGTTGACTACTAAGCTATTAGTAACCGTAACCATAACCACCATGACTACTGAATGACTTAGCTACAAAGGCAATGTTACCAATACCATATGTATCAACATAAGCCTCAGCTAGCTTTGTCAGTCCCGACAAGTTGCTGACTCCGCCGCCATAGCCATAGCCGTATCCACCACCACCAGAGATAGAATCGACATCGCCCAATTCATTGAGAAAGTTTTCAGAATCTTGGAACAGTTCGGAACCAGCGGTATGTAGTTCAGAAAGATTAATACTTGCCATGATTTTCTCCTAAAAATCTGATTGCAATTCAGCAGTAGATTAATTAATCTGGCTGACTCTTAGAGATTCTTAATAATCAAGAGACCTCATTTTTATTGCAGAGATTTCTACTTATATTGAATCCCTAAAGAGCCATTTAGCTTAGTTAATAGTTAGCTACAAAGCTATTAGTAATAGCCGTTACTGCTGAATGACTTAGCTACAAGGGCAATGTGACCAATACCATATGTATCAACCCAAGCTTCAGCTAGCTTTGTCAGTCCCGACAAGTCGCTGACTCCGCCGTATCCACCACCACCAGAG
>NZ_JAECZA010000046.1 GCF_016056275.1 Dendronalium phyllosphericum CENA369 | reverse complement strand
GAGATGGGGGAGATGGGGGGAGATGAGGGAGATGAGGGAGATTAGGGAGATTAGGGAGACAAGAAATAATAATTACTTCTGCTCCTGACAACTGACAACTAACAACTGACAACTGACAACTGACAACTGACAACTAACCCCAACTCCTGACTCAGCACTCTAAGTGAAGTTGCGATCGCTGTCAAAAGACGAGTTGTCAAACTTAACGATCGCGTTACCCTAGGTCTGGAAGCCAAGGATAGATTTACATGAAAAAATGGATTTGGCTAGGGCTGTTAGTGTTAGTGGCTGTTGCCGTGGTAAGTAGTAGAGGTACTGCATTTAATGCTTTTTTTGAACAGCGTCCCTCACCTGCAATCGTTGAGCGCACTCCAGTGGAAACACCGGAAACACCTCAACCACCACAGCCCCAAGAAGTGGAGATTACACCACAAGTTTCAGCTGATAAGCTATTAGCTCACATCCAAAAGTTGAATTTTCAGCGCTATACGAACGTAGAGCGATCGCGTACTCGCAGTTATATCACAACAGAATTACAAAAATTAGGCTGGAAACCCCAATTAGAAAAATTTGCTGAAGGTGTAAATATCTTTGCACAACGACAGGGAACTGACAAAACAGCAGGAGCAATTCTCGTAGCAGCCCATTATGACACTGTTGCTTTCTCTCCTGGTGCTGATGACAACGGCACTGGTATTGCTGTGGTGCTGGAAGTTGCCCGCCTTCTCGGTTCGCGTTCGATGCCACGGACATTGCAGCTAGCTTTTTTTGACAAAGAAGAAGCCGGTCTGTTAGGCAGTAGGGCGTTTGTCACCAAAGCAGCACGCTTAAAAAATCTACGTGGTGTCATAGTCATGGATATGGTGGGTTATGCTTGCTACACTCCTGGATGTCAAAAGTATCCTGTAGGATTGCCCGTTACGCCACCCAGCGAGAAGGGTGACTTTTTGGCAGTAATCGCCGATGCAGAACACTTGCCTTTACTAAGTGCCTTTCAAAATTCTCAGACTATCCCCTCAATTGCTCAAAATAAGCAAGTGGCGAATTTACCACCAGTCCTGACACTGCCTATTCCTCTCAAAGGTTTGCTGACACCCGACACCTTACGCAGCGACCACGCCTCATTCTGGTATCAAGGAATTGGTGCTGTGCTAGTGACGGATACTGCTAATTTGCGTACTCCCCACTACCACCAACCGAGTGATGTACCAGCAACCATAGAGCGATCGTTTTTCACAGGAGCCGCACAGATTGTAGTCAATGCTACTAGCAGATTGTTAGAAAAGAACGATACCTTAGAAACTCAACCACCAAGTTGATTAAGTGCTGAGTTAGTTGTCAGTTATCAGTTGTCAGAAGGCAGGAGGCAGGAGTAATTATTATTTATTGTCTCCCTTGTCTCCCTCATCCCCCTCATCTCCCTCATCTCCCTCATCTCCCCCTGCTCCTCTTAATCAGCCTTTTGCTGAGGAAAGGTCAGCGTCCAGTTTTGTTTCTCATTGAGATGGAAGTACAAACCTTGAAGAATCAACCGCAAAGCAATGCGGGTTCTGATATAGTCCCTCACCAAATGAGTGCCAGGTTCCGCAAAGATATCATCAAAGTTTCGCCTGTAGCCAAATGGTCTCGAACATTCGCTGCCAAAACCTTTAACTGTTAAAACCAAAAATGGAGTTTGCTTGTATTCGTCGGGAACCATAAAAATTCCATACACTTGGTGTTCGCCACGCCAAGGCTGAACAACAACTTTAGCGGCCTGTACTTGAAATTTTTTGATTTTTGATTTCAGAAAAGCCTCTGAATTACATTCGGAATCATTCACAGGCCACCAAAATGTAATAATGCTCAGTGAAAGCAGCAGAATTAAAACATACATAATTTTGCGACGCATATACTCTAAAAAATAAAGTCTTGATAGTGCAAGGATTAATGGGTGTAGGCGTTTAAAATCCTTAGACCCATTAACCCTTACTCCCCTACCCCAGTCTCAACAGACAATCTTTGTGCGTAAGTCCTGTTAAATTAAATTATTAGCTCTAATTAAGACATAAGTTTTTTGATAGGACTTTGTTACGATTTGTATGAAAGTATATTGACGAAGAACTAAATTTATCTACAATAACTAATTATGCACACGTGTGCAATACGGATAAATAAAATAGCAAATGAGTAAACGAAGAATTTCAATTGAAGATATTGCTCGCAGAGCAGGCGTTTCTCATTCCACAGTTTCACGTGCTTTACGAGACAACACTTTAATTAGTCCTAAGGTGCGAGAGGAAATTAAGCAAATAGCCAAGGAGATGAATTATGTGCCTAATGCTATTGCTCAAAGTTTGCAAAATAAACGCACCAATACCATTGGGGTAGTAGTAACTTCAATAGCAGATCCCTTTTATGCAGAGGTAGTACAGGGAATTGAGGAGGTAGCCAAATCGACTGGCTTGAGTGTTTTATTAAGTGCTTCTCATCGAGATTTAGAGCAAGAGATAGCAGCTATTGATATTTTTCATCGTCGGCGAGTGGATGGAATCTTAGTAACTGACTCACGACTTAATAAACACCACACAAAGCAACTAGAGCAAATTGCCGTACCCACAGTTTTTATTAATAGCCAGACTGAAGATCAGCCCGAAATATTTCACTCGGTGGAAATAGACGATCGCTTGGGTGGAAAATTAGCTGTTGAGCATTTGATCGGTCTGGGACACACTTCTATTGGCTACTTGGGTGTAGGCGATCGCAGTAGGTCAAATCAGCAGCGCCTAGAAGGATATCGCCTGGCTATGACTGAAGCTAGTTTACCACAAATGAATGATTGGGTAGCAATTAGTGATGAAGATAATGTCAGAATTAGCGATGTTTCTACTGGTCAAAAGCTGGTATCTAAATTAGTCAGCGTCGGGGTAACTGGCATTTTTTGTTATAACGATATGGTAGCCATAGGCGCTCTTTTAGGCTGTCAAGAACTAGGTATTTCAGTACCCGAAGATTTGAGTATAGTGGGATTTGATGGTATTGCTTTAGGAAGTTACATTACGCCGCCACTAACGACAATTTGCCAGCCAATGTTAGAAATTGGTTCCTCGGCTATGCAAATGTTACTCGATTTATTAGAAGAAAAAAGTGTAGAAAATCGTGTTTTATCTCCTTCTCTTGTAAAGAGGGGTACTAGTGCAGTCTTCAGGAATAAGTACAAGTAGGGTCGCTATTTCGTTCGCCCTGACAATAATCTGTACTCCACAAGAATAGGAAACGCAGAATTCTTCCAAGTTGAGATTTGAGATTTTAAATTAGTAACTGCTAAAAAAATTGAAATTTTAAATAGTAAAAAGTATTTTTTGAACTGAGAATTTTTACTTTTTCCCAAATCTCAAATTTAGTAGGTCATTAATCAATTTTCACCGGATAAAAATCATGTTAACTAAAAAACGCAGTTTATCGAGCGATCGCTGCTTCGATTCAGAACCAATTCAAAGACAACTAGCCCATCAATTTTTTGATAGCATATCCGCTCTACCGCTGATCTGCCCGCACGGTCACGTAGACCCAGCTTTATTAGCTAATCCAGCAGCGCGTTTTGGTTCGCCTACTGAATTATTCATTATCCCCGACCACTACATTTTTCGGATGCTTTATAGTCGGGGCATACCTCTGCAAGCTTTAGGCATACCCACTAGTGATGGTTCGCTGATAGAAACTAACCACCGCAAAATCTGGCAGCTTTTCGCCGAAAATTTTTATCTATTTCGGGGTACTCCATCTGGGTTGTGGCTAAAAGACGAACTATATAACGTCTTTGGAGTGGATGAGCCTTTAAATTCTCGCAATGCCGCAGACATCTATGATTATCTAGAAGAACAGTTGACCTTACCTGAGTTTTCGCCTCGCGCTTTATTCAAAAGCTTTAATATTGAAGTGCTTTGTACTACCGATGCAGCCAGCGATACCCTAGAACACCATCAATCGCTTCATCAAGAAGGTTTTACTCACATCAAGCCGACTTTTCGACCAGATGCGGTAGTTAACCTGGATGCTCCTGGTTGGCGCGAAAATCTTGCCAAGCTAGAAAGCACGGTAGACTGGGAAATCAGCACTTACGCTAGTTTTGTCCAAGCTCTAGAAGAACGTCGAGCTTTCTTTAAAAAAATGGGTGCAACAGCTACCGACCAGAGCGCAGCTACACCTTATACTATGCGTCTTTGTGACCAAGAAGCAGAAGCTATCTTTGCTAGAGCATTGGCTGGCAAGCTAAATCCGGGTGACGCACAGCGTTTTATCGGTCATATGTTCGTGGAAATGGCTCGGATGAGTGTAGAAGATGGTCTAGTGATGCAAATGCATTGTGGAATTGCACGCAACCATAACCCCGCTTTGTTTGAGCGGTTCGGAGCTGATAAAGGTGCTGATATGCCAGTGCAAATAGAGTGGACTGAAAATCTGCGTCCGTTGTTGGAAGCCTACGGGAATAATAGAAACTTCCACTTAATTTTGTTTGGATTGGATGAAAGCACTTACAGCCGCGAACTGGCTCCCTTAGCTGGTCATTATCCAGCTATACTGCTGGGGCCGCCTTGGTGGTTTCACGACAGCGTTAATGGCATGGAACGCTACTTCGACCAAGTTATGGAAACTGCTGGACTTTACAATACCGCTGGATTTAACGATGATACGCGCGCTTTCGTTTCTATTCCGGCTCGTCATACTGTCTGGCGGCGTGTTGCTTGCAATTGGTTAGCGGGATTGGTCGCGCGTGGACTAGTCGAAGAAGAGGAAGGCTATGAAATGGCTGGTGCTTTAGCTTATGACCTCGCTAAGGTGGCTTATAAGTTGGACTAATGCAAGTTGCGCTCAATGCTTGCTGAAGGGATGAGGGGGAAATAATTGCGATCGCGATTTTTGGGAAACGGTATGAGTAGAGGAATTATCTATGCCAGATTTATTAAATAAACCTGACTTGATTTTAGATAAACTTTTTAGTCTCAAAGACCAAGTAGCTGTAGTCACAGGCGGTTCTGGGGTGCTTGGTGGAGCGATGGCGCGGGGTTTGGCTCTTGCTGGGGCGCGAGTCGTTGTTCTCGGTCGTAATGAAGCACGGGCGGGTGCGGTGGTGGCTGATATTAGCGCTAACGGTGGAGAAAGTATGGCTGTGGTGGCAGATGTGAGCGATCGCTCGCAATTAGAAATCGCCAAAAGTGCTATTTTAAACCGTTGGGGTCAGATAGATATCTTGGTAAACTCGGCTGGTGGCAATATTCCGGCTGCCACAATTGCGCCTGACGCTACTTTTTTTGAGATGCCACACGCGGCTTTTGAGCAAGTGGTTAGTCTCAATTTGGTCGGTACTCTACTACCCAGCCAAGTTTTTGCTCAAGCAATGGTTGAAAGAAATCATCCCCACGGTTGTATTGTGAATATTTCTTCAATGTCTGCCATCCGGGCGATTAGTCGGGTAGTGGGCTATTCAGCGGCGAAAGCAGGGATAGATAACTTTACTCGCTGGCTAGCGGTAGAACTCGCTCAAAAGTATGGTGCTGGGCTGCGGGTAAATGCGATCGCCCCCGGTTTCTTCATTGGAGAGCAAAATCGAGATTTACTCTTAAATACAGATGGCAGTTTGACGGTACGCGGACAAAAAATTATTGACCATACTCCGGCTGGGCGTTTCGGAGAACCGGACGAATTACTCAGTACTTTGATTTGGTTATGCAGTTCTGGTTCGAGTTTCGTTAACGGAGTAGTTGTACCCGTAGATGGTGGGTTTAGTATCTACAGCGGAGTTTAAAAATGTATTCACTGGCTGTAACTAACGGTACACTTGCCGACGAGCAAGTTTCCCAGTTAGTTCATGAAGCTTTGGCAGACTCTAGATTAGATGGACAGCGCATCTTAGTATTAATTCCCGATGGAACCCGCACTGCTCCCATACCGCAAATGTTTCGATTGCTTTATCAAGAATTAGGCGATCGCGTTGCTGCACTAGATTATTTAATCGCTCTGGGTACGCATAATCCCATGAGTGAAGAACAAATCAATCGCTTGGTAGGTATAACACCACAAGAGCGACAAACAACTTTTAGAAAGGTGCAAATTTTTAACCACCTATGGAATAAACCAGACACGTTTATTTCTTGTGGAATGATTTCGGCAGATGAAATTGCAGATATCAGCAAAGGAATGCTGCATCAAGCAGTTGAGGTGCGTATTAATTGCCTTGTAATGGAATATGATTTGATAATCATTTGTGGCCCGGTATTTCCCCACGAAGTTGTCGGTTTTTCTGGTGGAAATAAATATTTTTTTCCTGGCATTAGCGGTCAAGAAGTAATTAATTTATCACACTGGTTAGGTGCTTTAATCACCTGTTACGAAATTATCGGTACGCTGGGAATTACACCAGTTCGGCGCTTAATTGACCGCGCTGCTAGCCTAATTCCTACTCCCAAGCTTTGCCTAGCAATGGTGGTTGCACCAAAAACGAATCAGTTAGCTGGGCTTTATATAGATAAACCAGAATCAGCTTGGAAAGACGCTGCCAATTTATCAGCCAAACTACATATTAAATATGTAGATAAGCCTTTTAAACAAGTGCTGTCGGTCATGCCCCAAATGTATGATGACATTTGGACGGCGGCTAAAGGAATGTACAAGCTAGAACCCGTTGTGGCTGATGGAGGCGAGCTAATTATATATGCTCCTCACATTACAGAGTTTAGCTATACACATGGCGAAATCTTAGCCCAAGTTGGCTATCACGTGCGGGATTACTTTCTCAAACAATGGGATAAATTTCAAGCCTATCCTGGTGGAGTACTAGCACATAGTACTCACTTGAAAGGTATGGGTACTTTTGACCCGATAAAAGGGGAACAAGCACGAATTCAGGTCACTTTAGCTACAGGTATCTCTCCCGAACGCTGTGCAGCGCATAACTTAAACTATCGCAACCCAGCTACCATTCAACTAACAGAATGGTCAAACCGAGAGGATGAAGGCATTTTGCTTGTGCCAAAAGCTGGCGAGATACTATATCGTCTTAATTCGTAATTCGTAATCGAGAGGTGTGATGATTATTCTCGTGATGGGTGTTTCTGGATCTGGCAAAACCACTATAGGACAACTACTAGCAGATTCTTTGCACTGGAAATTTAGCGATGCTGACGCTTTCCACTCGTTAGAGAATGTTGAGAAAATGCGGTGCGGTATTCCTTTAACTGAAACCGATAGGACACCTTGGTTGCAAGATTTGCAAACAGCTATTAAACAATGGTTGCAAGAAAATAAAAATGTGGTGCTGGCGTGTTCGGCTTTAAAAGAAAGCTATCGCCAATTTCTTGTATTGGATAGCGATCGCTTTGCCAACGCTAAGAGCGATCGCATCAAGCTAGTTTACCTCAAAGGAGGTTATGAGTTAATTCAACAGCGATTGCAACAGCGTCACAATCACTATATGAGTGAAAAACTTCTAGTTAGCCAGTTTGAGACTCTGGAAGAACCATTAGACACTATATATATAGATATTGCACAAACACCCCAGGCAATTGTCCAAAACATCAGAACAGCTTTGAGCATTTAGCATCTTTCACCGCTAGATGGTATGGGTTAGGATTTTAGTCTATAGCAAAGTGCTGAGTGCTGAGTGCTGAGGAGCCACTGCGTTGGGCGGCTTTGCCGACTTGTAGACGCTTCTGCGGTGAGGGGGTCGCAGTCTTGGTGAGTCCACTTGCCGTCTTGGCGCTTTGCGTCGATGGCAAAGTGGCGAACCCGAAGGGCGGTTCCCGTCGATTGCGTTAGCGCAGCGTTAGCGACGCAGGAGCGTCACCCCCGAACCCGAAGGGCTTCCCGCAGGGTAGCAAGTGGTGTTGCTGAGTAAAAACCACTTGCTTTAAGGCTTTGAGCAATCACAACTGTCCTAAAGGTTGTGGCTACGGCTATATATTTGCACAGATGCGATGTATCATGTTTTTTACAAAAAAACATCTTTTGGCAACTAAATCATCTCAAAAGTAATCTCATGCAAATATAAAGCGATCGCATCATTGTAGTGGTAGGAGGAAACTAATGTTTTTGAGATTAGCGCAACAACATCAGCAAGTCGTCCAAGACTTGGTAATGAGCCTGCAAGCTTTGTCAATTGTACTTGAGCGGCGGGGCTATTCTACATCTTGTTATACATGCGGCGACCAAATCAAGAGTGCTTCATTTATGGTAAGTCTGGGAGAAAAGCACCTGATTCGGTTTTTAGTGTCTGATTACGGTATTACTTGGATAGAAATCTGGGATGACCGCGAATTAATGAAGTTAGAGGGTGCAGAAGCGATAAATCAATTGCAGGAATTGTCTGAAATTGCCAAGTATCCACAACAAAAAATTGACTTTGTTAAGTATCCACAACAAATTTCTTTCCTAAAGTAAAGAATGTCTGTTGAAGTTAAAATACACACTTGGGCGATCGATAAAAAACTTAATGTTCGTATATGCTCACGTGTGCATAAAAAATAATCAGTAGATTTTGCACAGGTATACAAAGAAGAAAGGAAACTTAACATACATTTTTTGCACACGTGTGCAAAAATAAAAATAAGCTCAATAAAGTTATTGCACACCTGTGCATTCAAGAAAGTGCAAAAGTATTATTTACCTGACAAAACCCCATAAAAAAGTAGGAAGATATGTCTCAAACCTTATATTCCCTTGCTCAAACTCAAAATAATCCTTTAGATTCATTAGAAGAATGGGAAGAAGATTTACTTAATCGCTATCCCGACCCGAACAGCATAGTTAAAGAAGGTAAAACTATTGAAGCGTACAGGAATTACGAAACGACTACTAGAGACACAGTCAAAGAGTTCTACCGATTAAATCATATTAAGCAAACATATAATTTTGTACTACAGAAAAAAGCTGACTTTTTAAAGTTTGATAAGCAAGAAATGACTGTTTGGGATGCAATCGAATTTTTGAATCAATTGGTTGATGATTCTGATCCCGATACAGATTTAGACCAATTACAACACTTATTGCAAACATCAGAAGCTATCCGCGCTGATGGACACCCCGACTGGATGGTACTTACTGGCTTCCTTCACGATATGGGGAAGGTACTTTGTTTGTTTGGCGAACCTCAATGGTCTACTGTAGGCGATACTTATCCTGTAGGTTGTGCATTCTCCGATCGAATTGTCTTCTCAGAATTTTTTCAAGATAATCCCGATCGCCATAACCCTCTATATAACACCAAGTATGGTATTTACGAACCAAATTGCGGATTGAGTAACGTACAGATGTCTTGGGGGCATGATGAATATATATATCATATGCTCAAAGACTATTTACCCGAACCCGCATTGTACATCCTCCGCTATCACTCATTTTATCCTCAACATCGTGAAAACGCATACGCACATTTGATGGATAAACACGATAAAGAAATGTTTAAATGGGTGAAGTTATTTAATCCCTACGATTTGTATTCAAAAAACCCCAATCCTCCTAATTGGCAAACACTCAGACCATACTATGAAGATTTAGCGGCGAAATATTTGCCTGCAACCTTAAAATTTTAAAGTTTTGGAAAAACACTGTATAGACATCATATTGAATTGAGGTTGGCGAAATTAGTTGATTTATAATCAGCAATAATTCACTAGCAAGCCGAAGCTACGTACAGCATTTTTCTACAAGGTATGCAGATGTTCTGGCTCAAAAATCAGGCATTAAGTTATGTATTGTCTTTGTTATTCTATCACTCTTAATTGAAGAGCGATCGCAAGTAAATACATTAGACAGCATACTTGCATCATTTTGAAAACAAGCTAGAAGGAGATTTATCAATATTGCTAAAAGTCACTAAAATCTCAATTTTCCAAGCAAACAGCTGATTAAGCTATTAATTTTTTTCAAGATAACTTGAGTCGCATCTATTAATTTTTATGAAATCATCACTCAAGTCAAAACTAGTAATTTTTCGCCAACACTGGGAGTAAAAACTTGAAGTTACCGAGAGATTCAATAGGATTCTATATTTTGTAAAGATAGTTAAACCGAGGATATTTTTGTAACAGTGCAGGATAAACTAATAGAAAGTTCAAATTTCGATAAAAGACCGTTCTAAAAACTGTTATATCCAATCATAGTTACAAGTTTATCATTTCATAGAAATCTGCTTTTGGGAAAGTAAAACTCCTTTGTTATTGTACTTTTAAAAAGGAGACATTTAATGAAACTAAATAAAATTGACAAAAATAAATTCTCGAAAATTTGAAAAAAGTTGAAGCTGCTAAAAATTATATCTGAATTGCCAGAAATAGTCAAGATAGCGATGAATTTTCAAATTGAGATGATGCTGAATTTTTGGGATTTGAATACCTTGTTAAAAACAGAATAATATGAAGAAAATAGCGATCGCAACCAGCATATTAAGTTTAGTTAGTAGTACTCTTGTCGGTTGCACAAATGGCTCGGAAAATAGCAACGCTGCACCTAATACTGAAACTAACACAGCAACCAATACTAGTTTGAATCAGGTTAGTACTGCAAAAGGAAAATTGCAAACAATCGGCATTGCCCTTGGCGATTTGGGTAATCCTTTTTATGTAGCAATGCAGAAAGGCACTCAAGAACAAGCGAAGAAACTTGGCAATGATATCAGAGTTAACGCAGTATCTAGTAGCTTTGACCTGAACCAACAAACCAACCAAATTGAAAATTTCACAGCCGCAAATACCGACCTAATTATCCTCAGTGCGGTTGACAAAAAAGGAATTAAACCAGCAATTGATGGCGCGAGAAACGCAGGTAGAGTTGTGATTGCAGTAGATTCAGCCGTTGATGCAGATGTAGATGCAATGATTAGCTCTAACAATACCCAAGCTGGAGAGATAGCTTGCAAATATATAGGCGATCGCCTCCAAGGCAAAGGTAATATAGTCATTCTCAACGGTACGCCGATGGACTCAATCAATCAGCGAGTGAGTGGTTGTAAAAATTCATTATCCAAGTATCCCGATATCAAAATCATCTCAGACCAAAACGCAGAAGGGACGAGAGATGGCGGATTGAGAGTTATGGGCGATTTGCTGACAACCTTTCCGAAAATTGATGCCGTCTTTGCCACTAACGACCAAAGCGGTGTCGGCGCAGATTTAGCAGCCAGACAAGCAAGACGCAAAGAATTCTTTATTGTTGGGGTTGATGGTTCGCCAGATGCAACCAAAGCCATGGAAGATAAAGACGGTGTATTCGTTGCAACAGCTGCTCAAGACCCCGCAGGGATGGCGCGAACAGCAGTTGAGATTGGTAACGATGTCAAACAAGGCAAAAAACTGAGTAATTCTGAGATTCTCGTTCCAGTCAAATTAGTCACCCGCGATAACCTTAGCAGCTATAAAGGCTGGTAATCGAGTGAGAGAAGAGAGCAGGGGGAGCAGGGGAAGCAGAGGAGCAGAGGAGATAAAACCACTGACAACTGACCAATTACCATTACTAATCCCCAATTTCTACTGACAACTAACCCTAACTCTTCACTCAGCACTCAGCACTCAGCACTTTTTTAATTAGGAGATTATGAATGTGAAAAGGATTACGATCGCTGCTAGTTTAATAGGTTTAATCAGTAGTACTTTGATTGGATGCTCAAATGGCTCTCAAAATGGCAATACTGCTACTAATCCTGATACCAACACTGTTCCCAATACTGCTACTAATACTAGCGCAGAGAATAAAACTGGTAGTGGGGATGGGAAATTGCGATCGGTAGCTTTTACCGCTGGCGATCTAAGTAACCCTTTCTTCGTTCTGATGGGACAAGAAATTGAAGCAACAGCCAAAAAAATTGGCGGTAATGATGTTAGGACTACTGTAGTTTCTAGTGCCTACGACCTCAATCAACAAGCTAACCAAATTGAAACTTTCACGGCGGCGAATACAGACATCATTATCCTAAATGCTGCTGATAAAAGTGGCATTAAACCAGCAGTAGAAAAAGCCAAGCAAGCAGGCAGAATTGTGATTGCAGTAGATACTGGTGCTGAGGGAGGCGTAGATGCCACCGTTACTACTAATAACGTGCAAGCTGGAGAAGTTGCTTGTAAATATATTGCCGATCGCCTCAAAGGCAAAGGTAATATAGTCATCGTCAACGGGCCGCAGGTGGACTCGGTAATCCAGCGAGTTAGCGGTTGCCAAAATGTCTTATCCAAATATCCCGATATCAAAATCCTCTCTAAAGACCAGAATGCAGAGGGAAATCGGGATGGAGGGCTGAGAGTCATGACTGATTTGCTGACAACCTTTCCCAAAATTGATGCTGTTTTTGCCATCAACGACCCCAGTGGAGTCGGTGCAGAACTAGCAGCGAACCAAGCACAACGCAAAGATTTCTTTATTGTGGGAGTCGATGGTGCGCCCGAAGCAGTGAAAGCGATCGCCGCCCAAGATAGTATATATGCGGCAACTGCTACTCAAAGTCCTCGCGGGATGGCTGCAAAAGCAGTTGAAGTTGGCAACGATATCTTACATGGCAAAAAACCTACTAACCCCACTATTTTAATTCCAGTCAAGCTGATTACAAAAGATAACGTCAGCACTGAGAAAGGTTGGTAAGTAATCAATAATAATTGTGAGTTGGAAATTGAAAATTATGTCTAATGTGAATAATTGAGTAGATTCGTAAAGCCTTCGCACATATCCCTTATATATGCACTTTCATTTCACCTGAGGCGCGAGTTGATTAATTTCTAACTCACAATGGCAAGTTCTAAACAATTTTTAGAGAATCGGCCAATGACAACAAGTATTGAAACCTTTTTTCCTCACGTACCAACTGCTACCCCGATATTAGAAATGCAAGGGGTTTGCAAACGATTTCATGGTGTATCTGCTCTGGAAAATGTTAATCTCACAATTTATCCCGGAGAGGTTCATGCCTTAATGGGTGAAAACGGAGCTGGTAAAAGCACATTGATGAAAATCCTAGCTGGGGCTTACATCGCTGACGAAGGCGAGATTCGCATCAATGGTCAACCTGTTAAAATTAGCGATCCGGCTTCAGCACGCAAAGCAGGTATTAATCTCATTTATCAAGAACTCAACGTTGCACCTAATTTAACCGTTACCGAAAATATTTTTATGGGTAGCGAGTTGCAAAAAGGTCAATTTTTAGACCGTAAAGGGATGGAAGAGGAAGCACAGCAAGTGCTGCAAAGCCTCGGAGCAACTTTTACAGGACAAACAATCGTTGGTAGCTTGTCGATCGCCGAACAGCAGCAAGTAGAAATTGCTAGAGCGCTGAAGGACAAAAGCCGCGTTTTAGTAATGGATGAGCCAACAGCAGCCTTATCCGACCGCGAGACTCAGCATTTATTTCAAGTCATTCGCAGACTTAAAGATGACGGCATCGCCATTATCTATATTAGTCACCGCATGGAAGAAATATATGCATTGGCTGACCGAATTAGCGTGTTGCGCGACGGTCAATACATTGGCAGTCTGACGCGGGATGAAATTTCTGTCCAGCGATTAGTACAAATGATGGTCGGTCGCTCGATGCAAGACTTTTACGAACATCAACGGCAAACCAATCCCGGCCCGGTAGTGTTGGAAGTCAGAAATATCTCTGACGGGCGCAAAGTTGAGCCAACTAGTTTGCAAATTCGTGCTGGCGAAATTGTCGGTTTAGCGGGGCTAGTAGGTGCAGGACGCACAGAAGTATCTCGGCTGATTTTTGGTGCTGACCGCAAATCAAGTGGGGAAGTCTTCCTAAATGGGACGAAATTAAATATTAATTCGCCTAGCGATGCCATTGCAGTCGGTATTGGTTACGTCCCAGAAGACCGCAAAGACCAGGGTTTATTCTTGGAGATGAGTTCTCGTAAGAATATAGCCCTGAACACGCTCAAGCAGGATGCCAAGGCTGGTGTTGTTAATTGGGGTTCGGTCAATCTGTTGGCAAAGCAAGCTGTAGAAGACTTCAATATCCGACTGGCGAATTTGGAAATCAGAGCCGTGGATCTTTCTGGTGGAAATCAGCAAAAGCTACTCCTAGCGCGTTGGCTAGCTATTAAACCCAGAGTGTTGATGTTAGATGAACCGACACGCGGCGTAGATATCGGGGCGAAAAGCGAAATTTACCGAATTATCAGCGAATTAGCAGCCCAAGGCGTAGCGATTTTGATGGTTTCCAGCGAATTACCAGAGGTTGTAGGATTAAGCGATCGCGTCTTGGTGATGCGAGAAGGACGGCTAGTAGGCGAACTTGACGGCAGTCGGGAAAAAGAAATTACCCAAGAAAATATCATGCACTATGCAACTGGAGCATCGGAGGTATCAGCATCATGAGTCAAACAATCAGGCCAGCCAAGAGTAAAGTTAGCAATAATCCAGCAGCGCGCCGCAAATCAATCAACACTTTCCTGGAAGTTGCAGGTATCCTGCCGATTCTCGTCATTATCTGCATTTTATTTACATTCCTTTCTCCCAACTTCCTCACCGGCGGTAACATCGTTAATATCTTGCGCCAAGCATCCATCAATATTGTGCTGGCAACCGGGATGACGTTTGTAATTCTCACCGGAGGCATCGACCTTTCAGTTGGTTCGATATTAGCTGTTTCAGCCGTAGTTGCCCTCTTAGTATCGCTACTTCCCGCGATCGGGTGGATGGCTGTACCTGCTGGTTTAGCGGCAGGATTGCTTTTAGGTTTACTCAACGGCGCTCTGATCACCTTTTTAGATGTGCCGCCTTTTATTGTCACGTTGGGTTCGCTGACTGCTTTGCGGGGTGTTGCCTACTTAATTGCCAAGGGCACAACAGTAATTAACCGAGACATAAATTTTGCTTGGGTGGGTAATAGCTATATCGGGCCGCTGCCTTGGTTAGTCATCATTGCGCTATTGACTGTATTAGTTAGTTGGTTTGTCCTGCGACAAACTGTATTAGGAGTGCAGATATATGCAGTCGGTGGTAACGAGCGAGCCGCCCGATTAACTGGAATTAAAGTTAATCGGGTATTGCTATTTGTCTATGGTGTCAGTGGATTGCTCGCCGGTTTGGCAGGAATCATGAGTGCCAGCCGTCTTTATAGTGCTAGTGGCTTATTGGGCCAGGGTTATGAATTAGATGCGATCGCTGCTGTAATTTTGGGTGGAACCAGCTTTACAGGCGGTATTGGGACGATTGGCGGAACCCTTTTAGGTGCATTAATCATTGCAATTCTCAACAATGGTTTGACCTTGTTGAATTTGTCTTTCTTCTGGCAACTAGTCGTCAAAGGACTCGTAATTATTTTAGCAGTCACAATCGACCGACTCCGCAGACGTTCTAGACGGTAAATTTCACAAAAGAATTTGAGATTTGAAATTAAATAATCTCAATTAATAACTCATTAATCTAAAAATGTCTTTTCCCTACACCAGACTCCCAACATCCCACTGTCTACGCCCTTTTTTCCAGATAAAACTATGACCTCGACAACTGCTCGGCGTAAATCCAATACATTCTATGTCATATTAATTGCTGGTGCTGCTGCTCTTGGCGGTTTTTTGTTCGGTTTTGATACTGCTGTAATTAACGGCGCTGTGGTAGCTATTTCCAAAGCCTTCAACATCAGTAGTTGGGTAACTGGTTTAGCCGTGTCCCTCGCGTTGCTAGGATCTGCGGTAGGAGCCTTCTTTGCCGGACAAATTGCCGACCGTTATGGGCGCATCAAGGCAATGGTAGTTGCTTCCGGATTGTTTACTCTCAGTGCTATTGGCTCTGGGCTAGCCTTTGGTATCTGGGATTTTATCTTTTGGCGGCTTTTAGGTGGAATTGCGATCGGCGTAGCCAGCGTCATCGCCCCAGCTTACATTGCCGAATGTTCTCCGACTCATTTGCGTGGCAGGTTAGGCTCTCTCCAGCAACTAGCAATTGTGGTGGGAATTTTCATTGCCCTGCTCTCCGACTACTTTATTGCTGTGTCAGCAGGTTCAGCAGAAAAACCATTTTTGTTTGGGATTGCAGCTTGGCGCTGGATGTTTTGGACAGCAGTTCCGCCAGCAGTGTTATATGGTATGGCTGCTTTAACAATTCCTGAATCTCCCCGCTACTTAGTTGCTCAAGGACGAGAGCCTGAAGCTGCTAACGTTCTCACCAAGATTTTAGGCGGTAACGTCCTGGAAAAAATCGAGGAAATTCGCCAAACAGTGATGCGAGAACGCGAACCTAAGTTTTCCGACCTTTTAAGGAGAAGTGGCGGACTCTTACCCATAGTTTGGATTGGAATCGGCTTATCTGTACTTCAGCAATTCGTTGGTATTAATGTAATTTTCTACTACAGCAGCGTTTTGTGGCGGGCAGTTGGGTTTTCCGAAAAAGATTCCCTGACAATTACGGTGATTACGGGTGCTGTCAATATTATGACAACGCTGATTGCGATCGCCTTCGTGGATAAATTTGGACGTAAGCCTCTACTCATCTTAGGGTCAATCGGCATGACCTTGACTTTGGGAACGATGGCTACTGTTTTTGGAACCGCTCCGGTGGATGCTGCTGGTAATCCTACTCTAACCGGAAGTGCAGGGATGGCAGCTCTTTTCGCGGCTAACCTCTATGTATTTTGCTTCGGTTTCTCCTGGGGGCCAGTGACCTGGGTGCTGTTAGGAGAAATGTTTAATAATAAAATTCGCGCTGCTGCACTTTCAGTTGCTGCTTCTATGCAATGGGTGGCGAATTTCGTTGTTTCCACAACATTTCCTCCTATTCTGCAATATTTCGGTTTAGGTTCTGCCTATGGTCTCTATACAATTGCGGCAGCTATTTCATTCTTTTTCGTTCTCTTTTTTATTAAAGAAACCAAAGGAATTGAGTTGGAAGACATGTAATTAGCATCTAAGTAGAGCTATAAAACTTAAACAATGTCTACGTCAGCATTCCATCGCAATCATTCAGATAATAAACCAGGTGACATCGCTCAAAAAACTAATATCATCAAAGAAAAATTTGGCGAAGTAAACGATCGCCTGGTTTATCTATTTACTCTAACCAATAAAAAGTGCGAGCTAATTAAAATCACAAATTCAAGATATAGCAATCGAAGCATAGGTTAAGACAGTATTGATTGCTCAAAGCCTTGAAGTAACTGGGTTTTTACTCAGCACTCAGCACTTTGCTATAACTTGATAGTTATCAAGGCTATAGCAACATTAACTGATGATGTAAGTGGTAGAAAATGAAAATAATTTACAGAGGAACTGAGTATACAGTTTTATTCAGGTAATAGCCTAGATGACACATTGAAAACCGATCGCAGCGCAATTAAGAAATACTCTCATACCAATTTCAATAATCTTTGTGACACACGAATTGTTTGTAAGGGCGAACGGCGTTCGCTCCTACCAAAATATCTGTTGCATTCTTTTTTCAAATTAGTATCAGTGTGTTTAAAAACGTAATATTTTCCCAATTTGCTAAATGAGTCTGCATTCAAGAGCAAGAATCATATAACAACTAAATACAAACTTTCGCTTCAGTAAATTAGTAAAAAGATGGAAACTGTCAATACGGCTCTTTGTTCTTATGGATTGTCCGGTAAGGTATTTCATGCACCTTTTATAAATCTGCATCCCGGATTTCAATTACTAGGTTCTTGGGAAAGAAGCAAAAAGCTGATACAAACAGATTATCCTCATGTAAAAAGCTATGCTTCCTTGTCAGCATTATTGGCAGATAATAAAGTAGAATTGGTGGTGGTAAATACACCCACTGATACGCATTATGATTATACTAAACAAGCTTTGCTTGCAGGCAAGCATGTAATAGTAGAAAAAGCATTTACAACAACAGTAGCAGAAGCAGAAGAACTGAACCAATTAGCGCAAAAAAAGGGAAAGAAATTATCTGTTTATCAAAATCGTAGGTGGGATAGTGATTTTCAAACAGTAAAAAAAATCATCAAAGAAGGCTTATTAGGAGATATTGTTGAAGCAGAACTTCATTTTGTGCGATACAAACCAACACTTAGCAATAGACAACATACAGAAGTTCCAGGGCCGGGAGCAGGAATCATCAAAGATTTGGGGCCGCATATAATAGACCAAGCTTTGCATTTATTTGGAATGCCGAACGCTGTTTTTGCAGACATGCGAATTACTAGACCAGCATCGCAGATAAATGATTATTTTGAGTCGATATTATACTACGACAAACTGCGCGTCAAATTAAAAGCGGGTTTTCTAGTGCGCGAGCCTGTGCCATCGTACATTATACATGGGACAAAAGGTTCTTTTCTTAAAAGTAGAGCTGACGCACAAGAAGATAAGTTACGGGTTGGTATGAAGCCAAATACATCTGATTGGTACACAGAGCCTGAAAGTGAATATGGGTTGCTGCATACAGAAAAAGAAGGAAAGGTAATCCGAGAAAAAGTAAAAAGTTTGCAGGGCAATTATTTGGGTTACTACGATGCGATGTATAAATCAATCGTTGATAATCAACCAATTGCTGTTACTGCCGAAGACGGAATTAATGTGATGCGGATTATAGAAGCGGCAATTAAAAGCAATAATGAGCAAAAAGTAACTGCACTTTAACTCAAATTTTTTACATCAAAAATAGGATGTATTCAGCTTTGAAAGTAGACGTTGTGAAATATTTTGTTTCTCATAAATATTGACTATCTTCGTAGCTTAACGCCATCGATCGAGGCACAAACGAAGTTAATGACTTAGACAGCAAATAAAGGATGAAGATTTAGTACTAGTCCTGAGAAAAGATGTGTCTAAATCTCCAATGCATAGATATAGCCGTCGCCAGTAGTGTTAGGACATCAACAGACGATCAAACCTAGACACAAAAGGACTTTTCACCCAGTCCCCAGTCCCCAGCTATACAGCTAAAGATTTCTGACCTCAAATCCAGATTTTTTCATGTATCCAATACGGAAATGAACCCAATGCTGAAAATATTTTTATACAGTTTTCCACTTTTATTGTTGATATGTCCAGCAGTCTTAGCAACACCTTTAGATGATAATTCTGGTGTGGCAGATAACAATAGCACCTTGCAAGGACAAGTCACTCCAGTTTCTCAGGTCGACAATAATTCTAGTGCAGTAGATAATAATCGCACTTTGCAGGGACAAGTAACTTCAGTCTCCCAGTTTTCTGATGTTCAACCCACAGATTGGGCATTTGGTGCATTGCAATTGCTGGTCGAACGCTACGGTTGTATTGCAGGTTATCCTAATTCTACCTATCGCGGTAATCGTGCCTTAACTCGTTATGAATTTGCCGCAGGTTTAAATGCTTGTTTAAATCGCATTAATGAGTTGATTGCAACAAATACCAGTAATCTAGTCAATAAACAAGACTTGGCAGTGCTGCAAAAATTGCAAGAAGACTTTGCGGCAGAACTGGCAACTCTGCGCGGCCGAGTAGATAGCTTAGAAGCACGTACAACAACATTAGAGACGCAGCAGTTTTCCACTACTACTAGGCTGTATGCTCAAATTATTACTGCCGTTAGCGATACCTTTGGTAATAGAGTCGGAGGCGATGCCTTCGGCAACCCGAAGCGGGAACGCGATGAATCCCAGACCTACTTTGCAAATCGGGGTCGTCTGAATTTAGAGAGCAGTTTCACAGGCAAAGATTTGTTGCGAGTCAGACTAGAGTTTGGCAACTTTGCCAATCCCGATGGTTCAAGCAAAATTGCAGCAGCCACAGGCACAGGGATGACGCGCCTGAACTTCGATAATGACAACAACAATACACTCCTTATTCCTCACATCCGTTACTATTTCCCGGTTAGTGATTCCCTTTCTTTCGTTGTCGGCCCCGTAGGTATTGGCTACAACGACATCACAGACAACGTAACTCCTGCGACTATTGCCGATGATGGCAATGGGATTCCCTCACTATTTGGTAAAAATAGTCTGCTTTTCGAGCGAGGTGGAGGCGGTGCAGCCGCTAACTGGAGAATTAGCAAAGACTTGGTTCTCACTCTAGGCTATTTAGCTAACAGTCCTAATAACCCAACAGTAAAAAGTGGGTTATTTGATGGCGGCTACAATGCTCTAGCTCATTTAGTGTATTACACAAAGCAAGGCGCTATTGGTGTCGCCTACTCTCATGGATATAACCCTGGTGATTCTGGTGTTAATATCACAGCTGGTAGGGGCAGTATCTTGTCAAATGCTCCCTTTGGCAACAGCATTGCTACTTCCAACAGCATTGTCGGCGCACAAGGATTCTATCGCTTTTCTCCACACTTCCAAGTCCATGCTTGGGGTGGATATATTTGGGCGACTGCCAAGAACTCTGGTTTCAGCGATATTTCTAATGGTAGGGGTGGAACAGATTCTCTATTTGTGAATAGTGGTGATAATGCCAATGCTTGGTTTGGTGCGATCGGCGTGTCTTTTCCAGATGTGGGAGGTAAGGGCAATCTGCCAGGATTTCTCTTTGGTTTGCCACCGCGTGTCTCTAATAGTGATGTCCGTGAAGAGTCAGACAATTCTTATCACCTCGAAGCATTCTATCGCTGGCGAATGAACGACAACATTTCAGTTACTCCTGGTTTTTGGATGATTATCAATCCGGAAAACAACAGCAACAACGATACCCAATATGTAGGAGTACTTCGCACAACCTTCGATTTCTAAATCCACTTGTGCTACCCAAGAGGAGCAGAGGGGAAAAAGGAAAGGGGGAGAACTTTATTTAATTCCTTTTTCCCTAACCCAAGGCGAAGCCTGCTCTTTTTGCTTCAATTTTTGTGTTTTTATGTTCCCGATCATTTGTAGCCGTCTTTAAGAGAACTGATATTAACCCAGCTTGTTTAAAGAATCTTTCAACTGAGTGCCTGTATAATTGGGAACCCAGCCGTCAGCAGTGGAGAAATAGCGCACTGCTTTACAATGCAACAATGCTGTAGGACTACACCAATGCTCTACTCCTGCTGGAATGTAGATGTAGTCTTGGGACTGAACTAAAAGGTGTACCTGACTACCATCGGGTCTAATGAAGCCGAAGATCATTTCTCCTGCCAATATGTAGAGGGGTTCAGCAGCAGTATGAGTATGGTAACGGTTGTATGCAGCTATTAGCGTTTCAAGATTAAATGAACCTGGATGCAGATTGAGTAAATCACACCAGACATAGCCATTTTCTCGTTGCAGAAACTCGAAGACACCGTTATGTAGTTCTACAATAAAGCGTTTCTCAGAATCAGTTAAAACGTCTTGTTCTATCAGATTAGGAAATAGTAGCGATGTTCCTGGGTCATAGTGTTTCAAATAGATGCCCAGAGGGGAAAGTTCGCGGGATATCTCACCTAAATCGCTCTCAACTGTACCGTCGTCTAATAGTAAGGTAGCCATGACACAAAGACTAAATTAACTGTTAAGAAGAGTATACTCAAATTTGACAAAACAAGCCACTATATCCGATAGAGTTACCGTGGATTTTGGATAGAGGGAATAAGGGGAGCAGGGGAGGTAAGAATAACAACAACTAACAACTGACCACAACTTCTAACTCAGCACTTTTTACAGAAATTTGTCGGTAGAATGATGCTTTAAGGTATGGTAGGGTCTAATCTAGTACAAGCGAACTATGATTTGTATAGAATGTCTGATTTAATTCTGTTTTGGCATCGCCGCGATTTACGCATTTCTGATAATACAGGATTGGCTGCTGCAAGACGGCAAAGTTCAAAAGTGGTGGGTGTTTTTTGTCTCGATCGCAATCTTCTAGAACGAGATGATATTGCTCCTGTGAGAGTAACTTATATGATTGGCTGTTTACAGGCATTACAACAGCGATATGCAAAAGCAGGAAGCCAACTTTTAATACTCCAGGGCAATCCCATGCAAGCAATACCAGCTTTGGCAGTAGCATTAAAAGCTAAAGCTGTATTTTGGAATTGGGATGTAGAGCCTTATTCACAAATACGCGATCGCACCGTCATTGATGCCCTTAAAGAAAAAGGAATTGAGTTTCTTACCCAAAATTGGGATCAAATTCTCCACTCGCCAGAAGAAATACGCACGGGTAGCGGTCAAGCTTACACAGTTTATACACCTTTTTGGAAAAATTGGAGTAGCAAACCGAAAGCTCAACCAATAGAGACTTTGCAAAATACCGAAGGTTTAACAGCCAGCGAACAGGAAATTGCTAACAAAGCAGGAGCTATTCCACTACCTTCAGCCAAAGATTTAGGATTTATTTGGGATGGAGGATTAATTATTCCACCAGGAGAGGCAGGAGCGCAAGCAAGACTAGAAGAATTTACCGCCAAAGCAATTACCGAATACCAAGAACAGCGTAATTTTCCTGCTATGGATGGCACATCGCAACTGAGTGCGGCTTTGAAATTTGGTGTCATTGGCATTCGTAGCGCTTGGCAAGCCACAACAGAAGCACTAGAAAATAGCCGCAGCGACGAAGCAGCAGCTGGTATCCGTACATGGCAACAGGAACTAGCTTGGCGAGAGTTTTACCAACACGCAATGTATCACTTCCCGGAATTGGCAGATGGTGCTTACCGCGATGCCTTCAAAAACTTTCCTTGGGAAACCAACGAAGAACATTTTCAGGCTTGGTGTGAGGGAAAAACTGGCTATCCCATTGTAGATGCAGCAATGCGGCAATTGAATGAAATTGGCTGGATGCACAACCGTTGTCGGATGATTGTTGCTAGCTTCCTAACTAAAGACTTGCTAATTAATCCTCAATTGGGCGAAAAATACTTTATGCAAAAGCTAATTGACGGTGATTTGTCTGCTAACAATGGCGGGTGGCAATGGAGTGCTTCTAGTGGTATGGACCCCAAACCCGTGCGGATTTTCAACCCAGCCAGTCAAACGCAAAAGTTTGATGCCGAAGGCGAATATATCCGGCAATGGGTTCCCGAACTGCGTTCTCTGGATACAGAATATTTAGTTACTGGTAAAATTTCCCCTTTAGAACGTCACGGTCTTGACTACCCTGAGCCAATTGTGGAGCATAAAAAACAGCAACAGCAGTTTAAACAGCGTTATCAACAACAAAAAGCTTCTACTAGTGCTGAGTAAGGAGTTTTGTCAGTTGTCAGTTGTCAGTTGTCAGGAGAAAAAGGGAACAGGTACATATTTCTCCCTTACCCCTTCATCTTCCTCATCTCTCTCTTGTCCTTTTTCTAAGTAGAAAATGCAAGCCATCAACAATACTAAACCTACAGCATAGCCAGCTATCACATCAGTAGGCCAGTGTACGCCTAGATAAAGCCGGGTAAAACCGATCGCAACAATTAAGACAACCGTCGAGATGGAAATCTGTTTTTGCCATTGCGGAAATTGTTTTGCCACAATGTAGCCAATAAAACCGTAAATTACCATTGACACCATTGCATGACCGCTAGGAAAGCTGTGGTGTCCTACATGAATAATACGGTTCCACAGTTCTGGACGTACTCTACCAAAAAGCACTTTCAGCCAATAATTTAAGCCTATTGCACTGACTGCCGCTATCCCTAAAGTATTTGCTTGTTGGCGACGGTTAGAATGCAACAAATTAATTTCTATTGCCAAACAAATTAATAGCACAACTAATGGATCGCCAAGAAAAGTTATGCCAACCATAATGCGATCTAAAAGTGGTGTATGCAGCTTTTGAATTGCTAGTAAAATACCTGTATCTAGATTGTATCTGTGCAGTAATCCAGCAGCTAAGACAAGTGTACTTACTGTTGCTGATACCAGAAGAAGCCGATCGCTAACTTTTAATTGTTTCTGTATAAGTGTTTGGCGTAAGTTTTTAGCTGGTTCTGTGCTTGTTTGGATCTGAGCGTTTCTTACAGGCAGTTTTCTGAGCTTTTGTCTGAAGTCTAAAACAACATCTTGGATGAGCAAGGCGATCGCACTTGGACTAAAATTTGAATGGAAAATCACAAGAACATTTCCAGTGAGATGATTAGCACGAACTTGGGCGATCGCTTTTTTTTGTAACAATTGCAATTCTAGGTATCTTTTAAGAGATGGCGAATGATAAAGTCCATTCACCTTATATCTAGCTCGTCCTTTAACAGCAGTATGGATTGCCGAAATTAAAGGATTTTCTTCAGAGATATTACCAAGATAAGCATTCATTGTTTTAAGTGTGTTTTAATCACGAATTACTATAACTGTCTCAATTTAGATAGAATATCGCGGTTGACTTTGATGTAGCCTGGATCGATATGGGCAAAGTGCGAACTCAACTGCTGATGAGCTTTAGACAATGCGTGGAATGGAATTGATGGGTACAAATGGTGTTCTGCATGAAATGGCATATTCCACATGAGAAATCGCACAGGCCAGAGTGTCAATGTTGTGCGCGTATTTGTCAGTAAATTAGCATCAAGAGAGCAACCTGTATGTTCTCCTAAGAGAATAAAACGCAGAATCGGCTGACCTACGAACAGCGGTAGCAGCCAATAAAGTATAAACCAAGGTTGACCCGCTGTCATAGAGAGAGCGATCGCAGCTGCATAAACAGTTAATTGCCAGCGAGTAGAGCGAGTAACTTCGGCTCGTGCGGCTTCTGGTATAAATGGACAATCATCAAGTTGACCGAGGACAGCGCGAAAATGCCCACGGATCTTGTCTACCCACCAAGGTAAACCGCTAAGTACCAATAAATATTTACCCAAGTTGCTCGGTTTAAGGTCGGTCAGTTCTGGGTCTTTGCTAGGAACACGAGTGTAAAGGTGATGCCACTTGTGATAATGACGAAAGAAAGTGCTGTTGTAAAACGAGAGCAAGCCCGCACACCAAGCAACAATATCATTCAAGCGATTGTTAGCAAAAGGAGTTCTGTGAACGCCTTCGTGCATAGGTGCAAACATGGCAGCCAAACTAAAACCGTAAATAACCAATGCTGGTATTGCTAGCAACCAATTGCCCCAATTTGTGGCCCACAGGTAGCCACTACATCCGATGATAGTTAGATGTCCAGTTAAATGAACCAGCCCTTTACGGTTGGAGCGATCGTTCAAAACGCTTAATTCTTGTAGAGTCAGAATCTGACGGGCGTTGTATTGCTTGTCGGTTTTGCTATCTGATAATTCAGGTTGAATACTTCTATCACTAGACATAATTAATACTTAATGTCAAATATATGGGCGTAATTATACTAAGTCCAGTTAATTAGTTATGTTTTAAAAATTTCCAAGTCTTTATGTCTTAATCATAAGTATTTACCCGAACTTTATGCCTCTGCTGCATGGAGTAAGCGTGCATAAGTTCCGCCTTGCTGCCATAATTCCTCATGAGTGCCACGCTGCACGATTTGACCCCGCTCAAGGACAATAATTTCATCACAATTGCGAATTGTGCTAAGGCGGTGGGCTACTACAATACAGGAACAACCACGCCGTTGCAAGTTGAGGTTAATAATTTGCTCGGTTTGTGCATCTAAAGCGCTACTTGAGATAAGCCTTCAACAGTGAATTTATAACCCTTTTCTGCACCTGCGATCGCTAGCAGTTTGATCGCTTCGGCTTCGTTAGCTGCTGCTGTTAATTTCTGTTGTAGTTGAGCGTTTTGAAGTAATTCTTTGATTTGTTGTAACATGATGTGTTTTCCTTTGTGGTTGATTTATTGGCAAAAGTTTTTCACTTGGCTTGTGCGGTGTTCTCTGCCTTTCTGAATATGAATTTAGAGAGAAATAGGGGAGAACTAGGGGAGATAATTGCAATTTTTAAAAAATTTTCTGGCTGTACCAAATAAGCATATCTGCGAAATTTTAAGCCAATAAGCTGTGTTTGTTTTAGTTAGCACTTATATTACTTAAAACATTTAATGTTTTAAGTAAATTTGCTGAGGGCGATTATAAAATTGATTCCTTAAATTGGCATAGACATGACTTTGCTTTTTTCAGCGAAAATTCTTAGTACTGTAGCAATTAAACAGTTAAGTATTAATAAATACTCATGCCAAACAACATTCTCAGTTTCGTAGAATTTCAAAAAGATGGGATCAATGGTGTCGATGGGCTTGCTGGTAACTTCTTCGTCACAGTTAGCCCCGACGGCAAATATCTCTATGCTGCTGGATATAATGACTCAGCAGTGGTGGTGTTTGGGCGGGATACAGCCACTGGCAAGCTCAGTTTCGTAGAATTTCAAAAAGATGGCATCAACGGTGTCAATGGGCTTGCTAATATCTACTCTGTGACAGTCAGCCCCGACGGCAAATACCTCTATGCTGCTGGATATGGTGACTCAGCAGTGGCGGTGTTTGGGCGGGATACAGTCACAGGCAAACTCAGTTTCGTAGAATTTCAAAAAGATGGCATCAACGGTGTCGATGGACTTGCTGGTGCCTTTAGTGTCACAGTCAGCCCCGACGGCAAATACCTCTATGCTGGTGGAGCTTCTGACTCAGCAGTAGCGGTGTTTGAGCGGGATACAGCCACTGGCAAGCTCAGTTTTGTAGAAGTTCAAAAAGATGGCATCAACGGTGTCGATGGGCTTGCTGGTGTCAGAGCCTCTACAATCAGCCTCGATGGAAAATACCTCTATGCTGCTGGATTTAGTGACTCAGCGCTAGCAGTGTTTGAGCGGGATACAGTCACAGGCAAGCTCAGTTTTGTAGAAGTTCAAAAAGATGGTATTAACGGTGTCGATGGGCTTTCTGCTGCCTACTCCAGCGCCATCAGCCCCGATGGCAAATACCTTTATGCTGTCGGAGCTTATGACTCAGCAGTAGCGGTGTTTGAGCGGGATACGGCCACTGGCAAACTCAGTTTCGTAGAAGTTCAAAAAGATGGCATCAACGGTGTCGATGGGATTGATAATGTCACCACCGTGACAGTTAGCCCCGATGGCAAATACCTCTATGCTGCTGGAGTTTATGACTCAGCAGTAGCAGTGTTTGGGCGGGATACAGTTACTGGCAAGCTCACTTTCCTAGAAGTTCAAAAAGATGGCACAAACGGTATCGATGGTCTTTCTTTGGTTAGATCCATCACAGTCACCCCCGATGGCAAATACCTTTATGCTGCTGGAAGTGGTGACTCAGCAGTAGCAGTATTTGGGCTTCCCAACAATCCGCCAGTCTTAGCCAAAGCGCTCCTCGACCAAAAAGCCACTGAAAACACACTCTTCAACTTCACAGTCCCTGTTGACACGTTTAGCGACGCAGATGTGGGCGATACTCTCACCTACAGCGCTACTCTAGCAAATGGCGATCCCCTACCTGATTGGTTAAGTTTTGATGAGGCTACACGCACCTTTAGCGGAACTCCAACTACTGCCAACTTGGGCAGTCTCAATGTCAAAGTCACTGCCAAAGATATTGTTGAAGCCGCAGTCAGTGATGACTTTGAACTTACAGTTGGTAGTGGTGCTACTACAGATGATAGTAGTACTACTTATGTGACTCTGCTCACAAAAATTACTAGCGATCTCTTCACTATTAAAAATCAAGCTCCAGGTGAAAAAGCAAAACTCTCAGTCAAAATTAAAAGCAATACCTCTTTATTGGTCAACCAACTGTGTGTATTTGCTGTTGACGATGCCGAAGGTAAGATTGATGGCATTGCCCCAGGCGCGGCAGGTTACACTCAAATTGCTCTCCAGCGTTCTAAGACGGTTTTCTCCACCATTGCTAATCTGCCTAATGGTGTTAATTCTGATGACCTGACAAGTCTACTAGAGTTTGAGTCTGGTACAAATTTCAGATTTTATATAGTACGCAACAGCACTACTAATGCTGTGTTATCTGGACAAACCTCGTTGTCTGATGTAGTTTTTGCGAACGCGGCAGACTCAGAAGATGGCTTCTCTCTCAACTTCCAAGATTTTGTCTTGAAGATTCAGGCAACAGAGCAAAAGTTACCTTTGGGTACGAGTTTGCAAAGCAAACATCAAGGAGAACTAATTGATTTACGCAGTGTCACACAATCAGTAGAAGCCAATTTTGTAGTTAATAGGGAAGCTGCTTACAATGACTTTGTTAGCTTCTACCGCGTAGCAGATGAAAGTGGCGGTATTGATACCAATAGTGATGGTAAAGCAGATGTTCTGGTTGGGCAAGCTGGTTATATTGAAGCTGCTTTGCGCGAACGTGTTATGGGCATTAACTTAACGGCGAAAAATCAAGGTACTGCCAATTACACTGGTACTTTCTCTGCTGATTCTTTGTTTGCACCATTGATTATTGTCAATGGTAACGTCGATGCATTGCTTGATAGCAATCCTAATAACAATCCGGCTATTTATTTCCCGTTTTTGGGTGCGAACGCTGACAAGGCAGATCACGTTCAGATTTTGGGAAATAATTGCTTTGGCTTTGAGGATTTACCAGCTTCTGGCGATAAAGATTTCAACGATATGATTGTGCGAGTCAATTTGAATGTGAATAATTTGATTGCTTGATTGCCATTTTTCCGTAAAATAGTTTTGTTTGAAATCATTATGTAGTTTTGCTCTAAGTGAATACCTCAGTTATAGACTAGCGATACAATCGCTATACATAGTTGCTGATGCCATTGCGGAGGCATTGAGGAGTCGTTGATGAGCGTTGAACAGCTAGAGCAATTGCAAACTACTTTGACTAGGATGCAAGTCACACTAGATGCGATCGCCGATGCTGTAGTCTGGGTTGGCGAAGATGGATGCATCCATTGGTGGAATTCTAATTTTGCAACTTTAGTAAATCAACCACATAGCATTGGTTCCTCGAAGTTAAGTGAGTTGTTGCCTTTAGCACAAGCAGGACAACCGATCGCTTTATCAGCTTACCCGGATGTGCAGATCCACAATGGAGAGTATCAAACAACAAACTATGAATTGCAGCAAGGCGATCGCACCCTCATACTACAAATATCTGGTAGCTGTGCAGGCATAACTGGGGAGCGATGTCAATGTGCTGTACTGGTGATTCGGGATATCACGCAGGCTCAACAAGCTCAAGAATCTCTGCGAGAGAGTGAGGAACGGTTGCGGACACTGATTAATGCCACACCCGATATTATTTGTTTAAAGGATGGCAAGGGAAGATGGTTAGTGTCGAACCAAGCTAATCTAGAATTTCTAGAGCTAGAAGGAGTTGATTATCAAGGTAAAACTGACGCTCAATTAGCCCAGTTTAGCGATTTTTATGGCGAAACTTTGCTTTATTGCGACAAAACAGACGAACAAGCTTGGCAACATGGATCTATTTATCGCGTAGAGGAAGTTGTTCCCCGCCCTGATGGTACTATCAGTAGTCTGGACATGATTAAAATTCCCCTGTTTTACCAGGATGGTAGGCGTAAATGTCTAGTAGTTTTGGGACGGGATGTTAGCGATCGCAAACGAGTAGAAGAAGCATTGCGACAAAGCGAACTTCAGTATCGGGGTATTTTTGAAGCGATTACTGATGGATTATTTATTACCGACATAGAAACCGAGAGAGTTGTTGCAGTGAATCCGGCTGCTTGCCAAATGCACGGTTACTCTTATGAAGAATTTATCAATTTACATCCATCAGCTTATATTCACCCAAACTCACTGCATGTTTTTCTCAAGTATCTAGAAAAAACTCGAAAGGGTGAGGAATTTTATGGGGAAGCAGTTGATATCTGCAAAGATGGCACTTTAATTGATGTGGAAGTTAAAGGCACGATTTGCACTTACAATGGTCAGCCACACATCTTGGCAATAGTACGGAATATTAGCGAACGTCGGCGTGCGGAAGCGGTGATTCGAGATAGAGAAGCACAGTATCGCGATTTGGTAGAAACTGCTAACTGTATCATATTACGTTGGGATAAAAATGCAAATATCAGCTTTTTGAATGACTATGGTCAACGATTTTTAGGCTTCGATTTAGACGAAATTATCGGACGTAACGTTGTTGGGACAATCGTACCCGAAACTGAAACATCAGGGCGAGACTTGCAATGGTTAATGGTTGATATTTGTCAACATCCAGAAAACTATTTGTTCAACGAAAATGAAAATATTTGCAAAAATGGCGATCGCGTCTGGATTGTCTGGGCAAATAAACCAGTTTTAGACGAGCAAGGCAATTTAGTAGAAATTCTTTCTGTAGGTACGGATGCCACAAAGCGCAAGCAAGTAGAAGAAGCATTGAGTCGCAGCGAACTCAAATACCGCAATATTTTTGAAACTTCCCAAGTAGGTATTATCCGCAACCGCAAACACGATGGCTTAATTATCGATGCCAACCAACGTGCTGCTAATATCTTAGGTTATGCATGTGCTGTTGAATTAATTGGCAAGCACTTCACAACTGAATTCTATGTCAATCCCAAAGATAGAGCGCAGGTATTGGCAGAGTTAGAAGCTGTCGGTGAAGTTCGCAATTTTGAACTACCAATGCGTCGCCCAGATGGAGCTTTAGTTTGGTTATTGCTATCACTACGCTTTAACCCGGAAGAATCTTGTTTGGATTCTGTTTTTACAGATATTACAGCTCGCAAGCAGCAAGAACAAGCTTTACGCTTGATTATCGAGGGTACAGCCGCGAAAACAGGTGATGAATTCTTTAATTCCTGCGTGCGTTATTTAGCTGAGGTATTGCAAGTTCAATACGCCCTAGTCACTGAATTTATTGATGAGGCAAAAACTAGAGTTCGCAGTCTGGCATTTTGGTGTGGCGATGCCCTTGGGGAAAAAGTAGAGTACAGCGTGGACGGTACTCCTTGTTACAGTCCCTTACAAGGCAACCTGTGCCACTATCCCCAAGGACTTCAAGCCGCTTTCCCAGAAGATACATATCTAACACAAATGAATGCCGAGAGTTTTTTAGGCATTCCCCTAACCAATTCATTTGGTGAGATATTAGGACATTTGGCAGTCATCGATACCAAACCAATGAAGCACGATTCGGGACGGGAACTGATTGTGAAAATCTTTGCTGCTCGTACTGGTGCAGAATTGGAGCGCAAACGGGCAGACGAAGCTATCCAGCGTCGCGCTCAAGCCGAAAGTTTACTCAGCAGTATCTCACGGCAATTCGTCGATCAAGATTTAGACACGGCGATTGATTTTACACTGAGTGCGATCGCCCAATTTATTCATGCCGAAAGATGTTGCATTTTTGAGTTATCTCCAGAGGCAACCGAAGCTTACGTGGTCAATGAATGGTGTGCTGCTAGTATTCAACCATTAGCCAGCGATGCTAAAAGCAACAATCTAGAAATATTTTCTTTGGTGTCTCCCATCCTCACAGGCAAGAATTTTGTTGTACCGCGCGTTGCCGATTTGCCACCCAATAGTGCCGAAAGAATCCTGTTTGATAGTCAGTCGATTAAATCTGCACTCGGCGTACCAATGATTCATTCTGGTAAAGTCGTCGGCTTTATTGGCGCAGACGTTGTGAACTATACGAGAAACTGGACTCAAGAGGATATTAATATTTTGAAACTGGTGGCTGAAATCATTGCGATCGGCCGAGCTAGGCATCAAGCAGAAGAAGCGTTGAGAGTTGCCAAAGAAGCTGCTGAAACCGCTAACAGAGCAAAAAGCGCTTTTTTGGCTAACATGAGTCACGAACTCCGCACGCCGCTAAATGCCATCTTAGGTTTTGCTCAGTTAATGGAGCGAGATACTGCTCTCAAATCAAATCAGCGTGAATCTTTAGCTACTATTAACCGCAGTGGAGAACACTTACTGAATTTGATCAACGATGTCCTAGAAATGTCGAAAATCGAAGCTGGGCACATCGTTTTCAATCCGGAAGACTTCGACCTGCATCTGCTATTGCAAACATTACAAGCAATGTTCCAGGTACGTACAGGAGCAAAGCAATTGTTTCTCAGATTTGATATTGCTGCCGATCTGCCTCGGTACATTCATACAGATGAAGGCAAACTCCGGCAAGTTCTGATCAATCTGCTAGGTAACGCCGTGAAGTTTACTCAGAGTGGGGGAGTTACTTTACGGGCGAGAGCTGGGGGAGCTGGGGGAGC
>NZ_JAECZA010000333.1 GCF_016056275.1 Dendronalium phyllosphericum CENA369 | reverse complement strand
CAACTGGCCCAGGTATATAGTCAGCTATCACACATAGACCAAAAGATTGTGCAATTATTTTCGGTGATTTATGAACCGGTAAACAGAACTTCATTCATGAATTGCCTCAATCAAATCGGCACGTTAGATGAAAACAATAAACCTTTTATTAACAAAAGCTTAAGCCGCCACATTGATGGATTATTGGCAGCAGGCTTGCTAATTCAGTCAAGCGGGCAAGGCCCTCAATGCCATCCGCTCATAACAGAGATTGCTACTCGTGATGCGGTAAAAGCAGGATATTTTGAAATCCTAGCGACCTCTGTCTCCAAAATTTTACCTATATCTAGTGGTTACGCAAGCGGAACCCGGTATTTTCAGAGCGAGCGCCAGTTCATCAGAGAAGTTCGTATTGGTTTTTACCGTCACGACCCCAATTTCATTAATAAACAGATTGAAGACTACCAGAAATACAGTCACAGCAATAAGATATCTGTAAATAAAATCTTCGAGCAAATCTGCAATAACCCATTTGATGCTGATTGGTTTCGCACCCTGCCACAAGGATTATTTGAAAACGGCATATCTAGCATCCTCCTGAATGCGGTCAATTCTTGGCTTTAACCCAAGCTTTTCGCAAACGCCTTGATGAATTACGGGCGTTTTCAGAAAAACATAGTAAAGGTATACGCTTTCACCCCTTGGCAACATTAGGTTTAGAGGATTTCGTGGACGAGGTGGGCAAGGTAAAAGCAGACAAACACTGGAAGGCACACAGAGAGCGTTTGAAGGAGGTGCAAAGCCTCCAGCCGGAACTCCCCTCTACGTTTCAAGCAGAACTGCGCGACTACCAGATGGAGGGGTTCAACTGGCTGGTGCGGCTGGCACATTGGGGTGTGGGAGCCTGCTTGGCAGACCAAATGGCACTGGGCAAGACCGTGCAAGCATTGGCTGTTATCCTAAAGCGTGCCCATGAGGGGCCAACCCTAATTATTGCCCCTACTTCGGTGTGCATGAATTGGGTGAGTGAGGCACAGCGTTTTGCCCCTACCCTCAATATCGTTCAATTTGGTGGAAGCGATCGCCAAAAATTACTCTCTGGGTTACAACCGTTTGATATGTTGGTATGCAGCTACGGTCTGTTGCAGCAGGAAGAAGTATCCCAAATGCTGTCCCAAGTGCAGTGGCAAACGATTGTGCTGGATGAAGCCCAGGCAATCAAAAATATGATCGCCAAACGTTCCCAGGCAGCAATGAACCTCAAAGGTGGTTTCAAGCTGATTACCACTGGGACTCCGATTGAGAACCACCTCGGCGAAC
>NZ_JAECZA010000332.1 GCF_016056275.1 Dendronalium phyllosphericum CENA369 | reverse complement strand
CGGTATGTAGTTTAGAAATGGTGATTGTGGCCATGGTTTTCTCCCAAAATATTACTGAAATTAAGCTGTTGAGTGAATTTGTTTAGCTGACTCTTAGGGATTATTAATAATCAAGAAACCTCATTTTTATCGCAAAGATTTCTACTTATATTGAATCCCTAAAGAGCCATCTAGCTTAGTTAGTAGTAGCCGTTACTGCTGAATGACTTAGCTACAAGGGCAATGTGACCAATACCATATGTATCAACCCAAGCCTCAGCTAGCTTTGTCAGTCCCGACAAATCGCTAACTTCGGTAGTTCCGCCAAAAATGGAATCGACATCGCTCAGTTCCTGAAGAAAACTTTCGGAATCTTGGAACAGTTCAGAGCCAGCGGTATGTAGTTTAGAAATGGTGATTGTGGCCATGGTTTTCTCCCAAAATATTACTGAAATTAAGCTGTTGAGTGAATTTGTTTAGCTGACTCTTAGGGATTATTAATAATCAAGAAACCTCATTTTTATCGCAAAGATTTCTACTTATATTGAATCCCTAAAGAGCCATCTAGCTTAGTTAGTAGTAGCCGTTACTGCTGAATGACTTAGCTACAAGGGCAATGTGACCAATACCATATGTATCAACCCAAGCCTCAGCTAGCTTTGTCAGTCCCGACAAATCGCTAACTTCGGCAGTTCCGCCAAAAATGGAATCGACATCGCTCAGTTCCTGAAGAAAACTTTCAGAATCTTGGAACAGTTCAGAGCCAGCGGTGTGTAGTTTAGAAATGGTGATTGTGGCCATGGTTTTCTCCCAAAATATTATTGCAATTAAACTGTTGAGTGAATTTATCTAGCTGACTTTTAGGGATTCTCGATAATCAATCTCATTTTTATTGCAGAGATTACTGTTACATTGAATCCCAAAAAGCCATGTAGCTTAGTTAGTAGTAGCCGTGACTGCTAAATGACTGGGCGACAAGGGTAATGTGACCAATACCATATGTATCAACCCAAGCTTCAGCTAGTTTTGTCAGTCCCGACAAGTCGCTGACTCCGCTGTGTCCACCACCAGAGATAGAATCGACATCGCCCAATTCATTGAGAAAGCTTTCAGAATCTTGGAACAATTCGGAACCAGCACTATGTAGTTCAGAAAGATTAATACTTGCCATGAT
>NZ_JAECZA010000331.1 GCF_016056275.1 Dendronalium phyllosphericum CENA369 | reverse complement strand
AGTAAAAATATCAGAAATGTTGAATTCTAATACAAAACTTTACATATCTAGTTACACTAGCTCTAAAAAGATTAAATTACTCAACAAAACATAATTTCCTCAAACCAATGAACATAACTGATTTTCTGACACATACAAGATTGTAAATAGCGAAGTTTATCTAATAGTGTATGTCCCCATTGTTGTGGGATAGATAATATCTGTAAAATTAGATAGGCTATTAAACTAACGTAAATTTGTATGGTGATACCATTGACATTCTTAGTAATTAATTTGTCAAGTTTTAAGTGCATTTTTAAAAACTTCCATAACAATTCAACTCCCCAACGTAATCGATAAATATCCCTAATTTCATCATTGCTAACGGCAGCCTCTCCCAAGGCTGGTAAATTAGTAACTAAGCGAAACTCGGTTTTTGTCTCGAAATCACAAAAATTAATTACTCTATAACTTTGAGCATCATCAGATGCACCAACTTTTACTAACCCATTTGAGCCATCAAATTCTAGTTTCCAATTGTTTTTTATCCGCAAAACAAAATATTTATTTTCTTGTACTAATTCTTGGACAAATTTTAATCCAGCGAAACCCCTATCCATTACCCCAACAGCATTTATTGCTAGACTAGACATCATTTTATAACCAAATTTATAATCATGGTCATGTCCAAAGTTAATGAAGTTATCTGATGGGCTTCCAGTAGCTAGATTTAGAGAACTAAAAAGTTTTACTTGATGGTGTCCTAGTACCCATAACAATTTGCTGGTGAGAGTAATAATTGTTGAATCTATTGGACAAATTGCATATTTATCGTGTAACTTTTTTGGAACTTTCTTCTGGACTAATTCATTTAGTTTTTGGTAAATTTCTTGAAAAGGTTTCTGGCTTCGATGTAAGTTTGCTTTTGAAAAAGTAGAAATATCTACCTCAAATCCTGTATTGTTTAATCTGTTAAACAAATCTCGCATACTTGTTAAGCTGTTATCCAGAGCATAAGATAGCCAGCACTCAAAGAACAGACGACTGTTTAATACTGGATAATCGTTTTTTGGCAGTCCTCTCAAGATATCTTTGACAATCTTGGGA
>NZ_JAECZA010000330.1 GCF_016056275.1 Dendronalium phyllosphericum CENA369 | reverse complement strand
CTATATGGATGTGTTTGAATTATCAAGTATTCTCCTTCGGTATATTTAGGATTGAATTTAATAGCAATACTCTGGACAAAATTAAGCAGCAATAACGCCGTAAGCTCGTAGGTTTTGGTAGTTAGGATGGGATTTAATTACAGTTGGCGAGAGGTCTAACATTGAAATAAAGGTGTCGAGCAAATGGTCATTGAGTGCCCGTCGCTTGACACTTGCCATAGAAAAGATCAAGGGTTTTTGAGCAGACTGCTGTTGATGAGCATCGAGCTTGGCAAGATTTAAAGCAGTGAAACTAGCATTGAAATGAAAATCAAGCTTTTTGACATCACGGGCTTGACAATCACTCAGTCCGGTAAACTGTTTAGCATCACGGAAGATGAATTCGATTTGAAAGCGCAGTTTGTAGAAACGATAAATTTCGTCTGGCGATTGGCTGATATCTGTCGAGAATAAGACAGCATAACTCGGTTTGTGAGACTGACGGCGGTCAAGTAAATAAGCCAGACGAATCTTGCGTTTGAGTGAAACGTGCCATACAACTGCTGTGTAGAGTTCAACCCCTGATTGCAGTTCCCGTACCCAAGCCAAGCGAGTAGGGTCAGCTAGATCAACTTTGCCATCAAATTTGCGTTTAGCTCCCCGTGCTTTTTGTTCACCCTCAAACACATATCGTAGATTCGCGTCTCGGCGCAGTTTACTAATCACATCCAGATTCAGTGCTTTGACTCCCTTGACAAATGCCTCTTTAGCATATGCTCCATCCACAGCAAGGTAGCGAACTTGGGGAGGTAATTGAGGTTGAGCAATTTCCAGGTGGTGGAGATAGTAGTCCATCCGCGTCAGTTCTGGACATTCGCCTTGGTCAAATGTTTGTTCAGCAAGCAGACTATAGGCCACTTCCGTTTCTACATCTACTACCGCCACCAAGGATACCTCTAATCCTCTCTCAACTCGATTGTGACTGCCATTATAAAATTGGTCTAGTCCAAAGGTCTTTTTCCCGCTTTTAGCAATGAATGAACAGTCCATCACCGCAATCATTGAGTGATGAAGAGACGTTGCTGCTTTGATTACTTCTGCGTTGAACTGAGCGAAATCAAACTGTTTTTTAAACTGTCGGCGATAACTTCTCTCTGTTCGTTGGCTGTAACGACTCAAGTTGGTAAAGTTTACCTTGCCACAGGCAATTAGAATCGTGGCAAACAGGGTTGTCAAGGCTTTTATCTGTGGTTTATGAAAAATCCCCATTTTGCTCAGTAAGCTTTGTACAATTTCCATATGGCTATCGAGTCGGTGCAAGTTTTTTCTAATCAGCACCTTAATGGCTCGATAGCTTTCTTGTCTATTCCCTCAACTAAAAATTGTCCGGAGTATT
>NZ_JAECZA010000329.1 GCF_016056275.1 Dendronalium phyllosphericum CENA369 | reverse complement strand
TAGAAGCGCAAATTTTGCTAGAGAGGGTCAGATATTCAAGTAAACTAGGGAACACAGAGAATATGTGGTGCATGAATGGTAAGAAAAAGCCCTCAACCAAAAGCGACATCATCTGAAGTACTAGAATGCGTGCAACAGAATTGTCCCAGTTGCGGCAAACCCATGTGGAATGAGTACAACAATCTGCGACGTGTGAGAACTCTTAAAGGAGTGATACAACTACTGTTGAAAATTCGCCGTTGTCAAAATAGCTCTTGTGAGCGTTACAAAATTAAGTATCGACCAGAGCAGGAAGGTTCGTGGGCATTACCACAACAGGAATTCGGGTTAGATGTGATTGCACTGGTAGGAGCGTTGCGTTATCAAGAACACAGAAGCATACCTCAAATTCATCAACAACTTCGTAATCGCGGTGTAGAAGTAAGCGAGCGAAGCGTTATTTACCTGTTAGAAAGATATGACGAATTGGTTGCACTGTGGTTAAGTGACCACTCAAGACTTAAAGCCATCGCCAAAAAACAAGGGGGATTGATATTAGCAATTGATGGGATGCAACCGGATGTTGGGCATGAAGTACTATGGGTGATTCGTGATTGTTTATCAGGAGAAATTTTGCTGGCGAAAAGTTTATTATCATCAAGAAATGAGGATTTAGCCGCTTTGCTATTGGAAGTGAAAAATACTCTTGATGTAGAGATTGATGGAGTCATAAGTGACGGACAACAGTCAATTCGTAAAGCTGTTGAAGTCGCATTGCCTGGAATCGCTCATGGTTTATGCCATTTTCACTATTTAAAGGAAGCAGCCAAGGTGATTTATGAAGCAGATAGGCACGCAAAAAAGGAACTAAAAAAGCAGGTTCGGGGGATACGCCAGATTGAACGTAGTATTAATGAGTGTGACCAAGCTACGTCTGAAGTGGTTCGTGGATATTGTTTAGCTGTACGTGGTTCCTTGACGAATGATGGTCGTCCACCCCTAGACGCTTCTGGATTAAAACTACAAGAACGTCTAAGTTTAATTGAAGCAAGTCTAGAACGGGTGGCTAAAAAAGGGGCTTACCAAAACCCTTAATCAAGCTCAAACAAATTGTTTCCAAAGGACTAGAACAAACAGCATCTTTATTTGCTCCAATTACTGTTGCTTATAACTGGATTTATCAAGCCGCAGAGATTCTAAACAACGAAACTGGCCTTGATGCAATTGAAGTCAAACAAAGTTTTCAATTTTTACTCGATTCCATGTCACATCAGAAAGGTAAAGCAGGTTCTTTAGAGCCTGGTATTACTCATTTCTTAAAGATTACTCGTAGTTATTGGTCTGGACTTTTTCATTGTTATGATGTTGAAGGTTTACCTCGAACCAATAATGACCTTGAACAGGCTTTTGGTGTTTTACGACATCATCAACGTCGTTGTACTGGTCGTAAAGTCGCTGCTTCATCAATTGTAATTCGAGGCACAGTTCAATTAGCTTCAGCCATTGCTACTGCACTTCATTGTTTTACAGCCCAGGATTTGGCTCAGGTTTGCGTACAGAATTGGCAACAATTACGCTCTGATTTACGCCAACATCAACTCCATCGCATTCAACAACTTCGATTCCGTCGAAATCCTGAAGCTTTCTTGGATACTCTTGAGAAGTTACTCCTCTAGCAAACTTTGCGCTTCTAGAAAAAAACTGTATTGACTATGATTTATTGTCTTTAAGGTGTTTAATAA
>NZ_JAECZA010000328.1 GCF_016056275.1 Dendronalium phyllosphericum CENA369 | reverse complement strand
CCAATGTTCGATGGGATTAAAGTCAGGAGAATAAGGTGACTGATAAAGAACATTTGCACCCTTTGATTGAATTAAAGACTCGATTCCTTCCACTTTATGTGCAGGGACATTATCCATAACAACTACAGCACCCGTCCAGAGTTGGGGAAGTAAACACTTTTCAATAAAGACTTTAAATGCATTTCCATCCATTGAACTATTCAACGTCATCACAGCCAAAACTTGTTTCATGCTTACTGCCCCGATTACTGTTACCTTCGCTCCCCGATAAAATGGTTTAAAATCATACACCCTGTTTCCCTGAGGACTTCGAGCATGGGTTCTTGTTAAACCCAATAAAACACCCATTTCATCAATGAAAACTAAGTTTTCTGGGTCTATTTGTTGGACTTTTTGCCAATACTCAGTTCTCAAATTTTGGATTCTTTCTGTTTTCCCTTGGCTGCTGCGTAACGTCTTTTTTTTACTGTTAGTTTTTGTTTTTGCAATGCACGACACATCGTACTCGTGCTTACCCAATGAGCGTAGCTTGTACCCCAATATTCGCAATATTCCAATAATGTTGCATCTGGGTATTGTTCAACCATTGCAGCTAGTTGAGTTTCATATCCATCCAACTCTCCCTTTTGTGCTCCACCTTGTTGTTTGGGTTGTACATGACCTTGAGTCTTATTCATGGAGAGAAGTTTTTGTACAAAACTTTTGGCTACACCAAATCTATTAGCCACCTTCCTGATTGAGGTGTCACCTTGTGAGTAAGCCAAAACTATTTTTTCTCGCAAGTCGATTGAGTAAGCTTTCATTTTTAGAGTTGATGTACTGGTATTATTGTACCTCATTTACCTGCAATTTGCTGTAATTTAGTGAGCGTACTTTTACCCGCACCACTTTGTCCTACAACTCCAATAAATGAGCCTGCTTTAATTTCTAGACAAACATGATTTAGCTGAGGATTAGGACTTTTAGCAAAACTAAAGGTGACGTTTTCATACTTGAGACTACCAACAATCGCAGGCATAGGAATATTGTTGCGCCCAGCAATTTCATTTTCTTGAGGAGTATCGAGGATATCAGCAAGCCGTTCTAAAGATAATGCTGTCTCCTGGAAGTTCTGCCACAGTTGAATTAATCTTAATAGTGGACTGGTAACATAGCCTGCAATAATGCGAAAGGCGATTAATTCTCCCAAGGTTAACTGTCGTTGCAATACTAAATATGCCCCTACCCATAGCAAGAGCAAACTGGAAAGTTTGTTGAGAAAATTGCTCAGGGAACTGGCAGTATTGGAAGTGAGAACATTTTCAAAGCTAGCGCTAATGTAACGTGCATAGCGTGTTTGCCACTGCCATCTAGAATTGAGTTCGATATTTTGGGCTTTAACAGTTTGAATCCCAGATACAACTTCTACTAAATATGATTGAGTTTCGGCATTTCTTTCTGCTTTGGTTCGAGTTTGTTGACGAATGATCGGTGCAAAAATAAAAGTAATGAGTGCAAATAGCGGTACAGTAGCTAGTGCCACGATAGTCAGCAGCCAGCTGTACCAAACCATTACCGCAATGTAGATAACAGAAAATATCGCATCAAGGACAACAGTTAAGGCAGTACCTGTGAGGAAAGAACGAATGTTTTCTAGTTCGTTGATGCGGCTAGATATTTCTCCTACAGGGCGTTTTTCAAAGTAGCGTAGTGGTAATCTCAGTAAGTGGTCGATAACTTCTGCACCTAAAGATAAATCTATGCGATTGGTGGTATCGACAAATAAGTTGGTACGCAACCAAGTAATTACCCCTTCTACCACTGCCATTGCAACTAGTAAAAAACCCAAAATATGAAGAGTGTTGATACCGTTTTGGATGATGACTTTATCAATAATGACTTGGGTAATCAGAGGATTAGCTAACCCCAAGAGTTGAACAAATAATGAAGCGATAAACACTTCGATTAATACTGTCTTGTGTTTTTTAATCGCAGGTAAAAACCAAGATAATCCAAATCGTTTTTTCGGCGTTTCTGGTGTAGCTTGCAGAAGTAAAACTTGTCCTGATTCTCCCCAAGTTTCGATAAAGTCTGCTGGCTTTTTGTGAGTAATGCCCTGTTCGGGGATGGCCAGTAGCAATTCTTTTTCTGATGCTTTGTAGAGAATAGCAAAACTGTCTTGCCAAGGTAGCAGTACGGGTGTAATCAGTTTAGAGATAGCGACCGCGGGAATATTTACTAGTTGGGATTTTAGTCCTAACAGTTCCGCAACCCCACCACACAGTTCAATGGATATTTTGCCTGTGCGTTGATAGTTGTTGAGTAAGGCACGATGCAGTACATCTCGTTTCCAGGGCATTCTGTAATGTTGACAAAGCATTTGGAAACAAGCAAGCGTACCATCCACAGGCCCTCTGCCTTGAATATATGGATATTTTGCTGTTTGGGATTGCTCCAAATCTTCCCCTTCTTCTGGACTTAGAGGGGCGTAGGGTGCATTCTCCCAGATTCCAACTTCTGAGGATGAGGAAATAAGGTTAGTAAGGGATGAGGAGATAGGGAGTGTGGGGTCAGTAAAACCAACTAATCGAACTTCTCCAGTGATGTAGGCTTGAGTTTCAGCAGTATTGAGGCGATCGCTTCAAGGGGCGACAAGCGAGTTAAAGAGCTTGCTGTATAAGCTTCATAGCCCTTAAACCTCGCTGATAATATGCTTGCTTATTGCGACTGAAACCGACCAGTTCCTCGACCCATGCTTGACACTCATGCCAAGCGACTATCCAATTTTGACCATATAAACCTATCCAGAAATTACTATGACGTTTCTCATTTCTATTTTTTTCTTGACTACGACAAATATAGGAATCAAGTTTTTGAAATTTAGTCCTTTGTCCATGTAACCAAGCACTGGTCATAGCTAAAGCAATTAAAAATATTATTCGTACAAGTCTATCAGGATTAGCTTGAGAACTTTCCAAATTGTAACCGCCAGTTTTACAATCTTTGAACATGGCTTCAATTCCAAAGCGTTGAGTATATATTTTCAGAGCAGTATTTAAATCAGGCAAATTAGTTAATAAATACCAAGCTTCCTTTTCTTGTTTACTTTTATACTTTCTTTTCCAGTAGAGTGCTAAATTAAACCGACCAAAACCTTTTTTCTGAGTCAACTTAACATTGGGATAAAATTGACGAATTCCAGGGTAAATCTCAATGCTACTTAAAGGCTGAAATTTTTGTCTTTTTTCTTGAAAAGTCGTATCCTTTTTTTGACGGAATACAAAACTCTGGTTCTGCTTGTGGAGCCAATGCGCCAGTTCTACGCTATGAAATTCTCTATCTCCGATAATCACTAATTTGTACTTTTTTAACAAGCGGATTACTGGACGTAATACTTTTTGCTGTTCTTCTAAGTTACTGCTACCATCTTTCTCTAATAAGCACCAATATATTGGCCATGCTCTTTTTTGGTAAATCACACTAACCATTAACACATTATTTTCTCTCCACTGCGTTCTATCCATCGCAATAGTTAATTGTGATCCTACCTTAAAATGTTGGTTAATTATTGCTTCAATGATAGGAAACCACAACAATACTACACTTAAGGTATTCAATGTTAAAAACCTTTGTATATGCCGTCTACGACTGTTTTGTTGTATTGGTAGAGGTAAGGTTGCTGCCAGTCTTTCTATCTTCACC
>NZ_JAECZA010000327.1 GCF_016056275.1 Dendronalium phyllosphericum CENA369 | reverse complement strand
GTTGCCAACGGGCGCATCTAATCGTTAGGGGAGTACAAGGTTAGTGTTAATGGTTCGTCAGAAAACAAAGTATCAAACCGTTGATTAACCCAAGCTAAACGCAAATGTAGAAGGTGATTGAATCCATCCTCACTCCAACGCATTCCCACACCTTTGAAACGTTGTTGAATTAACCATTTACAAGCGCTTTCAACCATACCGGAGCCAATAGGCAAACCTAGTTTCTTAAAAGTGCGATACTGAATGTGTTTGAAGTGAGTGTTTAAGTAGTCTCGCACTTGACGCAAAATGGTTTGAGTCGCTTTTGAGGTGTTTTGAGACTTGCTTAACCAATTCAATTCTTGGATGATATTCTTTCCCCGGCCATGTCGTAATTGATGACACATCCTTTTGAACCACATTTGAGGTGTTCGGGCAGGATTACCGTCTGAGTAAGCACTTGCAGCTTTCCATAAGTGTTGTGCTGCATGATAGAAATCTAAAATGCCAATGGCACAGCGAGCAAAGGATTGCTCAAAGAGTCGCCAAAAGCCTCGTGCGCCATCACTAATCCAAACAACCGTTTCGGCAGTAGTCATGCCTTGTTTAAAAGCTTCAAGTCGAAGACGCGGTTGCAAGTCATCGATATCACCCAAGACAGCGACTAGCCGTCGCTGGTGTAAACGAGTAACCATTTCACCAGACTGCTTTTTATATTTACCTAAGCGAGCTACTAAGGCAATCTTCACCTCGCGCCAGACAATCTTGCCTTTAGGTGTTTGTGATTGAGAACGGAAAGGAACTGTTACGCCGTCCGCTGCAATGATTAAGGGTGTGTCTACAAGTGTTGCATCCAAAAATTCTAGGCAGGGTAATTGTCCATTTTCCAAATGCTGCAATTGAATTTTCAACTGGTCAATAGCGCGTCTGCCTGCGGCTTGCACCCATTTCCAAAGCGTATCCTCATCGACTGCAATGCCACACAATTGCTGTAACATCCAAGCTGCCAGTCCAAAGGGCAAAAACACCGCAAGTAGACATCCTAAACGTGTGAGTTCAGATGAGATTTGTTGATAAGGGTGAATGTTCAGAATGTTATCAAAAGGAATACTTTGACTACCTGCACAGCGATTAGGACACCTACCAACTCGTCGTTGCCATTCTACTTGTCCCACAAGGGTAAGCATTTGTCGTTTAATAAACCCTTTGCTACGTAGTCGTTTGCTGCATCTAGGACAGTTTTCCCAAAAAGTTGGAGATTGGGCACGTTGTGTCAGTTGCTGCTCTACAATTGCTCTAGCGAACCACAGTCCCATCTGCCAAGCGGTAAGCACGAGTGCTGTGAGAGTTATACTGGCTTGAAGTTTTTTACATAAGTGTTGCCAATCATTATCGGATGGAAACAGTTGTTCAATTTGGTATTGCATTAATAAAAAAACTTGCACCCTTATAAACCGGAATCTTCAAATGTTCCCATTGCTCCTAGGCGAATTGTTAGGAGTTCAACGTCTGTTATTGCTTTGTGCGGCCCCTGGCGAGTGTTGGCTGGAGTAAACCAAAACGTTAAGGCAGAGGATGTTGTTCCCCCAGTTTCCACTACCCCAGCAAGTATGTAAACATACTCATCACACGAATGGATGTGAACTGGAATTGTAGTACCAGCACTCATTTTCAAAAGATGGATTGACCCTTGTGGAACAGGCTCCGCCAAGGGTAAAAGCTGAGTTCCGGGAAATTGAGTCAAGTCAATCCACGGCTCCTCAATTGTGTTGATAAATACTTGCTCAGGCATAAGATATATCCATGATGCGATGATTGAGAGTGAATGAATAATATTCACTCGTTCACATTATCACAACCCTTCGCTCTATGGGAAAAACAACTAAACCTACACAACCTCGATATGATGTCCTTGGGCGATATACGGCTTTGTTGGATGCAGGCGAAACATTGTTCTTGAGGGGCTACGAGCAAGCCCAACCTCAACTTATTGCTGATACCGCAGGTGTATCGGTTGGATTATTTTATCGTCATTTCAAAAGCAAGCAAGAATTGCTCACTGCTATCATAGTCAGGCATTTAAACAAGTTACATCTTCAAATTGCTCAAGCTGTAAGCGCCTGTTCTCATCCAATAGAGGCTATGCAGATGGTTGTTTTGCTTACATTGCGTTATTTCCATCAGCATCAAGGACTAATCAAACTATTCTTCATGCAAGTCGGTTATGGTGACATCGCAGCAACTGAACAACTTCAGTCGGCGCGACTAAACTATCGCAATATTTTATTGACCATTATTGAAGATGGTATTGCTCAAGGGATATTCCTCAATCCACCTGCACTTAATGTTCAAATTACTATTAACAGCATTATTGGTACGATTAATTGGACTCTTTACGATCTACTCGTTGTCCAAAATCAAAACCTAGAACCTGAAGTCTTAGCCACACAGATATCTTCCCACTTGCTACGGAGTCTGGCACGTTAGTTCCCCCTCCCCCAAACGCTAGATACGCCCTAC
>NZ_JAECZA010000045.1 GCF_016056275.1 Dendronalium phyllosphericum CENA369 | reverse complement strand
ATAGAACCCATTTGACATCTAAGAAGGTGCTGCAAGCCTCTTAATCATCAACCGAATAAAACAAAGATTAACCTTGGCAGTCGCATTAGTTAAAGTTCTCTCAAAGTTCTTGACGAGGATTTTGCATCTTTCCATCCAAGAATTTGACCGCTCAATTACCCATCTTGCTGCAACCGGAATAAACCCAGATTTCCCTTGCGCTTTGTTTTCTTGTTTGGATGGTTTCGCCGAAAGTTCAAATCTGATTTTCGTCATGATCTGGGGATAAACCTTCTCTAACTCCTCGGTGAGATGTTCAGGATGATAACCGTGGTCTAGCAGGATGGTGGTCTTGGGAAGATTGACAGGTTTTGACTTGAAATAATCAATATTGAGCGTCAACATTTCAATCAAACCCTTATCATCAGATACATTCGCTTTGGTACAGTGAGTAAAGAAGGGAAATCCCAGGGTATCAACGGCTAAATGCCTTTTAATGCCATTAGTCGATTTGTAGAAACAATATCCTTTCGATGCAGCACTGGCATTACAAGTGTTTTTCACCACTTGAGAGTCGATGATCAGCAACGTTGTCCACTTGGCTTTTTTTTAACCTGCTCACGCACTTGAGCGTGTAAGATGCTCATCAGTTTGTCGATCGCTCCAGATGCCCGCCACTGCTTGTAATGCCAATATACGGTTGAGTAGGGGGGCAAGTCCTTGGGCAAGTCTTCCCAATTACAGCCATTCTTCAGTTGATAGAAGATGCCATCCAAGAGTTCTCTTTTTGTCCAATTGGAGGGTCTGGTCTGCTTCTTAGGTGGCAATATAGTCGGCAGTAGGGGTTCAAGGATTTCCCACTCTTCGTCTGTTAGGCTGCTAGAGTACGGCATGACTGCTGGATACGGCTTTTGCGGTAACTGTACTTCAAGATAGTAAAAGATGTCAAATGGGTTCTATAAAGCCAATGAACTATACTTCACCACAAGCATGAAAATGTTTCTTTACTGCTCTCCAAGTATTTTTAAGTTAACTATAAATTCTGTTTGTCAGATGCTTTTAGCAAAAGTTTTATGATTCAAATGAGTGGTGTAATTATTTGTCTTGGCTACATTTTGGGGTTGCTGTTTACTGCAATTCCTTGGGGTGGTGTGTGGATTGTGGTTTTGGGAATAGCGATCGCAATTATATTTAGAATACAGTATCTAAAATCACGAAAAATTACACACAAACAACTAGAAAATACTGAAAGCAAAACTAAGACAATACCGATCGCAAGGCAAACCTTGATTCAGCCTCGCGTATGGATAGCTGCTGGTTTAGTCGGTTTGTTAGCAACTGTATATTTTCAATGGCGAATACCACAACCAGGAACAAAAGATATCAGTATATTCGTCCCTTCAGAAAATAATAATCAAGAACAATTAGTAATTGTTCGGGGTGAAGTGGAGAGTAGTCCTCGCTTAACTCGCAGTCAACGAGGACAATTCTGGTTAGAAGCTACTCAACTAGATGAAGTCAAAAATGACAAGGGGCCAGCAGATGTCCCAAAGGGTGTAACGGGTAAATTGTACGTAACAGTACCTATACTTCAGGCTACTGGATTATACCCCGGTCAACAAATCGCTGTAACTGGGAGTTTGTACAAACCAAAAGCTGCTTCAAACCCTGGTGCTTTTGACTTTCAGAAGTTTCTCAAGCAAGAAGGGTCTTTTGCTGGTTTGAGTGGACGGCAGATAAACATTATAGATACGGATGAGAAACGTCAATGGGGATGGTGGCAAATTCGGGAGCGAATTGTGCGATCGCAAGTTCGCTGGTTAGGTATCCCAGAAGGGCCGCTTGTCAGTGCAATGGTTTTAGGTAGCAAAGCAGTTGATTTACCCTACGATATCCGCGATTTGTTTGTGCAAGCAGGTTTAGCTCATGCTTTAGCAGCTTCTGGATTTCAAACTTCCCTGATTTTGGGTGTGATATTACAGTTAACAAGGCGGACAAAAAAGCTAACTCAATTTATTTTAGGCTTTTTGGCTTTAATTATTTTTCTGAGTTTAACAGGTTTCCAACCTGCGGTTCTCAGAGCAGTAATTATGGGTGCTGCGGCTCTAATTGGTTTGGTATTAGATAGAAAAGTCCAACAATTGGGATCTCTACTATTAGCGGCAACTTTATTATTAATATTTAATCCTTTATGGATTTGGGATTTAGGTTTTCAATTGAGTTTTTTGGCAACTCTGGGTTTAATCGTGTCAGCATCGCCAATTGTACAACGTTTAGCATGGTTACCACCTGCGATCGCCTCTTTGGTTGCTGTTCCTCTTGCTGCTACAATCTGGACTTTACCTTTACAACTTTTCGTTTTTGGAGTTGTGCCTGCTTATAGTTTATTCCTAAATATTATTACCACACCCTTAATTTCAGTTATTAGTATCGGTGGGATTATTAGTGCTATAGCAGCATTAATTTGGCCTACCGCAGGAAGTGCTTTAGCTGGAGTGTTGCATTACCCTACAGATTGGCTAATTAAGTTAGTGGAATTTTTTAGCAATTTGCCAGGAAATTCTGTTGCTTTAGGTAGTATCTCTGCTTGGCAATTACTAGCAATTTATGCGCTAATTATATTGACTTGGCTATTGCATTGGTGGAGAAAGCGCTGGTGGTTTGCAAGTTTAATAGCTTTCGGTATTGTAATTGTCCCAGTTTGGCATTCTGCCAATACATTATTTCGGATAACTTTATTAGAAGCAGATGCAGAACCAGTTTTAGTTGTTCAAGATCGAGGGAAAGTGACTCTCATTAATAGTGGAGAGGAAGGTACAGGACGCTTCACAATTTTACCCTTTTTGCAACAGCAAGGCGTGAATAAAATAGATTGGGCGATCGCTAGTAATTTCCAAAGTAATGACGAAAGTGATGCTTGGTTGGAACTACTGCAATATTTACCTATTAAAACTTTTTACACTTATTCGATTAAAACAGAAAATCCGATTACTGACCAAGCTATTCAACAGGCGTTGCAAAAACAACAAGGAATCTATCAGGCTTTAGCAATTGGTCAAACAATTAATACTGGTGCAGTAGTCGCACAATTAGTTAACGACCAACCTCTTTTACAGTTACAAATTTTGGGTCAAAGTTGGTTAATAGTAGGAAATGCTAAATCACAAGAAATCTTAAAGACAGTTAAAACAGTTGGTTTGTCTAGTCCGCAAGTGCTGTGGTGTACTCCTGAATCTTTAAAAGATTTAGTCATTGCCCTAAAACCACAAGTAGCGATCGCAGCTTCTAGCAACCTTGACTCAAAAACTTTAGCCGATCTGAGTAAAAGTCAGACGAAAATATTTTTTACCGGACGAGATGGGGCTATTCAATGGACACCTAACGGTCAGTTTGAAACATTTATTCAATCAACAGAAAATAAATCTTCTGTTTTGTGAAGCTATTAAGAATTAAAAATTGAGTGACGAAATCAAAAAATTATTTATTGACTACAAAGCAAATTCAGCTAAAGCTACAGCACCCCATAGCGGCGCATCATCACCTAGTGTCGCAGGGACGATATCAAAATCAATTTCTGGTAATGCTGTCTCATGGGCTGTCTTTTGTACCACACTCCACCAATCGGCTCCTGATTTAGTGACGCTGCCACCTAAAATAAAACGTTGGGGATTAATGAGATTCGCTACATTACCAATCCCTACACCTAAAGCCCAAGCACCGCCATGCAAAATATTCAGTGCTAACTCATCTCCTTTTACCGCAGCTTCACTTACCACTTTCCCTGTAATCAAATCCAAATCATTATTCACCAACTCTGTTAATATTTTTCCTCGCTGTCCTTGAAGTTTAGCTGGTTCCTTAAATAAAATCTCTCTAGCATCTTGTGCCATGTAAGGCCCGGATGCTAAACGTTCCACACATCCGCGCTTTCCACACAAACATACCGGGCCATCAGGGTTGACAACTACATGGCCAATTTCGCCAGCCATTCCTGCTGTACCCCGCCAAGGTTTACTATTGAGTATCCAACCACCACCTATGCCAGTGCTGACTGTAATATAAAACAAGCTGTCGTAGCCCTGACCTGCACCGAAACGATGTTCTCCCAAAGCCGCAATGTTAGCATCGTTGTCTACACTAGCAGGAACGCCAAACTCTGCCTCTAATAATTGTTTAAGAACAATATTTTTCCAGCCAGCGACATGGTGGGATAGTCGCACTGTGCCTGTGGTGAAATCTACCGGGCCGCCAAAGCTAACACCAATTGCAGCGGGTTTTGTATCTTGTAGTAAAGCATAAATCAGCGATCGCATCATTTCTAAGTCTGTTTTAGCATCTGCATTTGCTGGTGAAAAGCAACGTTCGTAACGCAACCATTCTCTAGAACCAAGGTTTGTCATTGCTGCTGCCAACTTAGTTCCGCCAAAATCCAGTGCTAGGATTAATGCCATAGTTTTTGACTAATAAATACACATAAACCTAGTTACCATTATTTACTATCGATTCTACAAACTGTTGTAAACGTTCGTAATGCGAACCTTTCCAATAAACTTGACCGCAGTCTTGACAGCGATGGAATTCATTAATTTGCAATTGTACAGTTTCTGGTAGTTGGTCAACTATAACTTCTTTATCTGTATGTTTTAATAATCCATTGCAACGCAAACATCTTTGAAACGGGTAAACTGCATTAAATAAATCAAAGCGTCGCAGTACTTCTACTATTTGTTGCTGTGGGTTAGTACTTCTAACATAATAGCCATAGGTAACTAAACTCCGCATCAAAAGACCTTTATCGCGAGTCAGAAGAATCCTTGATTGTTCGTGTGATATTTTTGCTAATTCCTCATCTTCATAATCATTGCGATATAAAGTATCAAAGCCCAATAATCTTAAAGATGTTGCTAGCTTTCCTAAATGAATATCTAAAACGAAACAGATAATGTTTAACTGTTTTGGTTGAAGGTCAATTTTTGATTTTACCAAATCCTTGGTAGAAATTGGATAGACATTAATATTATCTCCATCTCGAACAATGTAACTAAAATCTACACTTTTTCCGTTAACTTCAATACAGTTAATTTCTGGATGGGGCACACCCAATGACTCAATCGTATCCTTGATTGAGGCTCTTTCTGTAAAAGAATAGGGTATTTTTACATGCCTTTTATCTCGTGGTAAAAAATCATTTAACTCTGCATAAAATTGGAAATAAGCAATAGCCATAATTACAAGTAGTAAGCAGTTAAAAACCTAAATGCATTAATATCCACTACTTTTTAGATACTGATATCAGACTATACGCAAAAATGTTCATACTTAATAAAGTTTATCTATTATGTTCAAAGTATTAATATTTACTGTCATAAACTTTTTAGTGACTATCTGCATCTGGACTTTAATCTAGATAGCACTTAGAGGAAATTTATATTAGCAAAATTAATAAAAATTAGCAAATACTTGCATTCCTTATTGACTTCAGTTAGAGTCAAGACATGAACCTGAAAAACTCCTAATCTACCTTACAGGAGCTTAGATTAGGTGATAAGGTAGACACCAGATTTGGTAGTACTGGTGCATTATTGCCAATAGCTATGATTAGTTACTGACTTTGCACGTGAAATTCCCATAGTGAAAATTTCGGGTATGAAAATCATTACCCTTGAGCTATTGGTTTTTAGTTATAAGCTAATTGAGAATTATTGGCAATATAATAAAAATCTATTATTGTAGTTATAGAAGTGTATCTTTAAAGATTGCTTGACTGCTTTTTAGAGATTTTATTAACGGAAAAGACGTTTATTCAAAATAATGTTATAAAGTGGCTACCTTGTTTTTACTAGTAGATACAAGATGATTCTTTTTGATCTTTTTGAATCGAAAATATTGTAGCTAACAACACAAACATAGTTTGTTATGCCTTTCTCAATCAAATTAATGAGTACGCGCGATGGATACTTTTTTTTGTTCTGATTATGCAAAACAAGTAGGAGAAGATGTTATTGGTAGTGCAACTAATTACCAAACTTATATTTTAGTGGAGTGTCCTCCACCCTGGATATCAGAGACTTTTAATTCTAAATGGGTTCCAAAGAATTTACAGCTTTTGGTAGAAGAAGTACATCAAGCTAGATTACCAATCAGATTTCTTTTGATAGCTAATGATGGATCGCATCAATTAGACAATACAACTTTATTGATTTATCAAAGACAAGAAGGGTTAAGTAAAGGATATCGCAAGCACGAGTTTAAACTAGCAAATATTGAATTAGTAGCGACAGTAGTTAGAAAATGGTTATCAGGTATAATTCCTGAATCTGAAATCAAAACAAGTGCAACTAGAGATATTTTAGTATGTACCCACGGTAGCCACGATCGCTGCTGTGCGAGATATGGTAATCCTTTTTATTTCTATGCCAATGCTACTATCTCTGATTTATGCTTAGACAATATTCGGATTTGGAAATCTAGCCACTTTGGCGGACATCGATTTGCACCAACAGCTATCGACTTGCCAGAAGGAAGATATTATGGCGTTCTCAACCAAGAGTCATTTCAGTCTATTTTGACTCGCACTGGCGATATTCAATGCTTAAATAAAGTTTATAGAGGTTGGGGAATTCTGCCGCCTGCAATGCAAATTATAGAAAGAGAACTAATTCTTGCCAACGGATGGAATTGGTTTACTTATAAAGCAGCAGGTAAAGTTATTGAACAAAGTTTAGACAACAGTACTATTTTAGGCGAGCTAAGTTTTGAAGATAGTTCTGGTTCTCTTTATACTTACCAAGCTAAACTTGTCAAAGATGAAACAAAAACGCTACATCTTAAAAGTTCTTGTAATGCAACCAAAAGTTCAGTATTTATTAAATATGCTGTAGATAGTCTTTGGCTGGCCTCTCAAAAAGTCATAACTTGTACAAAGTAGTATATCCGTAGCCACAACCTTTAGGACAGTTGCGATCGCTCAAAGGCTTAAAGCAACTGGTTTTTTACTCAGCACTCAGCACTCAGCACTCAGCACTCAGCACTTTGCTATATATTTAGTCAACAAAAGGTTTTGTCATCTACTACTAAGCCGATCGCATAATTCTAGAAATGTATTTTAAATTAATTCATATCAGCTTCCGGCAAAATATTCAAAAGAAAAACTCAATTATCAATTAACTACGTTCCCAACATTTGTAAGTTGTGCAAAGTAGCATACATTCCTCCTTGTTGTAACAATTCCTCATGGCTACCCTGTTCTATCAATTCGCCTCGCTTTAATACGAAAATTCGATCCACATTGCGAATTGTAGATAAACGGTGGGCGATGATTATAGCGGTACGTTCTGCTAAAAGCTGGTTTAATGCTTGTTGAATTAAAGCTTCTGTGCCTACATCCAAGCTAGCAGTTGCTTCATCAAGTACTAAAATTTGGGGATTGCGAATGGCTGCACGGGCAAAAGCTAAAAGTTGCTTTTCTCCGCTAGAAAGATTTGTGCCTCGTTCTCGCAGTTGAGTATCGTAGCCTAAAGGCAATTGTTCGATAAACCGATCTATATTTGTTTTCTCGGCTGCTTGTTGAATTTCCTCAAAACTGTAGCGATCGCCTAGTGTAATATTGCTTTTAACGTTGCCAGCAAACAAAAAACCTTCTTGTAAAATCACTGCCATATAGCGTCGCAGTTCTGCTTGTGGCAACTCCCGAATATCTACACCATCTACTAAAATGCGTCCTTGGGTAGGTTCGTAGAGGCGACACAAAAGCCGAATAATAGAACTTTTACCCGCACCAGTCGGGCCTACTAGTGCGACTTTTTCACCAGGATGAATGATGAAATCTAAGTCTTTAATCACATAATCATCATCTTTGTAAGCAAACCAGACATGTTCAAAGCGAATTTCTCCCAATTGCGGTGTAGTATTTTCGTCTTGTAATTCTAGATTTGCTTCGATTTCATCTATATAACCGAATGTCGCATCATATATGGAAATGCGAGGATTGGTGCGATCGCGTATTTCTATCGGTTCGTCTAAAATATCGCTAACGCGTTCCATAGCTGTAAACCCAGCTTGAATTACAGTAAATTTTTCGGCAAAATCTTTCAGAGGATCGAATAATTGTTGAGCATATAAAATAAATGCCGATAAAGTCCCGAAAGTGAGACTTTTGCCTAGAAGTAATCCTCCACCCATCCACAGAACGCCTGCAATAGCAATTAAACCAATCCATTCTAGAGTTGCTGAAACGGCTGAATCGTAAAAAATAGTTCGATCTACTAATTGCGTATAGCGTTGGTTGGTGTTGTGAAACGCTTCGGCATTAAAGTTTTCTCGTCGGAACAATTGTACTACATTAATGCCGAGTATATTTTCTTGTAGCTGAGAATTAAGGATAGAAAGTTCTTCTCGTGCTTTGTAGTTAGCTTTGCGATACTGCTGTTGAAAAGAAATAATCGTCCACGTGACTGGTAATAGCATTAACAGCAGCAAACAAGCGAGTTGCCATTGGATAGAAAACATCAAGCCAACGATCGCTAGCATCGTGAACAAATTAGATATGATACCAATCGCCCCAGTGGAGAAGACATCTCCTAAAACTTCCACATCACTGGTAAGTCTAGTAATTATTTTACCTACGGGTGTCCGGTCAAAAAAACGTACTGCTAAAGATGTCACATGATGAAATAAGTCTTGGCGAATTGCTGCGGTGATTTGTTGCCCTATTTTTTGTAGGAGATAACCCTGAAAACCCGTTAATATCAATCTGATAATAATTGCGACAACCAATACTCCTTGAAGTATATTTAGTCCTTGCCACAAGGGACGATTCCTGAGAAACTCGTATGTGCTGGGTTCCTTACGAATTAAAGAAATAATTTGTCCAATTAACAGTGGTTGTACGGCGTTAGCTACTGCCAGCAGCACGAGTAAAAATACTGCTAGTACTAATAGCCGTCTACTTTTGCGGGTGTAAGGTACTAAACGCAGGAATAACCGCCAGTCATTGTTAGCCCAACGGTCTTTTCTGTAAGATTTTTTGCCGGATTGGTAAATGCTCATAGTAAGAGCATTATATTAATAATTTTTGCAATAGGAAAAATACGTTTTTTCAACGTAACATTCGCACCTATGCTTTAATACCATGCCTGAGATAGAAACCGCAAGACTGCGACTAAGACATTTTACCCCTGAAGACTTCGATGTACTATATCGCCTTTACAGCGATGCAGAAGTTATGAAGTATCTGTCACCAAGAACCAGAGAACAGACACAGGCAAGTTTAGACAAACATATTCAACATTGGCAAGAAAACAACTATGGGATGTGGGCAGTTATACGCAAAGATAGTGGTAAGATGATTGGTCGCTGTGGGCTGGGCTTGTTGGAAAATACTTCAGAAATTGAACTTGGCTATGTTTTTGACAAATCTTACTGGCGTATGGGACTGGGTACAGAAGCTTCTGTAGCTACTTTGAAATATGGGTTTTTAGAAGTAAAGTTAAATCGGATAGTAGCGATCGCTCATCCGCAAAACCTTGCTTCAGTAGGTGTAATTGAAAAAATTGGGATGAAGTATGAGAAAAATGCCCGCTTTTACAACTCAGATGTTGTGTATTACACCGTAGCACGGCAAGAATGGCATCCAGACGATTCTCTGTATATTCTGCAAACTTAGATTGCTTGAAATATAGCTGGGAACTGGGGACTGGGGACTGGATGAAAAGTTTTTATTGTGTCTAGGTTCGATCGTCTGTTGATGTCCTAACACTACTGGGGACGGCTATAGTATCAACTACTGAGGCTTGCGATCGCTAAATTTCTCACTCTTTTGCAAACAAATCAATAGGCGAATGAAATTATATTCCATTCGCCGAATGTCTATGTTTTAGCTTGTCATATCATGTCCGCCTAATCACTTATGATTGAAATATCTCCGCGTCTCCGCGTCCCTGTGTCAGTCTAAATGATAAGTCTTTAAACGGACATGATATCAAACCTACTAAATGTTTGCTTGCTGCCGTTGATAGAGCGACCAGTACAATCCTTTTTGCTGCAACAACTGTGTGTGAGTACCGCGTTCGGCAATGATGCCTTGTTCTAAAACCAAAATCAAATCCGCCCGTTTGAGGGGGGCAAAACGATGAGCAATCAAGAACACAGTCCGGTTAGTGGAGATTTGTTGCAAGTTTTGTAATACTTGCTGTTCGGTTTCACTATCCAAAGCGCTAGTAGCTTCATCTAAAACTAAAATCGGCGCTTGAGATAGAAACAACCGTGCTAAAGCAATGCGTTGTCGCTGTCCGCCAGATAAAGCTGTACCGCGTTCGCCAACATTAGTCTCGTAGCCGTAGGGTAACTGACTGATAAAGTCATGTGCGACAGCTAGTCTTGCAGCTTGTACGACTTGCTCTGCGGTAATATCGGGATTACCAAGAGTGATATTTTCCAAGACGGAACCGTTAAATAAAAAGTCTTCTTGGAGAACTACACCAGTTTGTTGGCGCAGTGAAGCTAAATCGGCGCTTTTAATATCAAAACCATCAATGAGGATGCGTCCTGATTCGATTTGATAAAGGCGTTGCAAAAGTTTCGAGAGGGTACTTTTACCAGAACCGCTACGTCCAACAATGCCTACAAATTGTCCTGGTTCGACGTTGAAGGAGATACCTCGCAGTACTGGTTCGGTATGTGCTTGGTAGCGGAAAAATATTTGCTCGAAGGTGACTTGACCTTTGAGGGGTGGTAAAACTAAACCTGTTCCCGATTCAGCTTCTGGGGCAACGTTGAGAATATCCCCAATCCTGTCTACAGAAAGTAGGACTTGTTGGAGATTTTGCCACAACTGTACCAAACGCAGAAGTGGCCCTGTGACTCTCCCAGAGAGCATTTGAAAGGCTACAAGCTGACCGATTGTGAGTTTTTGTTCGATAACCAACTTAGCGCCAAACCACAGAATCAGTAAGGCGGAAAGATTGGTGAGAAAGTCACCAATATTGCTGCTAATGTTGGAAGTAGTAGAAGCTTTGAATCCAGTACGAATGAAGCGAGCAAATAAGCCTTCCCAGCGATCGCGAGCTACTGGTTCTGCTGCATGAGCTTTAACTGAGTGAATTCCTGTGACTGTCTCAACTAGAAACGATTGACTATCAGCACTGCGATTAAAAGTTTCGTTTAACCAATTGCGAAGAATTGGTGTGGCAACTATTGTTAAGGTGGCAAACAGCGGCAGTACTGCTAAAGCCACAAAGGTGAGCGGAATATTATAGTAAAACATCAATGCCAAGTAAACTACGGCAAAGATGCTGTCTAAAATTACGGTTAATGCTGTACCTGTAAGAAAGGAGCGGATTTGTTCGAGTTCTTGGACTCTAGCTACTGTGTCTCCGACGCGGCGCGACTCAAAATAAGCTAAAGGCAGGCGCATCAAATGGCGAAATAATTGGGCTGATAAGCTCAAATCCAAACGCCGGGCTGTATGAGTAAAGATAAATAACCGCAGAACGCCGAGTACAGCTTCAAATAAAGCTACTAATAAAAGTGCGATCGCCATGACATCAAGAGTCGGTAAACTCTCTTGCACCATCACTTTGTCAATGACGACTTGGGTAATCAGCGGTGTACCTAATCCCAAAAGCTGCAACGTAAAAGATGCTAGCAATACTTCTGCTAGCAATTTTCGGTACTTCCAAACTGCTGGGGTAAACCAACTGAGGTTAAATTTTTCTTGCTTAGAGATCAGTTCTACTTGCCAGAGATTGCCATCCCAAGAGGCCTCGACTACCGCCTGCGGCAGGCTTTCGCAAATGCGATCGGGATTTAGAGGGTTAGCGATAATCAAATTAGAGCCTCTAACTCCGTAAGCCACTACCCAAGAAGGTGTCGGGCGATCGGATTTCCATTGGAGTAAAGCTGGAAATGACAACTGCCGCAAATCAACCCAACTCACTTGCAAGTGGCGCAACACCAACCCTAATTTTTCTGCTGCTTCTATAACATGTTTGGGGCGTTCTCCCCTGAGTTGACGTTGCACCCATTCTAGTTTCACAGAATTTTCTAACTGCTGCGCTGCCATTGTTAAGCAAGCAGCAGCTGTATTCCAACTAGAAATAAAAGGATAACCTGATGGCGCTGGAGAGGAAGTAGAAGACGTGGGGACGTGGAGAGGGGGAGACGGGAAGAATTTATCTCGTAGGTTTCCCACTTTCTCTTGTTCCTGCGTTCCCGCGTCCTCTTGTCCCCATGTCCCCGTGTCTTCACGTCCTTGCATCCCCGTGTCTCTATGTCCCCGCGTCCCCGCGTCCTCTTGTGCCTGCGTTCTTGCGTCTTCTTGGGAACCTTGCCAGAACTGGGTAATTTGTGGTGTGGAAATTTCTAACCAGAGTGCTGTATTCCAACACACTACTATTACTTCTTTACTAGCAGCTACAGCTTTGTACTCTACAGCAAGCTTTTGTAAGTCGCCAAACCAGTCTCCTGCCTGTAAGGCTGCCAAAGGTTTGCCAACATCTTCTTTCAAGTTGCGAACCTCTGTCCGCAAACGAACCTTACCAGCAACAATGAAAAACTGATATCCTCCTGTTGCGGTTGACCAAATTTTTTCTCCAATCCGATATTGACGAATTTCTGATTGATTTTGTAATTGAGTTTGTTGTTCGGGAGTCAACCAGCAAAGAGGCGGCTGATTCCACTGTACGGCAGCTAGCGCGTTTACTTGTAAAGATTCATTATTTAGAATTTTTAGCTCACTTGTAATTTGACTGTCAGCTTTTGAATTTTCTCTGCTAGCCATTTTTCAAATAATTCATTTTGTAATGCTTGCTTGAGTTGAGTATCTTCTAAAGACGCTGGCAGAAATTGTTCGACTCGAAACAAACTATAATTTCCGTCGAGTTCAATTGGCCCTACCAATTGTCCGGGGGTTGCTACATCAATAACAGCCCTGAGTTTATCAGGCATTGTGCCGCGGCTGATTGGCCCCATCATGCCATTAACAATGCGATCTTCTGCCAGTGAATACTCTTTAGCTAATTGTTCAAAGCTACCTCCTTCTTCGATTTGAGTTTGTAGTTCTTCACTCAGTTCTCGGTTATCAACAGCAATCCGCGAGAGAATCACTCGATCTAGAAAAATCTTACGCTCCACAAAATATTCTGGGAGTTTTGGTTGTGTTACCAATGCTTTGAGTTTTTCTAACTTAAAGCTAAAAGCAACTGATGTGTGAAAGGTAACGTAATCTGTACCATTATTCTTTAACCATTCTTGAAAAGTTTGAGGATCGGTTAGTTGATTTTTGAGGCGAAAATCAATGATTGCTTGTTCTGTTAAAGCTGGACTTATTTCAATATCGTTTCGTGTTTGTATTTCCTGCTCAATTACGTGCTGGCGGAGAATATCACCAATGAACTGGGATAGTTTTCCAGAGGCTTGCAGATATTTTACTGCTTTGTCAATAGAAATTGGTTGGTTATCGACGGTTAAAAATGATAAAGATTCCATGAACTAAACCAGTAAAAACAATTAAAATTTTATAAACTATAAAATATACAGCGCAAACGCAAGAAACAAGTAATTCTTAACATAAAACAATTTAACATTGTAACTGACATTATCATGGCAAAAGTGCAATTACTAATCTTATATGTTGCATAGGAATGCAGCAACAACAGCAAATGTGTGTTGCTGAAAAATACTTTGAGATTCCTGGAAATCAAGAAATTAATTTAGGCAATAGTGCTTGTCCAGAACCAAGCAAGTAGCATAGCCGCGATCGCCCCAATTAATGTATTCAAAATATTCACCACTTCATTGGTTAGCCAAGTGTATTTAGATTGCAGTGTTGCGCCAATAACGCTTTCTAAATTCGTAGCAACAAAAGCTGCTAACACACACCAAACTATCCCCAATAAATTTATCAAACCGACTCCCCAAGCTACTAAAGCGATCGCAATAGAACCCCCTACACCAGCTAAAGTTCCTTCAACACTAATTGCTCCTTCTGTACCACGAGGCACGGGTTGCAGCGTGGTAATCAAAAAAGTGCTTTTACCATAGGCTTTACCCACTTCGCTAGCACAGGTGTCAGAAAGCTTAGTACTAAAACTTGCTACGTAGCCTAACAATAGTAGGGACTGGAAACTAGGAATTAGGGATTGGGAATCGGCTAAAACAAATCCTGAATTCAGGATTCCTACTCCCAAGGCACACAACGCCCCAGTCAAAGCCGAACCCCAAACATTCTCAGGACCTCTTGCCCCAGAACGTTTTTCAGCTATTCCTGCTGCTTCCTTTTGTGCCATACCAATGCGTGTCACCCCGGAACCAACCAAGAAATAGAACATTACCACCACATATCCCTGCCAACCTAAAGTTCCCCAAATCAGTATGCCTAGTAACCAAGCGTGAAATAATCCAGCTGTGGTGAGCAGCTTTTTAGGAGCAATCCCAACTAAACCCAATAAAATTGCGTTCAATCCTACTGCTACTAACCAAGGATTTGCAGAGTCAATTAAAGATAACATCAGCAGTAAATCACGAGTAGTTTTGCCTGAATATCAACAGAATAACCAATTTTGGGGCTGGGAAACTCGGAGTCACTTCTAGGGATTAAGGGCAATGGAAATTGCAAAAACAGTAAAGGGTAGGGCAAAGGTTAGAACTATCTCTTTCATCTTTAATCTTTTGCCCCCTCTTGCTCAGTACCCAATCATAAAAAATAAGCAAATTTTAATAACTTTTTTCAAAGATGTTGACTACTTATTGCTTGAAAACCTGGGTAAATTAACGCAAGTTAGCCCTAAAACCAGATGCAAACATCGTTAACAGGATATAAGCTGAAATTATAAAAAACTGTATTCAGATTGACTACAAAAAAAAATTAATTACAAATTCAAAATTACAAATTCCAAATTTGTACTACATTTTTATCCAAAGCCATGATTTTTCGTCTCAGTATGTAAGTCCTAAAATTGTAAATACATCAACCACCGATCTCCTCCACACCCGCTATGAACCAAACTTTATTTCATCTAGCTTTTCCCGTGACTGATATTGCTCAAACAAAAGCATATTATATTGATGGATTGGGCTGCATTCCTGGTCGGGAAACCTCTCTAGCTTTGATTCTCAACCTCTACGGTCATCAATTAGTAGCTCATGTCACCAAAGAATCTTTAATACGCCAACGCACTATCTATCCCAGACACTTTGGACTAATTTTTACCCAAGCAAGAGACTGGGAAAATTTACTTCAAAAAGCACAACAGCAACAGCTATTTTTCCGCGAAGAACCCAAAAATCGCTTTGTTGATTCTCCTCTAGAGCATCGTACTTTCTTTTTAGAAGATCCTTTTTACAACTTGATCGAAATCAAATATTACCGCCACCCAGAGGCGATTTTTGGTAGCTATGAGTATAGTCAAATTGGAGACAGGGCTTAATCGGTTCTGTCAAAGCTGCTGCTACTGTTGCCAGACATCTAGAGTCTCTCAACATCCAAGAGTGCAGTGCTACTGGTAAAATGACCTCTTTTCCTACAGACAATTGCGAACTACTCGTAGGGACAATCATTAAGTCGTAAGGTGTCCATATAGACGTAAAATTCAGATGCCTTAACATCGCAGCATCAGAATTTAAATCCTGGATGAAAGCGCTATTAGGGCGCATTTGCACGCAACCAGGACGTTTGGAAGCATAGGCAATTATAGTTCCATGATGAGGCGAAGCGATAGTAATAAACCGCTGTACGCGGTTTATTCCTCCCAAGCGTTGAACATAATAACGACTGACAATTCCTCCCATGCTGAAGCCGATTAAATCCAGCGGTTGGTCTTTGGCAAAGTTGGTAGCAACATAATCAGCCACCTGCTTTGCTAAGACATCAAGACCGACATCACCGTTATTAGGTACTAAATCCAGAGTGTGTACAGACCACCCCATCTGTCTCAAATAAGCAGTCATTAGATGGAAAACAGCTCCCGTATCTTCAATTCCATGTACCAGTAACACGGGATTGCGCTGCTGATTTTCTATATTCATCTCTCAAAGCCGCCCGATCGAGTCTGTAGAAAATTTAACTGAGTACTGCGATCGCCTGCATTCAAGCTGTGACACTCCCCTTACTGGTCGAGCGCACATAAGTATTTATCCAATAAAAAATATTAATTTTTGTTAAGCAAACTTTCAGAATCTTGCCCTTAGTTACAGTAAAATTTAATAATTAATTCTCGGTGTATACAGGTTGCAGGTGCTTGCAACGTTGATAACATTTGCTCTGTAGTATTACTACAATGTTGATTAGTACAAACCTATAAAGCTGGTCGCTGCAATCGTGTGGCGTAAAAAAATGTAACATTCTGCTGTAGTTCTTAATATTACGGCAAACATTTACAGATATAAAAGACAGGAGCAATTCTAATGTTCGATTCTATCAAGAAGTTAATTACCAATTTAATCAATGGAATTGTGGGTTTTGTGACTGGGTTATTACCTGGTAAGAAGAAAAGCAATGGCTACTATTTGGAACTCGACGAAGCCAAGGATGTGAAGCCATTAGAAACTGCTAAAGAAGTTGCATCAGAAGTGGCATCAAGTGCGAAAAAAGCAGCAGATACAGTGGCATCAAGTGCCAAAAAAGCAGCAGATACAGTTACAGCAAATGCGAAAAAAGTAGCAGAAACAGTTGTCTCCGATGCACCAAGCACATCCCAGCCAGCGTCCTTAAATGGCACAAAAACTGCTGCAACCAAAGCTAAGGCAAAAGCAAATAAAAATCCCAAACCAGCTGATGTTCAGCTAGTTCAAACTGCCGAGGGTCTAAAAGTTGAACCTGGCAACAATGCTAAAGCCGCAGCAGCTAAAGCAGTCAAAGAGCAGCCTAAAGAAACCACGTTTGCTCCCAAATATCTTGCGCCTTCGGCTACCAACTCTAATGGTCGTCGTCGTCCTGGAGCAAATATGAGTGCTTATCTTGACATGGCACGTCAAGTGAAAACCCGTGCTTAAGAAATATTAGGTTGATTAACCTGTAATTTCTAATTTAGGGTGTTTTAGGAACGTACCATCATGGGTAGTTTCTGTGCCTTATTCGGTTATGCCTCACACCTTGCTAAACAAAAGTTTTGTAGTACTCTCAAGCTGAAGAGACACTAACATTAGTGTCTCTTCATTACTAATTAGGGAATCTACTTACCTACTTGCCACAAGTAAGATTAAATCTTTCCCTCTCCTTTCTGAGTTTCCTATAAGCTTGGGAATATTTAATAGTCAATCTCTTTAAGCGATATATTTGTTTAGTTTATTGGAGTTACCTCAGTACAGAGAATGTCTATAAAGTAGCGGTAAAATAAGGCAACATCAATAATTAGGTTGTTGTGGAGAAAAACTATGAACCGCAAACCCTACTCAACTGAAATCACAGATAAACCAATAGATGACCCAAACAAGAACCTCACAGATAACTCAAAGATCAAAATTTGGGTATGGAGTGCTGTAGGACTTATAATTACGAACTTTGTTGTAGTTGGGATTGTAGCGTTTTTGATCCATAGGGATAGCGTTCAATATAACCCTAATCGATCGCTAACCGAGCAAAGGCAAGATAACTGAAGGTTAACGGGATTCTCTTGGCAGTTGAATTCGCCAATTTTCGATTTGAGGCTCAGGAGAAATTATCTGCACAGACCAATAGCTCACAACCATTAGAACTAGCCCAGATAGTACCCCTACTACTAAGCCAATCAGCAGAGATTTGTGAGCAAAAATTGAAACACTAGTATTGCTTGTTTGGTTAGCTAAAACTGATGGTGAATCGTGCCTCAAAATTTGATGACTATCTTGTGCCGATGATGGCGTTTGAGTCCAGTATTTAGCAGGATCTAATTCCTGCGTTGACGTATAAATATTAGTTGATGGTAAGAGCGTTTCTGGTAATGTAGTATCGCGTGCCCAGTCTAAAAGTGGTGTTGAGATATTGCTATTAGTTAATTGTAAGAATGCTTCTAGCACTTCTTTAGCTGACTTATATCGGTCTTGAAAGTGGTAACGTACCATTTTGTTAAGTACAGAGGCTAAACCAGGGCTAACTTGTCTGAAGTCTTGCCAGATAACTTCACCAGTGTTGGAATCTTCTGGTAACTGTGTTGGATGTAGTCCTGTAAGCGCTTGGATGCCAATCATACCCAAAGCGTAGATATCACTATTAGGGCGGGGTTTGCCTCGTTGTTGCTCGTTAGGCATATAACCTGGCGTACCAATTGCGATCGTTGTGTATTGTTCGAGCGAATTAGAGATTGGAGTGTTTTCTTTGCCTTTGACCAATTGATTCCAAATGGGCTTGACAGCACCAAAGTCAATCAGGACTAAGCGATTGTCCTGCTTTCGTCTAATGATATTGCTCGGCTTGACATCTCGATGTATTAGCCCATAACTATGAATAAAATCTAGGATGCTTGCAACCTCTTGCATTAGTTGAACAACTTTGCTTTCAGGCCAGCAACAACCAGGCGATAGTTCTAAACTCAGAAGATGCCCTTCAATGAACTCTTGCACCAAGTAGAATTCAAGGTTATCTTCAAAATCCACTAAAAGATGAGGAACTAAATCAGAGTCGCTCAACTTTTTCAGGGCTTCTACTTCTCGTGTAAAGAGCCGTCTACGAATTTCTACTGGAATTGAATATTTACTGCTAGGTAAGAAATGTTTGATAACGCGAGTGGGATGATGCGGGAGATGGGTGTCGTTAACCATGTAGGTTTGACAAAATGCACCTTGACTTAAAACTTGAACAACTTGGTAACGCTCCCCTAGTAACTTGCTATTCAACATGTTACATTGTCCCTAACAGCTCTATTAAGTATCTTTACTTAAAAAATCTCTGTTCGTGCGAATTAATATATGGTTTTTATTAAGGAAGCTAGTTGTAAACTTAACAATTGCAAAAGGTTTAGACAACAGTTGAAATGAGCATTAGAGCCAAAAGTTACTCTCAGTGCTTATTTTAGCTTGTTTTAAACTAGTTTAATAATGGGAAGAAAAGAATGACTAATGATAGCAGAAAAAGCGTCCCACTTAGCCCAGATGCTGTACAGATGATTAGAGGTCTGGTTATTGGCGAGTTGGTGACAGTTGCCATCATTGGCGGACTATGGTTGTGGCTCAGACCTCGCCTGCAAATCGATAAAAATGCTTTTTCTTCCTCTGGCCGAGGTGCAGAAACTGCTTCTTTTGCAGCTACTTCCAGCTTTAAATCTGTTAGTGATGTTCCCACTGGCTCGTTTAACTATGGTGGTAGCACAGCCTGGGCACCGATTAGACAACTCATAGACTCTCAAATTCAATTTACTCGTCCAGAGCTACAGTTGCGCTACGTCAACCCCGCTAATGATAGCCCTGGTTCTGGTTCGGGTATTCGGATGTTACTCGACGGCAAATTAGACTTCACAGGGTCTTCTCGTTCTCTGACATCTGAAGAAGAAGAAATAGCTAGGCAGCGAGGTTTTACACTTGAGCAACGCCAAGTAGGCATTGATGGGATAGCAGTAGTGGTTAACCCAGCACTAAAAGTCTCTGGCTTAACTGTTAATCAATTACAACAAATTTATTTGGGAAAAATTACTAATTGGAAGCAGGTGGGCGGCCCAGACCTCGCTATTACGCCCTTTTCCCAGAATCCAGAAGATGCAGATGTGCTGTTGGTTTCTGGCAAGCAGGTTTTAGACAAGCAAGCCCTTGGCCCAAATGTGCAGTATGTTTACTCGACTACAGAGGCAATGCGCCGTGTCAATAAAACTCCTGGTGGTTTGTATTACGCATCTGCACGAGGGGTGGTAACTCAGTGTATGGTCAAGCCTTTACCTTTGGGTCTGACTGCTACACAGCTAATTCCCCCTTATCACCAACCATTAGTACCAGCCAATGAGTGTCCGCAAAAGCGCAATCAAATTAATATAGAAGCGATAAAGGATGGTAGTTATCCAATTACTACTAAATTATTTGTGATTATTAAGCAGAATCAAGGTCGAGAGCAACAGGTTGGGGAAGCCTATACTAGATTTTTAGAAACCGAACAGGGACAAAAAGCTATTGAGCAGGCTGGCTTTGTCTCAGAGACCAGTCGCAAGTCGGTAGCCAGCATTCAAAGGCAATAAAAATAAAGTTCTCCTCCTATAGAGAACTCAGTAATCTTTGCAGTCTTTTGCCTTTTTGCTACAAACTTTTACATATAATTTAAGTGAGTATTTTCCACTTTAGACTTAACAGCTGGTTGCGATGCTTGTAAGGACTGGGGTAAACTCCAGTCTGGACGCAAATTTGCTGCATTACGTAGATATATATGTTGTATTGGGGTGGAGGCTGGCAAGTAGGCGTGAATTAAAAATCGAATGCAACGTTGTAAACTACCCTCGACATGCATTTGCTGCACATCTAACATAGCCACATTATCCCAACCGGGACGTGCTCTAGCGATCGCAGCTGGAAAAATTGCATCCAAATCGCGTGTAACAGAGAAAGTCACACTAATCATCTCCTCTGGCTGGAGTTGATTTCGCCTTTCTAATTCGTTTAGTAGTTCCGTCACCACTTCTTGCATTGCTTCTTTGGTATTTTCGGAAACAGTTGTTGCTCCGCGAATAGCCCGCATTTGCCACTCCACGCCAAAATCCTCCTTAAAACAAAAAAAGTGAAGAGTTAGGAGTGAGAAGTTATAAGTTAATACTTTTAACTTCTCAGTTTTAACTCCTAACTCATGTTAGGGTCGATATAACCACAGTGGTAGACCACTAGTAGACATTTCAAATTCCAGCCAGTCAATACCTGCCCCAAGTCGGGATGAAACCTGACGGCTCCCTGGTAAAATACGGCTCAATAAGGGTTTTCGTTCTTCTAGCGTATAACAAGGTGTTTTCTCAGGATCGAGACCAACTAATTCTGCTGTCCAACGACGTGCATCTTCTTCTGTTCCCAGGCGGTCTACAACACCCAATTCTAAAGCTTGCTGTCCTGTGAAAATCCGACCATCAGCGAAACTTTTCACCGTCTCCACAGCCAAAGAACGTCCCTCAGCCACTGTTTGCACAAATTGCTGATAACTCGTATCAATCAACTCTTGCAGAATGTTTTGTTCGGGTTCCGTTAGTTCTCGGTCGAAGGCCAAAATGTCTTTGTAAGGCCCGGACTTAATGACTTTAAAGGAAACACCGACTTTTTCTAGCAAGCGTTCTAAATTATTACCGCGCAGAATTACACCAATACTACCCGTGATTGTACCGGGATTAGCCATGATGTGTTCGGCTCCCATACCGATGTAGACACCACCAGAAGCCGAAATATTGCCAAAGCTAGCAACAATTTTGGTTTTTTCGCGTAAACGCTTGAGGGCACTGTATATTTCTTGAGAATCTCCGACTGTACCCCCAGGACTATCAATGCGTAGTAGTAAAGCTGGAAACTTTTTTTCTTCTACGGTTTTTAGAGCTTCTAACACGCGTTTGCGAGTAGAACTAGCGATCGCACCAGTAATTTCAATCCGGGCAATTTGTTTGCGAAACTTGGACTTAAAAGGCCAAACCATGAGCAGTTAAAAAACCTCGTAATAAACTCAATATAAAATGCCCAGCGGTCAAACGTCCTACTTTTCTTTGTTTTGTTGAGAAAAATCAGTAGGCATTGTGCTATTCAGCATTTTAATGAAATTTTTAGCTTTTGCGTGTACGTGTATTTGCCATTCTCGTCCCGACTATAATCTAACTCTTGGGATTGAAGAGCAAACGAAATGGCAAAATATCTGTCTATGCAAAGAGTGTAGATATATGCAAGTCAAATTACTACACAGTAACGGTTTGCTAAACATTACTTAATGCATCTCGCCTCACGAGTTACAGCTTACTTAATCGAGACTCCAGGATCGTCAACTTTAGTCTCAATCGACAAATATCTATATTAAATACTTATGTAAACAATCTAATTATATATAAATTCAAAAATGCTAACCGCTGTGGAAATCGCAGCCAGCACTAGCTTCGATTCTTCAGGATGCGATCGCTGAACATTGCCTGACAGTTGCCTAGGAATCAATACGTAAAATTTGATAACGATAGTAAGCATATGTATCAAATAATGCTCCAACGAAACTACAAGTCAGACTGATTATTAATAAACCACGAAAGGCAGTTCCACTACCAAAAATCGCCAGAAAATGCAATACACGAGTAGCACTTGCCTCAGTTACGTTTTGTAACCCAGGAAGATGACCCATAAAAGTTAAAAATAATAATATGCCACCAACTAAAAACATGGGAACGGCAAAACTAAAAATAATCGTGAGCAACACAGAACGGAGAAAATTAGTAAAAATGCTCATTGAAGGCAGGCTCCGCGAGTAGAGTGAACAATAGCTCAAAAGCTAAACTTCATCTTCTACAATACGGGCGATCGCTCTGCCGCAACCAAGATGTCAAAAATCTTAAGTTTTCATTAAAATAAACCGTTACCTGTTACACCAGATGCTTTTAATTTAAACAAGTAAAAAAAAGCTGTAAAACCCTTATCAAATGGGGCTTAAAGTCAAAATTACTTTGCCGAAATCCATCAAAATCTTATCTGAGCGCAGCTAGATTTTCTGAGAGTGGTTTTAAACTAAGTTAATGTTTTACCGGAATTGAAGATGTGGGTAAGCTGATAATCATTCAAATTGCATCCCCCGAAGTTTGCAAGGGCGGGGGGAACCCTCCGAAGTTGCTCCACTTGGTGAGGCAGTCGGAATCTTGGCGGTTCCCGTCGAGTCCGAACTGCCGTTAGCGACGCAGGAGCGTCACCCGAAGGGGCAAAGACGACACTTGCTTCAACCGAGGGAACCTCGGCAACGCAGTGTCTCCCCAAGACCGCACTTCTCTCCGCACGCAACTTCTCTCGGCTTCTCCCCCTCTCCGCGTCCCCGCGTCTTTCTAGGAGTTTGAACTATGCAATTTAAAAGCGCATCAGCTTAGTCTTTTTCTCCTCTGCTCCCCTGCTTTCTCTAATATCTATTTGCTAAAAGCATCCTTGATATTATCAACAGCTTTTTCAACAACATTCTTGGTGTTGTCTACTGCTTCCTTTGTCCGAGATGCATCTTCGTCTGCTCTTTGCTGAATTCGAGCCGCATCTCTTTGAGCTTTGCGCCCTAAATAACTACCGTTATCTGTTGCATCGTCAACTTTAGCGGCATTTTTATTTGCAGCTTGCTTAACTTTGTCTTTCGTCTCTTCGATAAAACCCTTGGCACGTCCTGCATCTTCACTAGCTTTGCCTTTAACTTCATTACCTGCATCTGCTAACAGAACCGAGTTGGTAGCAGGATTAGCCATAGCTGAGGTGTTCGAGAAAAATGCACCCTGCCAAACGAAAGCGATCGCTAGCAAACAAAATAAAGTTGTAGCCATCCAGCGTCCTACAGTTGAAAGTCTTTGCATAAAGTAATTGTGTTTCATACAATACAATCTCGATTAGATTTGGCATTCTCATATTTACTTCATTTGGTTTATCAGCTATATCGTTCCCCAGACAGATGTTGTTTCATCAAAAGTTATTAGATCGATTAGGTCTTTCAATAGATTGAACGAACAAACATCATCTACTTATGGATGAGGTAAGCGCTCGCCTAATATGTTAAGTGAAATACTAGGCGATCGCAAAACATCAACTTAGCTAATTCATCGAACTGCTGCTAAATCTACCTGATTCGATGCTTCCACAAGTTGGTAGAGTTTGTCTTCAAATTTTGCCATACATGCCGACCAGTCAAAATCTATAATTGATGGACGAGCCTGTTGAGTCATATCTGCTTTCAAGTCGGGATTTTCCAGAATTGCAATTACTTTTTGAGCAAAATCTTTTGGGTTGTTCGGTTCAGCTAAAAAGCCATTGCGACCGGGGAAAACTTGCTCGGAAGTTGAGGGTGCAATTACTGCAACTACTGGAGTTCCAGAAGCTAGGGCTTCATTATTTGTGGTGCAGAAATTTTCGGTGACAGAAGGATTAACAAATACATCTGCTCGCGCAAACCAGCCTAACAATTCCGTACCGTGAGATTCGCCCCAAATGGTAACGCCAGAAGCAAATTTTTGAGCGCGCCGACGGATTTCTTCATCTAAAGGCCCGCTACCAACAATCGCTAAATGCACATCAGGAATTTTGGCAGCAATCAGCGGATATGCATCTAGAAGTTGGTCAACATTTTTTTCCGCAGTCACCCGTCCGACAAACAAAATAGTTGGTCGATGGTCGTTAGGAATTGGGTCATAACTAATATTTCTGGGGTGAAATTTTTCGCAATCAATACCTTGATAAGGGAGATATTCACTGCGTTGAGATTTCAAGCTTGTATATTTAGCAAGCTGTTCTTTAGAAGAGAAGAAATTAGCGTCATAAGATTCGCTAAATTGCTTAATGAAAGTCGGCAAAATCGGACGAATCAGACCGAACAGAGAATCTCCTAAGTAATATCGGATATAGGCAACAATATCGGTATGGAAAACAGAAATAATTGGAGTACCCGTGAGTTTGCCATATTCAGCCCCCACAGCCCGTCCGTAGCCTTGGAGGAAAAGTGAATAGAATCCCCTCATTGCTGGTGCTTCTTCCACAACCACAATATCAGGCTGGAAACCAGACAGCAACTCTGTATCGCTCCAATGTCGGTAGTGTAATGGTTCGGGAAGAGATTTGTAAAATATTAGGGGCTTAGTGGGATATGCAAAAGCAGAAAAGTTGGGATACTGCTTCAGTTCTGTTAATCCTGGTACGCGGCGATCGCGTACTTCTATTGGAAATTTATCGTTAATTTCTGGATGGATGAGAAAGACTTCATGGCCCTGTTGTAACAACCAGCGAACTCGTTGGTGTACTGCAACTCCTACCCCTGATAAAAATGGAGCATACACGCCCGTAATAATTGCAATGCGAAGTGATTGTTTTTTCATAATTCGAGGAAATCTTTCATGAAAATGCTGGTTTGCGATTTAGGACTTACGCAGCAAATCTTTCATGAAAATCCTGATTTCTGTATCTATTATGAACTGATACAGTTGGATTTAGGACTTACGCATTGACAAATAGTAACGATTCTAGATTACAGAGTGAATGTTTTTTGTTCTGATTGCAGAACTATTAAACACCAAACTCTTCAGCCAAAATTCCCCCTAATCAATTTCTCTAAACTTTGTTATCCATGTACAAACATCTTGGCAATTTAAGTTTGACAAGGATTTAGTTTTTGGCTCATAAATGAGATTAGTCACTTAATCATATATAACCTTTATAAGGCAAATGAGGTACAAAAGAGGGGCGAACGGCCGTTCGCCCTTACAATAATTTCCACTGAGAGGATTTCACGAATCATTTAGAATTGCTATTTTCTTCATGAAATTACTGCTAAATAGTACTTTTGTCAGCTGTAAACATGAGGTCAAAGAGAAATTTTGCTATCAATAGGTTGATCCAACAAATCGTAAGGGTGGTATTCAACTAGTCTAATATTCCAAGGGCCTTGAATTCGATATACAATACCACGCCATTTAACTGTTGATATCGATATAGAGGACAGCATTGCTATTCCATATACCCATTGAGTTAAGGGTATACCTATCAACATTTTTGCGACTGTGGCAACTGATAATTTTGTGACTGGCTGACCTTGAGCGCGAATCACTCGCTTTACCCCTTGCTCTAGAATCAGCATTAGTAAAACTAACCCTAGAGTATAAATGCTATAACCACCCAATAATTGAACCGCAGTATCCCACTGTCCATCTCCTAACGCCATCAGAAACAATACTATGACTGCGGTAGGAAACAAGATGCTAGAAACGGCTTCACTCACTAAAGCTAACCAACGGGGATGATAGAGTCGAGAATAAAGTACTAAGCGTTTGAGATAGTCTATTAAGCCTAGTAAATCGCATTCTTCGCGGTTGAGCATAATTAGCGAAGGCACAAATTTGACTCGCATCCCCTGTTTTTTGAGGATGTTGTGCATCATCATATCTTCGCCGAAAGCTTGTCCCCACTTGTCTAGCAATTCTGTTTGTTGAAGGACTTCTTTTTTGACTGCTAAAGTCCCACCCCAAGGAATGCCGAACAGATACATCTGGACGATAGTAGATCCGTTACCTAGATAGCGTACTAAAGAACCCCAATAGTTACCTGTTGGTACATACCAACGATTACCCGTTGTTACGCCAACTTTGGGATCGGTTAAAGGACTAACTAATTCACGCAACCAATTAGGATGGACTATTGTATCTGCATCTACTAAAGCGACTACCTTATAAGAATCGTCTAAATCTGAAACAGCCTGGATTAGAGAACTGCATTTGAGGCTACAGTTGTGGCGGATAATCCTCAAATGGCTGATTTGGACGTTGGTTGCTCCTATTTCGTTGATAGTATTGCTAGCAATTTGCCAAGCAGGATCTTCTTGACTGTCAACAATCAGCTTTAAATCATACTGTGGGTAGTTCTGCTTTAACAGCGCTTGCAAGCAGTTAGGCAGAAAGGGGTCGGCTCCACGTAGGCATAGAATCACTGCGGTTTTCGGTAACTGCTCGTCGGATAATACCTTTTTAGGATGCGATCGCAGGTACAACAAAAAAAGAAGTGTAATAAATGCCTGAATAGCCAGCCAACCCACCAAAGACTTAAACAGGAATATCGTCAGCTCATTCATGAAATCTAATGAGGGGATGGGAGGATGAGGGAGATGAGGAGAGAAGTTGCAAGGAGGGTCTCCCTCCAGGCAAACTTCGGAGAGATGAGGGAGATGAGGGAGTTAGGAGTACAGACGCGATTAACTCTTGTCTGTACAGGAGTTAAAAATTCTCCCCCTGCTCCCCCTGCTCTCTTTTAGGGGTCGAGGGAATACTTCAAGAAAATGTCAATTTTGGTATTTTTGTTGACTGCAAAACTGGCATCACGAAACTTTGGTGTACCCGTTAGCATTGAGACGGTAGGATTTTTGGAAAGTCCAAAGCCTTCTTTGGGAATACCGAAAAAGTCTGTGTTGAGTTTGCGATCGCCGTTTTGATCGTCCACTACTGCGACAGCGTAAGTCCCAGGCTTCAAGCCAGAGAAAGTCTTGGTGACAGAATTGCCTACAATCTTGGCGCAACCACTTTGAACTTCGCTGGTACTCTTCATCGGAAAGCCTTTTTCACCACCAAAAACTCTAAAGCAAATTTCACCTTTTTGGTGACGGATACCATTCACTGAAATAGTCAGCTTTGTGGTAGGCTCTGCATTTGCGACTTGAGAACAGCTAATGCTTAATAAAGTAGCTAAGAAAAGATGGCGTAAATGAGATATTTTCAACATCATCTTGTACTCCTTAATCAGATTTTTTGCTGTTGTTTTACATTCAAACAATGAGTAAAAACAAAATTTGGTAGATGTGATTAATTGAAGTAGTTTGCTGTATTGCGATGAACATCTTCTGCAAATGCTTCGAGAGTATTTGAAACATGACGATTAAATCTTTTAGCAGAAGATATTCTGTACCTTTTAACTGCCGATATATGCTGATATGGCAACATACCCGCTCATATAAAGTCAGTGGCAATAGCCATATAGAACGTGTATATTCCCATAAAATTCTCCAATGAGGAAACAGAATTTTGCCCTTTTTTGTGGAATCAAACCAAACTGTATATGCGTAAAAATCAGGTGACGTACTCAATGAGTATTGGAAATTGTTGTTAGTAATCAACATATAGTTAGGAATAAACATACTCATTGATTGTTGGGGATGGTTTCTAGCTATGAACAAGTATTCAGGGATTTCATAAAATCGCCCAACTAAACCAAGCCTTAATAAGAAAATTCCATCTGCAATTCCGTAACTACCCATCGGTGGTATCTTTTTGATAGCGCTGGTGCGGATTACGCCATAATTTTGATAGCACAGATGCTTGCTCAGTAACTCGTGAAAACGTTCTTGTGGTTTTGGGGAATCGGTCTTGAGTTTAATATTGTAGTTTTGCAGAAAGTTGCCGTTTTCATCAATGAAATACATGTGAGAATGGCACAAAACTACTGTATGGTCATAATCAAGTACAGCAATACATTTTGCTAAAAAATCTGGAGCGTGTAGATCGTCATGAGCAGCCCATTTAAAGTACTCGCCTACAGATAAATCAAAGACACGATTGAAGTTACGAGCGCAACCAATATTTTTGTCATTGCGGTAGTAACGGATGCGTTGGTCTTGAGCAGCGTAGGTTCGACAAATTTCTTCAGTCTTATCTGTCGAAGCATTATCTGAGATAATTAACTCAAAATCCGTAAAAGTCTGAGCTAAAAGCGAGTCTAGCGCTGCTCGGATAAATTTTTCGCCATTGTATATAGGTAATCCTATACTCAACCTAGGTTGATTATTGCTCATAAAAATTGAAGAAGAATTCAGGAGTCAGAATTCAGGAGTCAGAATTTGGGAGGCAGAAGAAGGTGAGGGGAAAAGACGCGCCACTAATTGAAAACCGCTAAATTTAATATTTAGCATAGTATTTCATGACTTATTCGTACAGAATTCAGTATGAATTCTGTATTCTGACTCCTGAATTTTATGTGAGTATTTTTATGAACATCAATAGACTATTTTACTAGTCTTTGAATATCAGTTTGTTGCAACCATTCTCGTGTGAGATGCATTCCTGTTTCCAGGTCAATTTTGGGTTTGTAATCTAAGAGATTCTGGGCTTTTGCAATAGAATAAGCATAAGGGCGAGTCATAAAATCTACAGACTCTGGGAGAATATCGGCTTTTTTGCGAAAAAGTTTTTGTCCTTGATGACGCAGCTTCAGAAATAATTTCATTTCATCTTTTGGTAGAGACATAGGAGCGGGTAAACCTTCCATTGCGGCTAAACGCATGAAGTACTCTTTCCAAGATGTGTCTTGTCCGTCGGTGATATTAAAGATTTCTCCGTAGGTTTCTTTTTCTATCGCTAGAAAAATACCATCAATGAGATTGTCTATATAGACGTGATTGATTACTCCTTTACCATCGTTGGCATAGGCAAACAATTTTTGACGCATCATCAAAATTGGTCTAACTATCCAGGGAATACTTCCAGGGCCGTAAACATCGCCAGCACGAATGATGATAATGCCAAAATCAGGAGGAGCATTTAGCGGTAAAAGTTCGGCTTCAGCTTCTATTTTTGTTTGACAGTAGGGATTATTATCATCAGAAAGTGGCCCGGATTCGGTGATGCCATCTGGATAATTAAAGCCATAAACCATTACACTGGAGAGATGCACGAAGGTTTTGACACCAGCATTTTTAGCAGCTTTAGCCATATTCAGCGTGCCACCAACATTGATTTCCCGGAAATGCTTTAGCGGTCCCGCTTCTTGCGTAACTTGAGCGGTATGTAAAACAATGTCTACTCCCTGGCAAGCCTTCTGTGCAATATTAGGGTCATTAATACTGCCAACAATCACTTCAGCACCTAAATTTTGGGCTTCTTTGTCGTTAGAAGTTTGCAGCCCGCGAACCTTCATTCCCTGCGCTATGGCTAACTCGGCTGCACGCAAACCGATAAATTCATCAATACCGACGATCAGGAGGGTTTTGTTTTGCAGATTCATAGAGCAGAGGTTACACTAATTTTGGATTTTGCGAAAAGTTGAGCCAGTGCATTGGAGAGACACTGCGTTGCGCGGGTTAAGAGCGTTGAACAAATTTTTCAAGACAGATTTTGGGTTAATAATCTTTAGTACAAAGTTGTTCCAGAAATTTCAAACAATACTATCTATGCAAATCTGATTTTATTAGTAACGTGTAATTTTTTCTGGCTTTTGTACTATTGGTTATTAATGATGTGCGATATAGTTTTGTTTCGAGATTGAGGAGTTAAAAGTTAACAATCAGCAAATATAATTCTTCTAGCTTCTAACTCCTGAATCCTGAATTTTAGAAAATATCGGCTGGGTCTGCGGAACGGAGTTTATTAATAGCAAGTGCCCCAGATGTCATACATATCAAAACTACTGATATCAAAACAAGTATCGCATTATTAACAGTCATCATGATTGGTAATTTAGTGGCTTCCATAGCAAAGTCGTATAAAATGATAGAAACAAGAAACCCTGGTATATAACTTAAAAATGCCAAGATTAATGCTTGTTGAAAAACCACGTTTAATAAGTAGTTGTTGGCATATCCAATAGCTTTTAAGGTAGCGTAAGCGACAAATTGAGTAGCAATATTGCTGTAAAGAATTTGATAAACAATTACAACGCCAACAACAGAAGCCATTGTCAACATCAGGTTGAGGATGAAACCAATAGGAGTTCTGTCAGACCAATATTGTTTTTCAAAATTAATAAATTGTTGGCGAGTAAAAACTTGAACATCATTAGGTAAACTTGCTTTCAAATTTTTCAGAACTCTATCAACATCAGCACCTGGGTTGAGGGTGATGAGACCGATATCGATCCTTTCTGCTGGACGAGTATTGGGATTTATCCTCAAAAAAGTTGAGTCGCTGACAATTAAATTACCATCTACACCAAAGGAAGGGCCTAAGCTAAATAAACCACCTACTCTGACTTTGTAGCCAATTGGAGCATCAAAGGGAAATATTTCAATTGTCTGTTCGGTGTCTCCCTTGTCAAAATTTGCGGCGATAGGGCCAAACTCTGGGCGGGAATTCCTATCGAACAACATGACATCAGGAATTTTGAGTTTGTCTAAGTTTTGTTCAACTTCAGGTATATTCATCACATGTCTTCCTGGGTCGAACCCAATTACATATATTGAGTATTTCTCTCCAGAGACAGGATTTTTCAATTTCGCAAATTGCAAATACATGGGGCTAACTGACTCTACACCATCAAACCCCAAAGCTTGGTATAATCGAGTCCGCGAAAAACTTTGATTTGATGTCAAAGATTTATATTGAGAACTGACTAAAAATAAGTCACCTCGGAGATTTTGATGCACTGCGGTAGCACTGGAATAAAGAGCATCTTGAAAACCGAGTTGTACAAACATTAGCAGGACAATAAAAGCAATCCCAGCGATAGCCACTAAAAAGCGAACTTTTTGTTGGGCTAGTTGTAGCCATGCTAAAGGTATTTTAAAATTCATGGATTTAGTTGTTAGTTGTTAGTTGTCAGTAGTCAGTTGTCAGTTGTCAGTTATTTTTTGGGCTTGCTGAATTGGAGTATAAATTTATGTTTTATGACTACAATTCTTTGCGCCTACACTGCGGGTTCCGCGTTAGCGGTATCCGTGGAATAAGGAAATATTTATGCAAGAGGTCTATTGCTACTGAATACTGACTACTGACCAATGACTATATTTGAATGGCGACATCCACCTGTAAATTGGTCAAACGAGCCACGCGTTCGCTATCTGCGGGGTTATCGATGGATATTTTTACCTCAACTATTCTGCGGTCTGTGTCTGAGTTGGGGTTGAGGCTGAAGATACTTTGTTTGTCAACTTGCCAACCAATTTCGCGCACGGTTCCTTGTAATTTTCCTGGAAATGCAGTGCTGGTAATGATGGCTTTTTGACCTACACGCACGTTTTGCACATCGGTTTGATAGACTTCTGCGATCGCATTCATTTGCGATGTCTTACCGATCGCCGCAAAGCCAGCGCTAGAAATTACTTCCCCGGTTTTGGCGTGAATTTTCAAAATTTTGCCATCTATGGGAGCTTTAATATAAGCTAACTCCTGGTCTGCTTTTGCTTGTTTAATAGCAGTTACAGCACTCTTAACATCGGCTTGTGCCACCTCAACATCAACACTACGCACATCTTGAATGCTATTGAGTTTGGCTTTGGCTTCCTTCTGCTGTTGTTGGAAAGTGTTCTGAGTCCGGCTGAGGCTGGCTTTGGCTTCTGTTAACTGCTGTTGTGCTGTCTTGAGTTGCAAAGTTTTACTATCTGCTACAGAAGCAGCGATCGCACCTTGTTTGTATAATTGCTGATATCGCTCGTTTTCGGTTTGAGCGTTATCGACTTCAGCTTGCATACGGTTGATTGTTGCTTCTTGGGTAGCAACATCACCATTGAATTGTGATTCTAAACTCGCGATCGCCGCTTGTTGAGCGCTAATATCTCCGGGTTTAGACCCAGACCTTACCTGTGCTAATTTGAATTTGGCAATTTGCAGTTTATCTAACGCCTGTTCTAAAGCTGTGGTAGCACGATTATAATCTTCTAAATACGCCAATACTTGCCCTTTTTTTACCTTGTCTCCTTCTTTCACCAACAGTTTTTCGACTCGGATACCGTTGGTGGAACTAGGTGCAGACAAATTAGTAACTTCGCCTTCAGGTTGCAAACGTCCCAAAGCAGTTACCGCAACTTTGACAGGGGTAGGTTGGGGGGAATTAGCCGGAGGAGCCTGAACTTGAGGGCGAAATTTGATTGGTGAAAAACTGTAGAAAGATATGAGTCCGGTAGCTAAAGTAATAGAAGCTGCTAAAAGCAATGGCCACCGACCTGGGGATTTTTTGAATAACCGGCTTTCTTTGTTGACTGCCATATTTTCATTCCAATTGTGCTATGCCAAAAAACAGGCTTGATGGCTATATAAGTTACTTGCAATAGACTCGTCCGCAATTAACCAAGAATGCTTTTCCTGTGTCATTTTACCTTCGGCAAGCTGAAACTTGAGTTAGTGCTATGTGAATGCTCTACGCCTTTTCAGCCGCCAATAATTACTAAATTGGAGGCAAAATAAAGGGTGGCGTTAATGCAAATCTTCTTCAGTTTTATCCTAATTAGATGTTGAATCAAGTATCGTAAAATACGATAGCGCTAGCCAGAAACTTAAATCTTAAAAAGAATGAAGCGCTAATAAAAATGCCCTGGAAAAATTGGATAAACTGTGTCCAAGTATGGCAAAAAACTTTGATATTGTCAATCAATTTATTGGGGATTGGGGACTGGGGACTGGGGATTGG
>NZ_JAECZA010000326.1 GCF_016056275.1 Dendronalium phyllosphericum CENA369 | reverse complement strand
ACTCCAATAGCTTTGTTTTCTAACAGTACAAGCCTTTTTCAGGTGACTTGTAAAATTTCTTTTTTCTCTGTGTGGTCTCTTTGTCTGTGTAGTTTTTTAGTTATTTATTTAACCACAGAGGCACAGGGAACACAGGATTAAGAATAGTTTTATTTATGGAATTTAGCAGCAATAAGCAAAAATTAAGCAATGGTAGTTCTGACTGACTTCAAAGCCTTATCTATAAAGGATTACAGTCGCCATTATCTCGCACTATTCTTGTGCGGTCGCAGCTAGAATTTGCGATCGCCTATGTGGATGCGTTTACACCTCATGATTTTAGAAGAACTTTTATCGGTAATCTATTGGATGCAGGTGCAGATATCGTCACTATAGTGAAACTTGCAGGTCATGCGTCGCCAAATACTACAAGTAAATATGATAAGCGTGGGGAAGCGGTGAAGAAACGGGCGATTGATTTGCTCAATGTGCCTTACAGTAGGCGGAATTGATAATTCATAAATATGCATGGCAGCGTCAAACGCTTTTTTGTATACCTTCTGATATTGGTATTGACTAAGGTGCAGCATTACCAAGTCCAAAATTAAAAATTCACTTTAATAATCTTTAGTTAAGTTCAGCTTAATTTTTACTTAACTATAAAGCAGAAATAATAACACAGTCAAAAAAATTACGAGATTCCTCAGCAAAATAGCAATAATACTGATATGCTCAACAAAAGTCTTATTTTGTCCTTGTTGGCATCATTCATTGTGGCTCCTGCCGCTAACGCAGAGGTTAAACTGATTGCAACTGGAAGCCTAGATGGTAATATCAGCGATCTCTCTACCGAAACATCTGCTCCCCTTGAAAATGGTGTTCCAGGAAACCTTTTGGGTGGTCTAGGGTCAGGACTGGCCTACGCTGGTTCTAATACCTTTATCGCTATTCCAGACCGTGGCCCAAATGCAGTGTCATACAACAGTGCTGTGAGTGACACAACATCTTATATCAACCGCTTCCAAACTATCAGAGTGAAACTCGTACCAAGCTCGCTTGGTTCAGCATTGCCCTTCACTCTTACCCCTTCCTTAATTGATACGACTCTGCTATTCAGTAATGAGCCTCTTTACTATGGGACTGGTGCGGGATTAGGGTTACCCAGCGGTGTCCCAGCCCTGAATACCAATCGTAAAAACTATTTTACTGGACGCTCAGACAACTTCAACCCCACTCAAATCTCGACCTATGCCAACAATGCCCGCTTCGATCCTGAAGGCGTGCGTGTATCAAATAATGGACAGCAGATATTTATCTCCGATGAATACGGTCCTTATGTGTACCAATTTAACCGCAATACAGGTAAGCGTATTAGGGTCTTCACGCTCCCTAGCAAGTTTGCAGTCAGCAACTTGAGTTCCGTTGGTGATACAGAGATCAGTGGCAACACGTCCGGTCGGGTTGCGAACAAAGGCATGGAAGGACTTGCCATTACTCCCAACGGTAAGACCCTAGTTGGTATTTTGCAGAGTCCGCTGCTCCAGGACGGTGGCACCAATGCTGCCTATACCAGAATCGTCAAGATTGACATCGAAACAGGTGCCACCCAGGAATACGCCTATCAGCTAGATAATATTGGTACGTCGGTTAAACCCAAATACCCCACCGTCAGCGAGATTGTGTCCATCAACGATCACGAATTCCTGGTAGACGAACGCGATGGCAAGGGGTTGGGCGACGGCTCATTGGCTGCCTTCAAGAAAATTTACCATATCGATCTGACAAATGCTCAAGAAGTAAGCAATATCAGTGGAGAAAACAACCTTGTTGGCAAGGCGGTCAGCAAGACCCTGTTCCTCGACGTGGTAGCTGCGCTGACTCAAAACGGGATCAAACAAGAGGACATTCCAGCCAAGCTTGAAGGTTTGGCCTTCGGAGAGGATGTGGTTATCAACGGTGTGAAAAAGCATACGTTGTTCATCACTAATGACAACGACTTCGTTGGTACTATAATGCCGGACACCTACCATTCGACGAGTGTTGACAACCCAAACAAGTTCTTCGTCTTCGCGGTTGACAGTATTAACCTGCCGGACTTCGTACCCCAGAAGCTCAAAGGGGGGCATTGACAGGGTAAAAGCCAATACGCTTGGGCATTAGTAAACTAAGGGACTTCCAAAAAATAAATTATGCCATTATCAATAATTGTAGCGAAGTGCAAACATCCAGCGATAAAACTGCAAACAAGGCGATGAGCGAAACCACATTAAAGGTTCTTGGCAACTTTTGGTGATCTTGGTTGGGGTCAGGCAAAAGGCAGACGTGATGATTTGCCCATGTTGTCAATACGGCGCTTAAAGAGGCACAAGTTAACACAATAGAAGATTTAAAGAAATATAGTGTCACAGGCTTGCGAACGCTGAAAAATCTGGGAAATAAATCTGTATCTCAGATAGTTGAAGCACTGCAAAGCCGAGGGATTGAGTTACCAGCTTCAGACCCGGAACACACGCCTTCTCTGTGAGCAGTGATTCCGAAAGTTAGAACTTTTATCGGTAATCTATTGGATGCGGGTGCAGATATCGTCACGGTAGCAAAACTTGCAGGTCATGCGTCACCAAGTACGACAAGTAAGTACGATAGGCGTGGAAAAGCAGCCAAGAAACGGGCGATTGATTTGCTGAATGTGCCTTACAAAAGGCGTTAGATACCAGAGTTATGTTGCAAAAACTAGGTTACTAATGTTTAGTAATATTTCACCAACGGGATCGTATCTCGGCAAGCCCCCTTACTCGTCCATCCTGGCAATTACAGCGTATTGCAGGTTTATGAGGTACAGTAACAACAGTTTGTAAACCAGTTTTTTAAATGCTCTGGATTAATCAAATTAAGTGCAGTTGCGATGAGAACATCAACCATTTTTGAAGAGGTTGGAGAAAAGGAGCGTAAAAAAGCTTTTAATTGTGACCACCAATGTTCGATGGGATTAAAGTCAGGAGAATAAGGTGACTGATAAAGAACATTTGCACCCTTTGATTGAATTAAAGACTCGATTCCTTCCACTTTATGTGCAGGGACATTATCCATAACAACTACAGCACCCGTCCAGAGTTGGGGAAGTAAACACTTTTCAATAAAGACTTTAAATGCATTTCCATCCATTGAACTATTCAACGTCATCACAGCCAAAAC
>NZ_JAECZA010000325.1 GCF_016056275.1 Dendronalium phyllosphericum CENA369 | reverse complement strand
CAGTACAGGTAAAAACGAGTAATAAAACTGCACAGTATACTATGTCAGTTTTATGTTAAATCCTTGGTAAATCCATGTCAGTTTCATGTCAGATTGACGTTAAATCCATGTCAAATTCATGGAAAGGATAACTGTGACGAGATGAAAGCTATGTTAAATCCTTGGTAAATCCATGTCAGTTTCATGTCAGATTGACGTTAAATCCATGTCAGTTTTTTCAGTCCAACTTCTCGCACAGTACGTGTAGCGACCTGCAATGCTAATCGCTCAAACCTGCAATCAAGACATTTACAAACCAGGATTATTTGCAACTATAATTACGCTTCAGCCAGGATTAATTGCAACTGAGCCAGGATTAAATGCAACCAACCTGCAATCATCCGTTTGAGCCAGGATTATTTGCAACTAACCGAAAGTCCCGTCAAACGGTAGTTTGACAGTTTGCTCAAAAAACGCTGTAACTTGTCAAAAAAATAGTTGAATTTCAACCAGGATTAACTGCAACTATAAAGGTAAAACAAACGACCGTTTTCTTTACCACTATGATTGATATCTAAGTCTCCATAGAATCGGCTCAAGTTTGGTAACGAAACTCGGTAAAAATATTTAAGGCAACATATACTATTCAGTAACGAGTTTATTTACTAACTTGCTGGGCTTTAAGTCATGTTGATCGGCTATGCGCGAGTTTCAACAGATGACCAAAAATTGAACCTGCAAATGGATGCCTTGCAGCAAGCTGGTTGTGCAAAGATTTACTCAGATCATATAAGTGGAGTGAAAGCAGCAAGACCTGGACTTAGCCAAGCACTGGAAATAGCAAGGGCTGGAGATGTCCTAGTGGTGTGGAGATTAGACCGCCTGGGAAGGTCGCTCAAAGACCTAATCGAGATCATATCCCAGTTAGATGAAAGGGGAATTGAACTTTCTAGTTTGTCAGAATCCATTACTACCACTAATAATAGTGGCAGGCTAATTTTCCATCTGTTCGGCGCATTGGCAGAATTTGAACGCAATCTCATCCGTGAACGCACAACGGCAGGTCTTGTAGCAGCGCGTGCGCGTGGTCATAAGGGAGGTAGACCAAAAGCACTAGACTCAGCAAAACGTCAATTAGCAGTAAAGCTTTATACCGAAAAGCAATACACCATTGTCGAAATCTGTAGACTCATGGGGATTTCAAAACCAACCCTCTACAGCTACATAGCAGAGATAAATAGATAACATGGCACACAAGGAAATTCCGGTAGAGGCACTCATCAATTTACGCCACCGCCTCGACGGATTGCCCAGTCGTTGCCAAGAACGTCGAATTCTCATTGAACAGACATCTGCCCTATACGGTGTGTCAACAGATACGCTATATCGCGCTTTGCGTAACTTATCACGCCCCAAATCCATCAACCGTTCAGATAGTGGAACACCTCGAAAGCTATCACTCTCGGAAATGGAACTCTACTGTGAAATCATTGCGGCAATGAAAATCCGCACCAGTAATAAGAAAGGGCGACACCTCTCCACTGCACGGGCGATTGAACTACTAGAAGATTTTGGGATGGATACACCAAATGGCTTTATCCAACCGAGCAAGGGTACGTTAACTAGAAGTACCGTCAACTATTACTTGAAAGCATGGGGGTATGACAATGAACGAATGACCCGGCAACCTCCAGCGGTGCGTTTTCAGGCAGAATACAGCAATGAATGTTGGCATTTCGACCTGAGTCAGTCTGATTTGAAACACGTAAAGCAGCCATTGTGGGTTGAACCAGGTAAAGGTAATCCACTGCTGATGCTTTATAGCGTTGTCGATGATCGTAGCGGCGTATGTTATCAAGAATACCACTGTGTTTATGGAGAAGATGTGGAAGCGGCATTGCGTTTCTTATTTAATGCAATGACGGCGAAAACAACGGATGGATTTCCTTTCTCTGGAATTCCAGAGATGATTTATACAGACAATGGGCCAATTGCCAAAAGTCAAGTATTTCAGAATGTCATGGACTGCCTAAGAATCAAGTTAGTCACACATCTGCCCAATGGCAAAGATGGTCGTCGGGTGACAGCTCGTTCCAAAGGCAAAGTAGAAAGACCATTTCGGACGGTCAAAGAAGCTTACGAAACTCTGTATCACTTTCACGAACCGGAGAACGAGGTAGAGGCTAACCTTTGGCTGCGCCAGTATCTATTGCTTTACAACGATAAACCACACCGAGAGTCCCCACATTCGCGGATAGAAGATTGGCTGCGTAATCTCCCCAAGTCAGGCTTACGCTCAATGTGTAGTTGGGAGCGATTCTGTAACTTTGCCCGCGAACCGCAACGTAGAAAGGTTGGTTCAGATGCCAGAGTATCAGTTGAAGGCGTAGCTTATGAGGTAGAACCAGACTTGGCAGGCGAAACCGTAGTGCTGTGGTGGGGTTTATTTGACAACGAGTTATACGTTGAGTTTAACGATCGCCGCTACGGGCCATTTTACCCGGTTGATGGGCCCATTCCATTACATCGCTATCGCAAACACAAGAAAACTAAAACTGAAGAACGGGCAGACAGGATTGCTGATTTAGCAAAGAAACTGGGCTTGCCACGGACAGCATTGGACAAAAATGCCGATCTTCAATTTTTGGTGGACAAGTATAAAGATATTCAGCCAACTGTCACACCTTTCAACGACCCAGACCCGTTCCAAGAATTTACATATCCCAGCATCATATCCGCTAAACTGGCAATTTCTGATTATTTGGCCTTGCCGTTGGCGAAATTATCTCCTGAACAAATGGCGTTTATTAATGCGCTGCTAACTGAAACCCTCAATAAAAAAGTGATTATTGACCGGGTAAGGGAGTATTTCCACTCGAACAAAGGAGGGGAACAAAATGCTTACTGAGGTCATGGAACACTTTAGTTTAGTTAAGGAGTTTCCCAAAGCTGGGTACTACGAGACTGAACACCAAAAACAAATGTTCAAGGATATTAAAGTTGCAATTCATTCAGGGAAGTTGGTTGCCATCACAGGAATTATCGGGTGTGGGAAGACAACGATTTTACGACGTTTGTTTGATGTTTTGGAGAAAGAAGGTAAAATCACCGTCTCAAAGTCGCTTTCTGTGGATAAAGACCGAGCGACACTACCCACTCTGATTGCTGCCTTATTCTATGATTTATCCACAGATAAGGAAATTAAAATCCCGAAAGACGGCGAAAAACGGGAACGGGAACTGCGCGACCTGATTAGAAAAGGTAAAAAGCCAGTGGCACTGTTTGTTGATGAGGCTCATGACCTACATTACAGTACGCTGACGGGACTCAAACGTTTAATCGAGGTAGTTGAAGACGGTGGTGGCACACTCTCGGTGGTGCTGGCTGGTCATCCCAAACTGAAAAATGATTTGCGCCGTCCCACGATGGAGGAAATTGGATATCGGGCGACAGTTTTCTCGTTGGAGGGTATTGTCGGGAATCAGCGAGAATATATTGAATGGCTGGTATCTGAATGTACTGCGGATGATACTTCTATTAGTGACATCCTAGAGGCCTCTGCTATTGAATTACTTGCTGCGAGGCTGAGAACTCCACTACAAATCGAACAACATTTGACACTAGCTTTAGAGGCTGCGTACCGAGTTGCAGTCAAGCCTGTGACTGCGGTGATTATTGAGTCAGTGCTGTCGAAGCTTCTTGACGATTTGGAACCAACTCTCACCCGACATGGCTATAACGTGAGGGACTTGGCGGAACAGTTCAATGCCAAACCGGCTGAAATTAAGTTGTTGTTTCGTGGTCAACTTGACCCAACGCGTGCGCGTGAATTGCAGGAGCAAATGTTGGCGGCGGGGCTGCCACTTTGAGTCAATTGAAAGTGCAATCCGATGTAGGTTCATTTATAGTTGCAAATAATCCTGGCTCAAACCGATGATTGCAGGTTGGTTGCATTTAATCCTGGCTCAGTTGCAATTAATCCTGGCTGAAGCGCAATTATAGTTGCAAATAATCCTGGTTTGTAAATGTCTTGATTGCAGGTTTGAGCGATTAGCATTGCAGGTCGCTAC
>NZ_JAECZA010000324.1 GCF_016056275.1 Dendronalium phyllosphericum CENA369 | reverse complement strand
ATGCAGAATGATTGCCCCCGATTAACGGTTGCCACTTGTAATTACCGTGGAAAGCATTCCACTCTCCTACCCATTGGGAGTACCAAAGCATTGCACAGTCGATAGAACCGCCGTTTGTGAAGATGCGGCATTGTCGGCGATCGCTAGTGGGGAATGCTAGCTGAATTCCGTGTACTCTCAAAGAATTTTTAATAGCCCGTAAATCAAAATCAGCATTGTAAATGATTAAATCTCTGTTACCTATTCGTCTCATTAACTCTAAGAAAACTCGATCGAAGGTTGGGGCATTGTCTACAGCCTCATTTGTGATTCCGTGTATTTCAATCGCCTCAAGCGAAATCGGGATAGTTGGTTTAACGAGTGTTTGCCAGCCTGGCATCCCTGGCGCAATAACCCCTGTTTGGCATATTTGGGCCTGTTTTAAATCCGTCGTTTCGGTATCCAGAATGCACCAGTTGTTTTCGGTCAAAATATTTTTAGCCCAAATGGTGGCAAGATTTTTGTCTTTCATAGCTAAACCCTGTGTTAATTTTTGGTTGATACACCTGAATGCGATCGCGTTTGTGGCATGAACGCGTTCGCCCTTGGCGTTGGCGAAGCCATCGCTTTTGTCTTAATCACCTCCCTCCCCAAGCAACTCCTTATACTCTGAAACGGCATTTCGGTAAGTTTCAGTGTTGCCAGGTCTTGCATTCCAAAGCATTTTGATGATTTCTGTCTGGTTTATATTCATTTCATTTCGCAACCTCAAAATTTCAGCTTTCGCTTCGTTTCGCGTTAAATTGAAACGGGTGAAACGCCGATTTTCAGTGCTGAAATCATTGCTATCCGGTCGTTTCACCGTTTCATCGCCTCGTTTCACCGTTTCAGGGTCTAAATTAAACTCCAAATCCCAGATTCGCCGTAAGGTGTCGCGGTCGATAGCAGGCTGTGAAGTGTGGGTGACTCCGAAATTTTTAATAACTTGCCAGTTTGGCAGCAGGATTGGCTCAAAACTCTGTCCTGGCAATTTCATGAAAGCCTGCCTGGGGTTATTCAAAGTCGGGGGAACGAGTTTGACTTCAAGTAAAGCGTTGTCCCGCAGTTGGGCAATATCTTTTGCTCCTCCCAGCTTAGAAAGAGTGCGATCGTGAGAGATGGCTAGACTATCCAAAAAAATCTTGCGATTATCGCTCAAAGACGACTGCAAGTAATTGTGAGAATTATCTGCTTGGTGCGAATAGATGGTCGTACTAAAATCCATTAAAGTCCTCCAAATGTTCTCAGCTGCTTGCTTTCGGAAGAGTAGCGGACGGGCATTGTTAACCATGAAGATTGAAAGTGTCTCTCCTACTTTGGTGGCAGAACAGACATCGTTTAAGTTGATGATTCTGTCGATGCCTTCTTCTTGAATGTGAACTAGTCTGTTTAGCATTTCGGCTATCGCTTTTTACGTTTGTTTACAATGACCGCTGTCCGGCGATCGCTTTTTCCTACTCTTCACCTCCGCTCAAAACTTCAGTGTCGAATTCAAAATCGAGGTAACGGCATACCTCTGTGGTGCTGTGGTAGGGAAAATCTGGGCTTTCCCTTATCAGCGACACGGCGCTGACGAATCTTGCTATTAGCCGCATGAATCGTGAAAATGCTTTTACGTCTTTGGTTTCTCCCTCAATGCGAAGTTTGATTTTTCCCATTGGTTGGCTGTTGTTGGTTTTCGGTTGTCGCCCCTAGCAGGTCTTTGGGCTTGCAGGCTGCTATCTCTGCATGGTTTGGGGTTTCGGTGGTCAGTACTCAGCGCTGGCAGGTCTTTGCTGTTGCCTCAGTGGCGGTAGGCTGCCATCTCTACTGGATTTGCGTGAATAATTAGTTACATTTAAACAATGCTAATTTATAGTATTACATATGTGAAAATGCAAAACTAATTCTCATTTGTACATGTGTGATAATTGAAAGGCTTGCTATGAAAAGAGAAAATCAAAATGGTAGGAAGACCAAAGTCAGAGAGAAACGCAAAAACGGTAAGCTTGACAGTATCCCCAGAAGCGTGGGAACTCTTTCGCCGAAGGGCGCAAAAACTAGGGATGACTCGCTCGGAGCTAGTAGAACTAATAGCGACAAATCAAATACCCTTGTTGTCAGCGCTGGAGAGGGAACTCCTGGGGGAATCGCACGCCAACTGATTGACAAGACTAAAGAGCAGTTGGCATATCACAAGACACAGGTATCTGAATTAGAGGCTCGAATACAGGAACTAGAACAATTTGCCGAGGACTTAGAAACAGAAGAGACAGAGAAAAGTACAGAGGAAATCGAAGAAGTGGAATAAAGCCGTTTGCCTGTTTGGGTAGACGGTTTTATTTATGCCTGCTTTTCTCAGTTAATGCTCGACTAGATTTCAGCGCTTGGGGTGACCATGAATCAAGATTTTAAAAACAAATACGGGTATCCGCTGATGCAAGCACAAGCAGAACCCGTAGATGGTGGAAAGAGTTGCAATTCAATCCACTATGGACAGTTTAATCAATATCCTCTTCGCAATCCGCGATTTGCTGATCAGCATTGTGCATCTAATGCATTTACTAGAACGACTAGGGCTAACACTTCAGCAACTCATCCCCAGGAAGCCCCAATACTCCCACTTTCGATCGCCTCCACCGCGACCCAAGCCTGGAAAGTGGTCACAGTCTTACCTCAACGACCCCAGAAACAGGCAACTGCAACAAGACCTAATTGCCATGCTCAATGGCGACATCCTCACAGCCAAGCGCCTGCTCCGACAACAGAGGCAACTGCACCGGGGCAAGTCAGACAACTGGTATCTGGAGAAAGTCATCGACGACTTGAAACGCGATCGGCGTTACTAGTTCAGTTTTCCACCTCAAAAATTAGCGGCGGCTGTCCAAACATTGGGCAGTCGCCGCTATTGTTTTTCTCTGCAAATCAACTGACCAAAGACTCATGAGCGAACAAAAACCAGAACAGCTACCCGATGCCAGCGGATTCTTTGATGACCATCTGCCAAAGCCGCCAGAGTGGATTAACTTCCAGCATCCCGACTTCCCCAAATACTTTTATATCGCCATCATCGACAAGAACGGGCAAATAAAAACCTGGTGGCAGCGGCTCCCCGAACACCTTCGCCCCTCCCCTCCCTTGCAAGGCGATCGCTCCTGACAACCCAGTACCATGCCACTAAAAGCAATTCTGATAGACCCTAACGGAAACAAATTTGCAGAAAAGGAATTTGTAGCTGTTGCTCGGCTTCCGCGCGCTGTCTACCTAGACGGAGCTTTCTGTATTCTGAAGCGCATCCAGGGAACCCAGGGAATTTACCAAACGATTCATTACTACCGATTTCCAGAGACCCCGATTGAAGAAGACGCGATCGCCACTGACCACTGACCAACTATCTGCTTTCACAAAAGAAATGAAAACAACAGCAATTTTGACCCGTCACTTTTTCATTACTTCACCCGTCACACCCGTCACTTTCCTTATACAGCAAGGATTCTGACCCGTCACTCGACCCGTCACTTCACCCGTCACTCGACCCGTCACTTCACCCGTCACTCACTCGTCACCAATGCACAACCCACAAAACAGAACATTTATACTACTGCATTTCTGGCTTTGGACAGCCATGCATCACCACGGATTCAAATATTGTCAGTGTCGAATTACGTCACCAGTAGCTATCAGTATCGAATGGTCAGCACTGACACACCCGCAACTAAGTATCGGATTTTCATTCAGCATTCCGCACTTATTTCTTGACGTACCTTATTCGATATTTGTTGACTTTACTGATGCCATGAAAAAACAAGGGCTAAACATTAACCCTTGTACGTTAGATAACATTCCTTTTTAAAGAAATTCAGTCACCAACTACACATTTACTGAAGAACTAACTATGCTGCAACCAAGAAAAAAACTGAGTGAATGTAACAGCATTCCTCAGCCAAAAAGTATCAATAATTGGTTAAATTATAACACATTTGGAGGGGAAAATGATTAGCGAAACTCCCTCTAGACAAACAGTTGCGGTGTTAAATGCTGCATATAAAGATAGCGATACAAGAAACAGATTTGATTCCTTTGAAGACTTTCAATCATTTGTCAGAAATTCCTTTATTCAAGGAAGTGGTATCGATTCCGATTTATTTGATGCTTGTATTGAGTTCCATCAAGATTTAGAATTTTTTGATGGATATGATTGCAATACACCCATACATGACGCATTAAACTGGGAATACAAACGCTTTACCAAACAAGCTAACGAACCACTTTATGCAGCATTTTTGACTAATGAAGACGACACTGCCACAATCTCGGTGACAATCCCAAGTCCCAAAAGAATTTTTCTCCTGACCTAGTAGAGACGTGTGTCACGGTTTTGGGTTGGAAAGTTGAGAAACGCCACAGTAATACTGGCAAGTTTGTCAAAGGAATTCGGCTGCGAGTCGCTGGGACTGATGACCATATCCCGACTCATGACGTTTACTTGATGAGTCGAATCAAAAGTGACGGGTCGAGTGACGGGTCGAGTGACGGGTTGAGTGACGGGTCACAACCCTTGCTGCATAAGGAAAGTGACGGGTGTGACGGGTTAAATGATAAAAGTGACGGGTCGAGTGACGGGTTGAGTGACGGGTCGATTGACGGGTCACAACCCTTGCTGCATATAGAAAGTGACGGGTGTGACGGCAAAACCGAAGTTAATTTTCAACTTCCTTGCGAGGAAGCACCTGTTTTTGAGGTCGAGCAAAGTCAGCCGGCACTGCCCGAACCAATAAAGGTCAAAATAAATGCACCAATGGGAGGTATAAAGGCGATGGCCACTCCCATTGATTGCGAGAAATGGTCAATTCACCTCATGCATCCAGACGCTACTGAATACCGTGAAGAAATAAAAGGCGGCAGCCGGAAAGTTTCTAACCGATTGAAAGCTTTAGCCGCAAGGTGGCAAGCGAGTGTCACCTACCGCGTCAGTCGAATAACTCAAAACGGTTATGAATGGGTTGAGGGGTGTAAATGCGTGGAAGCAAACCATACAGCACGTGGGCGTAACTATATATTTGAATCTCCAGCAGGAGAAAGTATTCAAATATATAGTGAGCGAGATATTGAGATCGAGAATAAAGTTTGAAATAATCGTTGATTCTCAACGAATTAATCCACCCCCAACACACCTGGATTCTCTTTAACCAGTTCTTGGAATTTCCGCAGCTCGTCCCAGGTACGACTGCTTAGGTCAGGTTTTTTGGAGTGCTGGTTAGGGCGGAAATTCTGCTGTCTAAATTCAATGTAGCGGTCAATTGCACTTAAGACCGAATCGGCTGAGATGCCGTGTGACATGGCATTATTGCGATCCAGTTTTCTGGCGTAATCAATGATTTGAGCTGACAGTACAACTGGAATTCTAATAGTTTTTGTTTGTCCACTGAGCCAAGTGCTGTTACTGCTGTCCAAGCAAGTATTACTGTGCAGGGCGACAACATTAAAACATTATTCGGCGCAACTGCTCCTGACACACTTTTTGGAATTGAGCGTGATTTGTCTAAGACCGAGATTGATGAAAGCTTTTACGCAGCTGAATGTATCATTACCGTTGTTCCTAATGCTAGTCTGACTCAAGCAAAAACACAAAAGCAATCAAAAATCACTAAACGAAATTACAAAGCTTACGAAGGTATCCGCTCTGGCTCTGTTCCTTACGGTCGCACCACTAATGCACCTCAAGCTGAAACCGAAGGCGGCACTCCTACAACTCCAACTTTAGCAACCGTAAGTGAAGAAGATGTTAGAAAGTCTTTAATGACTGCTTTAAAAAAAGGTACAGTCGGCGGACAATATACCGTTTTAGGGCTGCATTTCATCCCAAAAGAATTTGTTACGGTTCGTAGCTTTGACCGCGCTAAACCAACAGGTAATAATCTAGCTACAGGTTTGCCATCTAACTAATAACTTGAAATAGCATTTTGTCAGCATGAACATAGCAGCCAATCGACAAATCAGACAATGCTTTTCTGTGATTATTATTCCTCATAATCCAGAGCAAGAAATGCAATCGGCAATTCAAGCGTCAATGATTGTCGATCGAGCTACTAAAGCAATGATTCGGGGGGAGATTTCTCCCGATGATTTGCTAGAAATGGTTGAGCCATATCTTGATGATGTTGATAAATACATTGAAGAAGTAGAAGAAAATTTAGCTGAGATTTATTTAGGAGATTAATGATGGCAGAAGAAAAGCAAGAGAATCAACCCAATCAAACGCCTGAAACCAACGTTGAAGTTCCACCTTCTCAACCCACACAACCAGAGCAACGTGGTAAACGCCGCCGCAGACCAGGCGGACAAAATATTAAAGAAGCTTAAAAACTCAGATATTTATGAGTAACCCAGTTTTACAACTTGAAAACTCGCAAAACTGGGAAAGTGTTTACACGACTACGGTTGAGGCTGTAGTTAGTGCTAATGGGGAAAGCTACACACCAATTCCGACAATTACTATTCCAGTCCTATTGGATAAACATATCATTGCAGTTTCAGTTACTTGTAGCACTGCTAAACCAACATGGTATTTTGGCGGTTTTCTTAATCAGAGAATTAATTTAGGACTTTTGGTTGGAGGTTTACCAGATTCTGATGCTGTACAAAAGCGTAAAATCTGGCTTAACCGAATTACTTTGATTATTTTCCCTGAACTCACATCAACTTATTCTCTGTCACTTGATGTTCCTAAATGGTTTCAATATGTCAGTTTTACTGTATTTAAATACGTTGGTATTGAATCAGATACGACTGAAAATCTGATTAATCAAATTATCAATGTAGACTTACCGCGCATTGAACAAAAAGTCAATGACATTTCTAACTATGGCGCTTAACAAATGACTTGGCAGAACTTGGGTACTTTCAATTTAAATAAAGATTGGTTGATTGTACCTTTTACTGGAGAAGTCTGCCGAGTTAGACACTCTTTAAACAAACAATATGACGGCAAGTATTTAAAAGCTGTTGTAGCCAAAGCATTTAATGAGGATGGCGAAATCAATATCTATAATCCTCAAAGACTGAGTTATAGAGTTAGTGAACTTGAGCTTTTTTACTTCCCTAAAGTTGTAGTGGGAGAGAGTTTAGGCTTTTTGCGTCTTGATGACGCTGATGTAAGTTGGTCAATTTCTATTCAAACCTACCAGGAAAATATGTTCTACTCTACAGTTAATAAACAACCTACTACTACTGCTCAACCTGATGCTGATGTGAGCGTTGCTAGTACTCAAAAATCTACAATTGTTCCAGAAAAAACAGATGGCACTAGACGCTCTTACCTAATTTCTAATACAGGAGCATCAACTGTATATTTTAAATTTGCTCCGATTGGAGCTAATCTCACTGATGCTAGTGTTAGTGTCTCTGCAACCAGTTATGATTTTTCGCTAGCACCTACTGAAAAATATGTTGATATTAATTTCAGCAAAAATGCTGTTGTTGGCATTTGTTCTGGTGCGCTATCGACTGCCAAAGTTAAAGTTACTGAGTTTATGTATTCATGAAAGTCGATGCTACCGCAGCAGGCTTTTTATTATCTTCAGTCTGCGCGGCATCCGGCTGGGTTGTCTGGTGGCAAAACAAGATTAAATTTGACAAAGAAATAGCTGCTAGAGATGCCGCAGATTCGGCAACAAAAGCCTATGCGGCTAAACGCGATTTTGAACACTTGAGGAATAACCAAAAGGATATTTCTACTGGTATTACTCTGGGATTTGATGAAATGGAAAGACGCTTTGAGGTACTTGATAGGGATATTTTAGATATCAAAGCCCAGCTAACAATCCTCAACGCAACCGAGCATAGATAACTTAATTATTTTGGGAATACTACCAACACACACAGGAGAACTTAAATGTCACAATCTACTCTTAATAAAATCACCACAATTTTAGGTTTGGTCGCTGGTGGGTCAACTCTGCTTGGTGGTGCTGGATTAATTGGACAAGGTGTTGCTGGAACTGTAGCTGGTATCGCTACCGCTATCCTTGGCTATCTCGTACATCAGCCGACTGCTGACCAGCAGCCAGCACAAAAATGATTCTGTCCTCCTTAATACTACAAATGTAATATCGTCAGGGGATTCATGGTAAAAAGCTTTCCCAATAGAAAATGCTACATATAAGCGTTCCTGTGGAATATTTTATTGTAGAATTGCTAAGGGATACCCTTCACATCCTTTGTTAGCTCAATTGGGTCGCTCCAGCTTTAAACTAATTATTGACCTCACTGCTTTATAAAATACTGTCCATGCAGCTACTTAAAATTACCGACAAAGATTTTTCTGTGAAATTCCAAACTCTTGTCAGCGATCGCCGGGAAGCTACAGTAGATGTTAGTGGGACAGTACGCGAAATTTTGGCTGATGTCAAAGGGCGTGGTGATGCCGCAGTTAAAGACTACACTAGTCGCTTTGACCGTTACAATCCCCAATCTTTGCATCTGAGTGAAACCTTTATTGCCGAACAAGCAGCACAATGTTCTGCCGATGTCAAGGCAGCGCTAGAACTAGCTGCTGAAAGAATTACAGCTTTTCATCAAAAACACCTACCGCAAGATATTGGCTACACCGATGCAGTGGGGGTAAAACTGGGGTTGAATTGGGTAGCGCTGTCGCAAGTAGGAATTTATGTACCAGGGGGACGGGCTAGCTATCCGAGTTCTTTATTGATGAATGCCTTACCAGCCAAAATAGCTGGCGTGGAAAGAATTGTGATGACAGTGCCAATGCCTGGCGGTGAGATTAATCCCGCCGTCTTGGCTGCGGCCCAAGTTGCTGGCGTTACAGAAATATATGGCATTGGTGGGGCACAAGCGATCGCCGCATTAGCCTATGGTACGGAAAGCATCGCCCCTGTGGATAAAATTGTCGGCCCCGGTAATGCTTATGTTGCTGAAGCCAAGCGTCAAGTATTTGGCACTGTTGGCATTGATAGCATCGCCGGGCCTTCAGAAATTTTAGTGGTAGCCGATAGTCAAAACAACCCAGATTGGATTGCCTGGGATTTACTATCGCAAGCAGAACACGATCCTAGCGCCCAGTCAATCTTAATTACTGATTCGGAAATCTTCGCACAACAAGTAATCAAGGCTGTTGAGAAAATTCTTGTAGACTTACCTACTACAGAAGTCGCTAGTGCTAGTTGGCAAAATTATGCTGCCGTGATTCTAGTCAGCGATTTGGCACAAAGTATACCACTGCTCAATCAACTAGCTCCAGAACATGTGGAATTGTGCACAGATAACCCACAACAGCTTGCCAATCAAATTAAGTGTGCTGGAAGCGTATTTTTAGGACGCTATACTCCAGAAGCGATTGGCGATTATTTAGGAGGCCCCAACCATGTATTGCCTACTGCCCGTTCTGCCCGCTTTGCCTCTGGCTTGAGTGTTTATGATTTTCTCAAACGAATTACTTATTTAGAATGCGATCTACAAGCATTACAGACAATAGGCAAAGCAGCCGTTACCCTAGCAGAAGCAGAAGGTTTGCCAGCCCATGCAGGTAGTGTATCTATACGCTTGCAATAAGCTAAATCATTTGTGAAAATCTCTGGTGGGAAACTGTTGGACAGGGTGTAGGGGGTAGGGTGTGGGGTGTAGTGAAGACGGCGTTGGAAGAGGATTCTAACCTCTGCCAACGCAAACGCCCTGAAAGGGCGGGGCTTTTAACCCTTCGGTTGTTGGGGCTATTTCTTTCCCCACACCCCACACCCCACACCCTACAC
>NZ_JAECZA010000323.1 GCF_016056275.1 Dendronalium phyllosphericum CENA369 | reverse complement strand
ATCAAATCGTAAAACCCGTGATGGCTTATCTCATCCAGATAGAGACGACCAGTTTTTACATATTTCCAACCAAGTCAAGCACTTTCAATCCCAGAACGAACCCGTAATTTCAGTTGATACCAAAAAAAAAGAATTAATTGGAGATTTTAAAAATTCTGGAACCGAGTGGTGTGAAAAAGAACAGCCTATCGAGGTGAAGATGCATGATTTTGTTGACCCCAAATTGGGCAAGGCAATTCCCTACGGAATTTATGATTTAACCTCAAATCAAGGATGGGTAAATGTTGGTATTGACCACGATACTGCGGAGTTTGCAGTCGAGTCTATTCGTCATTGGTGGTACTCAATGGGAAAACAAGTTTATCCCAGCAGTGAGCATCTAATGATTACGGCTGATTGCGGTGGTAGCAATAGTTATCGCTCACGATTGTGGAAACTGAAGCTACAAGAATTAGCAACTGAAACTGGTAAAAATATTCATGTGTGCCATTTTCCTCCAGGCACGAGTAAATGGAATAAGATTGAGCATCGCTTGTTTTGTCACATTACCCAAAACTGGAGAGGTAGACCATTAACCAGCTTGCAAGTTGTGATTAATCTAATTCGCAATACTACCACCACACAAGGATTAGAAGTTGAGGCTAGATTAGATCCAAATCTCTACAAAACGGGAATCAAGGTTACAGACCAAGAGCTTGATACTATCGCAATCGAACGAAATTCTTTTCATGGTGAGTGGAACTATATTATCAAACCCAAGCTGGTCACTTAATTGTTCAAGTTATTTTTACATAACTCCTAAAAAACACATTTGCCTGATTAATGCCTTAATCGTCTATTACACGTATTCCTAATTATGTGGAATTTGGATTTGTCGCAGCCAGATATAAATCAAAATGTTGCAATCAGGATGTGGGATTAGGTGGGTTCTGTTCATTCATTTGCCGTTCCATTGTGGCGATCGCGGTGTTCACAGGAATCGGTCGGAGCGCGCACATTTTGGTTCCAATGCTACTCGCACGCGTAACACGGCGTTAGCATCCATCAGGGGGATGCAGTAACGACTTTGAGACTTGGGGCAGAATAAATGGAGATAAACACCGCGTCTTCCGTTCCCTCATTGATGGCTCCGTGAACCTGCAACGGTTCGGCGACATCGATCTGACCCGCAGAAATAATTTTCTTGTGTCCGTCGCCAAGATAGTAGGTCAATTCTCCCCTGATCACAATCCAGGTATCTTGTCCGTCGGGGTGAGTGTGTGCCTGCACTTGCTGTCCGGGACGTACACCCCAGACAGCAATACTTGAATGTTTCGTGATGACTATTTCCGTAACGATTGCTTTTTCTTGCGAAAAGCGAACCGATTTTTCAACATCAAATGTCCGATGGGTGTAGGAGGGTAAGGTATCGGTCATCATCATCTCCATCTAGAAATTTTTACTCCAATGTTACTCATGGGCACGCGGTCTGTAAAGCCGCTTGGACTTGTGCTATTGGTGCATCAGGAGCAAAAGGCTTGACGATAACTCCCACCACTCTAACTATAGCGAACTGCAAACATAAACGCTTCAAACTGCAAACAAGGCAATTTTCAAACCACATTATTTGCAAATAAGAGGGGTCTCAAAACCACATTATTTGCAAATGAAACTGCAAACATAAATTTCAAACTGCAAACAAGGAGTTTGAAACCACATTAACTGCAAATAGGCTGTAATCATTAGTCAGTAAGAGTTTTAGCTTTATATGTACTTTTGGGATGAAACTGTCCAAATTAAAGAATATTACTTTCACTCCAGCCTTAAACTTAAAGTCTTTACCAAGTCAAAGAAATAAGTTAGTGGTACTTGCTCCTAAAAACCTAATTCATAATTAAATTAGACGGATGTTGTTCAGATTAAACCACATCATTCGGGCATAAGTGTTTGGTTAATGGGTTCGTTTAATCTGGACATTCTTGAGGCTATAAATCCCTAAACTCAATCGTGGTAAGGGTTACGGCTTATTTGCAGCTAATGTGGTTTGAAACCCCTTGTTTGCAGTTTGAAAATTATGTTTGCAGTTTCATTTGCAAATAATGTGGTTTTGAGACCACCTTTATTTGCAGAGAATGTGGTTTCAAAAATGCCTTGTTTGCAGTTTTATCGCTCTCTGTTTGCAGTTCGCTACATCTAACCTCACTTTCCTCTTTTGCAAGTGCTTCTTCATACGCTGTAATTGAATGCCTTAGCCGACAATGGCTTTTTCTCCTCTTTCAAGCAGGCGTTCGCGCTCTTGTATGAATGAATCTAGAAGACTTTGACGCTTGTATTACACGTATTAGCCCAAAGATGTAGCGCGACTGAGTATATATTTTAAGAAATCGCTTTTCCTATTCAAGCCACCGTTTTACGAATCTCCTTTGCTGAGAAATTGCTTAACTGTCATGGGTTTGATGTGAGGATAGCGAGCATTTTCAATGCGATCGAGTTTGCCCTTGCCCGACACCATCGCGTAAATATACTGGTGGTAAACATACTCTTCGAGAGAACTGGCTGACGCTTTTTTGGCAGTAATCCAGGCTTGAAAGTCAGCCACACTGCCCAATTGTTTTTCGGTTAATTTAGTGCCTGTCGCTGCTTCATAAGTGGCTTTAAACTGCTTCGGGGTTAGAGTGTCACCTGCGACTTCCAGTGCCGTGTTTGCCAAACCTGGGTCGCTCACCGCTTCCGCCACATACTTGGCGGTATCATCAGTGGTCGTAAAATCCATCGGCATTTCACCATCGCCCCAGTATTGAAAGGTCTGATGTTCCAGGTCAAACAGCGGCATATAGGCAATGAAGTCCATAAACATCCCGTTGAGAACTAAGGTATACTCCAAACCCATGAGCTGAAGATACTCAAATACGTCCTTGCGCTTATCCAAATTGTCATTGTCGCCGTAGTCTAGCTTGCGATAGTCCACCGAGTAATCGGAGGGAATGAACCGCTTTACGCCCTGCTGTTTGGCAGCATCAATCAAGTTCTTCTGCCCTGGTACAGTCACTTCACTATTACCGATCGCCGATACGACAACATCGACTCCTGCACATGTTGGCAGTAAGGTTTGAGGCTGCATCACGTCGCCAAGGGCGATCGCTGCACCCTTGGCTTTCATCGCCTCAATCTTTTGGCGATTTTCTGCATTGCTGTCATTAAGCGATCGCACCATTGCCCGAACATCAATGTTTCCTTTGTCCAATAGAGCAGAAACAATCTTAGTACCCAACATCCCAGTCGCACCAGCAACCATAACTGTCAATTCTGTAGTCATGATTTTCCTTATTTTATTTGTTAAAGTTCAGAGAATTTATCCTTTGCCGCTAACGATCAATCAGGCACACTCATTACCCGAACAGCAATTACACGGCAGCGATCGCTTTGCCAAAGCCAAACTTGTGATCGTCCGGTGTCGGGTAATTTAGCTTGCGAAACCTTGTAAGTAAATGGTTTTAGCCGCAGGATACTGCTGGATGACTTTCTCAAGCGCTTGATTAGCTTGTTCTTGATCGGGAAAAGGCAGCGAAGCAGGAGGCAATGTGCGCGATTGGGCAGGTACTGCCGTCGCCATGATCGCGTACTCAAAACCTGCGGGTACATAGGTATTGAGTAATCGTGCCGTTTCAGAATCGATTTGAAAAGCGTGTTTTGTGCCACGTGGAATTGACACAAACGATCCGGCAGTTGCTTTAATCGGCTGGTCTTCTACAAAAAAGGTTGCTTCGCCTTCTAAAATGTAGAAGGTTTCATCTGCCACCTCATGGATGTGATCCCCTGCTGCTGGGCCGTGCGGCAACAATTGTTCTATACAAGAATACCGTCCATCAGTATCTTCGGCAGTTGCCAGCATGATCCAGAGAATGCCCACACCCCAATAAGCGCGACCTTCGACACTATTGACTTGAAAAGCTTGTGGTTTGTTTTGTGGGTTCATGTATAAATCCTTTATTTCAATTGGTTATGACAATGATCGTTGGCTAGCTCTCTCAATCGGGTTTAACTTGAGTTTGGTGCGAATTAATCTATTGTTTAAAGATTTCAATTTTCTCTAGTCTTCGTCGCCGTAGCTTGCGACCTGAATTTACAAAAAATCTGTTTAGAGATTAATGAATTTAAGCATCGAAATCTATCAAGTTCTTGCTGTCTTGAATGTATTGCCTCGGAGTAACACAAACAAGCCGCTTGAAGTGTGAGCCAAAGTGACTTTGACTCGCGAATCCAGTTTCAGCGGCTACTTTATTGATCGACCACCCTTTCGTTAGTAGCCGTTTTGCCTGCAAAATTCGCACTTGAATTTGATAAGCATGGGGTGGCATTCCAAAGGTTTTGCGAAAAGAGCGATTGAGATGAAAGGAACTCAAGTTCGCAATCTGTGCTAATTGTTCTAACGAAACCTCTTGATTGTAATGGTCTTCTAAATATGCGCGGATGCGCTCGACAGGCTGACGTTCTTCCCCTAACTTTGCTTGGGGTGGCGGATTTTCTGCACAGCGCAAAATTAATTGTGCTAACAATTCCAGGATCAATGTTTGTTGTTCCAGCCCAGAAATGGATTGTTCTAGAGCTTGATGAACTTGAACAATTTGTGTATTCAGGTCGCGGTCATGGACTAGAGGCATCGGAAAAAATGGCAGCGCTGTTTTGTGTCCTGCCACTTCTGTTGCAACTTGTTGAAGTAAATCTATACCTACCCGTAGCCCTCGAAAAGTGCAGTCTTGATCGCTCGCAGAATTAGCCTGATGTGCTTCCCCCGGTTGGGTCACTACCAAGGTATCTGGCGGAACGCTGTGTATTGCACCTCGGTAGTTAAACTGCCAGCCGTCACTCTGCCGGATTCCAAGCTCCAGTTCTTCGTGAAAATGGCGGGGCAATGAATGGCTTTTAGAAACACCATGTACCAACTCAATCGATTGCAGATACTGAGATCGCCAGATTCTAGGGCGTGACGGATTTGCTTTCATTAAAGAAATTGAGCGTATTTTAGGTGTTGATACAAACTAGAGTAAATATAGCGTTGCTGACACTGGGGCAATATAGGCTGAAAGTATTGCTGTATAAGCTTTTGAGTATCCCTTTTTGATAAATCATCCAAGCCTTGTTTGCTTATAGAGTGTCCGCCGAGATACACTTATTTAAACCAATAATGCTTTTCTTGTCTACTAACCGCGACCGAGCAAGAACAGTGCGAGATAATGGCGACTGTAATCCTTTATAGATAAAGCTTTGAAGTCAGAAAGAACTACTATTGCTTACTTTTTACTTACTGCTGCTAAATTCCATAAGAAAAACCCTCATAAATACTATGAGGGCATTGATTATTATCTATGTCAGTGATCAAGTGCGGAAACGTCTTTTACCCTGCTTTTGTAAAGCTAGTTTTTTGCGCTTGGACTTTTCAATAGGTGTTTCAAAGTGACGGTGCTTCCTCATATCCTGAAAAATCCCTGCCTTGGAAACTTCTCGCTTAAATCGGCGTAAGGCTGATTCAAGATGTTCATTTTCACCCACTACTATCTGGGTCATTATTTCTCCTACTAAATCGACTTCATCAATGGCCTAAAAATTCGCTCTCTCAAATATCTGGTTTCAAATCTTAATAGCGTCCGCGTCCACCACCGCTACTATATCCACCCCGTCCACCGCCGCCACCATATCCGCCCCGGTTGCCACCAGAAGAACCTCTGTCTTCTCTGGGCTTGGCTTTGTTAACTTTCAGGTCACGGCCCATCCATTCAGCACCATCAAGAGCTTCAATAGCAGCAGCTTCTTCAGCTTCAGTTCCCATTTCTACAAAACCAAAACCGCGTGGTTGTCCTGTTTCGCGGTCATTCGGTAGCTGAACACGCTTGACAGTACCATATTCTGCAAAAACCGCTGTTAATGCATCTTGTGTAACTTCGTAAGAGAGGTTGCCTACATAAATTGACATCGATTTTCTCCAAAATAAAAGCGCGTGTAGAGATTTAAATTTCGGAGAAAAGTCTGTAAATACCAAAAGGGGAAAGCCTGTCAATACTAAAAACAAAAATACTCACCGAATTAATTCTCGTTTTCTATGATGACATAGAAGCCAATTCGGGAGCATCCAGTAGATGATTAGTTAACCAGTGATGACGTAGGTGCAGTTGTAACTGGGGAGATAAAGCTAAAGCTAATGCTGCCTAACACTTTTGTCCTACACAGGCTTACGGCTGAAGCAATATTAGCTTTCATTTATCAACCGCAGCAACTCTTGTGTTGATATCTTGCCACTTAGATCGGCACCTTCGAGCAGGCTGTCTGCCAAATCTCGCTTGTGGTGATGCAAATCCACAATCTTATCTTCAATAGTATCTTTCGCTACTAAGCGATAGATAGTAACTGGGCGTTGTTGTCCGATGCGATGGGCACGGTCGGAGGCTTGGTCTTCTACCGCTGGGTTCCACCAGGGGTCCATGTGGATTACGTAATCAGCGGCAGTGAGATTGAGACCAGTACCACCCGCCTTGAGGCTAATTAAAAATACATCTCCTGACCCAGCTTGGAAAGCATCTACCCGTTTTTTGCGCTCTGGAGCGGGGGTACTGCCATCCAAGTATTGATAACTAATACCTTGCTTATCTAGATAATCTCGGATGATGTGCAAATGGTCAACGAACTGACTAAACACAAGGGCCTTATGGCGATTGTCCAGTAGATCGCCCAGCACCTCACTAAAAAGTTGCAGTTTCGAGCTGGATAGTTCAGTATCAGGCATAACGAGGCTGGGATTACAGCAAGCCCGGCGCAGTTTCATAATTTCTGCTAGCACTTGCAGGTGTTTGTGACCAGCAATTGCCTCACTTTCAGTCAGTTTGGATATTGCCTCTTGCCGCAACGCTTCATAGAATGCCATTTCCTCCCGACTCAACTCTACATGTAACAGAATCTCAGTACGAGAAGGCAACTCTTCTAGCACCTGATTTTTTGTGCGACGCAGCAGGAATGGTTGAATGAGTTTTTTAAGTTTGTTGCGTACTTGTTTGTCCTGAAATTTCTCAATTGGGATTGCAAAGCGTTGATTGAAGCTTTCAAACGAACCCAGAAGCCCAGGATTAATAAAGCGGAACAAATTCCACAGTTCGCCGAGGTGGTTCTCAATCGGAGTCCCGGTGGTAATCAGCTTGAAACTACCTTTGAGGTTCATTGCTGCCTGGGAACGTTTGGTGGTCATATTTTTGATTGCCTGGGCTTCATCCAGCACAATCGTTTGCCACTGCACCTGGGACAGCATTTGGGATACTTCTTCCTGCTGCAACAGACCGTAGCTGCATACCAACATATCAAACGGTTGTAACCCAGAGAGTAATTTTTGGCGATCGCTTCCACCAAATTGAACGATATTGAGGGTGGGGGCAAAGCGCTGCGCCTCACTCACCCAATTCATGCACACCGAAGTGGGGGCAATAATTAGGGTTGCCCCCTCATGGGCACGCTTGAGGATAACAGCCAATGCCTGCACGGTCTTGCCCAGTCCCATTTGGTCTGCCAAGCAGGCTCCTACACCCCAATGTGCCAGCCGCGCCAGCCAGTTGAACCCCTCCATTTGGTAGTCGCGCAGGTCAGCTTGAAACGTAGAGGGGAGTTCCGGCTGGAGGCTTTGCACCTCCTTCAGACGCTCTCTGTGTACCTTCCAGTGTTTGTCTACTTTCACCTTGCCCACCTCGTCTACGAAATCCTCTAAACCTAATGTTGCTAAGGGGTGAAAGCGTATACCTTTACTATGTTTTTCTGAAAACGCCCGTAATTCATCGAGGCGTTTGCGAAAAGCTTGGGTTAAAGCCAGGAATTGACCGTCACCAAGCGGGATAAAACGACTTGGGGTTTTATCCAATAGTTCGAGTAGTTGCTGCATATCCAGCACTAAGTCGTTATCCAATTTCAATTCGCCAGTGGCTGCAAACCAGTCCTGCTGGCGTTGAATTGACAACTGGAAATCTTTGAGATCCGCTTGGTGCTTAATACGCAGTTTTTCACCTTCTGGCCATTCCAGCACCACAGTGTTCGAGAGTGCTTGCAGTTCCAGAAGCAGTTCCAAACAGTCCTCTGGCTGTTCTATTAACCATTCACCATCTTGTTCTTCAGTACGAGTTAAGGTAGGACAGGCTGCTATAGCGGCATTAGCAAGTTGCTTTTCTTCACGCAGATTGCGTCTGGTTTGCAATCGCTTACCGTCAATCTCCGCAATTACAGTTTCACCTCCCGTACCAGGGCGGTAATAGGGGCCACCTTGGGCAAAGGGACGAGATAGCAGGGATACTTTCAATCCTGTATTAGCAGGCAACAGGTGAATATGGGGTATAGTCTGGGCTGGTACTTCTGAGGCTCCTGCCAACCCGCCACCGATATCAGAATGCACAGTGACAATTCCAGAGACAGCATTGATGGCTGCCAAAACTTGCTTTTCGGCAATGGCAGGCACGTCTAAGCGATTCTCTTTGCCGATAATCTCTGCTATGCGTCGGTGTTTGGCATTAATCTCAATTACCTTGATTCGGGTTGGGGTTTCTTTGACAGCCAGGATATTCTGTGATTCTGTCAGTTTAGGAGAAAATTCCAAACTTAAGCGATCGCGTTTCCCTTTTTTGACGATTAATTCTGGTTCTCCCTTGACGATTTCCACGCGGGTGGTGGGCGAATCTTCCCAAAAAACCAAGGGGTGCCCAATTAAGGCAGAGATTGCCTTGGCGTTGAACGTATACTCGGTTTTGCCGTGATATCCATAATCATAGTCAGTAAATGTTTCAATGCAGGCACATACCCGGATATCCTGGGGCGTGAGATAATCAAACTCACCTAGGTTCGCGCTCAGGCGCTTGATAGCTATGGGACGACCTTTGCTCCACTCCCCTTTGGCGTTAATCTTTTGCTCGCGGGGTTGCAAGATACATTTGCTGGGATAGAAAGTAATAAACCATGCCAAGCGCAGTTCTGCTGAGGCTTTTACAGGTACAAGCGGTTCTTCCTCTAGATTTGCCAGCGCTTTTAAGCAAAGCTCCCAAGATTCTTGAGGTCGAATCAAGTCTACTATACTGTGAATGCCGCTATCTTCACGTAATACTGCTGCTTGTGTGTTATATGCACTGCGTGGTTTTAGCCGGGACAGAAGTTCTGCGGTTTCCATTTCTAGCCAGCGATAACCAGATCCTAACGCTTGCTGATATAACGGTTCTAACAACTTGGGCAAACGCTTTTTTGCCTTGTCAACATCCACCCAGTAGAGACACAGGGCACATAAGAGTGTTTCTAAGCTGTGATGCTCTTCTAAGGGAGGAACTTGAACGCTGACTATAAATTCTTTTTGGGCAATATCGCCTTGGTGGACTTGCAGCACGATTTTCAATCTTGCATAAATAGTCCTGAGCCAATGATCTCCCTGGCGGGAAATCAGACTGGCGTACTCTTGGGCTTCAAGGAGGCGTTCGCGCGAACCTTCCTTTAATAGAGCCAAGATAAAAAACAAGCCGCCCATAGTATTAAAGTATATCTTTTGCTTGCTCCTGGCTTTTCTGAGGGCTTTGAGACCAACTGTGTAATATTTAATAGCTTGGTCATTTTCACCCTTAAGAAAACTCAGCCAGCCCCAAAAGACAGCGGCATTATCTCGATAATTCTCAGATATACGCTCTAAACTTTGTTGTGCTTCTTGTATACAACCCCTAAGAAGCAGTTGTTCCGCCAAAATCAGTTGCAGATAATCCGAGCAGTGTTCTCCCTTTGTAGAGCATTCTTCTAATAGCAGCGCAAACGGCTCTTCCGCAGGAGAACATTTTAGGGCTGCATTCAGGAGGATGCTAGATATGCCGTTTTCAAATAATCCTTGTGGCAGGGTGCGAAACCAATCAGCATCAAATGGGTTATTGCAGATTTGTTCGAAGATTTTATTTACAGATATCTTATTGCTGTGACTGTATTTCTGGTAGTCTTCAATCTGTTTATTAATGAAATTGGGGTCGTGACGGTAAAAACCAATACGAACTTCTCTGATGAACTGGCGCTCGCTCTGGAAATACCGGGTTCCGCTTGCGTAACCACTAGATATAGGTAAAATTTTGGAGACAGAGGTCGCTAGGATTTCAAAATATCCTGCTTTTACCGCATCACGAGTAGCAATCTCTGTTATGAGCGGATGGCATTGAGGGCCTTGCCCGCTTGACTGAATTAGCAAACCTGCTGCCAATAATCCATCAATGTGGCGGCTTAAGCTTTTGTTAATAAAAGGTTTATTGTTTTCATCTAACGTGCCGATTTGATTGAGGCAATTCATGAATGAAGTTCTGTTTACCGATTCATAAATCACCGAAAATAATTGCACAATCTTTTGGTCTATGTGTGATAGCTGACTATATACCTGGGCCAGTTGCGTTTGTAGTTTCGTGCTATCAGCATCAGAATCGGTCATGGTACTAATCATCAACACCATTGTCAGGCACTTTAGTAGATTTTGTCACCAGCAAAGCCTCAAGCTGGGATATCAGCTCTTGCGCTTTTTGATGAATTGCTGGATTTTCTAAATTAGCTTCCCTAGTCAAATCGTAAAGCTTTTTGAGCCGGGTTTTCGTGTGCTTAATTTCTTGCTGTGTTGGGGAAGGTAGTGGTTCTGGAGCAGGTTTAGGCTTGAGAGCCTTGACCTGCTCTCGGATTTGGCTGAGTGATAATTCCTGTGCAATTGCATCTTCAAGGAGTTGCTGCCGTGCTGAGGATTCCTTCAATTTGGCTATCTCCCTGGCCTTGGTGTATTCAATCCGCCCCTGGCGCAGCGCCTCTAAAACTTCTCTTGGGAGGTTGAGGAGAGGTAGCCGATTCGCTACAAAAGAATCCCAACCCATCCGCCCTAGAGCTTCAAATACTGCCCGAACAGTTTCTCCCTCAGCTTGACCGATAACGTTATCTGCCGTTCTTTTTCCTTGAGATTCTTTTTGCATCCTGTACAACAGGGCTTTGACTTCTTCGGTAGACCGGACTAATTGGAGAGCCAACATCTGTAAAATTCCCTCTGTTTCCTCAACAGGGTTTAAATCTTCTCTCTGAAGGTTCTCGGTCAGGGCATATAGCGTAGCCTCAGCATCAGTCATTTCCCTTATCATCACTGGTACTTCAGCTAACCCCGCCACTTGGGCTGCTCTGAGTCGTCGCTCTCCGGCTACCAGTTCGTAGCGCTTATTCTCTAGGGGTCTCACCAAAAGGGGTTGGAGAATACCGTCGCGTTTTACTGACTCTACTAACTGTCGCTGCTTTTCTGGGTCAAAGTATCGTCGAGGCTGGGAGTGAGGTAAAGATATTTGCTCCAAGGTAATTTTATTAGTGGGTTCGGGAGGATTTTCATCCAGTTGAGTGAGAAGACCCACGGGCTTCTCAATCTTGCTCCTGTTAGAAGCAGACGGGGATTTTCTTCGCTGTCTAGGGGAATTCATTGCAACTCCTCCACAAAAGCTGCCAACTGCTCAAATAAAGTAACAATAGGTTTATTTCTGCCTACAGAACACAGAGCTAGAGGCTTTCCTTCTCCTGAAGCTTCTGCAATAGCTGTAGCACGAGGAATGGGGGACAGTATGGGCGCAATAGCTGATAATTGCTCCTTGATATCTTGTAATTTATTCTGGTCGTGAATGTTAGCCGCCGCATATATTGTCGGCACGAACCCAGCTATTCTAAGAGATTTATTGAGTCGCTTCTGTACTTTGGCTATGGTTTTCAGCAGTGAAGCTGTGCCTTTAAAAGCTTTGTGCTGAGTATGGATGGGAACGAGAACATGAGTCGCAGCTATCAAACTAATTATGCTCAGAAGCCCCAAAGAAGGAGGGCAATCAATTAAAATGAAGGCATAATTTTTGGTGGCTGAAGTTAGTATTTCCTTGAGTCGCAGTTCCCTTTCCAATTGTGCTACTAACTCTTGCTCAACATTAGCTAAGAGGATATCTGAGGGCAGTAAGTCTACGCCATCTAAATTTTTGTGGATGGGTAAAGAAGGTTCCTCCGCGTCAGACATAAGGGCATCATATATAGTCTGTGCATCAGAAGGCAGATCCAGCCCAAAGAAGTCGGTAAGGGAACCTTGTGGGTCCATATCGACTGCCAGAACTTTATGCCCACGGTCGGCAAGATGGAATGCCAAATTGTGTGTGACAGTGGTC
>NZ_JAECZA010000322.1 GCF_016056275.1 Dendronalium phyllosphericum CENA369 | reverse complement strand
CAGATACAGACTTGCTGCTGATGGGATGAAGGCTCTCATTGGTTTCTTGAGTGTGATTGCGGTAGAACTGTTGCAACTAACTTATCTACACCGTACTCAACCCGACTCTCCTGCCATTGAGATTCTTAACCCCCTTGAACTTAAGATTTTAAAAGCTAAGTCCCCCAAACTTCCCAAAGTACTAACAGTTAGCTGGGCTGTTGAAGCCGTTGCTCGTCTTGGTGGCTACTTAGAACATCGAAGTAAAACACCCATTGGTATTCAAGTACTGTGGCGAGGTTGGTTAAAATTACACGACCTCTGTGAGGGCTGGCAGCTTGCAAAACAGACTTAACGGGAAAAGTCAGAGCCGCTATGAGTGTCACAGCAAATCTAAGTAAGCATTATGTAGAGATTTATATGTACTCTGCTACATAGTATGAGCGTCAAAGCTCTCTTACAAGCAGTTAAAATACTGTTTTTTACATTATATTAGTAATTTTATAAGTGATTATACGTATTTAATGTTGTTATAGTCATGCTAGCGCAACAGACAAGGAGTCCCAGCAATTGATAGCTGTTCCATACTAGATATAGTTCTCTCATCTGCTGCTATTGGTGAATTTATTTGTTAGCTTGCACTCCCGGTTAGTTAAAGCAAGAAAGCAAGAAAAGTTCAATACAAATAATTACCTAATAAGCTTTTTGCCGCTTTTTCATCCTTCTAAAAGGGGCATGACATTTATTACATTCTCCCTCTTTCCAGAACGCTGGAATAGCAAAATGCTCTTTGCAAAAGGGGCATTCTGAAAGCAAACGTAGCTGATGGCGATCGCACCCCACTGTGGATTGAAATTGCCACTCCAATCGATGGTATCGTTGCTCTGCATAACAGGCAGCACACAAGCGTATTGGTTCCAGTTTCATTTTTTCACCCTTGGGTGGAAGCATTTGAGCAATTCGGTCTGCATCCAAGCCAATTAATTTACCAATAGCTTCTAATTCCTTTTGACTGGGAAACGGATTAAACCGAAATTTCTCCCACCTTGCTAATACTGGGCCAATTCCTGCGGCTTTACTTAAAGTTCCAGGCGATGATACGCAAACAGCTTCGTGTCGCCTAAATCTACCAAAATAGTGGCTGATACTTTCCCCTTCCTGGGGTTCAAGATACCAAGGTGGATTATGAACCGCTTCTGGCTCCATAACTTCTGGTTCAGAATTTGCATTAAAACTTAAACCTAAAGCAAATAAGCTAGTTCAGCTTTTCCGTTTAAACTTAACTTTCGGTTCCTTACGTCTACCAAATTTCTTAGTTAGATTAGCTTGATTCAGTTCAAAATTTGGCTCATCTAGTTTCAAGATTGCTATTTTCCGAAGCAAATCATACAAAGGCTCAATCAGTCCAGCAGACTTTAGCCGCAAATAAGAAATTGCACTCTCAATTTGCGGAAGGTTTAATCGACCATTTTCTGGCAGAAATTTTGTTTCCCAATCGTCCACAACCTCAATTATTTCTTGTTCAGTTAAATTCGGAAACTCGTATGACTCTAAAAATGAGTCATGAACACGCACGTATGGTAGACTTTTCCGTTCCAGAATATTCTCACTCAAATAGTAAGTCCCAACCAAAATAACTGGGATTCTGAGTTTTGTGAAAACGTCAATTAGCTCGTTAAACGCTTCTAATGTTAGATAATCTGCATTACCGATCACGAGTAACTTTACACCGTATGCTTTAAGAGTACCCCAGGCACGCGATCGCAAATCTCTTAATGCGCCAACATTAGCAAGTGGATGACCTATTTCTTCCAGAATGGAACAATACAAATCCGTTGGGCCACCATGCTGCTCAATTTCAGCGTAAATGACAGTTGCTGGAATTTCCAACAACGTTCCTCTTCGTTTTACATATTGCGTCCTGTACAGTTGACAGGCTTTTAATAAGCCAGAACCCGTAGCAGATGTCACATAACCACAGAGTTTTGCATCACGCTGATCATCAAGCCAGTCAAACAATTCCGTATCACGGTCTAGAGCAAAATACGTGTTAGCCTTACCAATCCGCTCAACCTCAGCTTGTAATTGCGGCGATCGCCTCTGTTCCTCAGCAGGTTGAAAACCTACATTAGACTGCTGCTGGACTTCTAGATTGGCATGGGCTAAGTTTGTCTCTGACATTGCGCTTACCAATTATCTTTCATAAATTGATTCCAATCTTTCACACTTACTCTAGGTCTTCTAACTTTAGATGTTTGACTGGTATCAGGTTTATTCTGTGGAACTTGCTTATCTTTTGAATTTACAATGTTTTGTGAATTTGCGTCAAAGGCAGTATTAATCAAACTTTCTTGTAAAATTGTAACTTCTTCTGGGGCATCATTTTCTGGAAATAATTCGACCACTTTTGATTTGTTAGTTTTAACTTCATGTTCTTTTTGAGCTTTCTTACGGCGTTCTCTGCGTCTCTCCTTACGAGTTTGCTCAACATCATCAAATCTAGATAGTCGCTCATTCAAAATAGAAGAGTTATCAACTTCTTTACCTTGATTACGCAATTTTTTCTTGATGTAATTTAATTCAGCTAGAGACATTCTTTCTCGTTCACAATCCCTAGCTTGTATAACACCAATAAACTCTCCTGGTTCACCGTTAACAGGGCGAGTATAAGCAAGAACAGTTGTAATATTACGCTTATCGTATCTTAAAGAAACTTGCTTTCCTGCATAATCTAACAAGCAATCTCCTTGATACACCCAACCAAGGAAATTCACAGAACCATACTTTTCTATATTGCGTATGGCAATTTTCATTAAACAAATATCTAGTTCACGTTCATCGAGAAGTTCAGGTTCTTCTAGTAAAAAACCTGATTTCCACCGCTCAATACGTTTTTGATTTTTTACCCTTGGATAATCATGATGGTTGTAGTGGTCTACAAAATATCTGACTAATATTTTCTCTAGCTGATCTAGCGTTATACAAGCAGTCCTTTCAGCTTCTGGAGGACGTTCCTCAACGCTAGAACCAGTGTATCCACCATATAATGACAAAATTTCTTTATTAATCTTGTCAAATATCGATTCAATTAAACCACCAGCTTGGGGAAAAGCACGTAAACGCCGTGTAAAATCCAATTGTAGTGAAATTTGTTTTAAATGTTCTGACTTAAATTCCTTTGCACGGTCTGTCACTACATATTCAGGTATTCCACAAATCTCCCATGTTTCTTGAAGCTCGTATTCTGTCCCATAGTGCTTTGGCAGAATTGCATGACGCAGGGACAAACCAACTTCATGTGAGCCAGCAGCTTCAAAACCTAAATGAAATCCTGTGACACAACCAGAATAGCTATCCATCACCAATGTGATGTATGGACGACCAATAACTTGTTTATCTTTCTCATCAACTAACAAAATATCTAATTTAGTATGGTCTATCTGCCAAATTTGGTTACTGCGGGTAATTTCTAAAATACCTTCTGTTGTTTGAATAATTTGTCCTTCTATCGGTGAACCGGGATGGCGAACAGTTTTATGTTTTTCTTCTAAATGGGAATTTATTACCTTATAAACAGTGACATGAGAAGGATACTTTCCTGCTATCAAATCCTCCCGCACCTGAGAGTATCCCTTAAATTTTTCATCATATTTCTGTTGTTGCAGCTTTTGTCCTTGGGAGGCTAAAGCTTTTAAATAGCCAAAAATCTGATTGTGATTTATTCGAGAACCTTCTCTGTTACCCCATTCATGAAGGCTGACAATAAAATCATGCCACTGCTTGGAAATACGATATTGTCCCTTATCCTTACGTCCAACAGCTAGAGTTGCAACCCCTACCTGTTCAACTTTCTCTATCATGCGTTTAATAGTTCGAGTACTTTTACCCAAAGCTTTCGCGGCATCTGCGATCGCATCCCTACGAGCTGCTTTGTTAGGTGCTTGACGAATAGCGTCGATTAATTCCACCTTGTTTAGATAATCTGGTAAATCTTCATTAACAAGCAAGTGCGTTATTTGTTCTTCCTCAGTTTTTGCTACTTCCTCAGTCTCCAACACTGCAAAGGCTTTACTCGTAAGCTTTATGGGCATATACTGCTCTCAAAAAATATGTCATTATTTACTTTAAAAGTTTATATCATTTATGACATCATTTAATTTAAAAATTTGTAATTGAGTGATTTAATAACAAAATCGCCAAAAGCTGCGATAAATAGAGCTTTTAGCGATTATTACTCTTCAATATAAAGATGACAATAATTATTTAAATTGGACAATAATTATTTAATGGACACCATTCCTCACACCCTGTGCCTTCCCCATTCTCTTTTGCGACAACAAGCATAAGTTGTCCAAAGTGGTCACTTTAAGCTTGTCATTCTCAAGGGACAACTTATGCTTGTCAATTGTTGCATACAAAGGTCAGTTAGTAAAAAGGAAAAAGATAGCTATAAGCAAAGTAAGTATTTTTACTTAAATAAAGTAAGCTATCTACTTACCTAATTGACATCGTATTTCCTGCAACGCCAAACGAACTTTTGGATATCTTAGGTATCCTGGCATAGTCATTTGTTCTGATACACGTTTTTCCGAGGGATATATTCCCTGATTGTGAAGTTTCTGAGTGATATATCGAATTTCTTTACAAGACTGCTCTATGTTTTGCTCAAATGTTGCTTTTTTGGCGTTGAGGTATCGAGCCGAGATTGCATGGCATAAATCAGGAAAGTGCCTAAGAATAGTTCTTCTATCACATTTCAAACGCCTAGCTACCTCTTCCATTGATGGTGCAGGACACTCATGACTCTCAAGTACTGCTTCTAAGTTTTGTTTTACTTTATCAGCATCAAAACGTTTGATAGCTAATCTACGACTGGATTTCATTTGAGGTACAGGTAATCGCAAGCTTTGAGGAGAATTTACTAAATCCTCTTCAAGTTTGAAAAAATCCAGTAGTGATATTTTGAGACAGTAACAAATGTACAAAAGTGTATTTATTGAAGGTAAATTCTGTCCTTTACACCAAAGCCACACAGTATTTCTTGGTATTTGAAGTTGTCGCGCAAATTCAGCTATATTTCCCTCAGCAACTTTGCTTACATAAGCACATAGCGATTTAGCTATGTTTTCTTTTAATGGTGCAAATGTTAAATATGGAGATTTAGCAAGTAAATCTCCCACAGTTTTAGCAGTCCAAATCTCAAACTTTAGCTCATCTTCATTTGAATCCTTACGATCACTTAGCTGAGCATCAAAAGGCAAACCAAGCCACCTTAAGCATTTTGAGCAGTAACCAGGGCGGGATTTCCAAGCTAAGACGTAATTTTTCTGATGGCAATGATGACAATTGTAGTATAATTTTTGCTTATGATGTAGGCAAATTTTTACTACATTTAATGACCAAAGTAAAGGCTCATAAACTATTTGACTTTTTATATAATTGTCCTGATAACAGTAAGGACACCAAGCACGAGCAGAACAAAGCAAATTTCTAAATGGAAAGACTTTAGACCAAGTTATTAATGTTAAAAACTGAAGATTATTACTAAGGGTCAACTTTTGGATGGCTTGAATTAGGTCAGCAGCCATAACACCTGTACCATTTAATGCTCCTGTAAAAGGATATATCTTATCTAGATTTGTACTTCCATAAGCCTTATTTAAAATTGGAGCTAATTCTCTTTCCAGTAACACTCCTGGAAATAAGCAATGAGCTTCTGCCAAGCGAGCAATGTAACTAGTCAAACTTTCTACTAGTGAAGTTCCAATACCAATAGGTTCTATGTGGTACAGGCGGCTACGCAGTGGGGTTGATGGCTCTTTTAAGTTATATAAATCATTTGTATCCAACAATTTTACTCCTAAACTGATTAATCATCAGTGAATCTTTACTGGCTATACTGCATCAAAAATGGTTTCATTTGTATGTCTATAGTTTATTAATGCCTACTTGTATCTGCAAAGTAAATTATTTTTCCCAACCAAGTTCGCAGCGCACTGCCTGTACTGCTGCGATAGCCTTCTTTTGAAGAATCACTCCAGGTTTACTCAAATGTGCTGAAATGCGGCTAGCAGTTGGTTCTATTCCTTCTGAATGTAGCTTAAAAGCAACCTGCCGAATTTCCTGAGTGAGTATTTCAACCCGTTGGTTTGACTTTTCTTTGCAGTAATTCGCATATCGTTCTGAAATAGCACGACATATTTCTGGAAAATATTTTTTAAGAGAAGGTAAGCTAATACCAAGTTGTTGAGTTACTTCCTGCATAGAGAGTGGAGGGTACTCTTCACTTTCTATTACAGGCTCCAACAAAATTTGTATCTTTTTTATCTTTTCAGCTTTTTTGTATTCAGTATATCGTGCTTTTATGGCTTTGCATAAATCTGAAGAATGATAATACAAGATAGAAGTTTTTTTATATCCCAGATTTTCTGTAATTTCTACTAATGATGGTGGTGGGTTAGTCGAAAGCGCAGTTTTTAAAATATGTATTATTTCATTTTGGGTATATAACTGTTTGTGAGGCTCTCTTGGTTTCCTAGTTGGGAGACTTTGATTTTTAATGATTAAACTTATTGAATTTATATTTTCCCCTTTAGTGAAACAATCTAGAAGCGAAATATTAAGCTGAAAACAAATTAGTAAAAGTGCATCGATTGTAGGTAGGCTTTTTCCTGTACACCATCTATGAGTTTGCACTTTTCCCATACCAACCTTTTGAGCAAATAAAGCTATGTTCCCATTTGCAAAAACATTGACATAAGTAGAAAGACTTTGAGAAATCTTTTCTTGGGTCGGCGGATATAAATTTGGCGTAGCGGCAAGTAAATCTCCAAGGTTGCTGGTAACCCAAGTCTGCCAGTTGAGTTCAGTTTGGCTGATTTTTACATTATTGACTAATTCAATATTTGAAGAGCTACCAAGCCACCCTCCACATTTTGAACAATAACCTGGCCTTGAACGCCAAGCTAGTAGCCTATTTTCTTTGGAACAATGTGGACATTGCGTACAGAGATACAGATAGTGATGTGGACAAATATTCACCTCATTTAGTGACCAAAGAAGTGGCTCATAGACTATCTGATTAGTTGTACGCCAGTGTTCATAACAGTTTGGACACCAAGCTTTTACAGACCGTAGCAAGTTTCTATTAGGTAATACTTGCCCCCAAGTAAGCATTGTCATGAAACGCAAGTCATTACACAAAGTTAGCGCTTCGAGGGCTTTAATAAGATTTATAACCCATTTCCCCATTCCATTCAGAGCTTTTGTCTGATTAGCAAAAATTTGGTCTAAACCTCCTTCCTTGCCTTTGAATATGTATCCTTCTTTCAGGAATGATGCAATTTCACTTAAAAATAATATTCCTGTAGAGAGACAATGTTCTTCAGCTAATCTAGCAATATAGCCTGTTAGACTTTCTACATAAGGTGTTCCAATCCCAATAGGCTTTAAATGGTAAAGACGGGAACGTGGAGGAATCGTTATTTCTTGTAAATTACACAATTCTAGGGATTGTAAATCTTCACTAATCATACTTATTGACCTCCAATTCTATCCCGTTTAGGATTACGTTTAAATGGGTTTGTATTTCTTCCAAATTTAGAAGTTTCTGATTTTTGATTTTTGCCTTTTTCCAAACCCAAAATAATACGTAAATTATTACTTTTCTGTTTGCTGTCATTAAGTTTTTCCTCCCCTTTTATGGCTTCTAAAGCCATATTTTCACACTCATAATCTTTCTTGGCTGTTTCTTTCAGATGTTCAAGACTCAAAGTTTTTGCATTTTCGCTGAGGGCAAGGTCATAGGCTTCTGCCAGCCAATCTTTGAGAGTACCAATAGTTCCAATACTACGTTCGTAACAAAACTCCCAGTATTTTTGTCTTAAAGGAGGTGTTTCTGAAAATGCCATTCGATGCTGGAGATACTCCAGTATTCTTTTGAACTCTTTAATATCTTCATCGAACTCAAGACTATAACGTGGAAAATGAATAATCTTGGTACGTCTGCTTAATTGTGTACTCAATTCAACAAAGTCAAGTAGCTGATATGTACCAAACCCAGTCCAAGGAACTTTAGTAATATTGACGGCTGACTTTACACAATCCATATGAGCTTGTAAAAGCTCTACTCCAGCCATCTTGCCAATATGCTGAAATTCATCAACTGCCAAAGTGTAGGGTTTACGATAGATCAACGCTTTCTCCATCGCTAATCGGAGGGCATCTTCTGTTGTTCTTCTTGTAGTAATAACAAGCTTGCCATCGCTATCTCGACGAATTCCATTATCGTCGTATTTAATTTTTTGTTGGATTTCTGGTTCATCTACAGCTTTCAAAATAATTTCGTAAAAGCTTTTCCACCTAAAAGTTCCTTTTCCTGGTGCACGGGCTTCAACGCAAACCATAGGAATCCAACCTGGATTTCTTTCCATCTTTGCAGTACTCTCTTCAATAATCTTTTTGTAGAGTAAGCGTAGTAAAGTTGATTTACCAACACCAGAAGGCCCAATTACTAAGATAATGGAAGCACCAGCAGGTTCAAGAATAATACGTTGAGTTTTTTGAAAAGCAATTTTTAGATTGCGGTGGATAAATGTTATATCAGGATTTTTAAAAAAATTAAGCCGCTTCTCTGTTGGCGATTCTAATAATTCAGAAGGAAAACTAGACGGACTTGACATTACCACTCCTCTAAAGGTTCATAAATTTCCTCTATATCGTCTTCAAATTTTGGTATTAATGTTGTTATTAATTGCTCTGCCACTGTTGCTGTTGAAAGTGCAACTGTGGCTTCAATACTCAATAAATCATGCTGCTCATGCTCAATAAATTTTCCTTCTAATTGTGCGTGGACTTGCTTAAGTTCAGCATCCTTTTGCCGTTGAGTTTGTATGGACTTTTTTGCATTACGCCAAGCAGGAGTCAGGGCAGCTTCTTCCATCTCAATGCGGGTAAAAAACTCAGCTAGTTTTTTACCTGTAATATCATTGAAAGTTTTATTTTGAAGTTGGTTAAGCTTTTTTAATTCCGTTGCTGCAATCATCAATTCTCGTTCTGAATGACCCTGAAGTTCACGTAGATAACGTGAGTGACATTTATTCCACTCTCCATCAAAATACGCATAAGCTACTGTGATATCAAATGGGTCATATTTAACTTCTATACAAGCGTTTCTAATCCTAGTAAAAGAGGGATGCCAATAGTAAAGGTAGTTAATTTTTACTCCTTCCTGCGTGACTTGTCTTTTACCTTCTCTTTCTTTAGGTGATGGCAATCCTAGAAAATTGAACTCTTTTTCACTAATAAGCATATGTTCTCGAAGACCACTACGTGCCATACCCAGATTGAAAGCTTCACGAGGAGTCATTTTCAAAGCTGGGTGGGGACAAGTGTCGTAAATTTCATAGCAGTATTCACAGAAGTAGGTGTATAGCTTGGAGAGAGTCCAAACTGCATGGTTTTTGGGGTTTACCCCTTTAGTAACTTGACGGACATTTTTCATAATCTGGGTGTTACCCTTCAGGTTGTGCCAAAACTCTTTATCAGCAACCCCAAAGAAAGATTCAATCACTGAACCATGTCTAGGCTTGGCTTTTGGTCTTTCCTTCTTGGTAATTTTGAAGTAAGCAAGGAGAGTTTCAAAGTAAGTACCTCTAAAGTCAGGGCCACCATCTATCACGATTATTTGGGGAAGCCGTCCGTATTTTTGGACACAAATTCTTAGAACCATCATGTCAGAGTGGTAGCTGGGTGGGTCAAAAGTCATATAAATTGCTAATGTTCTCCGCGTATAAGTGTCTACTAGCAGAGTGACCCAAGCTTTCCCAAGGTTGGCGTTATCTTTTATAGAACTGCAATTAATGCCAAGGCTTAACATAATTGAACAGATCAGTTCAGTATCTGCTTCTGTGTGGTCGATATGACCAATTTCAAAGGGACGATCGCCATGAACAGGCGTTTCTTCCTGATACAAATACCAATAGAAAGGTTCTTCTTTATATGCAGCGCGATCACTTATACGTTTTTGAATTTGTTGATGAAGAGGACGATTTCTTACTGCTTGGCGATAAGTTTCTTGACTGGGAGGCTTATATCCCTGTTGTTTACAAGATTCTCTGAAGGAATAATAAGCGTGACGAATAGAGGGTTGTTTTTGATTTTCATAGTCGTCACTTATATGTTCTTCCATCAACTTTCGCATTTCTTCTGGAATGCCTTGTCTGTGCCAGCCTTTATCTTTATGTTTAGGAAATAGCCCTATAAAACCCCTGCCATAGACTTTTTCAGCTTTTCGGTAGCTGGCAATCCAACGCCTTTGAGTGCGATTTGGTTTTGTCGAAGTAGTTCCATTCAAAAATGACTCGATATTTTTATAACGATTATTGGCTTTTGTTATGTCTTGTTGACTTGCTTTTTTGAGGACTTCTTCAACTAGAGAATTCATACTTGATTCCTCATGTTCAGAAAGACCTGTAATCTTGCCTTCTTTAAATAAATGCTCAAAAGTACTGTTTGGCAGCTCAATCAAATTTTCATCATCTCTAAGTAAAGCAATCGATTTATCACCTGTATTGACTATTTTCCAAGTGATACCATCCCAATTAATAGCTGTACCAACAGTAATGTTAAGACCTTGAATTTTACGAGCCTCTATTGGTGCAGAAATCTTAGTTATCTGTGCATGGGTAAATGCTTCCTCTTCAGAGAGAAAAACTTCTACTTGTTCAGGCTGCCCCAAGAAACTGTTACCAAGGTCAACGTATACCTGATTTGTAGCAATTAAGATATTTAAATCATCAATACTTGCTTCTTCAACCTGTTGAATTATTTGGGATAGATTAATTCCTGGTTGGTCTTTAACAGTAGTTAATATCGCAGAAGTTACACTTTCCTCGACTTGAAGCTGTTCTTTTTGGAAGTAGTCTTCTAGCCAAACAAAGTTCCGTACAAAAACAGAGTTGATTTCAGCTGAGGAGCAAACAGTGTAGTAAAGATTATATTGAGAAGCATATTCTTCCGCTGGTGGACAACGCCATTTGCCATTATCTTCTCGCTGCCAGCGGTTTGGGCTATCTTGGGCTATTTTTAACAAATCCTTTTCTGTTTTACACTCTTCCCAACCCGCCGAATTTTCTCGGATTACAAAAAAATCAGGTGTATGACTGTGGTAATTTCGCCGGCCTTTTTTACTTAGGTAGTCTAAATATACCCCTCTTCTGTCACTTTCCGGATAGAATGAATAGAATAAAGGAAAAATAGAACTCTACAAGGTAAGTAGAGCAATGGATGTAGAATTACAAATCCTGAAACATCTGCCAAGGGATGCCCAGCCAACAGTTGCGCTCGTAGATGCATATTGTGCAGAGTACAAAGACCTGTTTAAAGAAGTAAGAAATTATGAATGCTTCAAATATTTACATTTAGGGATAATTTC
>NZ_JAECZA010000321.1 GCF_016056275.1 Dendronalium phyllosphericum CENA369 | reverse complement strand
GATTTGTTCCTCAAGGTAAGAACGTTTGAGGTAAAAGGGAGAGGCAAGAGGAACTGAGCCGCTGGGGTAGCAAGGTAACGTATCCTGATTAACTGTGAGGGGAAATAGCGTCAGGTCTTGTTTCAAAAGTTTTGTATTTGGAGCTGCTTCAATGATGGCATAGGATTCCAGCAGCACCCGACAGTTTTTCTTGGTCACGCGCTGACCAATGACCTCGGAGAGTCGCCCAAACAACTCTGGGGCAACAACATTGGTAAAGTAGCCAGGACTATAACCTGCCTCTATAGCTATTTGATTATAAGTTTTATACTGCCAAATCCCACGCATAATCAGATTTTCGGTAGAATTAAGGGGGCGATTGTGGCTCTCAATTAGCAGCCGATCAACAATCTCAAAGAGACTATCAAGGTTCATAGAGATTACAGAGAAATGCTACTAATAAAGATAACAGCAAAGACAACAGGAGTTACGCAAGTAACACAATATCTGCCATTTATTAGTACAATAGTATTGTTTAGACAAATTAAATTATTCAGAAGGATAGACCTCTTCTTTCACTTTCCAGATTAAACAAAAGTTTTCGTAAATCAAACAAAAATAGATTCATAAATACGGTTCTGAACTTTCAAATTTCCCTGTTGCTTGACTACTAGCCCTGACAAAAGCAATTCTCTTTCCTCTGAACTATCAACTGCAATAATCTCTCCTTGATGCAAAATTTGACGGTAGAGTTCTAGTAGCCGAACGGATTGTTTACTTTTGAGAAGCCGATCGCGAATAGTTCTTAAATGTTCTGGTTCATCCTGGGATTCCCAATTCTCTATTACCAACCTTCGCACTAAATTTTCAATCCATTCGGCTTCTCTGTTGGTAGGGATAGCAGATGAAGAATTGCGGATGAGTCTACAGAGCTTTTGAGTTAAAAAAGGCTGGCCATTAGTCCAGAATAACACTTCTTTTAAAACTGTTTGAGGATTGCTCACTTTCTCGGTCAATCCTTGAAGTAGAGGTTGCGCTTCATGCTCTTTAAACCCTGACAATTGAATGGTCTGACCGATGTTAAAAGGCGTTCTTTGGTGGTCAGTAATTAAGTCAGCAGGCGTAGCTACTCCAAAAAGAGCAAAGGTTAAACGTCGATACTGTGGATTAATACTACGTTGATTATAGCAAGAGCGAATTAGCGCAAAAAAGTCATTAACTGGGAATTTTAAACTTAAGAAGCTATCAATTTCATCGATAAAAATTATCAAGTTTTTAGATATAGTATCATTTCCTTGAGCAACTTCAACTAGCAAAACTTCTTCAATAAATTGACTCAACCTCTGAACTGGAGAAATATCTCCTTGCTCTTGCCACCAAGTTTTTAGATTAACCTTTCTTAATAAACCAAAACTTCGCCATAGCTCTACTGTTAAGCCTTTGTACCATTGGTCAGGCGTGACGTTTTCGCTACCAATACGGGTCAGATCGATCGCCCCGCAGCTAAATCCCTCATGCTGGAGATGGTGTATCATGCGTACCATCAGACTTGACTTGCCCATCTGCCGAGGATTGAGAATATAACAAAATTCCCCGCGCTTCAACGCCTTGTAGAGATAACGGTCTGCTGAACGCACAACATAAGTGGGAGCATCCATCGGCAAACTTCCTCCTACTTGATAGTCAAAGGTAGAGGGTTGTTCGCCACTTTTGAGTAACTCGTTTTCAAAGAGCAGTTCGGCTTGGGTGGCTTTGAGAATTTCTAGGGTTTGTGAGAGTTCTTGAGTGCGCTCTTCTACTCTCAGCTCTAGATTTCGGTTATAATTTTCTAACTGTCCGTAGAGACGGGCATTTTCAATGGAGATAGCAGCTTGAGTAGAAAGAATTCTTAAAACTTCAATGCGATCGCTGGTAAATGCATCTGTAGTTAAATTGTTTTCTAGATATAAGATACCGCTTAGTTTGCCTTGATTTAACAAAGGAGTACAGAGAATCGATTTTGGTTGAGTGGCGACGATGTAGGGATCGTGAGTAAATTGTCCTTGATGAGCAGCATCACTTAAGACTACATTTTCATGCGTGCGAACCACATAGTTGATGATGGCAACTGATAGGAAGGGGGTTTGACTTGCAGAATTGACAGAGTTTACTGGAAGAGATTGCAGTGTAGTAACCTTATCAGAATCGATAGTCCCTTCAGCTTCAATGACCCAGTTACCTTGTTTATCCAGAATCAGCAAGCCTTTTTGAGCACCTGCATTCTCAATCGTGATTTTCATCAACTTTTCTAGCAACTTGTTTGGGATGATTTCACCAGAAATAGTTTGTGAAGCTTTGAGAACGCTATTTAAATCTAAGACACCGGATGTAGTTTGGCTTGAGTCAGTCATTGAAAAGTTCAAGCTAGTTTGAAGAGTATCGATTGAAACTTTGGCTAAAAATTGTGGGTATTGAGCCTCTAAATTTTTTACCTTTGCCACAGCTCCCCAGCATTGATAAGTATAGTAGGCATCTTGTAGGTAGTGACGGGCAACGTGGTTTTGGTTTCTGGCTAAATAGAATTTACCTGCTAGTTCATAAGCAAGAGCTTCTTCGTTAAGATATTCGTTTTCGTGGGCTAGGGTTATGGCGCGATCGTAATATTCTCTAGCTTCGCTATCTTTGCCTAATACACGGGCACGTTCCGCTTCGACTAGATAGAATTTGTGCAGAAAATTCATGGGAGCTTGCTTTGCCCATAGTTCCATTTTTTCTTGTTTAGCAGCAACCTTTCTCAGAATCTCCTTTCTTTCAGCTTCTGAGACATGAGGATAAACTGCTAGCCGAGCTAGTGTGTCATACAAGTAGGTAGTAGGAAGAATGAATGATGAGCCTGCATTAGCAGCATATTCTTCAAACTGATCTGCATTCTCAACAGCTTGCCGAAATTCTTGGAAAAGATAACACAGAGGGAGTTTATGTGAATAAGCATGCATCATAGCAGTGCGATCTTTTGCTGCCAAATGGACTGGCATCATTTTTTGTTCGTCGTATACTTCACCAATCAAACGGCATGGATTGTCGGCTTGTCCCATTAAGTTAAGGATAGCCTGCATATAGATTTGGGTCCAATGAAGGTAAGCTTCCTGCTGAGTTTGACTAGTAGCTGTAATTGCTTTCGCCATCTCTTTCTTAGCATCTATCAGTTCCACGCCACTTAGGTACAAAGCGTAGGCATAACTAACCATAGCACTAGCAGCATATTCAAGATCTCCAGTCTCTATCCCACTTTGATAAGCTTGCAGGTAAAAAGATGATGTGTCTCTGAGAGGTTCATTCCAATGTTTGAGAAATAGCTGATACATCACGTAAGTTCTTGCTTTGAATGTTTGATCTTTGAACCGTTCTAGTAATTTCAAAGCAAGTTGACCAAACTGATAGCCAGCCTCAAGCTCTCCTATTAAGCAGAGGATAATCCCGTAACCTGCATACGGAAAAGCAGAATCAGCAGAATGCCCGTACTGAAACGATAAATTCACCTGTCGGCACCAATTTACCAAGCTCAGTTGATTAATTGCTATGTATGCAGGACTATGCAAATAGTTCAGAACCCGCATAGCTGCTAGTTTATGCGGATCGGTCATTTGAGGTAAGTCTATTAGCTCCTTGACTTGCCTCCCCGCTAAGGCAAACTTTATCTGCTCTATCTCTCGCGTCAGATCGGATTGATTCGGTTGTTCGGGTAATTCTACCCCAAGTAACTTCAGAACTTCTAGCCCAGTCTTGATTGCTTCTATGAATTTAATTTGGGCACAATAGGCTTGCATTTTGACTTCATATGCTCTGGCTTTTTCTAGCAGCGTTTGGGCTTTTTGCAAAACTACCTTAGTCAAGCGCTCCATTTCATAGTAGTTGGCAATTGTATAAGCCGCTTCTGCTGCTTCAACATACAAATCTAAGGTGAGGCTATACTGCTGCGACCAACTCTTTTTCCCCAACAAACTTAAGCCGAGCTGGAAATAATTGAAAGCCGATTGACGAGCTGTTGATGATTTGGCTTTTTTCCCTGCCTGTAGATTTAACAGAGCTAATTTATCTCGCTCTGTTCGTCGATTAATTAGCTCCCGACCTTTGTTCAACTGGTTAACAATCTCAAACAGCTTCTGTTCAAGTTCTTCAGACGATGTATTTTGCAGTAACAACTTTCCAACGCGCAGATGTACTGCCTGTGTATCTGCCTTGGGAATGAGCAAATAAACTGCTTGTTGGATGCGGTCGTGGGCAAATTTGTATTCTGCGACTAATTGACCTGACAAACCTTCTACATCAAGTTCTACCAACTGATAGGCATAGCTCAGGGGTACAATTAGACCGGATTGGAGTGCTGATCGTAAATCTGTCGCAGTTTCCCGTATAGATTTTTCATAGATGACCGCCAGTGTTTTCAAGTCAAACTGGTTTCCTATGCAAGCTGCTAATTTTAATACGTCCTGAGTTTTGAGCGGTAATTGTTTAACATTTTTGGTCATCAACTCTACAACATTATCTGCAAGTGGTTGCTTTTTAATTTGCTCTAAGTCCCACTGCCATTCCTGAGAAGCATAGTTAAAACACAACCATCCTTCAGAATGCAAATTTTTCAGAAATTCATTGATGAAGAACGGATTACCACCAGTTTTTTCATGGAGTAATTGGGCAAGTGTTTTGGCAGTTGTTGATTCTACAAAAAGCGTATCAGCTATAAGTTGTGTAACATCGTTCAAGGCTAAGGGAGAAAGTAATATTTTATTAATTGTGACTTTTGCTTTTTCAATCTCTTCCAAGCTTTGAATTAGTGGATGTGCCTCGCTTACTTCATTATCTCGATATGCCCCGATTATAAATAGATATTTTTGATCTGCTGCTATTATCAGCAATTGAATTAATTCAAGCGAAGCCCTATCTGCCCACTGTAAGTCGTCTAAGAAAATGACTAACGGATGTTCGGATTGAGTAAATATATTAATAAATTTTTTGAAAACAAAATTAAAGCGATTCCGCAATTCGGCTGGAGGAAGGTCTGGTACGGGTGGTTGTGAACCAATAATCAGTTCTACTTCAGGAATTACTTCAATAATTATCTGTCCATTTTCCCCCAATGCCACTTGTAACTTCTCTTGCCATTTGTCAATTTCTGCGTTGCTTTCTGTTAGTAACTGCTGTGTTAATGAACGAAATGCCTGAATTAAAGATGCGTAGGGAATATCTCGTTTAAACTGATCAAACTTACCAGCAATAAAATAGCCATGTTGGCGAGTCAGTGGCCTATATATTTCCTGTATTAACACTGACTTCCCAATACCGGAATACCCCGACACCAGCATCATTTCACTAGCTCCTTGGCTGACTCGATCAAAGGCAGCTAATAGCGTAGAAATTTCTCGTTCTCGCCCATACAGTTTTTGCGGAATTTTAAATTGATCGGAAATATTGTGATGAGCAATTAGGAAAGGGTCAATTTGCCCTTTGGTTTGCCACTGTCTGAGACATTCTTCTAAATCTGCCTTTATCGTATATGCTGATAGGTAGCGCTCCTCAGCATTTTTTGCCATCAGTTTCAACACGATCGCCGAAATCATTGATGGAACTTCTGGCTTGAATTCGTGTGGTGGGGTAGGTTGTTTAGCAATATGACAATGCACTAGTTCCAAAACATCATCTGTAGGAAAGGGGAACTGCTCCGTCAGCAATTCATAAAAAGTCACTCCCACCGAGTAAAAATCAGTGCGATAATCAATCGCTCGATTCATTCGACCCGTTTGTTCTGGCGAGATATAAGCTAGCGTCCCTTCTAATACATTTGGGTTGCGAAAGGTTGGGTTTTCTCGCGACAGTGTTGTTGAAATTCCAAAATCAATTAGCTTAAGCTTACCTGTCTTCTGATTTAAGATAATATTTGATGGGTTAATATCTTTGTGAATAATATGCTGCTGGTGAACCTGACCGAGAATGTCAACAATCTCAATTGCCAGATGGAGAAACTCAGCAATTGTGAATTGCCTCTTAGGAATTATCTGATTGAGAGATTCGCCGCCAAAATCTTCCAACCCAATTACCCAGTAATTTTCTATGTTTTCCAAACTATAAACATTGATTACACCTGGTAGATGAATGCTTCGGGTTGTTTCATACTCTCGCTTGAACCAAGCAATTTTTTCAGGGGGAGGATAGGCTTGTTTGAGCATTTTGAGGATAACAGGCTGGCCATCTTCTAACTGATGTCCCCGATAGACTAGCGAGTTGCTGCTATCATACAGTTTTTCAGTAACTTGGTAATCAGAAAAGTTAAACATTTTTACCTATCTTTAACTCCTTAAAAGGAGTCTTTATTAGAAAAAACCGCAACAAGTACGGTTTGACTTAAGAAAATTTAAATTCACTATCCAGATTTTTGCAATTTCTCTTTAATTTTTCGTACCAAACATGTAGCAATCCGAATTGTTTACACCACATCCTATATCAGGAGTGATTAAAGTCAGGTTTAGGGTCATCTGGTGGAGAAGGAGGAAAAGGATCTGGATCTGGCAAGGGATCGGGCCCTGGATCGCCAGAGGTAATAGCAAGCTGAACTAATTCGTCTGCAAATAACGCTGCAATTTTAGTGGATTCTTTGCTCATCATCGCAGTTTGCTCTGCTTCAGATAAACCTACCTCGTCCATTAAGGAACAGGGGTTATTGATGAAAATACTTTGTTTGTTAGTGTCAAGTGCTAAATCTGTTAATAAATAAAAGAGTTTACTCATGAGATATCCTCCAAATCTTTAAAGTAGTGACCAGTGAAGAATGTAAGCTAATCATCGTTGATTTTTTGAGTCAATTCCCTTGAATTAAGAATTTCAGTACTCGTATCATGCAACTTTAATGCCATTGCAACAAACGACTTTTTAAATCTCTTTGACCGTTCATCGTTTGAAGATACTGGAGTTTGATAAAGTCTTTCCCCTGCATAGTAAGGATTGATTGTCATTGCAAGCGTCAGATAAGGATCTGATTTGTTAATAGTAATGTCTCCCTTCAGAATCAAGTTTAAGTCGCTAAGTAAGAAAAGAACATTGGCACATGTCTGCGTCAGTGCATAATTTTTCCATAGCCATAATTGTGGATCATTATGAAAATTTAAACTAGGGTGCTCTATCACATCTTTGAGAATAAGCTGTGTTAAATTATCTGTTTCCCCGGCTTCTGTCCTTATATGTTTCAAAGTATTAATTATTGAGTCAACACAATTTATATGTCTTAATACCTTTTTACATATTTCAGGAAATTCTAACTCTCCGTCTTCAAAGAATCTCTTTAATTTTGCTTCAATATTCTTTTTATCATTTTCTGATAAACACCCGCGTTCCTTCTTTTGGTTGGCTTCAATTACAGTAAGAATTAACAGAGCAATCAAGTCACCTGGTTGAAGTATCAAGGCTTGTTGGGCAAAAGCGATCGCTCTACCGTAGTGTTTGTCTTTATTTTTAACTTCTTTTTTCGTTAAATAAAAAGACAGTAGTGCATGTTCGTGAAGATTTGTCCTCCTGGTTTCTAGGAATGGGACGGGAGAAGAAGAGTTTTGCAAAACTCCTATTTCCGGGGCTATTACTGTCTCTACTTCTAAATCCCAGAATGAATCCTCGTATTCTTGAGCCAATCTGTAAACTGTTGCTCGCATACCCCATGCCCAAGCGTATGTGGGGATAAGTTCAAGCGCTCTGTTAAGATAATTCAAAGCGTGTTCTTTACTTGGTGTATCTATGTCATCTTTTGTCACCAGCGATCGCGAATCTATAGCAGCCTTAGTCATTTTCAGGCGGTAGGTTGCTCCCAAGTGAGCTAATGCCCACGCATAGTTACTTGTTTTTATTGTTTCTATTGTTTCTTCTCTTGTTTCATTTGTTTTAATGTTTAGTGCTTTTTTGAAATGTTCTATAGCTAATTCGAGATATAGCTGTTTTCGATTTTCCGCAATTGCCCTGAGACGATAGGTTTCACCTAGCTGTGCATGTGCCCATAAATACTGATCGTTCTCTTTGATTGCTTTCTTTAAGTAACATTCTGCTTCCCCATAATTCATCAACTCGTAGTAAGTTGCTCCTAGATGAGCATTGACCCAAGCATTGTCTGGATAGCATTTTAGGAGCTCTTCAAAAATCTTGCTCGCCTGTTCATATGCCCCTGACAAGCGAAGAGTTTCTGCTTTTTGGGCGATTATCAGATCGTTTTGATTCATCTGCATAAAATTTCTCCTTAACTGTCACTTAACGCTTAATTCCTTGAGATTTGCTCAGAAGCTTAACTAGCAAGTAATGCCTGAGTTCTCGGCTGATCCCGCCAATCCAACCAAGCTGGATCGTGACCGACTAACTCAATGGCTTCATCATTAATCGGAATAGCTTCTCGAAGATATTTCCATGCTTCCTCGCATTTCCCTTCCAAGATTGCTAAGCCGCTAAGTCGGTACAGGATATCTCCTCGATCCTCTGTCTCCCATTTAGAGAGCAATGCTGCCCGCGCTCGCTCGATTTCACTTTTTGCTTTGTCCAATCCCTGCCAGCGTGCCTTAGCTACTGCAATGCAGTACAAAGCTGTAGTGTCATGCGGAGCCTGTTGCAACCTAGAATCGCAACAGGCGATCGCCTGAGAATATTGACCGTCGTAGCAAAGGATCAACCCTCTCTCTATTTGCCAATTTTTCACAAATATAGTTTCGTCAAGGGCGATCGCTCGGTCGAAGTCAGTCAGGGCTTTCTCGTAGCACTTCATCAGCTCGTAAACCCGGCAGCGATAGGCAATTGCCCAAACATAATCTGGCTTCATCTCAATTGCTCGATCCAAGTCAGCCAGTGCCATTGTGTAATAGGTTTCCCCTAGAAATCGGTAGGTTACGCCCCGGTGAGCAATAGTCCAAGTGTACTCAGGCGTTAGTTCAATGGCACGGTTGAAATCTGTCAGAGCTTCTTCATACCGTTTCATAAGATAGTAGGTTTCTCCCCGGTGAGCGATCGCCCAAGCGTAGTTAAAATTTAGCTCAACAGCGCGGTTAAAATCGGCTAGCGCTGCTTCAAAATCTCCCATTAGCCGATAATTCTCACCTTGCTGAGCTAGAGCTTTAGCCTTGTCGGTGTTCTGTGCGATCGCTTGGTTAAGATCGGACAAAGTTTGTTGATCGCACTCCATCAAAGAACCTCCTCTTTTGTAGTTTCTTTAGCAACAGACATACCTAAACGCGCCATCATTTCCTTGTCCACAGGCGCTAAAGCTTGAGGCGGAACATAAAGCGTCGAAACCTGGGTAACACTGCTCTCTGGTAGCTTAGACAGAGGAATACGCTGGATAACTGCTTCGCAAACTGGATAATAAACTGCTGCTTCGTAAACAATCACTTCATGGTCAGATCCATAATGTGTTTTTAAGACCTCGGTCAATATGCTTAGAGGACGAAAGTGTTCCCCTGGCTTGTAAAAACCCAGATTGCCAAGCATTGCAATCTGCCATAAAATCAAGGCACTGGTGGGATCAAATTTGCGCCGCCGAATTAAAAAGTCTGTTGCTTCAAAACTTTGACATCCGTTTCGACCGGGATCGAGACCAAGGTCAGCAAATAAGCAATCTTCGGCAGAAATCCCAGGTAGCATCTGCGCTCGAAACCCTTCTTCTCTAGCCTGTCTAATAGCTACGTGTGTAGAATCAGCTAATACCCCCGGATGACCATAAAAAACAGCACAAACATTCAAGCCCTTACGAACTTCTGTCAATATTCTTTCGGTCATTTCCCGGTAGGTATCTTTGCGTCGTTGATTGTTCGTATTATATGGCAAAGCTTCTGCTGTGGTATTTAATTCTTTGAGCCATTTGGCTGTTACTGGATCAGCCAAAGCATATAAAACCTTATCCGCTTGCTCTATCCAAGCTTTTGCCCCTAAGGTCAGATTAGCCACCAATTGAATACCCGTACCAACAATTATTAAAGAACCAGTTTTCAAATTAAATTCCCTTTAATTTCATTGCTTTCTCCAGTGCTGCTTGGAGTTTTTTATATCACCTTAAGATTTTGTAGGATTCGCTAAGTCTGCTAGCTTGTTAACTAAAGAACTAATGACAGCAATTGCCCCTCCCCCAGAAACGACTACTTGACTAATCCTAAAAAAAACATTAATTAACTTTGCAAAAATGCCAATAAATGTATTAAAATCTTCTAGTTACTTAATAACTGCGTTTAAATTCTTTATTGTTGTTTGTAAAACTTTTGCAGCTTCGCTTTTGATATTAGTTTTTCTCTTAGTCTCTGAAACTCATAAAACTCATCCCAGAACTCATAGAAAAACTCATGAAAAATAACATCACTAAGTAGAAAGAAACTTACATCCACATGGGAAAAGAATTGAGTCGCTCTTCTGTCAGCAGTTCTGACAACCAACCCATTTTCACTGGAACTTCGTAAAGCCGTCCAGGCGCTAACCTTTTCCACATATGGCGCATTCCCGGAACGATGACTTTGGCAATTCTTAGTCCAATATCGGGACGAGTCTGATCTAAAACCAGCATTTCTAAACCATTGTTCTCTACGATTTGTTGACAAAGCTTGACATCTTCGAGTAAATCGTCACTTGCAACTTCGCGATAATCGCCACTGACTTTAGCAGCAATTCTCTGGCTTGGAACTAAATAAGGTTGATTTGCTAAAGTTGCGGTTTTCCACCAATCTACCGCCAAGCGATCTGCTGATGGGGGATATTGAGTACTTCCATCAGCGTTTGCAAATAAAACATTAGGTAAAATTTGGTTAACTTCAGTCAAGGCTCGACTAATAGCAATCTTGGCATCGAAATGAGCGCCATAACCCAAAACAATATCTTCTACAGAGCGATCGCTTCTTCGAGTCACAGCAGCAAAAACTGGAATATTCAGATCGCTGGTAATATCTAAAACCCAAAGTTCCCGATTAATAGTTTGATAATATTGCTTCAAGCTTTGAAAATAAGGCTCGTCGAAACTATCTAAATCCACTTGCGGCTTTTGCAAACAGTTATACCACCATAAGGCGACAGCATCTCGCTCTACTAACTCCGTAAACCCTTGCAGAATAGCTTCTTCAAGAGTATTACCCGCCGCACATCCATTAGAATCAGCCCATTCGGAACAAGTTAAAAGAGAGTGGATTTTGTCAATAGATCTTTGGGTATAAATATATCTACATAAGAATGATAATCGTAGCTAAGGGTAAGGAGGCGAGCGTCGCTCGCCTCCTTACCCACTCCTGTATTTGATTATCATTATCGTGCTGGTCTGCTAGGATGGTTTACTTGCGAAAAATTTATGTGAAACTCAGTTAATACCTAGTGTGGTAAAATTCACTAGACAAGACGACTCTCTAGGTTAGCTAAGTAAGCCTTGGGGTCTCGGCGAAATCGATACTGTTCAATTCTGGCTTTGTGGTGTTTTTGCAACTGAGAGCGTAATTCGAGCCAAGTATGAATATCAACTTGTGCTAAATCAGATGCGGTAAAAGAATGAAGTTTAGTAGCGATCGCACAAGCAAGTTTGACAGAACCACGAATAACGAGAGATGAGGGAGGAACCTTACGACCTGTACAACGACGTTGATGATGACGTAGCATACCAAAAGCATGTTATAAGTCATTATTAGTTCTGGGAAACCCTTCAATTTCGTAACAATGAAAAAGTCCAGACCAGTAGTTCTGGGTGGTTTTTATAAAGTTATCGATTGCGGTATTAAGTGTACCAGCTTTCTGCTTTTGTTGGAACATTTCCGTTAACAGTTGCTGATAAGTTTGTTGGACTCCAGCAGCATCAAGAGCTATTTTATTGTTGAGAATATTACTAGCTTTATCAATCCACTGATATGCAACCCTCACAGGTGAAAATAAAGATGCAGTCGCAGATAATCCCTTGGCTAGAAGGTGTTTTAGGTTGACTAAAGGTGGTGGTAAAACACTTTTTTTTCCATCCGTTCTAAGCTTTGCTCTATCAACGTCAAATTTGATTGTAACTTTAATCCAGATGCCTCTAACGGTGGATGACCATCATTGGTAATAGAACTACGTACTGCCGAGCAATAATCTTCAATAA
>NZ_JAECZA010000320.1 GCF_016056275.1 Dendronalium phyllosphericum CENA369 | reverse complement strand
TACTCGTGCTTACCCAATGAGCGTAGCTTGTACCCCAATATTCGCAATATTCCAATAATGTTGCATCTGGGTATTGTTCAACCATTGCAGCTAGTTGAGTTTCATATCCATCCAACTCTCCCTTTTGTGCTCCACCTTGTTGTTTGGGTTGTACATGACCTTGAGTCTTATTCATGGAGAGAAGTTTTTGTACAAAACTTTTGGCTACACTAAATCTATTAGCCACCTTCCTGATTGAGGTGTCACCTTGTGAGTAAGCCAAAACTATTTTTTCTCGCAAGTCGATTGAGTAAGCTTTCATTTTAAGAGTTGATGTACTGGTATTAATGTACCTCATTTACCTGCAATTTGCTGTAGTTGCGGCTGCTCATGCTCATTCCCTGTATGGGAAATCTTGGTCAAGTCTAGGTCGTCTCCTCGATCCTTTGACTCAAGATGCTTGTATTTTTTATCAAGATCATGCCCTATTTGATGACTATAAGGGCGTTGTTCTAGATACATCTGAAGGTAGAAGAATTGCTGAAGTGTTAGGAAATAAAAAAGCTGTAATCCTGCGAAATCATGGCTTTTTGACTGCGGGGCCAACAGTTGATGCCGCAGCTTGGTGGTACATTACCTTTGAACGTTCGGCTCAGGCGCAACTTTTAGCAGAAGCAGCAGGTAAACCTATTCCTATCGACCAGGAAATTGCGACTTTAACACACAGTCAGGTAGGAACTCAAACGGGCGGCTGGTATAGCTTTCAGCCACTTTACGACAGGATTGTGCAAGAAGAACCGGATTTGTTGGAGTGAGTTTTTTCACGTGCAGAAAGATGCAAAAGTTAAAGTCTGTTTTTCCTTTGGGTTGTTTGTTGGTTTTTTTGACAGCTTGTGATGTTAAATCGACAAATTCTGCAACTCCTAATATTACTAATACCCAATTACGTGTGGCTAAGTATAAAGGTGGTTGGGATTTAGATTTAAAGTTAGCTGGGCAGGATAATTTCCCTTATCAAGTTCAGTTTACTGAGTTTACTGGGGGCAATCTCATGGTGCAGTCAATTAATGCAGGCGCAATTGACCTCGCTTCTGCTAGCGAAATTCCACCGATTTTTGCGATTAAATCGCAAGCATCTGTGAAAATTATTGCTACTAGGAAAGGGCCAACTATTGCTCAAGTTGTACTGATACCGAAGAATTCGCCAGCAAAATCTATTGCTGACCTCAAAGGTAAGAGGGTGGGCTATGTTCAAGCTACTACTGCTCACTATTTCTTAATTAAAATGTTGGCAGAAGTTGGGTTGACAATGAAAGACATTAAGGGAGTTCCGCTGTCAATACCGGATGGACTTTCTGCTTTTCGCAAGGGAGAATTAGATGCTTGGGCAACCTACGGTTATTCTATTCCCCTAGCCGAAAAAGATGGGGCGCGGGTACTGAAGTCAGCAAAAGATATTTTGAGTGGGAACTTTGTGATTGTCGCTGCTCCAGAAGCGATCGCCAATCCCCAAAAGAAAGCCGCGATCGCTGATTTTCTCTGCCGATTACAAAAAACTCAAACTTGGCAAGAATCTCATCTCAAGGAATGGTCGAAGAGTTACGCAGATAATATCAAAGTAGATGAAGCGATCGTTTACCAGGATGCCAAACAAGGACAGCAACAGCGTCCGCAAAAATTACTTCCCATTTCCGATGAGGCGATCGCCTCTCAACAATTGGTCGCTGATACTTTTTACCAAGCGGGTGTGATTTCATCAAAAGTTGATGTGAAACCATTATGGGACAGCAGTTTTAATAAAGATATCGCCAAATGTAATTAGCACTGTCGCCAGAAGGTAGGAGCTGCAAGTCAAATGTCAAAATCTCCCGTTTTAGAAGCTACTACAGCATCTTCCCCCAATTTGTTGGAATTGGTCGAGTCGCTAGCAGCTGATTTTGCTAGTCGCGCTGCCCTACACGATCGCGAGGGTTCTTTTCCTTTTGAGAATTTTGCAGCTCTCCATCAAGCACAGCTGTTAAGTCTCACCATTCCCAAAGAATTCGGCGGTCAAGATGCAGACTATACCACCGTTTGTCAAGTAATTGAAAAGATAGCTAGTGGTGATGCTTCTACAGCTTTGGTATTGACAATGCACTACCTCCAACATGCCGGCGCTGCCCGGACTCGTAGTTGGCATCCCGCAGTTTACGAACGGCTTTGTCGGGAGTCGGTAGTAGGTATTGCTCTACTCAATGCCGCTCGTGTGGAACCGGAATTAGGCACACCAGCTAGAGGAGGACTACCAACAACGATCGCCAAACAAACAGACGATGGCTGGTTAGTCACTGGTCACAAACAATACACCACGGGCAGTCCGATTTTAAGTTATTTCGTCGTTTGGGCGCGAACAAATGAACAGGAACCACAGGTAGGCAGTTTTCTTGTGCCACGCGACCTTCCTGGGGTGAAGATTGATGAAACTTGGGATCATTTAGGGATGAGGGCTACTGGTAGCCACGACCTAATTTTAGAAGATGTTTTGATTCCTAGAGAATATGCTTTGGATATTCGTCCGGTTCAAGCTATTGCAGCAGCAGATCCTCTGAAACTGGCGAGTGTAAGTTTGTGGTTGAGTGCCTTGTATCAAGGAGTAGCGACGGCAGCACGAGATTGGTTAGTTGAGTATTTAAACGAGCGATCGCCTACTAATTTAGGTGCAAGTCTAGCAACTTTGCCTCGGTTTCAAACAGCTGTTGGCGAAATTGAAGCATTACTTTACGCTAACCACCGACTGATTTACAGCTTGGCAACTGATATCGACGGAGGTAAATACGATAACAAAGTTGGTTTACAAGCGCAAACAGTGAAATATCTAACTACAAGTAATGCTATTCGCGCTATCGAAATTGGACTGGAATTGATTGGTAATCCTGGTTTATCGAAGAAAAATCCTTTAGAAAGACATTATCGAGATGTACTTTGCAGTCGCATTCATACACCGCAAAATGATGCAATCTGTTTGTTTCTGGGGAAATCAGCACTCAAAATTTAATCGGCTATTAATTACGAGTAATTAATAGTCACAGCTTACATTTAACAATGGTAAACATATGTTCAATGGACAAGTTGAAACAGAGTTGTTAGACGCAGTGTCTTGGTTATTTGGGCAACAGCCTCAACTACCACCTCATCTCCAGTCATCAGTCAACGAACAACAGGGAAGACAAGATATTTGGGAGTTACCAACCAAAGATTCGCCATCTTTACCAAAAGAAAAGAGTCCCCAAGGACGCTTACATATTGCACCTAGTCTAAGCGATTAGAAATCGCAGCTATGCAAACGAAGTCCCTGATACCAATTCTATATATTGTAGGTTGGGTTGAACGGGGTGAAACCCAGCACGAAGATCCACGTTGGGTTTCGCGTTGCTTAACCGAACCTACACTAAATGCACAATTTTAGCTGTGCCACGCCACTACGAGACTTAATTGCAATAACGGCGATTGCATTTGTTATTTCGGCGTTCGCATTTGTTATTTCAGCGTTCGCATTTGTTATTTCAGCGAACTCATTTGTTATTTCAGCGAACTCATTTGTTATTTCAGCGAACTTATTTGTTATTTCAGCGAATGTATTATTAAAGCAATAATTTCGCACGCTCCAAGACGGCAAGTGACTCACCAAGACTGTGACCCCCTCACCGCAACGCAGTGGCTCCTCAGCACTCAGCACTCAGCACTCAGCACTATTTCAGTGACGAGTGTAGGAACGCTCAAACTGAATTTTGATTTTTTGGGCAATAACTGCTAGACCAACTGACACAAGAGCAGCTGAAACTGTCGCTATTTTTAGCGGATAATCATCTACTAGTATGGCTCCTGATGCAAGAGCGATCGCCACTCCTATAAAGGTACTTTTCAGCTGATTTGTTACTTGATAAGCTTGATTGCAAGAACTACAAATTTGTGTGTGTTGTAAAAATCTGTCTTGCGATGTCAAGTTTTGCTTGAGGTCGTCTAGACTCATGTTTTTTGTGGAAGAATAGCCTTGATAAAATGGCAAAGAAGCACCAAATTTATCTAGCCATTTGCGGTATTCCAGTACTAAGGTGTCAGAGGTTTTCAGCGGTAAGTATATTTCTTTGAGGTTTTTTCCCAAACGTTCGACTTGTGCTTGTTGTTGCACAACCAGTTGTAAATCGCCTTCTAAAATTTTGTTTCGCAATAAGATGTGATCTAACCAACGAGGTGCATACTTGATTTTCCAATCGAAAAAGTTACCATAATTTCTGAGTAAAATTCGGCATTTATCTTTACCGAGAGGGATAGAATACAAAGCTATTCCACCAAACCAACCTCTTTGTTCAATCTTAATTTGATAAATAATTAAGTTAGGAGCGATGAAATCTAAAAGATTCCAAGATTGATTGGGTGTACGTATCTTTTTATATCGCCCATGAATTCCCTGATACGAACTTTCAATAACTTCCATTTCCAACGGTTGGGCATCTTCTCGATTTCCCATAACGCCATCATGGCTAATAGGAATGTGAGCCGGGTCGATGACATTTTCAATGAAATAGCTTTGACTGTAAGGGAGATCGCGCATGTAATCTATTATGACGATTTCCGGTTTTTCTAAATCTTCTATGGTGGGAATAATATCATCAACAGCAGTTTCATTTTCGTCTGCCCACATCCAAACTATGCCTTGGTGTTCCACAATTTTAAAAGATGACACGCAAGCATTAACAGGAATTTTTGCATCGGCAGGTAACTGAGGAATGTGCAGACATTGACCATCTGCGCCAAACTGCCAACCGTGGTAGGAACACTCAATTTTACCATCGATAACTTGTCCGTCGGAGAGTCTCGCCGCACGGTGAGGACAACGATCTGTCAAACAAACAAGTTGTTCATCTTTATTTTTGAAGATAACAAAAGGTTCCTCGTACAAAGAAAAGCTATACGGACGGTCTAACGGTAAATCTCGAACAAAACAGACAGGATACCAACATTGTCGCCAGTTAAATTCTAGTTTTTCTTCAGGTGTTTCAGATTTAGAAGTTGGTGGTATTTCTATTTGTAAGGTCATCATATCCTCCTGTTTGCGATTATCCTATCTGTCTTTATATATGTTACATAAACAATTTTTAGATAGAGAAAATCTCAAGAGATAGTTATATTTTTGATAACATAATATTGTAAATTAAATACTTTTAAGATTAATAGCATTAATGCTCAAAAACTGTTGTCGAGCAAGTTTTATTCTTGCCCTCGGCTGGATCTAAAAGAGCGATCGCAGCTTTCGCTATTACTTTTCAATCAGAACTGTCACAGCAGCGATCGCTATCAACATTTCGTCATTTTTATCGTTAAGAGATTCAATAGCTCGTCCCTGCACCACCATTCCCCCAAATTCAACAGTGAGAGTTTTTTTACCAAAAGGTAGTACGGCTAGTACTTCTTCTTCCCTGACTTGTTCTGGATAAGGGACAGCTATTTGGACTTCTACAATCATGTCATTGGGATCGCTCAAACCGGCAACTTCCCAAACACCAGGTAAAGCATTATGAGCGATCGCATTACGTACAGCTCTAGCTGCTGCTATTGTTGGCTCTTGTCCGTGCTGATCTATTCCCATCCCCATTTCGATAATCAAGCGTTTGCGCTCCACCGTCACCTCCCGATTCCCGAAATTTTCCCTTTTCACTTTATCGCTTATCGAGTAGCTCTGCTGTCTGCCGCTGGGAATAAAGTAATATATGTAACTTAAAAATACTGAAGTAAACTACAGCAGGGTAATGAGGTTTGGAATAGTAAGTAGAAGGCAGAAGGTAAATGCCAGCTTATGACAGCGTTTCACCGATTGGCATTTTACATTTAATTATGTCCACCTACTTAGTTACAGTATGGTAGTTGACCAAAGCGATCGCAATAATTATCTTTGAATTACTTACTTTATTGGAAACTAAACTACCGTGAGCAAAAAATCTCATCAAAATAAAAGTTTTGATTATAGCAAGTTCACTGCCAGATTTGGCTGTGGTTTTCTAGTTGGTATTTTAATAGCTGGAGGTGTGGGAATACTCTATAGCGCGCAAACAATAACAGGTTTACTAGCAGTTTGGATTATTTTTGCTATTGTGTGTGGGTTACTTTCGGCTATTTTTGGCGATAAATTTTGGCATAATATTATTCGTTGGTTTTAGAATAATCTAATTTAGAACTGACTTTTCCCAAAAAAATGCTGAGTGCAACAAGTAAAAATTATTCAGCAAAAAAGAATCTAAGAGTAACTAAACTTATTTATGAAAATTTGAAAAAATTTTTCAATAAACACTTAATGCGATGTATTGGTGTCGTTACTTCAATCTTTAAATTTGTCGATGGCGTAACTACTCAGTACTACTAAATGACTAAGCCCCGTTAGGGCGGGGTGTGGGGGAAGAAATAGCCCCAACAACCAGTAGAACACAAGCCTCGTATGAGTCAAGACGCTTGCGCCCTTCGCAGTTCAAGCTCCGTCCAACGCCGTTTTCCCCTACACCCTACCCCCTACACCCCACACCCTGTTTTTGGCCCCATTTGAATGTGGCAAATGTTACTATAGCTGCCATTATGATCGATCGCCGACAATTTCTGACTACTTTGGGGCTTACTACCTTAGCTACTCAAATACCACTACTGACCGTTCAAGGTAAGTTAGCTCCAACTACTATTGTGAAACCGCCCCGCCTGCAAGTAGGTGATACTGTAGGATTGATTGCTCCTGCGGGTGTTTTTGAACCCAAATATATTGAAGTAGTGCAGCAATATTTAAAAGACTTAGGATTAAAAGCCAAACTAGGAGCGCATATTTTAGACCGTTACGGCTATTTAGCAGGTAAAGATGCCGATCGCGCTGCGGATGTAAATGCAATGTTTAGCGATCGCTTTATTAAAGCGATTATAACTGTGCGCGGTGGTTGGGGCTGTAACCGAATTTTACCTCTGCTCAACTATCCCCTGATTCGCTCTCATCCCAAAATTCTCATGGGATATAGCGATATTACATCTTTGTTGTTAGCGATTAATGCTCGCAGTCAGATAATTACTTTTCACGGGCCAGTTGCTACGTCTACTTGGAGTCCGTTTATGCTCGATTACCTCAAACGCATTCTCTTTGATAGCGAAGCAGTGACTATGCAAAATAGTCACACTGGCGAAATACGAGTTGAGACTATTGCACCAGGAAAAGCTAGGGGTAAACTTGTTGGTGGTAACTTGTCGGTGCTATCGGCAATGGTGGGTTCGCCTTACTTGCCTTCCTGGTACAAAAGTATTTTATTTGTAGAAGATACCAACGAAGATATTTATCGAATAGACCGGATGCTGACTCAATTACAAAATGCTGGCATCCTCAACCAAATTGCTGGTTTTATTTTTGGGCAATGCACAGATTGTAGTCTGGGAGACGAACCATCGTTTACTTTAATGCAAGTATTACAAGACCGCATACTGCCCTTAAATATTCCTGCCTGGTATGGTTCGATGATTGGTCATATTAAAGATAAATTCATCTTGCCAATCGGTTTAGAAGTAGAAATAGATGCTGATACTGGGACAATTAAATTGTTAGAAGCAGCTGTTAATTGAAATCAGCGTAGACGCTTGCAGCTTGTCGTCCGACATCGCTCAATTAAAATCACTGCATTTATACAAGTCCGAATCTTTCTTGCAAAACGCAAGCACTGAGCATTCTCAGCAACAGAAAGTCTGTAGTAGTGCGTTGACTTTGATTCATTGTAGGTAATTGGTCGAGTAACTGAATTACTGCTGCTTGGTTATAAAATGGTACGCGAGACATGACCGAACTTCGGAGGGTGTCTTGGATAAGTTGCTGTAATGCTTCATTCGGATTAAAAGTTGAAGGGGGAGCAACAAATGGATGTTTTTGGCGATTATAGACTGTATCTGTAATGAATGGCTTTGCTGCTTCTCGCAAAACATATTTTTCCGTAAGACCACGAATTTTCATTGAAATAGGCATGTTACGAACTAATTCCACAACTTTATGATCCAAAAAAGGTAGCCTTCCTTCAATGGAATGTGCCATTTCAACACCATCACCTAACATCCGTAAAAGTAAATTAGCTAAATTTGTTTTTGACCATAAATAAAGAGATTGATTGACAAATTCTCTTCCTTTAAGTTGTCCCTGTACATCTATTTGATTGAAAAATATGCGATATACATCCCGTTTTTGGAATTGGTCGATAAATTCTGATGAATAAAAAGGAACAGAATTTATATGTCTTTGAGCATAAGCTTGCATCCAAGCGGGGGTATAGTTTAATAAGCGCTGAACGCTATTTAAATCTGGTGTTGATTCATTTTCAGAAAATAACAAACCAATCGAAGCTTGATTTTTTTGTCTTAATTCTTCTAATTGAAGTTGTATAGTTTCTTCATTTTCTTGTTGTTGATTTTGAAGTAATATATCTTGCCGAAAATGAACGTAGCCTCCAAATATTTCGTCTGAACCTTCGCCTGTAAGTACAACTTTATAGCCTGCATCTCTTGCAGCACGACTTAAAAGATACTTAGCAGTGGTATTAGCATTAATAGATAGCATTTCGCAATGCCAAGTAGCATCGGCAAAATTCTCAGCTATGTCTTTTTGACGAATCGGAATAACTTGGATGTTAGCTTGAGAATATGCTGCTGTTTCTCGTGCGATCGCTTCTTCGTTATAAGCTTCATGTTCAAAAGCAATAGTAAAAGCTTGGATAGGTTCGGAACTATGAGTTGCTGCTATTCCTAACACCGCAGACGAATCAAGACCGCCACTAAGATAACAACCAACTGGGACATCAGCCCTTAAGCGCAATTGGATAGCTTCATCTAATGTATGGCGCAGCTGTTCAATGTAATCTTCTGGGCTGGATTGAGGTAAATCATGAATTAGCGGGTAATTAAAATCCCAGTAACGATGCAGGCGAATACCAGAGCGAGATGCTAGTAAAAAATAACCCGGTGGCACTTGATTGACATTAGCATATAGAGTGCGATCTGGAGATAAAATTCCCCAGGTATCTTGCCACAAAGATTCGCCATCCCAAGCAGCTGGAACGCCTGCGGCAAATAAAGCCTTGACTTCAGAAGCTAAATAGAGAGTATCGTTATAAATAGTGTAATAAAGTGGTTTAATACCAAAGCGATCGCGCGCTGCAAATAGCACTTCGTTGCGTTTATCCCAAATGATAAAGGCAAATTCACCCCGTAAATGATGCAAGCATTGTGTGCCAAATTCATCGTATAAATGGAGGGCAATTTCGCTATCAGAGTTAGTTTTTAGCTGATATCCCCATTGCTTTAAATCGCGCTGTATCCGTTCAAAGTCATAAAACTCATTATTGGCAATAATATATAGAGTTTCATCTTGATTAGTAATTGGCTGATCGCCGCCACGTAAGTCAATAATACTGAGTCTTCTATGCCCTAAAGCAACTCGGCGATCGCTAGAAATCCAGAATTTTTCTCCATCTGGGCCTCTATGCTTTAAGCAATTCGTCCCTAATTTCAAAGAAGATTCAGAAATTGGTTCTTCTGCTGAAAATATTGCTACTATGCCACACATAAATTCACCATATAAGTTTCAGTATTTTATCTATGAGGCTACTTACTCAATTACAAAACGCCAAAAGTGTTGGATTTTGTCTATATTTTTTTAGAGAATTAAAAGCCCCACATCAAACACATTCACTACAATAGCGATAGGCAAAGGAATAACATCATCCTTCTTGAGAGAGGTGTAACAATATTTTTCAACTTTTTCAAGTACTTTGATTACAAAGTAGAGTATCAAATCTTGAAAATTTTTATAGTAAGACTCTTAATGGTCACATTTTGATTTCAGTGCTTCTACCGTGTTATAACTGCTTTGCTTATGAGTAGAAATATAGGAAATCTTATATTTTTAAAGCAGATGTTTTATAGAATAGGCGGTATGGTAGGTGCGATCGCTGTTTTGTTGAGTAGCGGTGCTGCGATCGCCCAAGATGCAGAAAGATATGTCACAGTCGGACACGATAAGTTAGGGAACAGTATAGCTCTGGATAAGGAAACTATTAGAGGTACGACATACAAGCTCTATGGGATGTATCAAGATGGCATCTTCGAGACAACATTCCATGCATCGTGCCAAGAATCGCGGCTATTTCTCAATCACATCGCTATTTACAGTTCGCAAGGGCAGCTAATTCAAGAAGACAATAAAACAGGAGAAATACCTTTTGTAGCCAGTTCTTCACCGGGTAAAGCAATGCAAATTGTTTGTAAACAAATCGGTAAATAATTCGTAATTCGTAATTAATTCATTAGACATCTTGCAGAAATCAAAAATAAAGAACCCCACCCCGCATTTGCTGACGCAAACGCTCCTCTCCCCTTACCAAGGGCAGGGTTGGGGGTGGGGTGTTAGGAACTTCTGCAAGAGGTTTATTGATAACTAGACAAAAGACAAAGGAATGTTGTTCACTTCTCCCTTTGCCTTTGTCCCTATTCATAACTTTTGACTATGATTTGGCTTTAGCCTCTAAATTTTCCAAGCGGCTTACGAGTTGTTGGTTTTGTTGTTTGAGTTGGTCGAGTTCCTCACGCAAACTACGCAGGGCACTTTCTGCACCAACATTTTTTTGGATATTAGCCATTGCTTCCTCAGCTTGGCGGCGCACGCGTCCATCTGGTGTTTGGTCAGCTAGCGATCGCAAAATCGCCCCCGCTTTGGGAGTTTCCATTTGTCCTAATGCCGCCACCACAGATACTTGCGTTAAAAAGAAGGTTTCTTTCGCTAGTTCTGCCAATCTTTCTAAAATTCGTTCTAAGTTTACCGAATTTTGACCGACAGAAATCTTTCCTAAAGCACGAATTGCAGCTAAACGCAGTGGTTGTGGTATACCCAGCTTGGTATATTCGAGTAGCAGATTTAAAGCTGCTTCTGAAGTTTTGAGTTCAGCTAAACCTGCAACTGCACCACTCCGCACTACTTCATTCCAACCTGCCTTGTCTTCTAAAACAGATTTCAGCAGCTTGATAACCTTTTCTTCTTTGGGCTTTTCTTCTGAGTTAGCAGTTGCGATCGCTCCAACAGTATGAGCAGCAGCAGCTTCCACATAATAGCTGGGATCGCCGTCCTGCAACAGTTGTTTCACAGCTTTATAGCTTTCATGGGTTTTGATTTTAGCAAGTGCTTGCACTACAGCCCGCCGCACAACAGCATTTTTATCTTGCAATCCCAGAACCAACCCATCAAAGGCTTGGTCTAATTTGATTTCTGCCAATTGTTTAGCTACTTCAATCCGTACACCCCAAGATGAATCGTTTTGCAATGCCGCTGACAGTGCTTTAACAACTTCTAAACCACCTTTTTTCGCCAAAGCTTCTGCCGCACAGATCCGCGAAAGTGGGTCGGGGTCAAATTCTAACTGTGCTTTTAATTCCGGTACTGGATACTCCAAAGATACAGTTTTGAGGAAATGATTTCCCACATCAAAGCTGATAAATTGAGGCTTTTCTGGCAGTGGAAAGTAAAAGCTTTGTTCGCGTTCATTCACCCGCACAGTGAAAGTGCTGAGTGCTGAGGAGAGAGTGCTGAGTGCTGAGTGCTGAGTGCTGAGTTTTGCATCAGTGGTAGTTTCGGTCTGCTGGGTATAGCCAAAACCGATGGGGATTCTTAGGTCAAATAAATCTTTACCGCTATTGTTGTCTGCTTGGGTTTGAGTTACTGTCACTTTTGCTAAATTAGCATCCCCATCCCAAGAGTAAGCGACTTTAAAATCAGGATGACCACCTCGGTAAACGTACTGGTCGAAGAGGAATGCGAGATTACGTCCAGTCGCTTTTTCAATTGCCCTTAGTAAGTCTATTGTTTCCACAGTTTTGTGGGCATTATCTCGGACAAATGTTTGAATTGCTTGCCAAAACAATTCTTCTCCTAATTCCGCCCGAATCATGTGATAAACACAAGAACCTTTTTCGTAGATGTGGCGGTCATAAAGTTCGATCGCTTCGCGGTAAACATGCGTTACCATTGGGCGGCGGTAGCGACTGCTATCTTCGCTTAAATAACTCCGAGCTTCCAATAACCGATAGTATGCTGCTTCTTCTAGACTATACTCGTGTTCTGTCCACATCACCTCAGAGTAGGAAGCCATTCCTTCTTTAATCCAAGCATGTGACCAATGTTTAATGACTACTAAATCGCCAAACCACTGGTGTGCTAGTTCGTGGACAACTAAACTTTCTGTGGTGCGGTTATCTAAGGCGGCGCGTTCGTCTAGCAGACATCGGTCTGTTAACAGCGTTGTGGAGGTATTTTCCATCCCACCAAAGATGAAGTCATCTACACAAACTTGGGCGTATTTCGGAAAAGCATAGGGATAACCATACTTATCGCTCAAAAATTCCATCATTCGGGGAGTTTTGCCCATACTGATTTTGGCATCTTTCTCCCGTGCCTTTTCTACGTAGTAGGTGACTGGTTTTCCTTGCCACTCATCCCGAATTTCGGCAAAGTCGCCCACTGCCAAAGTCATTAAATAGGTAGGATGAATTTGTTGCTGCGACCAATGGTAGATTTTTTCATCGCCATCTTTTTGGGTGTCAATCAGTTCGCCGTTGGAGATGGCAATTAAGTTTTTGGGAATGCGGACGCGAATTTCTGAAGTAGAGAGTTGTCCTGGATAGTCAAAGCAGGGAAACCAAAAACGCGAGTCTTCATCTTCTCCTTGAGTCCAGACTTGGGTGGGTTTGTTGGGGTAGTGTTTGTCTGGTTGAATAAAGTAAATACCGCGTTGGGGTTTTTCTACCGAATAAGCGATCGCAATCAACAACCGTTTACCTACCTGTGTCGCTTTTGCAAGTTGGATGGAAAGCTGTTCTCCATCGTAGTCAAAATTTTGTGATTCCTCATCCACTTGCACAGACTTGATATTTAAGTTGACAGCATCTAAAGTCAAACGGTCAATGCCATTGCGGATCGGCAAGAGGCGAATGCTGCAAATGCCGTGATAACTTTGGTTAGGGATATCCAAAGCTAGGTCGAGAAAAATATGCTCTACTTGTCCGGGGCGATCGGGATTGTAGTGCGGTTTCGCTCCTGGTAATTCAAAAGATTTGTGTCTGTTATTGTCTGTATCAAAATAAAATTGCGACATAGATGTTTGTTGACCTTTTAATCCTAAAAGTTTACCTGTATATATTTCCAAAAAATAGCGCTATCTGGATTTATTTCCTACATCTGGGAAATTGGAGATTAGGGACTTCCAAAAAATCAATTATCTAGTAGTGACTGTATTGAATGTCAAGCGATCGCCAGCAAAAAACCAGGACTGTGAGGTAGGATATTTTTATTTGGAAGTCCTTTGATTGTTACTATTGGGACAAATATTCAGCGGAAATTACTGCTGAAAACCGTAGTTGCCGGATTTCTTCACGCACGCTCATGAGAATTTTGCCGAGATGATTTTGGCCAGTCTTATTGAGACCACAGCCCCAGAAATAATCTGTTGGCGAGTTTTCCACTAAGAGTTCGTCGCCTGTGCCTAAAAGAATTTCTTTAATGTCTCCATGGGTGAGAAACTTCTTAAGTACTGCTTCTCGCATCACTTGAGTTTTGACTAAATCCCAATCTCGGCGGAGTTTTCGGGTGCTACATCGTCCCAAAGCAGCGGCTTCTTCTGGGCTTTCAGCAGAGCAAATCACAGGTATAATTACTGCATCAGTGCTGCCAGCAAACTTTTGTGCTTGATAATAATGCTCTACTGTTGACCAGTAAGTACCTTGCATGTAGATTCCGTGGTCAGAAAAGTTAGAAAAACAACCGTAAGGTTGCCAAACCTTATAAAAGTAAATGGTCATTTGAAAATTTCTCTTTATATATATCAATTTCACTTTAGCCCGATCGGAACTCTTAAATAACTCCCGTTAGGAGAGTTAGATGTTATTAACAATCGCGGATTGGCTGAAGCGCGATCGTTTAAATTCCTAGGTCATACTCATAACCCGATCCAATATTTAGTTCTAGAATTTAACTTATAGCTGTAGTCACACCCTTGAGGACAGTTGCGATCGCTCAAAGCCTTACAGCAACTGACTCTTGTACAGACGCGTAGACGCTCGTAAGAGCGGCTTCTCGTAAGAGTATAATCGCGTCTCTACTCCTAGCTCAGGTACTTGCTTTAATTTCACTCTAGCGGGGCAAGTCAGTGTTATGTCACTGTCATGTGATTGGGGATTGGAGATTAGAGATTGAGGATTAGGTATTGGGGATTATGCGAGAAGTTTTATGTCACTGTCATGTGATTGGGGATTGGGGATTGGGGTATACCCGGATACTTTCAACCTCGTAAAAGCTTTCGCCAGGCGAGCGATCTACAATTCCTGTACCGCCGCACGAATGACATAACCCATAATCACGCTCTCCTTCGCCGTTGCACTCTGGGCAGTTTTCAACATCTTCTTCATGTGCATAAACTGTGTAATCTTCAGTCATTAGTCAAAATTCCCTTTTTGTCACAGAAGTATAGTTTTAAGTTTTTTATTTGCTTCTTCTTCTGCCCTGTGTGGGTTTGTCCATCCATTCGCTGAAGCAATTACTGTTCCATCAGTTTTAATAATTTGATAACCGTAATTTAGAAGTTTTTTTGGTAATGGGCGTACCTTACCTTCTATCTCTACCCAATTCTGACTAGTAATAAGAATTTCCATTTCTAAATGATTCAAAATTCCTAAGTTTTCACACTCAACGGATTTAAAACCCCACTAGTAAGGTGGGGTAAGTGCGTCTCTTATTTACGATCGCGCCGTGGCGATCGCTCTGGTTAACTCCCGAAACAGCATATTGGCAACCTTGGAACTGAGCTTGGACTGCAAGTGCTTGCCATTAAGTAGCTGTTTACCAGAAGCGTCAACATTTTTTTTGAGTTCGGCTTTGTACAAAGCAATCTCCTCACCGATAGGGTTATTGGGTAAGCGTTTGTCAATCTCGATTTTCGTGATCGTATATTGCCAGAAGTTCATTCTGCACAGTGCCGAACCGCTACCTTTTTCTACCAGCTTATCGCCGGACTGCTCTAGCACAGTGCCCATGCCTAACC
>NZ_JAECZA010000319.1 GCF_016056275.1 Dendronalium phyllosphericum CENA369 | reverse complement strand
CTATTTGCACAACTCATGATGCAACAGTTGCTTTAATATCGTGTCCACCTAAATAGTTACGATAAAAGTGACGCGGAGATAGGGAGACGCGGAGAGAAGTTGCGTGCGGGGGTTCCCCCCGTTGAGCAAACTTCGGGGGACGCGGAGAATTTTTAATTGTAAGTGATTTACCGGACATGATATGACTCATACAGTCAGTAGCTCGAAAACTGGCGTTGCATAAATGCGGGATTTTCTAAACCTTGTGAGTAGTTATTTCTTCCTCATCTCCCTCATCTCCCCCTACTCACCCTGCTCCCCCTACTTCCCCTGCTCCACTCTTTCAACTCCACTAATTTTTAGAACATCACTTATCGTTACACAATAATTTGGTAAACCGAAACTAGCAGGATTGATAACTTTTTCGTAAGTAAAATGCCGAGAATTCATGCAAAATCTATCCCAAGCAGCCATTTGAATACGGAAGACGGCAATAATTAAGTTAGCCAAAGCTAAAGATAAGGGAATGCGAAAAGAAATCTTTTTACCAAGATAAGCACAGACTTCTTCTACTGCTTGATTGGCAGTTAATGCTTTTTGACCTAAAACTAAGTAGCGCGGTGTATTTTCTTCTAGAGGATGCTCAATCAAATATTGCACCACAGTGGCAATGTCTCGCGCGTGGATAAAGTGGAAACTGCCATCTACCTGTAAAAAGCGAATTAAATTAATATATTTTGCGATTTCTGGAATGCCAGATGTCGCATGAGAATAGGGTTTATTGACATCGCCGCCCAAAACTAAAGTGGGAAAAACAGTGGTAATTTTGGGTGCGATCGCTAATTTCGATTTTTGCTCTAAGCAGTCATACTTGGAACGGATGTAATCTGTACCAATTTCCCCTGCTTCTTTTAATGGTTGATTATCTCGATCCAAAACACTAGCTGTCGAAAAATAAATTACTTGTTCGCAGCGGTTTGGATCTAGCTGCTTGAGTAATTCTATAGTTTTGACTACATTAATATCGAATGTCTGTTCGCCGCCCCAAGCTGTTGCTGTGAGAACTGCTATATCAATTGTGGGCAATAAATCAGCAAAATCGCTAATCTTTTGCATATCACCCTGCAAAACAGTGATGCCTGGACGTACCTGAGTATTAACTTGCAGTTTACTTGGATTTCTAACTAGTAGAAATAATTCGTGATTTGTATTTTGAATTAAAGCTTCTGAGATATAGTGACCAATACAGCCACTTGCCCCGGTGATTAAAATCCGTTTCTGGCTCATCTTAAGTGTTTTAAAAGTTAGGAGTTAAAAATAAAGTTAAATGTTCCGCAGCTAGATTCTCATCTTCTAGCAACATTTCAATTACTTCTCATCTAACGTTACACCTGAGAACGCGCGTAAAAAAAAACCAGGAACGTAGCCGAGATATTGCAGTAAAATTTTTTATAAAAAAATAGTCAGCAGTCAGTAGTTATTATTAACTAACCACTGACTCTTGTACAGACAAGGGTTAATCGCGTCTCTACGACCACTGACCACCGATCGCTGACTAAACAAGCGCATTCAGTTGTTTAGCCGTTTCAAAGAAGAAAGCAACATTTTCTTCTGGAGTTTCTGGTAATACACCATGACCGAGGTTGAGAATGTGACCCCAATTTCCAGCTTTGCGAACTGTATCAAGGATGCGATCGCGGATAAACTGTTTGGAACCAAAAAGTACACCTGGGTCGAGATTTCCCTGTACTTTCACATGCTTGCCTAATCTTGCTCGTGCGTCTGCCATATCTACTGTCCAATCGACAGTGACAACATCTGCACCAGATTTAGCCATTCTCTCCAACACGCCTGCACTACCGCTAACCAGTAAAATTAAAGGTGTATCGGGATGAGTTTGCTTGACTTGCTGGAACACTCTTTGCTGATAAGGCAGCGCAAAAGTGTCATAATCTTGGGGACTCAACTGCCCTGCCCAAGAATCGAACATTTGCACAACTTGAGCGCCACAATCAATTTGATAGCGCACATAAACGGCAATCTCATCTGCCAATTTCGCCAATAGCTGATGTAACGTTGTCGGCTCAGAGAATGCCATATTTTTGATGATGGAGTAGGTTTTAGAACCTTTACCCTCCACTGCATAAGCCGCTAACGTCCACGGCGCACCCACGAAGCCTAATACTGTCGATTTATTGCCTACTTCCTGACGTAAAGCCTGCAAAATTGTTTTGATGAATGGTAGAGACGCTTCTGGATCTAAAGGATGCAGGTTATCGACTTGTTCTTGAGTGCGAATCGGCGAGTGAATTATTGGGCCTTTACCTTCCGCAATGTCCATGTCAATGCCTAAACCAGGCAATGGGGTTACAATATCGGAAAATAAAATCACTCCGTCTGGCTGAAATGCTCTCCAGGGTTGCAGGGAGACTTCAATTGCTACTTCGGGAATTTCTGAGCGATCGCGGAACGAAGGATATTTTTCCCTTAAATCTCGATATGCTTTCATATATCGTCCCGCTTGTCGCATCATCCATACAGGGGGACGATCTACTACTTCACCACGAGCAGCCCGCAAAAGAAGAGGAGCCGTTAAAGTAACACCCATTTAACACGTCATCCTAAGTCACTTTTTTATGCCACTGTTTAGCTTATCATTCTGGGATTACGCTTTTTCGGGAGACTCACCCCAAAAGTGTTATCTACAGCTTTACATAAATTCATATGCAATCTGACTCTAATAGTCCTAGTCCATCTAATATTGCATCTAATAATAGTAATTCCAACTCAGGTAGGTTGTTGATCCCGCGATCGCAGCGACGTAAGTTCTTTTTTCAGTTTACTCTCATGACTATCCTCGGATGGGTTGTGGGTGGCATTGTGAGCATAGCCTTAGAGAGAATTATCCTGCAAAGTCTGCCACCGGAAGTTTTTGTGCAACCTACATGGAGCATTTGGATTAAATTGCTCGCTAGTATTGTGTTTGCTGTAATTTTCGGTGCAGATCAAGCCCTTGCTTTGCGCCACTATCTTTTTCCTTGGTTATGGATGCTAGCTACAAGCGTAGGCTGGCTGATTTCCACTAGCGTTGCTACAGCTTGGATTAGCTACATTTCATCCATTGCTACCTCGTTAAATGAAGCTTTATCCCCAGAATTAGGTATAATATTTGGCTTTTTGTCAACAATTTTATATATTATTTCCGGAATTTGGTTAGGGCTTTTCCAATGGTTGGTGTTACAGCGCTATACAACAAACGCTTGGTGGTGGATTTTTCTGCCATCGCTTTCTTTTTTCTTCATAAGTATCTTGATATGGTTGCTATCTCTTGTGCAATATTTAATTCCTGAAGTGATTCGCACTGCGATATTGTATTGGAGCCAACAAGGAGTTACAGCGATTATTCTCGGAGTCATACCAGCAATTGGCTTGTGTATCTTAAAAAGAAAATCGCATCGCCAGGCGGAAGTTTCTGGTACTTGAAGAGAGTGAAAAGATGAGGGAGATGAGGGAGAAGAAGGAGTGAGGGAGAATAACTTTCGACCTCCGACTTCTGCCTTCTGACTTTTGTACAGACGCGATTAATCGCGTCTCTACGACAACTAACAACTGACAACTGACAACTGAACTTATGAATGAAAAAAATATCTTAAGAAATGCGGTAACACCTCCTATTGCTGAAAAGCAGCCGCAGGTTTTAGAATTGCATGGCGACAGGCGAGTAGATAATTACTTTTGGATACGCGATATTGACAACCCAAAAGTTATCGAGTATTTGGAAGCAGAAAATGCCTACACCGCAGAGATGATGCAGCATACAGAAGCGATGCAAACTAAGCTCTACGATGAAATGTTGGCTCGAATTCAAGAAACCGATTTATCAGTGCCATACCGTAAAGATGATTATTATTATTATTCACGCACTGAAGAAGGAAAAGCTTATCGCATTTACTGTCGTAAAAAAGGTAACTTAGATGCTATTGAAGAAATTTTGTTAGATGAAAATGAATTAGCCGCAGAACATGATTTTTTTGAATTAGGTGTATTTGCTATTAGCCCGAATCATCAAATATTAGCTTATTCAGTTGATACTAGTGGTTCGGAGCAATATACTTTATTTTTTCTTGACCTGAGTACACATCAATTATATTCAGAAGTCATTACGGAAACTTATTATTCCTTTGCTTGGGCAAATGATAACCAAACAGGATTTTATACAAAAATTGATGCTACTAACCGTCCTTATCAACTATTTAGACACACTTTAGGAACTGCTTCTACAGAAGATGTATTGCTTTACCACGAACCCGATGATGCTTATCCTTTATATGTTGCTCAAACCCGCAGTCAAGAATACATTTTGCTAATTTTAAATAGCAGTATTACCACAGAAGTTCGTTATCTAAATGCCAATAATCCTCAGGGTGATTTTCGATTAATTCATCCACGAACTCAAGGTATCGAATACGGTATCGACCACCATCAAGATTACTTTTACATTATTACCAACGAAGAAGCTATTAACTTTAAACTGATGCGAACTCCGGTAAGTTCGCCAGAAAAAGAAAATTGGCAAATTGTAATTCCACATCGAGAAGATGTACTTTTATCTGGGGTGAGCCTTTTTAGCAATCACTTGGTAATTTATGAAAGAAAGGGTGGACTGCAAACTGCTAGGATACAAAACCTAACGACAGGTGAGGAAAATAATATTAACTTTCCTGAGCCAACATACGAGTTTTATGAAGGCAGTAATCCGGAGTTTAATACTAATATTCTGCGTTATAATTACACATCTTTAATCGCACCGCAATCTGTTTTCGATTACAACATGGAAACAAATCAGCGGGAATTGAAAAAAGAAACGGAAGTTCTTGGTGGCTACGATAAAGCTCAGTATGAGAGTGAGTGGTTGATGGCTACTGCCGAAGATGAGACAAAAATTCCCATATCTATAGTTTATAAAAAGGGAATCAAAAAAGATGGCACAAATCCCTTATTACTCACAGGATATGGTGCTTATAGTATGTCTTACTCTGCATCTTTTTCCTCAACTCAACTTTCATTGCTAAACCGAGGAGTAGTGTTTGCCATTGCTCATATTCGTGGTGGCGAAGAAATGGGGCGGAAGTGGTATGAAGAAGGCAAATTTTTGCAGAAAAAAAACACCTTTACAGATTTTATCGCTTGTGCGGAGTATTTGATTGCCGAAGGTTGGACGGCGAGCGATCGCTTGGCCATTACTGGCGGTAGTGCAGGCGGTTTATTGATGGGAGCAGTCATCAATTTACGTCCTGACCTTTTTAAGGTAGTAGTTGCTCAAGTCCCGTTTGTAGATGTAGTGACTACTATACTAGATACTTCCTTACCCCTTTCAGCTATGGAATGGGAAGAGTGGGGTAATCCTAACGACAAAGTTTATTATGACTATATGAAATCCTACTCGCCCTACGATAATGTGGCAGCGAAAGATTACCCAGACTTACTGATTACTGCGGGCTTAAATGATTCTCGCGTCAAATATTGGGAACCCGCCAAGTGGACAGCTAAACTTCGGGAACTGAAAACAGACAATAATATTCTCTTGCTGAAAACCAACATGGGTGCAGGACATGGAGGCGCATCTGGTCGCTATGAAAGCCTGCGCGAATTGGCTTTTGAGTATGCTTTTGTTCTCGACCGCCTGGGTTTAGGAGAGTACTAAGTTAGGAATGAACAGGGTGTAGGGGATAGGGTGTGGGCTGAGTGGGAAATTAAGCCACGCCACTTGCAGGTGGGGTTTCTACCTGCCTTGGGAAATAAGGATTCTTTCGCCCACAAGGGGCGAGGCTTTAAACCTTACTTCGGGGCTAGTTCTTCCCCTACACCCGACACCCCACACCCTACACCCGCCCCGAATGAGCTTTGTCAAAGCTCTTCCCCTTATCTCCCTATCTCCTCTGCCCCTCCGCTTCCCTACCCTCTATCCTTTGGTATTTTTGAAATATTCTAAAAGATAGAGGCTAATTTCCTTGGGGTACATCTTTTTTTTGGTAAATATTTACGAAAAAACTGTGTTGGCTGTTACAATATTGTTAAGAAAAGTTGCCCGTTGCATGTTGGGAACGCGCAATGGGTTTTAACTCTATTGAGAAGACAACGCGAAAAAATATTTTTTAGACCAGCTGTGGGAGGCTGGTCTTTTTTTTGCCTGCAAAGTTTTTTGTAAGGCTAGACATGAGCGTTGTTACATTTACTTGTCTTTTCAGACCAGTTTTGGAATCAATGCATCATTAAGGGATATTCGACAAAAAGAACACTAAAAAGAAAATATTAATTAGTTCTTAGACAAGAATTGTACCCTACTTTTTCAGTAATTTCCACATTGTTTATCTTTCAACTCCGTTAAATTTACTATACTATTTTCTTTTTCCTGCTTGTGATGGGCTTGAAGAATAGTAAACTTTACTCAAAAATCGCAATTTAGCGTTGATTATTGATACAATACAATTAAATGTATAAGTATATTTATTGATTTATTTACCCAAAGAAAAATCTAGAAACATTTAGTTTTCATCAGCTTTTTCCCCTCTTTAGATTCAAGTGTTGAAATACATTTTTTTTGTAAAAAACTGCACTATTACTACACAAATGCAAACTGAACGTGCCAAGCTATGTGTAGCAAAAGTTCAGGAAATACATTAATGTCTATTCTGCAAAAATTGTCATTAGCCTTGGTTGGAACAGCAGTTGTGTTCATGGGTGCTAACCCGGCTGGTGCTGTTAGCTTAACTAAGGGAGGTTCCACACCTGTTGCTGGAGAAGGTCAATACACTAATATCCAAGGAGCAACAACAGTTAACTTTAATAGTGGGACAGCTGTCGATCCCAACGGGTTTGCTACTTACTCTGCAACCAATGGAATTGTTCAAGGTAATGTCAGCGGTCAATATGCTAGCCCCTTCGGTGACAGCAGTAAATTTCTCACGATTTCCCCTGTAAGCAATGTTGCTGGCGGAACTGGTTCTGTGGCGATTAATTTTGCTAAGGCTATTGATTACTTCGGCTTCTACTGGGGATCAATAGACGACTATAACTTTGTGGATGTTTATAGTGGCGGGAAGCTACTACAAACATTTAGTGGCAAAGATGTTCCTGGGGCCCCAGCCAATGGCGAACAAAGTGGCAACGCTAACAATGTTTACGTTAACTTGTTGGCTGGTAAAGGAGAAACCTTTGATAAGGTGGTTCTCAGATCGACTGGTTATGCATTTGAAACCGATAACCACAGCTATAAATTAGCTAGTGTTCCTGAATCTAGTACTATGTTAGGTTTACTGGCTTTCGGTGCTTTGGGTGCAGGTTCATTTGTGAAGCGCAAATCAAAGATGGCTTAAAACATCTGCCGAGACACTTTAAAAGATTTTAAACGTTATTTTCAGATGTCAGGCCCAGTAAATTTACTGGGTTTTTATTTCGATCTCACGTAAAAAGACGCGAAGTTATTCTTCGCGTCTTTTTGTGGAATTTTAAAAACTAGAAACTGAATGTAGTTCTCAAAGCACCAATCACAACATCATCGTTATTATTATTATGATCTGGGGATGTTAGCCAGATAATTCCTGGCGTAATAGTGATATTGTCACTTACTTGGTATTGGTAGAATGCCTCAAGATGATATGAAGTATCGTTATCTTCAGCCAATCCGGCAACACTAGAACTTGTTACTCTAGGTTCTACGCCAGCGATAATACCAGCTAAGTTACCTTTTTTGCCAAGATCGGGGAAGCCGAGGGTGAGCGCATAGTTCCAAATGTCTACATCTCCACGACTCCCACTTAAAGTACGACTGGTTGTATATCCAGCCCAACCACCTACGACAAATTTATCGCTAAGGCCGATAGATGCTTGCACTCCGTAAGAATTACTGGAAAACGCCACATCCTCTAAACCCTGAGATGCTGCTAAATTCGTAAAAGTCGCGGCATTGCTACCTGTAAGTAGTGGCTGTTTATAGGAATTTATATATGTTAAACCTACAGTAATGCGATCGCTTGGCTTGATAGTCAGCTGTGCTAGCGCCCCATAAGCACCATCAAACAAACCATTTTTGGGAGCTGGATTGTTAGCTGTACCACTCAAATATCCTAGACTTAGTGCGAGTTTATCGCTAAAATCGTGGGTTATTCCTAAGCCTGCACCACCTATTTGTCCGTAAATTGGATTGCGCGTACCAAAAGTAGACAAAGCACCAAAAGAACCATCACCGTCAAAAAGGTTGACTGTGTTGGTAAGGTCATCTGCTGCACCTGCGTTAGCAATCAGTTTCACTTGAGTCTGTTTGCCAAGAGGGAATGCATAATACAAGGCATCTATAAAACCATCGTTTGTACCATCACCAGCAAAAAATAAGTTGCCCTCTGGTGTGCCAATGTCAGGGCTAAGAATATTATCTGTTTGGATTCTGGTAAATAATGTATCTTTCCCTGTGAAGCTAGTCACAAATTCAATCCGCGCCCGCGCTCCCAGAGTTGTATTCTTGTCGGTAATTTCCGCACCGTTGACGTTATTCCCTGAGAAAACATCGCTGACGACTGCAACAATTTGTCCTTGAAGTTTGGTCGTAGTTGAAAATTGATTCGCTTCCAGTTCAGTGGTTCTTGCTTCTAGCGAGTCTACACGACCTCTTAATGTTGCTAGTTCTGCGGAAAATTCTTCTTGCAGCTTTTGTAGTGTCGCTAAATCTGCTTTTGTTACCAATTCGCCAGTGGCAGTGGCAATCAGTTCATTCACTCGATCTAGACAAGCATTCAAACCTGCGGCAAACTCATATCTCGTCATTGCCCGATTACCGCGATAAGTACCATTTGGATAACCTGCAATGCAACCATAACGTTCTACTAATGATTGCAAAGCTTGAAATGCCCAGTCTGTTGGTTGTACGTCCGATAACTGAGACACTGAGGTAACTTGTGCCATTACCCGATCTTGAGTAATGTTCTCAATTTTATTTGCTGGACTCGCAACAACTTGGGGTTCACTGATTTTTGATGTTGTAGGTATCTCTTGTGCAAATACAGCATTAGCAGCAAATAGCATCATGCTACAAGCTGCTGGACTAGCTAGCAGATATTTCCATGACTTTTGCATTTTTTCCTCACACTCAATTTTTTATTATTCGTATTCACACCACACTTTGTGAAATACATTTATTGAAAACTGTTCTCAATATTATCAGTCGTCGGCAATTTTTTTAACATCAAAAGTCAAAAAACCATAATTCACTAAATAAGTTCAGCAAACAATAGCAACCCAGAGAAAAGATTCTGCTGCGATCGCTTACACAATTTTATGAGAATGAGAATTATTATAATATTCAGTGTAGAATAAGTCTCATTATCAAGCAAAACTTTGCTAAAAGCAGAGCAAACATGCTTATAGAGGAGAAAATAGAGTGATTCAAGTTCGCACAGAACACAGGACAGTCCCAAAAAGAAGCGGTATCCTGTTTTTGATGGTACTGATATTGTCAAGCGTTACTGGCTGTAACCAATCAAACACAAATCAAAGAACATCCAAGCAGCCACCACCAGCACAGGAAGCAGCATCGACCCCGTTACCACAGTCAGAAAAAACTAAAGTAGTGACAACATTTCTACCAATTTATTTGTTTACCAAAGCTGTAGCTGGGGATGTAGCAGACGTAGAAATTTTAGTACCTCCGGGTATGGAAGTACATGAGTATCAAGCAACACCAAATAATGTAAAAGCGATCGCCACTGCGAATGTGCTAGTTAAAAATGGTTTGGGATTAGAGGAATTTCTTACAGACACTATAAAAAATGCCCAAAATCCCAAATTGAGTGAAATTGATGCAAGCAAAGGGATTAAACCCTTAAATGAAATTTCACCTGTGGAAAAAACTGTAAAAGAAGCAAAAGATCGCGAACATACACAAGGAAATCCTCACGTCTGGTTAGATCCAGTTTTGGCAAAACAAGAAGTCATAAATATTAGGGATGGATTAATTGCAGCTGACCCTAGAAATAAAGCTAGTTATGAAGCAAATGCGGCGGCTTATATTCAACAATTAGACAATTTAAACAGTGAATTTCAACAAAACTTGCAGAAAACTCCCAACTGCACATTTGTTACTTTTCATGATGCCTTTCCCTACTTAGCCCAACGCTATAATCTTAAACAAGTTGCCGTAGTAGAAATTCCCGAAGACCAACTTTCACCAGCAGATGTGCAAAATGCCGTTAATGTAGTAAAAAAGTATAAAGTTAAAGCTTTATTTAGCGAACCTGGAATAGATAACAAATTACTAACTAGCCTTTCTCAAGACTTAAAGTTAACTTTGCGTCCTCTGGATTCCTTGGAAACTGGCGATACAGATCCGCAGTATTATTTCAAAGCAATGAAATCTAACTTACAGACTTTAGAAACTGCGTGTAAATGAGTAGTTAATTGATAATTTCTAAGTTTTTTGATAAATGAAAAATGATATTCCTGTTTTAAAAGTAGAGGGATTAACTGTATATCAAGGCAGTTACTTAGCCGTTCGTGATGTTTCCTTTGAATTGTTTTCAGGAACAGATACAGCAATAGTTGGCCCCAACGGTGCAGGCAAAAGTACTTTGGTAAAAGCGGTTTTAGATTTGATTCCACGAAGTGCTGGCAATATTGAAATATTTGGTCGCCCAATTGCCAGGCTAAGAAGTCTACGTTCCCAATTGGGCTATATGCCACAGAATTTTATTTTTGACCGCAGCTTTCCCATCTCCGTTAGTGAATTGGTAGGACTGGGATGGATGCTTGAAAATAACAGAGAAAATTCATTTTTTCCAAGACTGTGGAGACAAAATAGAAAAAAAACAGCAGCAGTAATAGAAGCTTTACAACGGACTGATGCCTATCATCTGCGACATCAAGCTATAGGTACTCTCAGTGGCGGTCAACTTAAACGGGTATTACTAGCTTATTGTTTAGTAATGCCTCGAAAATTGTTGATCTTAGATGAAGCGTTTGCTGGAGTCGATGTGCAAGGTGCAGCAGATTTTTATGCTTTGCTAAACGAACTCAAGCAGGAAGAAGGTTGGACTGTGTTGCAAGTTTCCCATGATATTGATATGGTAAGCCGCCATTGCGATCGCGTCCTTTGTCTCAATCAAACCGTTATCTGTACTGGTCGGCCAGAAATTGCCCTTTCGCCTCAAAACCTGTTAGCAACCTATGGCCCGGGATTCAGTCGCTATCAGCACGATCATAATTGAGTGCTGAGTTTTTAATTCAACACTTGATGTGGTTAAATTATAGACTCAAAGAATGACGTATGTATTCATATTATGATTGCCAAATAATAGGGCTAGCCATTACGACTGGTGATGAGTTGGTAAAGTTGTTGCAATTCCCGTTCATGCAGCGGGCGATCGCTGGTGCTGTATTAATGGGAATATTAGGAGGCTTACTTGGTAGTTTTGTTACCTTACGCCAACTATCATTTTTTAGCCATGCTGTAGGTCATGCAGCATTAGTAGGTGTGGCTTTAGGTGTATTACTACAGTTAAATCCTACTTGGATGCTGTTACCTTTTACTCTGGTTTTTGGCGTTGTGGTGCTTTACTTTATTGACAAAACAGATTTAGCTAGCGATAGCGTACTTAGTATCGTACTATCTGGAGCATTAGCGATCGGTGTAATTCTGACTAGCCTGATTCAAGGATATCGCGGCAACTTGATGGGTATCTTATTTGGCGATATTCTCGCTATTGATTTTACAGATTTGATTTTGACGCTGCTTGTGCTTGTAGGGGGCAGCATATTTTTATTATCAACTCTGCGGCAGCAAATTTTGTTGACGCTTAACCCAGATGTCGCACAAGTTCAAGGCATTCCTGTGCAATTGTATCGCTATGGGTTTGTGGTCTTGCTTTCATTAGCCGTTGCCGTGGCAATTAAAGCTGTCGGTGTATTACTGGTGAATGCATTTTTAGTTATTCCCGCTTCCACAGCTAAATTGATGAGTCATCACTTTAGCCGCTTTCTTGTCATATCAGTGATACTCGGTTCCACCAGCAGCATCCTTGGCATCATCGTGTCAGGTCTTTTCAGTGTTGCCTCTGGCCCTAGTATCGTTCTTGTGCAATTTCTTCTCTTTATAGCTATATTTATTTGGGTTAAGTTGGGATTGAAAGCAGCATAAATTTTTTCTCTTCAAGTTATTGCAAAATTATTATATGTTTGCTACATTAATTAATCGTGGCTAAGAAAAAGTCCGCGCCGGGATAGCTCAGTTGGTAGAGCAGAGGACTGAAAATCCTCGTGTCACCAGTTCAAGTCTGGTTCCTGGCATATGTTTCAAGTCAATACAATCTCTTGCATAAAGCATAACTTGCATAAAACCTGCATAAAGCTGAGGTGTTGTATCTGCTGGTGGTATTGCTGTTTACTGCCGTGCGTGTTGTTGATATGCATAAGATATTTACACCCATTTTTACACCCGTTGTAGGATGCCTCTATACATCGTTTTTTATGCAAGTTATGCAAAATACTGCTTTCGGTGATTAATTGCTATTCGCTTGGCGATCGCTAGATGAAGTATCCGCTATTCGAGATTATCTTTTAGCAAATTTAACTCCAAATGCTGTCAAACGTTGTCTAACTCAGTTCAAAGCTTGCTGTAATTGGGCAATGGAAGAAGGGTTAATAGACACTAACCCTTTTGCTGCCATGAAAATCAAAACACCCAAGGGTGCTACTTATGAGTCTAACTATTGATTTCACTAGCCCAATCCATCCCACGATCGCGTTAATGGCTCAATTGGTATATCTGGAGCAATCTCAATCACGGTGATATTTGCATTCTCAACCACTGTATTTCCCATAATAGTATTGTGCATTGCCTCAAACTTCGATTCTTCCTCAGCAATGCGCTCGTAGTGCAGAATTACATGGTAATGCTTGGTAATTGGCTCTCCAGAGTTTGATCGCTTGAATATCTCTCCATCCCAGTTGTAAAATCTTGCCACAGGTCATCGAGTTTTGACCTACGGCTACTGCTTAGTTCCTCTAGGATGTTCACATCCACAAACAAATCACCTAAAGGAACCCAGCGATCTACACCCCATAATGGCATCGTGCTATGTAATCGCTGAATATTATCCTGAATGCGCGATCGCACTTGTCGCACCAGTTCATCAACAGACTGCGGGTTCTGCTCTTGAAATGGGGCAAATTGACCATTAGCTTTTATTTCCTCAAGCAGAGACCGGATTATTTCTCGAATTACTTCTGCATCCGCACCTTGGTAAGTGCGATCGCCTATGTGAATATCCTGTCCTTGTCCCAGGTTGACTGCATATTTCCCTTGCTGAGAGACAATCTGACCACTACCACTGAGATAGTTTTGCAAAACTGTTACATCAGTTTCAGTCTGCTGTTTTTTGACGATGCCCTCAAGTATGGTGTTTAGTTTTTCAGGGGTAGTCATTTTGATTATGGTTCAGCAGTCAATTTTTATTTGGGTTGAGATGGCGATCGCAACTAAGTAGCTTCTTTCTATTACTTTTGTAAACATAACCTGATTTTATCGTTGCCAAACTTTTATGTAATTATTATCAGTTTGCTGTCCATTCTCAACTCAATGCAGAGTTTCTTGGATATGTTTATGACGTGTCATTTAATACTTATGGATAATAGATTAGTAATTTGGTCAAAAATCGAGGTTAACTCTTGGGTCAAATATAAAATTGTAAATGTAGCCTGACAATATTATCAAAGGATGATATCTGTGACACTCAAAGAGTTAGAAAAACAACTTCTTGCCCTCAGTCCTGATGAAAAAGTCCAGGCTATACAGTTACTTGCTCAAAGCCTTAGTAGCAGTTGGCAAGGAATTGAGAAAACCCCAGGAGTCTGTGGTGGAGAAGCACGCATTACGAAAACTCGTATCCCCGTTTGGGTACTTATGGAAGCTCGTCATCTTGGATACACTGATGCTGATCTTTTGACAAGCTATCCCAGCATTACAGCTACAGATTTAGCTAATGCTTGGGTGTATGCAGAAGCTCATCTTGATGAAATCGAATTGGCAATTAAGCGTAATGAGGTAGCCTAGTAGATGGCACGATTTTACGCAGACGAGCAATTTCCGTTTCCAGTTGTAGAACTATTACGTACTTTGGGGCATGATGTTTTGACAGTTCAAGAAGCAGGAAAGGCCGAACAAGGTATACCTGATGAAGAAGTGCTGGCATTTGCCATCAGTCAAGAACGTTCGGTATTAACTATTAACAGAGATGATTTTATCAAGTTACATCGTCGTAATGATAATCACTGCGGCATCATTGTTTGTACTAACAATCGTAATTGGGAGCAGTTTGCAGCGCGAATAAATGAAGCTGTAACAGCAGAGGAATTGTTGAAAGGAAAACTAATTCGTGTAGTGCGTCCAGTCAGTTAAAACAGTTTAGTACGAATCTTTTATAAAGAGTTTCTCATTTCTTTCAAGACGGAAGCTATTTTTCTAAGGACATTGCTGCAAAATGCTCTTGCAACAATTTGTGAATAAAGCGATAATGTCCACCAACGCGCTGAAGTAAAAGGCGTTCGGTGCAGTAGTCGAGAAAACAGGCATAGTTCCAAGGGATGGAAATAAATCATCTCTTTCTTGATTCCCAAAATAAAATGATGCTCGAATAATTTTTAGTGGCAATAAAACATGATTTTCTATTTCATTAAACGAAGGTATTCTTATACGTAATCTCTGGTAAAGATAAATTTCGTGCATTATAGGTATATTTTGTCTAAACTCTCTTGGTATATCACGTTTAAATAGCCAACAAAATAGTCTCACACAAGGATAAAGTATTAGTCTTACCCCGTCTGGTTTAGATTCTGTTGCAAAGATAAAACCAGGAATTAAACCTAAAACTAGAACAAGCCGGAAAATATCTAAACTACTAGGTGGCTGAAAATAAGGAAGTAAACTCGTTGTCACAATTATTCCTGTGCAAACTACAGCAAAAGTGAAAAGTAGAAACCAATATTGCCATTGATAAATTTTTTTGGCAATAATTTGAGGCTGCATTTCCTCTATAAAAAATTCTGTTTGTGATTCTCTCTGTAACTGTTGTGCCAAAAATACCAACCATTTACGAGTTTGCTTTCTACTAGGGGGATTTTTTCTTCGATAGGTGCGACTTTTAAATCCTTGCAACTCCATAAATGGAGTTACAAGCTCTCTTTTTATAGCAGTTTCCCAGTAAGCATCAAATAGGTATTCTAGACGTGCTTTGGTAGAAGTGAGTGTTTTCCAATGTTGAATAGACAGTGTATTTTCAAACGAAATAAATCCTAAAACAGATAAAAAGAGAGGTGTTCTTACCAACTTTAATAGTTCTGAATCTAGTAAAAGCATTTCCCAAATTTCTCTCTGGTTTAGGCTAGCTAAATATGCTTGAATTTGTTCATTTGTAAGGGGTTGTAGGCGAATTGCTGCATTCAGATGTAAGCGTATTTCCTGCCTCAGTGATATTTCTTCTGACTCTTGCCGATCATCTTGTTGCCATTTTCCTCGCACAACTTTTTCATATTCTTCTAGACGGCTACACACTACCAAATATTGCGATCGCCATTCACTTTGCAAAAATTCGTTAATCTTCCGCACACAAGGTTCTTGACGTGTTGATTCCAATTCATCCAGCCCATCAAGCATCGGCAGCAACTTCGTATTATCTACCCAGATTACAGCTATATCTTTCCGCACCCCATATTTCGATTGAAGTTCTGCAACTAGCCACTCACGTATTGACTGCTTATCATCCTTCCAATTCGAGAGGTTAAACAGCACTGGAATTGGATAATCAGCATTTTGTTCTGCCCGTGCAATTAAAGCTTTCGCTAAATCTAGCATTGTAGTAGTTTTGCCAGCACCAGGATTTCCCAAGATTAACAATTTACCTGCTATTTCCTCTTGGTCAAAAACTTCTAAAATACTTCTGTCATCAGGAATTGGTTCGCTAAGTTTATCCCCTATTTTGATATCAGAACTCCAAGGACGCTTTACTTGTTCTGGCTGGGCTTCTTTTCCTAAATTGATCGATACTGCATTGTGCAAAGATTGCTTAAGTCTGGCAACAACTTCATCTTTCACAATTGTTAACAACAGTTTATCAGTGCGGGGACGTTCGGCGTTTGGTTTATCTTGCAGAACCAAACGCAACGCTTCTTTGATAACTTCCGCATCAACACCTTGGTAAATGCGATCGCCTATATGAACCTCTCCCCCAGTTATCTGCCCAATGTTAATGTTAAACTTGCCATCTTGAGATACTAACTGCAATACACCCTCAACTATTTTGAGCGATCGCCTGAGTTCTTCAATATCTGCCTCAGTCTGATTCCCCTTCAGAATGCGATCGAGAATTTCACTGAGATGATCTTGATTAGCCACACTATTTTTTAAGCTGAGTTACTGAGTTAAAAATATTTTAGGCTTTTTCGTCTTTGTTGGCTCTGCTATTAAGTTTTTAAGTTTTTCTAACTGCGTTTTTAAATTTTTAGAATATTAAAATGCCTAATTTTCATACCTGAAGATAGGTGCTAAATTATAGCCATACTACCTAATATCTACTCAAAAGTGAACGCACTCTTTAGCCAAGGTCATGCTTGTATTGTTGGCGTTGGTGGTGATTTACCCAACACCGTAGATGATGCTGTCGGTCTTGCCAATATCCTCAAAGACGCGGAACGCTGCGCCTATCCACCTGAACACGTGCATTTATTGACTAAGCAAAAAGCAAACCGAGAGGGAATTCTTGTAGCTTTAGACCAATTAGCTCAATCAACTACACCTGATTCTACGGTAATTGTCTATTTTTCTGGACATGGCTATCAAGTCAATAGTCCTATAGGAGAAGCGTATTACTTAATGCCTTTTGGCTATGACCAGGCCAAATTACATAAAACTGCGATTAGTGGTACAGAATTTATTACCAAGCTACAGGCAATTTCCGCGAAAAAGTTGTTGGTACTACTAGATTGTTGCCATGCTGGTGGATTAGGAGATACATCAAAACTAGGCTATGAAGTAGAAAAAGCACCACTTCCGCCAGAGGCTCAAGCTTTATTTAATGAGGGTAAAGGACGAGTAGCGATCGCCTCCTCCCAAGCAAATGAAAAATCTTTCGCAGGTAAACCTTACAGTGCTTTTACATTGGCATTAATTGAAGCCTTAACAGGTAAAAGAGCTTCGCAAAAAGATGGTTATGTGCGGGTTGCAGATTTAGCTATGTATGCGCGTGAAGTAGTACCAAGAAGAACACGCGATCGGCAGCATCCCATTCTCAATTTTGAGCAAGCTGATAACTTTATGCTGGCATACTATGCAGGCGGCGAAACTGAACCAAAAGGATTGCCCTTTGACGGTGAACCAGAGATTGAACCTGAACCTGGGGCGTTTAATCAACCAAGTACCAATAATTCTGTCTTTCAAATTGTGACTCAGAAAGATTCAAAGTATAACATCAATATAGGTATAGGTAATCCCGTGATTAACGATAGCAATTGATACAACAGTTATTTTCTAGACCCTAACTCAATTATTTATTTATAAAAAATAAAAATGATTTTTAGAGATATGTAATTATCTCGTGACAATATAAGTAAAACAAAAGTGATACAGTTAGATAACACTAGATAATTAAGCAAGATTCCTTAGTTATCTAGTGTTATCTAGTACGTCTATCTGTTTGTAACTACCTGGAGGAAGTTTTGAATAGAGCCAGCAAAGTAGAAGTAATTCTCAACGCATGGTTAGAATTCATGGCTTTAGTGGATTTGAATGATGCCAAAGTTACAGGTAATGAGGCTGTATTTAGTGGTGTAGAGTTAGATGGTAATTTAGTAAAAATTAATCAAAATATTTTTGCTGAAATAAAACGAAAATTTAGCGAAGAAACTGATCGAGAAGACACTATTTGGGTTTTATCTTTTCCTCAATTCTCTACTGTCAACGAGGGTAAATCTGAGTATTATCCTTTGTTTAGCTTAGATGTAACATCCATCCTCAAAGGAGAGTATCAAGAAGAGGGATGGAATCTTAACAATTTGGAATTAGTAGAAGCTGGGGACAATTTAGCAAGATTTCTGAAACTTGATGATGAACAGAGAGAGCAGTTAAATACCCAAGATGGGTTTGCACAGTTTCTCAAAAGTACTTTTGGACTTGAATTTAACACTTATGAAGGCTGGATGAATCAACTACAGTTGTATCCATACAATATTAAGCGCAAGCCTTATTTATTCAAGTTCACAGGCAGTAACTTTCATATAAATCTCAAATCTGATTTAAAAAATATTAAGTCCAGTCAGAAAAATTGGTTAAAATCACAGCATTCAGCCTATGAATATTTATTTGGCAAGCCTCAACTTTCAGCCCACAAGGTAACATATACAGGAGCTTTCCCAACTGATTATCCACCAACTGACTCTCAACTGCAAGCACTAAAACACGCTCAAACTGAACCTATAACAGCAGTTCAAGGGCCTCCGGGTTCTGGTAAAACTACACTGATTCTTCATGTCATAGCCCAGCAAGTTGTTAAGCGTGCGCTCACATTGCTCGAAACAGGAGAAGACATCAATAACTTAACAGTTGTTAGCAGCACAGTAAATAAAGCTGTTGATAATGTTCTTGAAAAACTAGATGAATACTTGAAAGAAAAGCCTTTAGAGGATAAGTTTTTTTATCTAAAAGGAGGAAGTAAAACTAATATTAAAGCAGAGGGTGGAGCTAAAGACGCTATTCAAATTGCTATTACTGAATTACTGGATAAACAAAGCTTTGACGAAAATACCCCTCTTCTGTCAGTCTCCGAAAACATTTGCCATTTCTGAATTCTAGAGCTTTTGTACAGCAAGCGATCGCGCGATTATTTTCTAATAACAAATTCAAGAGCAATTTTTTTCTAATAGTATAGGTTGTATTGATTGCCTCGTGAGACTTCTAGCAATCGCCCTCACGGAGAGTGACAGAAGAGGGGTATATATAATTCCCTAGCAGAAGAAATTAAAACAATAGTAATAAATTTAAAAACTCAAGAAAATAACTATTTAAACTTACGTCGTCAACGTGATGCAGATGAAATACAGCAACCTCAGCTACAGAGAAAAATTCAACAGCTTGAATTAGAAATAGAAAATTTGAAGATAACCCAAGTTCAGTCTGAGAGAAAAGCTCAGGAACTAGACCTTTATGAAAATCTGCCAATAGATGTCTATCAAAAAATTCAGCTTATTTTTGAGAATGCGAGATCGCACTTACCAGAAAGTAACACTCCTTGGTGGAAAAAATTTATACTTTGGCTAACTCGCAGTACGGAAAAACAAGTTTTGAAAAAAACGGCATCTAAATGTGAAGAATATATTTTACAAACTATTGATACTCCCTTTCCGGTTAAAAACCCTAACAATCGGAGTATTTTGATTCAAGAATTAAGCTATATTAATACAACAATCGAACAAGCTAGGGAATTTCAAAATATAAAAAATCACTTAAGAGAATGTGTAGAAAAAACGCAAAGGTGTACTAATGAGCTTAATTATACAATTGCTGAATTGGTAGCTTTAGAAAATAGATTATACATCACCTTAAAAGACTTTTATAATTACTTTCATGTTGATTATCATGAAGAACATAAAAGATTATTTGAATTATCGCGTCAATTGCTCAAGCAAGAAGCATTACGCAATAAAGAAGATGTAAAAAAAGCTCAAGAAGAAATTACGATTGTTACACCTTGGATTCGTGGTTTACATAAGAATTCAGAACCAGAGCGGTTTGCTAGGGAGATAGTATCAGCTTTACAAAGAAGGGTAAAGATAGAAATAATTTATGGTTATATGGGTGCTGATGGCATTGATGATAATGACATTAAAGCGGAAAACTATTTGAGAAAATTAGTTCCTCAATATCCAGGTTTAACACTACATTCTTTAGGGAAAGAACAATACAAACGAAGTCAAGGTACAAATCAGAGAATTTTAATTTGTGACTCTAAGTTTGCTGTCGTTGGTAGTTGGAATTGGCTTTCTCACCTCTACAGAGATTACTGCATTAAGAATCGTGGCAATACAAAAGCTCAGATTCGGCAAGAAACTAGCATAAAAATTTTAGAATCAACTTTAATCTCCGAAATCAAAAATCAAGTAAAACAATATTTAAAAGTTTAGGCATTTTCCAGACAGCTCATACAGTTCTTCAAAGATTTTTTGTGAGACATACCCTCTGTCTCCAAAAAGTTTACCAATTATATCCTCAGTCATCTCTGGAACAGGCTTTCGGTCATCTATGTTCGCAGCAGTGAGCTTAAAAGCAAGTAATTCTCCTTTGTCGTTAATAATCAAATGCAGTTTAAAGCCATAATGCCAACAAATGCGAATTTTTTCCCCATCCGACTAATCCTTGAAACACTTTATGAGAATGCGCTCGACAATTATGACAAACGTTGATTGGGGTTGAATCGATAAAACTAATCCCCGTCATTTCGCCCGTTAAGGTGCTCAAAAAACAGCACAATAGCATTAAACTCCAGGGCATCAATTCTACAAACCTCGTGTAGCTGACCAGGTTTGGAAATGCATTACGCCAACTAGGTAATACATGCAACGTATAAAACTCTTTGAATGTCCGGTAGCCCGAACCATGAAAGGCGATCGCAATCGTCATTACTTCCGATAGATGCATCCGGGAAGTGCTACGCCTTTCTCCTGTTGTCGATGGCAAGTGTGGTACTTGCCGCCACAGATTTTCCCATTGGTTACAGAAATCATCTACGTCGCAGAAAATTTGTGTGATATCGAGGCGAGATACAATGGTAGACATAGCCG
>NZ_JAECZA010000318.1 GCF_016056275.1 Dendronalium phyllosphericum CENA369 | reverse complement strand
AGATGAGGGAGATGAGGGAGATGAGGGAGATGAGGGAGACAAGAAATAATAATTACTCCCAACTATTGTACAGACGCGACGCCAGTCGCTACAACGGGGAGCCACTGCGTTGGGCGGCTTTGCCGACTTGAAGCAAGTGGCGTGGGAACCCCCCTTCGGGTTCGGGAGTGACGCTCCTAACGTCGCTAACGCTTCGCTAACGCAATCGACGCAAAGCGCCAAGACTGCGACCCCCTCACCGCAACGCGCTGGCTCATTAATCGCGTCTGTACGACAACTAACTAAACTGCTGGGTATAAAACCGCGCATAGCGATGCTCAAGTGCTAATAATTCCTCATGTGTTCCCGATTCAACGATTTGTCCTTTTTCTAGAACTAAAATACGATCGCATCGCCGCACTGTACTTAAACGATGAGCAATAATAAATACTGTGCGGTTTTGCATCAATCTTTCTAATGCTTCTTGTACTAGTGCTTCTGACTCGGAATCTAATGCAGATGTCGCCTCATCCAAAATCAAGATTTGTGGGTTAAGTAAAACAGCACGAGCGATCGCAATTCTTTGACGTTGTCCGCCCGATAAATTGACTCCCCGTTCGCCTACCCAAGTTTGATATCCTTCTGGTAGTTGAGTAATAAATTGATGGGCGTTAGCAATTTTCGCCGCTGCTGCAACTGCTTCCATATCAAAGGTATCTTGTCCAAAAGCAATATTTTGGGCAATAGTCCCAGAAAACATAATCGTTTCTTGAGGAACAATCCCAATTTGTCGCCGCAGACTATGAAGGGTGACATCCCGAATATCCACGCCATCGATTAGGATTTTACCAGATGCTACGTCGTAGAAGCGAGGCAGAAGATTTACAAATGTGGTTTTACCAGCACCAGACGCACCCACAAGCGCGATCGCTTCACCTGGTAATACTGACAAACTGATATCTTTTAAAACGGGTTCCCCTGATTTGTAGGCAAAAAATACACGATGATATTCTACTTTGCCCAAGACTTGCGGTAAGGCGATCGCGTTTGGTTTTTCGATAACAGTTGGTTGAATTGCCATCAATTCAAAAACGCGGTCAACCGATGCTTCACCTTGCTTGAACTCATTATAGTTATTAGTAGTATGACCGATAGGATCGATTAACAATCCGGCGGCGGCTAAGTAGCTGAAAAACTCTCCCACTGTCATGTTGCGTTGAGCAATTTGCCACGCTCCCACCATCAGTAACGATAGCGCACTCAAAGCTTCTAAAAATCCTACTATGGGAATTTGAATTGCTTTGAGTCTTTCTGCTGAGTATTTTGCTTGAAAACTGCGTTCTGCCTCATAGCTAAACCGAGCAATTTCATAAATTTCCGCAGCAAAAGCTTGTACGAGACGGATACCGCTGAAAACTTCCGTGAGGATTGCCGATAAACCGGATACGCGATTTTGACTTTTGAGAGAATACTTGCGTAACCGTTCGCCAAACCAGCCAATTAAAATTCCCATAAGTGGCGCAACAATCACCGTGGCTAATGTCAGTTGCCAATTCAGGTAAATCATGTAGATGGGAATTGCCACCAACTGCAAAACACAGGGGATAAAGTCGTGAAATACTTTATTGACTACTTCCCCCACGCGATCGACATCTTCGGTGAGACGGTAAGATAAATCACCTGCTTTTGCCGTTTCAAAATAGCTTAAATCCAGCTTTTGCAGGTGAGTGTATACCCGCTTGCGGAGATTAAAAGCAACTCTCAACGCAGCTTTCGCCATATAGATATCTTGCACAGACTGAAAAAAGCCACGTACAAGAAACACCAAAGCTAAAATCGCAGCTAGTTGGGCGATCGCTACTACATTACCTTGTCCGAAGGGAGTTGCCAATTTACCCGCAAGATTAATCAAGGTTAACGTCGCTAGCACATATCCCAAGATGCCAACACATCCCTTAGTGATGTTTGGCCACTGGGGTCGAATATAAGGTAGCAGTTGCCAGTAATTTGAACGGGTTTTCAAGCTGTAACATCCACAAAAATATTTTCCTTTGTTTGACGCTATCAGCTTTTGCGTAGTTTCTGACAGTATTTTTTAATGAAGACGTAGACGCGACGCCAGTCGCTACAACGGGGAGCCACTGCGTTGGGCGGCTTTGCCGACTTGAAGCAAGTGGCGTGGGAACCCCCCTTCGGGTTCGGGGGTGACGCTCCTAACGTCGCTAACGCAATCGACGCAAAGCGCCAAGACTGCGACCCCCTCACCGCAACGCGCTGGCTCATTAATCGCGTCTCTACAAGATAATTATTATTTCTTGTCTCCCTCATCTCCCTCATCTCCCTCATCTCCCTCATCTCCCCCATCTCCCTCATCTCTCCATCTCTCCCGCCTCTCTCACTTCCCAGCGAAATAGCCTTGGTAGCTGTGACAAATCTAAAGCGTAGTTCCCAGTCCATAAGACAATTTCTAGAACCAACAAATAGCGTATCCATAGCAGTTCGCTTGCGGAACCCAAGATTGTCAGACCTTCATAAAGCTGCCAAAAGCGGTAAGGAAGGTACAAATAAGGAACCATCACCCATACTACATTTTGAAATTGTCTCAGCGTTATAATCTCCGAAAGAATTTGCAACGCTAACATCACAAAGTACCAGCTAAGTACAATTAAGGCAGAAGTATAGCCTCGTATACCCGACAACACCATTATCGGTAGTGGCAGTAATACTCCCAGCACTTGTACCGTACCGAACCAGATTTTAAACCATCCTGGTAGCGGTTCTGGTAGATTGAATGGCTTTGCATGTCTCCATGCCCAACCCACTACAACTAAAAAAGATGTAGCAATTAAGAAAAAAATCAGGTTTTCTAATAATAAGTGAAAATTAATATTAGAAGTCATGAGAAAAAAGTACTAATTTGTCAGTAAAATACAGGTAAAAATAGTAAATACAGTCAGATCGACTAATAGACTAGATTCTACAACTCATACATATTTTCCCACTCTTAAATTATTAACTTATCATGTTCGCCTTAAATCTAACTCCATAAGTCCTAACTAGTTTACTATGCTTTTTTACTGGTTAAAGGATTTACTCGTGGATTGCGTACTCCTATTTGCAAAATCAGTGCTGTGACTAATCCACCTATAGCTGCCACCAAGAAAGTCGTTCTGTAGTCAATATTGTCCGCCATCCATCCACCTACAATCGGAGCAAGGATAGTGGCGGGGGCGACAAGGGTATTGCCAAGACCGATATAGGCTGGGCGATCGCGTTGGGAACCAAACTCTAAAGTCATGAGTGCAGCAATATTTTGTAGAGAAACAATACCTATTCCTGCTCCTACAAATACCCAGTAATAACAGTTTAAATTTGGTGCTTCGCAAGCTAGAAGCGAACTGACCGCACAGGCAACACAACCAATCTGCAAAACCAACTTGTGACCCCAGCGATCGCCTACCCAACCTAAAATTAATCCAGCAATAGTTTGCGTTACCATCAACACACCAGTAACAATCCCAACAGATGTTTCTCTCATTCCATATTGATGGACAGCGTAAAGTGTGAAAAAAGGAGATGCCATCAGTGGTAACTGTGATAGCAAACGTGCCATTAAAAAGTAGCGGAAGTTTGTATCGCGTCGGAGAATCACATTCAGACTATCCCAAAATTCCCGCCCAGTCTCAATAGCAGATAATGGCTCGCTCACTGGCTCGCGCGTCCTAGAAATAAAATACCAGGATAAAGCCATTGCAACACTAGCACACAAAAAACAGAGGGCAAAGTTAAATGGCTGGGCAATTTGGTTGAGTAAAAAGCTAGCTACAAAAGCACCGCAAATACCCATCATATTAGCAGCCGCCCCTTGCGCCCCATAGAAAATACCAAGCCTGCTAGAGGGAATAATCTTAGCAACCATGCTTTGCCAAGCTGTAGCAGTCAACCCACTACCTAACCCCTGCCAAATCAGTATGGCAAAGGTCAGGACTAACATCGCTTGGTTGTAAAGCAGCGGTTGTAAACAAGCAACTAGTGCTAATCCCAAAAAGGGAAGTCTCTGATGAATCGTCAATACCAGCACTGTCGGCTTATAGCAACGCAAACTAGCTACTTTATTAGCCGTTAGTAACTGAGGTAGTTGCCATCCCAGTCTGGGAATAGCTGGGATCAAACCGATAAGTAGTGCCGAACTGGTAAAACTGCTAACAAATAGAGGAATGATGGTGATAAACGAAGCAAAACCAGAACCCAAGCCGAAAAATGCACTGTCAACAACATTGACTGTAAAGTTATGGCGAAGGTGTTTTTGAATTTCCGAATTGAGCATTTTATTTGAGGAGATATCGCAAGTGTAGAGCAGTGCTTTTTGGCATACAAAACAATGCGGTCTTTTTTTAAGCCGCATCCAGGTAATTAACTTCAATAAAAGTTTCAGCTTGTCATAAGTTGATATAGTCCAATGTCTTGAACTAGCGAAAAGACATTGTTACCGACACTGAATAATAGCAACACAATTTTTTAAATCACTGGTGATTTAGTCCTGTACATAGGGAATATCTGTCAACATTTCCAACAGGTTTATCTTCCTTTTTCAGGAAGTTAGTGAGTAGTATTTACTGACTAAAGGAAATCCCAGAAATAAAAATACCCAATCTAAATTGGACTTCTTGCAGAAGTCGGGAAAAGGTGAAGGGGAAAGAGGGAAAGGTTTGTTATTTTCCCTTTTCTCTTTAACCTTTTCCCACCTCTTGCAAAAAGAACTTTTGCAAGAAGTCTATTGTTTGCTGTCATCAGTCAACAATTACAAAGGTATATTTTTTATTTGGAACTCCTCAAAACCTGAGTCCCATAAATTGTTCCCAGATGCTGCACCTAAATCACTATTGGGCAAAATTTTTATCATAAATTTCTGACTTGAGTGCTTCTGCAATGATTTGAGCAATCCGCACTCTATCGCTTAAACGCGCATCTATACTTTAGTTGCTCGTTCGTCATTAACCCATATACTATCCTTAAGTCTGCATTGCCTAGCGATCGCGCCTTCTTACTAGCCAGCAAGATAGTATGGTATCCCCAGAAATAACAAAATGACCCTGTTTAACCAAAATCCAAAATAGTATTACCTTACAGTCTTCAAACTCTCCACCGATGAAGTAAACATCTCAGTGAAAATTGACATAACCGTGCGTTCTCGAATCTTAATATTCGTACTCACTCCCATTCCTGATTGCAATGTAATATTGCGTCCTGAAACATTTAACTGTTGCCGATCGAGTTGCACCTTCGCAGGAAATCGATAAAAGGGATAAATTTGGTCTGGTGGTAAAGAATCAGAACCAATCCAAACTAATTTACCTTTAATATCTCCAAACTCACTCAAAGGAAACGAATCAATCCTGACATCTACCGTCATTCCCTCTTTAACAAACCCAATATCTTTATTAGTGATATACACTTTGGCAATCAGTGCATCATTAGGAACGACTTTCAGAATTGGTTCACTAGAAGTGACAACAAATCCGGGACTATGCGCTTTTAATTCAAAGATTGTTCCATTAACTGGGGCAATGAGTTCTTGATATTGCAAATTCATTTTTGTTTGACTCAACTGAGCATCAATTTCTGCAATTTTTTTATTGTTTTCTACTATTGCTTTAGTCAGTTGCGAATCAATCTCAGCAATTTTTTTATTATTTTCGGCAATCTGAGTCAACCAATCTCTACGGGAAATGGCTATAGTATTTTGTAATTTAGCTTGTGCTTGATTAATAGCAGATTGTAGACGGAAGCGTTCTTGAATGAGTTGGTCAATTTCACTGCGATCGCTTCTTACTTCTTCTTGTTGTTTGATGTATTGAATCTGGGAAATGCCTCCATTTTTAATTAATAAAGTAAGTTTGTCCAAAACCTCAGTATTCAACGCTAAAGTATCTTGACTTGCAGCTAGTTTAATGTCAGTTTGGTTGAGTTGATGACTTAATTGGTTAACTTCCATCCTCGCAGCTATCACCCGTGCATTTAGTTCAGCTTGAGTTGATAAAAAGCGTTCTTTTTGTTCTATGGTAAGGTGGTTTGCAGAAGCCGTACCGTTCAATTGGGCACGATATATTTGGTTTTCTGCAACTAAAGCTGCTCGACTCTTAGTTAGGTCAAGCATAAGGCTAGAAATTTTTAAATAAATTATATTAACAGCAGCGTCACCTGTAATCTGAGCTTGATAAAATTGATTTTCTTGGACTAAAGATAAACGAATTTTATTTAAAGAATCAAATTGAGCATTAGCAGTGGTCGGGTCAAGGGTCAACAGCTTCTCACCTGTCTTAACGTGCTGTCCATCTTCAACATAAATTTCTTTAACTACACCGCCCACAGGTAGCTGCATTTCTTTAACATTACTAGATGGTTCTAGTTTCCCCTGTGCAGACACTGCTTCTTCAAATCGAGCAACATTTGCCCAGATAATTGCGCCAGTTGTGACACTTATCAAACCCCAAAGAATTGCTTGCGACCAAAAGCGAGATTGCTGTAAAATAACAGGCTTATCAATTGTATCAAGACTTTTTTTAGCAGTCTTTGACGTAGAAAGTGCGGGAATAAAAGAAGACAGCAAAAGTTTTGAATCAGACCAATTTCTATGACTTTTAGATTCGTTCCCATTGTTAATACTCATGGTTTTGGTTTAGTGGGTTGAACAATAAAGATTTTTATTTTGCTAATTCAATTAGGGAATTGATAAAAAATAATTAGCATGACATTAGTCTAATTAGAGATAAAAGTACAATGAAGTATAAAGACCACAAACAGATAAAAACTCTCTAAATTGGGAAACATACAATAAATATAGTTTGAAGAGATAGTAACAAAGGAATATTCTAATTAACAAGAGATATGCAACTTTTATGAACATTATAAGTACAACAGCTTGATATTTCATACTGGTTATGTCTTGACGCTAAAGGCAGATAACAGAAGGTATCAGGCAGTTCAATGGAGATTCTGACTCTTTGCGATCGCAGATTGCCTTGATATCCGAAAATATTAAACCTGTTGTAAAATTGGATAATCTGAATAACTCTATCTCAAGGATGATAGACAGAATATAATTTATTTATGTAGCCTACATTTAGAAATTTTTGTATTTCGAGGCTGTTCGTAAATGATTACAAAAAAGCCAATTCAGATATGATAGCTCGCTTCAATATCAAAGAAATCATCACAACATAAATTATGAGTTGACTATTTGCTGATAACAACTCATAATTTTTACCTAAGCGAGGATATTGATTACACCATATAAGAATGCGTTGAACATTTTAATGTTTGCGAACAACCTGAAAAATAGGTTTAGTAAACAAAATCAGAGCGACATTTGTTGGTAAACTCCTATAAATGTTGGCTCGTATGCTTGGAATATTCATCAATCAAAACGTAGAAACTTCCATTGATGAATTCTTGCCACTCGACTTCATGTAAAAGAACTATGTGTTATATTGTGGGGATTAATGATTAAGTTAGATATTCTTGCGTCACTATTGAAATCAAACGATGCGATCGCCTGATTTACTTCCATGAAATTTATACAATTGAATAACAAAGTTTTAAGATGTCTTTCGAGTGTCAGTTTTCAAATAGACACAGAATTAAACAGACTTCTTTAAAACTCATATCAAGCTTAAAAAGCTGACAATATTTAGACTCAAATCAATAGTTGTCAGCCAACAAACGCACAAGATTAAGGAAAATAAAATGAACGCTGAGTATCACTTTTCAAATTTAGTCGATGTCCTAAGTTACAGAGCACAAAATCAATTTGACCAAACAGCATATACATTTTTAAAGAGTGGAGAGACAGAAGCAGAAAAGTTCACATACGGGGAGTTACATTTGCGATCGCAAGCCATTGCTGCATCTCTCCAATCTCTAAATACTGCTGGCGAACGTGCTTTATTACTTTATCAACCTGGTTTAGATTTCATCGCCGCCTTTTTTGGATGTTTATATGCTGGGGTGATTGCCGTTCCTGCCTATCCACCCAGACAAAATCAAAATTTATCTAGATTGCAAGCGATCGCCCAAGATGCTCAACCCAAGGTTATACTCACTTCTACATCTTTGTTAGATAAACTTCAAAATAGCTCCAAGCAAGAAAGTTTAGAAATTTCTGGATTGCATTGGCTAGCTACCGATACATTGAGTAACGACCTAGCACAAGCATGGCAACCACAGGAAACATACTCTGATACCCTGGCTTTTCTCCAATACACCTCCGGTTCAACAGGCAATCCCAAAGGAGTCATGGTCAGTCATGGCAACTTACTGCACAACTCAGTTACAATCCATAAATTATTTGGGCACACTCCCAATAGCAGAGGCATGATTTGGTTGCCTCCCTATCATGACATGGGGTTAATTGGTGGAATTTTACAACCTCTTTATGGTGGTGTACCTGTTGTGCTGATGGCATCGGTAGACTTTCTCCAAAAGCCAATCCGATGGTTGCAAGCAATATCTCGCTACAAAGCGACAACTAGCGGCGGGCCAAATTTTGCTTATGACCTTTGCGTTCGCAAAGTAACTCCCGAACAACTAGAGAATCTCGATCTCAGCAGTTGGGAAGTTGCTTTTACAGGTGCTGAACCAGTCCGTGCCGAGACACTAGAAGAATTTGCTGCGACATTCGCACTTTGTGGTTTTCGCAAAGAAGCATTTTACCCCTGCTACGGGATGGCAGAAACCACTCTGATAATATCTGGAGGTGAGAAAACAGCTTTACCAGTTATTTACAACATAGACGGAGTTGCATTAGAGCAAAACCGAATTGTCAAGGCTAAAAAGTCTGGCACAGATACCCGAACAATTGTCGGTTGCGGACAAGTTCCTCCAGATTATCAAACAATTATTGTCAACCCCGAATCATTAACAATCTGTACTCCCGAACAAGTTGGAGAAATTTGGGTAGCTAGTCCCAGTGTTGCTAGAGGTTACTGGAATCAAACTGAGGAGACACAGAAAGCTTTCAGTGCTTATTTAGCAGATAGTCATCAAGGGCCATTTCTTCGCACTGGAGATTTAGGATTTTTACAAAATGGCGAATTGTTTATTACAGGGCGAATCAAAGATGTAATTATCATCAGAGGACAAAATCATTATCCCCAAGACATTGAACTGACTGTTGAAAAAAGCCATCCAGCTCTGAGAATCGGTTGTGGAGCAGCATTTGCCGTAGACTTTAAAGGTTCAGAACGATTAGTTATCGTTCAAGAAGTAGAGCGGAGTTATCTACGAAAATTAAACGTTCAAGAAGTCGTTGGCAGTATTAGACAAGCAGTGGTTGCACAACACGGACTAGAAATCTTTGCGACGGTTCTCGTCAAGACTGGAAGCATTCCTAAAACTTCCAGTGGTAAGATTCGCCGTCAAGCCTGTCGAAGCGCGTTTCTTTCTGGAAGTTTAGATGTTGTAGAGGATTGGAGTGAAAATCCGCAGAACAAAGCTAAATTCATCCATCTACAATCTGAGGTTGATTCTGTTTTAAAGCAGCTAACAACTACTAAACAACTATGAACCAGAATCGATTAGTCAAGAATTCAGAATTAATTCATCCAAAGGACTCAAAAATGACAATGCAAAATCTGAAAGTTAATACCACATCAACAACTGCACTTCAGCAAATACCAACAGCGGCAGAAATTCAAACATGGATTGTTTCTTATATAGCTGAATTGTTAGAAGTAGATGCAGAAGAAATAGATGTGACAATACCTTTTGACCGCTATGGTTTAGATTCTTCGGCAGCAGTTGGTTTAACAGGCGATTTAGAAGACTGGTTAGGAAGAGAAATCAACCCAACCCTACTGTATGATTACCCAACGGTTGAAGCTTTAGTACAGCATTTAAATTCGGAATTAAGGAGTTAATCTGAATTTAAAATTTTCCAATAAGTAGCAACAAAATTAGAAGAGCCTCTTCTTTTCAGTAATACTTCTAGAGGATAATTATGGTAACTATAAACAACGAACTAGCTTCCAAAAATCAATCTTCTACCTTGTCAAAATTACCAGAACCAAAGCACTTCCAACTCATCGAAAAAACTTATCAAAATAATGCAAAATCAGACTACACCGAAAAAATTAGAGACTTAGGTAACGAATTTAGCTACGCTCATAATAGCAATTATTATTGGAGTAATCCTGAGCTTTCACTTTTGTATGGTACTCCCATTTATGATGCCGCTACCACCTCACAAAAACTAGCCCTCAACCATCTTTATTGGGTCGGGAACTACAACCATACTGCTGTTAGTGAAGCAACTACAAGTATTTACAATATGGTTACGTCTGGTGTGTTTCGTGCTGTTGGTAATTATGAAACACTGTGTCGGGAACTAGACTTTGAAACCGAGCAAGAAAGTTACCATATTCGTACCTTTCAGAGAATTGGTTTCAAAACAAAAATGGCGATTGTCGGTAAGACTATATTAGGTAATTCTCTTTATGGCAAATCCGAGCAAGATAGTAGAAGTTGGCAGGAAAACTTAATTCCTCAGCCTCTGCGCGAGTTCTTCGACTCCAGTCAGGGGACTTCTCCCTTTGCGACATACAGAGACAATACCTTAAGCGCGATCGCTAAGACAATGCTGAGGGATAAAAAACAGTATTATTCTCAGTATTTGCAAGACTTAGAACAAAAAGGCGAGCCAATTCCCGCACCATCAGACGGTCTAGGAGGGCGAATTGGGCCGCGTTATTGGTTGAAATTCTTCACTATTCATTGGGGAACCTCGCCATTTATGGCCTGTCAGTATTATTCCATGCGCTACACGGCTAATGCGATTCTCAAAAACCAAGAATATCCTTATGTCCGCTATTACCGAGAATTAGAGCAAAAAGGCGAGTATATCCCAACCCCAACTGCTGTCTCCTTTTACCATTTAATGGACGAAGCTTTTCATACAACGATTTCGCAAACCATTGCCAAAGAGATGTATAAGGATTTCCCCAAGCCAACAGCTTACGAGAAATTTATCTCTGGTTTGATAGTTTATGTGACTCAACGCAACCTTTTGAGCGGTCTGTCTGGAGTATTACCCGGTCGTTGTGTTGCCGACGACCCGATGCTAATGCTCTTTTACTACAAACTGTTGAAATCTCCTTTATTTGGGATGGAAACAAAAGAAGCGCTTGATTGGATGGAAAAGTCTTTCTGTCAAGAACATGAAGGTTTTCATGTAGGACTTAAATATCATCAAAGCCTCTTAGAATTAATGCAAAGATTATTCAGCCGCCTAGATTATCAATGGAAAATAAATCGTGAAATGGGCATCATGGCCGCAGGCGGTTCAATTAGTAAAGCGCTACAAAGCAATCTCAAGACTTTTAAACAGTTCTCCCAATCAGTTCTTAATCAAGAAAGCTAGTAGTCTGTCGCATTAATTCTGAAGGGTTGAGAAACGAACCGCAAAGTACACGAAGAAAGAGAAAAAAGAAGAGAAATTTAAAAGTTAATTCACATAGGAAAATTAATGCGATGAACTACTAGCCACTATGGTGCGTTACTTCGTTAACGCGCCCTACTTCTTCCAATTCAAAATCTTAAGCACTAATCAACTAGGCAAATTATTTTGATGGAACCCATTGCAATTATCGGTATTGGTTGCCGTTTTCCCAAAGCCAAAAATCTTGAAGCCTTCTGGCAGCTATTACGTAATGGTGTAGATGCCATAACTGAAGTACCGCCAGAACGATGGGATATCAACGCCTTTTATGAGCCACAGCCAGCTATCCCAGGAAAAATGAACACCCGTTGGGGTGGCTTTTTAGAACAGATAGATCGATTCGATCCCAGCTTTTTTGGTATTTCCGCGCGCGAGGCGGAGCATATAGACCCCCAACAAAGACTAATGTTGGAGGTTGCCTGGGAGGCTCTAGAAAATGCTGGTCTTGTTCCAGCAACTCTGGCTGGTAGTCAAACAGGAGTGTTTGTTGGTATCACCAATGCTGACTACCACAAACTTCTCTATAAAGATTCATATCGACTCAGTGCATACAGTGCTACAGGCACTACACCTTGCATTACTGCTAATCGTTTATCCTATGTGCTGAATCTACGAGGCCCCAGTCTTGCTATAGATACAGCTTGCTCCTCATCCTTAGTTGCAGTGCATTTAGCTTGTCAGAGTTTGCGAAATCAGGAGTCTAATCTTTGCTTAGTTGGAGGAGTCAACCTGATGGTGTCTCCAGAGCCGACTATCACTTGCTCCCAAGCTCAGATGATGGCGGCTGACGGTCGCTGTAAGACTTTTGATGCTAGCGCCGATGGCTATGTCCGAGGAGAAGGCTGTGGCGTAATCGTGCTGAAACGCTTGGCAGATGCTTTGCAAGATGGAGACAATGTTCTAGCACTAATTAAAAGCTCGGCTGTTAATCAAGATGGTACGAGTAACGGACTAACAGCCCCGAATGGCCCTTCTCAACAAGCTGTGATTCGTCAAGCTTTGGAACTGGCGGGAGTGACTCCAGCGCAGATTAGCTATGTGGAAGCCCACGGCACTGGTACTTCTTTAGGAGATCCAATTGAGGTTAAATCTCTCAAAGCTGTACTGATGGAAGGACGTTCTCCAAACCAAACTTGTTGGATTGGTTCGCTCAAGACCAACATCGGTCATTCCGAAGGCGCTGCTGGCGTTGCTGGACTGATCAAAGTGGTTTTACAACTACAACAAGGGAAAATTGCCCCTCATTTGCACTTAAAACAGCTTAATCCCTATATTTCTCTAGAAGGGACTCCCTTTGTGATTCCGTCTGAGTGCCAGCCTTGGTCTTGTTCTGGTAGTCGCTTGGCTGGCGTGAGTGCTTTTAGCTTTGGTGGCACTAATTGCCACATTATTCTGGAAGAAGCTCCACTGTTAATACCTACGATTAATCAAATTGACCGCTCCCAGCAGATTTTGACTTTATCAGCAAAAACTGCTCCAGCTTTGGTGGAACTAGCAAAACAGTATGCGGATTTTTCAACCTCGCATCCAGAAGTATCGCTAGCAGATATTTGCTTCACAGCCAACACAGGGCGATCGCATTTCGAGCATCGCCTCGCCGTTGTTAGTGCATCTTCCCTACAGTTATCTGAGCAATTAAGTGCTTTTGCCGCAGGAGAACATACTTCTCATCTCGTTAGCCAGCAAGTAACTAAACGCAAGCCCCCGAAAATAGGATTTTTATTCACCGGTCAAGGGTCGCAATATCTAGGTATGGGTCGTCAACTTTACGAAACCCAACCGACTTTTCGCGCCTCCCTCGACCAGTGCAGCGAAATTCTGCGTCCCTATCTGCAACAGCCTCTACTAGAAGTTCTTTATCCCCCAGAAGAACAGTCTTCACCATTAGATGAGACTGCCTACACCCAACCTGCTTTGTTTGCTCAAGAATATGCGCTGTTTCGGTTATGGGAATCCTGGGGGATTAAGCCAGAGGCAGTCATGGGTCATAGCGTCGGTGAATATGCGGCTGCTTGCGTAGCAGGGGTATTTAGCTTAGAAGATGGTTTGAAACTGATTGCCGAACGCGCCCGATTGATGCAAGCATTGCCCCAAGACGGCGAGATGTTAGTAGTGTTTGCAGACGAAGCCACAGTAGCTAAAATTATTCAACCCTATAGCCAAAACCTAGCGTTGGCAAAGCCCGCCGTAGGCATCGCCGCAATAAATGGCCCCAAGAATATAGTAATTTCCGGTGCTAGTCAGGCTGTAAGGGAAGTAAGTAACATTTTAAAAGCACAAGCGATAGCATCGAAAAAGTTACGAGTTTCTCATGCCTTCCACTCTCCTTTGATGGAACCAATGCTCAAAGAATTTGAGCAAGTTGCCCAAGAGATTACTTACTCATCACCTCAAATAACCTTAATTTCTAACGTCACAGGTCAACCTATTGCAGACGAAATCGCTAACCCTGAATATTGGTGTCGTCACATTCGCCAATCAGTGAACTTTGCTGCAAGTATAGAGACACTGTACCAAAAAGGCTTCAAGGTATTTGTGGAGATTGGCCCCCAACCGATACTATTGGGAATGGGTCGTTATTGCTTACCAGAAGGAGTGAGCGCTTGGCTTCCTAGCCTGCGTTCGGGGTGCGAAGATTGGCAACAACTCTTAGAAAGCTTGGGGACATTATATGTATCTGGGGTGGCAGTAGACTGGACTGGCTTCGAGCGAGACTATATCCGCCAGCAAGTGGTATTGCCGACATATCCATTTCAGCGCCAGCGCTATTGGATGGAAAACTCTCATAATGAGCATTTAACCCAACAAAATATCCAAAGCACCATTGTCAATCTCTTACATCGGGGAGATTCTCAAAAGCTAGCCCAATATGTAGCAACCGCAGCAAAACTATCAGCACATGAGGTCGAATTATTACCCAAGCTCTTAGAAGTATTGGTGAAACAACACCAACAACAACTAACCACAGCATCAATCGAAGATTGGCTCTATGAAATCAAGTGGCAGCCTCAGCCGCGTCAATTGGCAGCCGCAGAGGGACTAGGGACTAGTATCTTTACTCAGCACTCAGCACTCAGCACTCAGCACTCTAAATCTTGCTGGTTAATCTTGGCTGACATTGGAGGTGTAGGACAAGCCCTAGCCCATCTCTTACAAGAGCGCGGTCAAAGTAGTTTTTTGGTCTATGCTGGAAACACTTATCAACTCAAAGAGCCAGGAACTTGGAGTGTGAATCCATCCGACCCCAGCCATTTTGAGCGACTATTCCAAGAGATAACAAATCAACAGTTACCGTTAAGAGGAGTCATTCACCTTTGGAGTCTAGAAACAGAATTGATTGCAGAGTTGACCGCTTCTTCTCTAGAAGAGATTCAAGTTCTCGGTTGTGGCAGTACTCTACACTTGGTACAAACTCTCGCCGCTCGTGCTTGGCAAACTTTGCCTCGTTTGTGGTTGGTGACAAAGGAAGCAATATCAGTAGTTTCGTCATCTTTGGGAGTGGCTCAAGCTTCTTTGTGGGGATTAGGAAAGGTAATTGCCTTAGAGCATCCAGAATTCTGGGGAGGATTAGTAGATTTAGCAGCTGATAAACCCAAAGATGCAGCAGTAAATCTATTGGCAGAAATTTTTGATTCTCAAGGGGAAGACCAAATCGCTTTTCGACAAAAACAGCGTTATGTGACTCGTCTAGTCAAAAGTCAACTACCACAAGCGCAAGCAATATCTCTGCAATCAAATTGCACATATCTTATTACTGGAGGATTGGGAGCATTAGGTCTGGAAGTAGCGCAGTGGATGGTAGAGCGGGGAGCGCGCAACTTATTGCTAACTGGACGTACAGAGGCTTCCGAACGGGTACGGGAAGCGATCGCTCGTCTAGAGCAGCTAGGAGCTAAAATTATTGTGGCTCGTGCTGATGTTGCCAATTACCAAGATATGGCTCAGGTGTTTGAGCAGATTCAAACTGCAATGCCACCCCTACGCGGAATTATCCATACTGCCGGTGTCCTCGATGATGGGATTCTGCTGCAACAAGATTGGCAGCGTTTTGTTAAGGTGATGTCTCCCAAAGTCAACGGCGCTTGGAATTTACATGTATTGAGCCAGGAAATCCCGCTAGATTTCTTCGTCAGTTTTTCTTCAGCCGCCTCATTGCTAGGCTCGCCAGGCCAAGGAAATTATGCTGCTGCTAATGCCTTTATGGATGCTTTAGCTCGTTATCGCCAAAGTTTAGGTTTACCGGGATTAAGTATCAACTGGGGACTCTGGGAAAATACTGGCATGGCTGCCAGCCTGGGTAATCGCAACCAAACGCGATTAGCTGCACAGGGAATGGAGTCTATACCGTTAGAGCAGGGAATGCAGATATTAGGAAATTTACTTCAACCAAATGCTGCTCAAGTAGGAGTGTTGCCAATTAATTGGTCTAAATTCCTAGAAAAATTCCCGACAACAGTACCGTCATTTTTGGAGTCTTTCAAGGTAGTATCAGAACAACCAGTAACACAGCAACCAGCATTTCTACAGCAATTAAAAGCTGCACCTGCAAGCGATCGCCGTAACTTGTTAATTGCTCATATTTGCACTGAAGTTGCTAGACTTCTAGGGTTAGATTCGTCAGAGCAAGTAGATATCCAACAAGGTTTACTAGACCTAGGAATAGATTCGCTCATGGCTGTGGAGTTAAGAAAATTCCTCCAAAGCAGCTTAGGACTCTCAATTCCTGCAACTTTAGCCTTTGACTATCCCACAATCGCAGCCCTTGGAGATTATTTAGTTCGAGAAGTGATGAAGACAGAAAGTGATGAATCTGCAACAGTGCTAGATAACAGCAATCAGCAAAAGCTAAGTGAAGCTGAGTCAAATTTAGATCGTTTATCGGACAGTGAAGCTGAAGCATTGTTGCTCTGTAAATTGGACAGCATGAAGTACTGATACAGCAGGAGTCAGTTGTCAGTTGTAGTTATTGTTTCTCCCTCATCTCCCTCATCTCCCTCATCCCCCCTGCTCTCTTGTCCCACTCCCTAAATGAAACAATGAATTTAAATTCAGAATCAGAAAAGTCTGTATCTCCCATCAAACGCGCACTACTAGCTTTGGACGATATGCAAGCCAAGCTTGATGCGATCGAGTATGCCAAGAAAGAACCAATAGCGATTATTGGTATGGGTTGCCGATTTCCTGGAGGAGCTGACAATCCAGAAGCATTCTGGCAACTGTTGCGTAACGGGGTTGATGCCATTACCGAAGTTCCACCTGAGCGTTGGGATATTGAGAAATACTACGATCCAGATCCAGATACTCCTGGCAAAATATGTACTCGCAAAGGCGGTTTTTTGACGCAAGTAGATGGCTTTAACCCTGAGTTCTTCGGGATTTCCGCTCGTGAAGCAGTCAGTATGGACCCCCAGCAACGGCTGTTGCTAGAGGTTAGTTGGGAAGCTCTCGAAAATGCCAGTCAGCCACCAGAGCATTTGTATAACAGTTCCACTGGCGTATTTATCGGCATTTATCTCAATGACTACAGCAAAGTCATGTCCGCAGTTGGAGATCCAACCCAGATTGATGCTTTTAGTGCGATCGGTAATTCGTTAGCTGTAGCTGCTGGACGTTTATCTTATACTTTAGGGCTAAAAGGCCCGACTATGGCGATCGATACATCCTGCTCCTCTTCTTTAGTAACGGTGCATTTGGCTTGTCAGAGTTTGCGTTTGGGAGAATCTCATCTAGCTTTAGCTGGGGGAGTGGGTTTGAATCTGATGCCAGATACCAGTATTGCTCTTTCCAAATCGCGGATGCTCAATCCTAACGGTCGCTGTCAAACCTTTGATGCTGCTGCCAATGGCTTTGTCAAAGGAGAAGGATGCGGCGTTATCGTTCTCAAGCGCTTATCAGATGCTTTGGCTGACAAAGACAATATCTTAGCTGTGATTCGAGGCTCTGCGGTTAATCACAACGGTCGTAGTAGTAGTTTGATTGCTCCCAACGGTCTATCACAGCAAGCGGCGATCCGCCAAGCTTTAGAAAATGGAGATGTAGAAGCAAGCCAAGTAGACTATGTAGAAGTTCAGGGTACGGGTACATCTGTGGGAGAACCAATTGAGCTAACAGCTTTAGGAGCAGTTTTTAACAATCGTCCTCAAGACAAACCTTTGGTAATTGGTTCGGTAAAAACTAACATTGGTCACTTAGAACCTGCTTCTGGGGTTGCCAGCTTGATTAAAGTCGTACTCGCTCTCCAACACAGTGAAATCCCGCCGCATTTGCACTTTCAACAGCCCAATCCTTACGTCAATTGGGAGGAATTAGCCGTGAAAGTGCCGACAAAATTGATATCTTGGCCTGCTGGAAAACGGCTTGCAGGAGTGAATGCTTTTGGTTTTAGCGGTACTAACGCTTTTGTGGTTTTAGAAGCAGCTCCGGTTTCAGAACCATTAACAAAATCAATAGAGCGTCCAATGCACTTGTTGGCTTTATCTGCCAAGACAGACGAGGCTCTAATTCAGTTAGCCGAGCGATATGAGAAGCACTTAACCACTAACCCAGACTTAGACTTAGGAGATATTTGTTTTACTGCCAATAGCGGGCGATCGCACTTCCAACATCGCTTAAGTGTGGTAGCATCTTCATCTGCCGAACTCTGTGAAAAGTTAGCCGCTTTCTCTGCGGGACGAGAAACAGCAGGAGTATTTCAACAAAAAGCGACAGTTGCGCCTAAAATCGCTTTTTTGTTCGCTAATCGCGGCTCTCAGTTTTATCAAATAGGGTATCAACTTTACCAAAGCCAACCAGAATTTCGGCAAGCGATCGACCGCTGCAATGAAATTTTACATCCCTACTTAGATAAGCCCCTAATTGAAGTACTTTTTTCTCCAGCTTCCCCAGCCTCCCCTGCCCTTTTCTCCCTGGAATATGCTCTCTTCCAATTATGGAAATCTTGGGGTATAGAACCCACCGCAGTCATGGGTTACGGTGTGGGAGAATATGTTGCTGCAACTGTAGCTGAAGTTTTCAGCTTGGAAGATGGCTTAAAGTTGCTGATGGAGTCCAATTCAGGTGAGTTTGAACGCATTGCCAAACAAGTAATCTACTCGAAACCCCGAATTGCTCTAGTTTCTTCTTTGACTGGTGAATTAGTTACTACCCAAGTAGCTACTCCGGAATATTGGTGCTATCTAGTGCGACAACCTGTGAATTTTGTCGGCAGCATGAATAATTTAGCTCAACAGGGCTACGAAATATTAGTGGAAGTTGGATTAGTGGATACGGGTTGCGTTGAAAAAGCTTACTTCACCAGCCTGCATTCAGACAAAGATGAATGGCAACAGCTCCTGGAAAATTTAGCGACATTATATGTACGTGGGGCAAAAATAGATTGGTTGAGCTTTGACCGATACTATTCGCGTCAACGCGTACAATTACCAACCTATCCTTGGCAGCGAAAACGCTATTGGTTTGGGGATAGTAATTACAGAAAATTAGAGAGAAACTCTCAAAGTAATGGTCAGTCCTCAACGACAAAATTTATCGGTCAATTGGATATCAAACAATTGATCGAGCAGTTAGAAATTAATCAAGAACTCTCACCTGAGGAGTTAAATTTACTGCCTGGGCTATTAGAATTGTTGACAAAGCAATATCAGCCGCAAATTGAAGCTGACAAATTTATTGCCACAACTGAAATACAGCAAATTCATCCCAAGTTGCTGACAGCAGCAGATATTCAAGCTTGGCTAGTCGAGCAAATTGCCAAAGAACTAGGAGTTAAACCTGAAGATATCAATGTCCGAGTACCTTTTGACAGCTACGGTTTAGATTCAGTGCTTGCGATTGGTATTGCTAGCGCGGGCAAACAATTTCTAGGACTCGATGTGTCTCCACTTCTATTAGTGCATTATCCCACTATTGAGTCGCTTTCACAGCATTTAGCTAAACAATTAGAAACTTCTGACTCAGAAATTTTTGAAATTTAACGTCAAAGATAAAAATCAAGATTGTGAATCTATGAACGTATCTGAGATTGTAGAAAACCTAACGCAACAAGGTGTGCAATTGTGGGCTGATGATGGTAAACTCAAGATTAATTCTCCAAAGGGATTACTCACACCAGAATTACGCACAGAAATAGCTGAACGCAAAACAGAAATTTTGTCATTTTTGCAAAAAAGTAACGGAACCACTTGTGAGAATTCTACGAGTAAAACTCAAGACTTGAGTTTGCAAACAATTGGTCGTTTGATTAGTGGTTATTGCCGTCAATTTACAGGCTTTATCCCTCCCGTTATCGAGCCAAAAGTGATGGCCCAGAAGCTAAAAGTTACTTTTAAACCTTTACCAAATGGATACAAAGAAGAAACAATTTTACAGTTTAGGGAAAAGTTAGAAGCTAAACTGCGAGATAATGAAGTTCAGATTTTACCTTGGGAAGAAGCAACTAAAGAATTTCATTATGAAATTACTATTCCTTTCGTAAATTGGAGAAAAAATATCACAACTAGAGTGGTAAAATCTAGTGTTAATGCTTTGTTTTATGTCGAACAAAGTCCTTCCTTACTTGACAAACTGAAAATATTGGTAGTAGAAATATTCTATCGGATATATTCTCTAATGATTCTCAAAAATCGACAAATATCTGCATCTAAAATTATGCAGCTTATTAGTTGGTCAGAAGAGAATATCCAACCCCTTGAAGACCCGACAAATACTCAAGCGATCGCTTTAACGCAACTCAACCAAACACTGACAGATCCAAACATTCCTTATCAAGATAAAATCCCTATCGGAATCAGTACTCTCATCAAAACATTTTCAGAAATTGTCATTGGGATTTCCCAAACAAAGATTTCTATTCTTAACATGAATCTCTCAGACTCAGTATTTCCAGTAGAGTCAATTGATGAATTTGTTCGTAAATCTTTGATTCCGAAAATTTATGTACCCATCCAACCATTGCCTTTGAGTAGATTTGAGGTTGGTGAATACGAACCAAAAGCATCTATGTATGCCAAACAATTAGTTAGATTGGGTAAAGAATTGACATCAACAAATCTACTACCTTCTGGTTTTAAATTTAACGATGCGATTAAAAGAAAATCCCATCGAGATATTGTCGGCTGGATGGCAAATGGCAGAACAGGCGTTTCTTATGGTTTTGTTGCTTATGCCGAACCGCCACAATATATAGGTGCAGTCGAAATATCTGAAAGCGAGTGGCAAAATCTATCTTCTATTGAAGGATTTAATCCTGACGAACTGCGTCAGAATGAAATCGGTAGAAGGTATATAAAAACTAGGATTGGGGAAAAACACGTTTTTAAGCAGTTACCAGATGTCTGGGTGATTAGTTCTCGTTCGGGTTCCAATAAAACAAATTTGAATCTAGAAACTGATGTATTGCGGATTGGGTTGCAAGATCGGTTATTACTTCAATTACCCCAAGGCATCGATCCAGCAGCAGGCGATATTAAACCCTCATACGATATTTATGTTATGGTTGCGATCGCTTTAGGTGCTGCTTTGTACGCACCAGAACTGATAAAAAATGGAATGCCAATGGTTCATTTCCACGGCTATCCATCAATTGAGTGGTTTGCAACCAATAACGAGTATTGCGCTGGAGTTCACAATCCTTCAGTTCCTTGCGGAACTTACGAATCAGGGGTTTTCAACTTTCTGGGTATATACAATTTAGCCAACAAATATGGCAGCAATATTTCTCTAGCCAGTCTGGTCGAGCCAGATCATGGCACAAATATCATCGCCTCAGACTTAGAGCATCTAATTTCCAGAATCAAAACAGGAGCTGAGCAAGGACAAATCGAGTTAGGTGGCAAGCATTTCCCTTCCCTGAAAGTAGGGACTGGGGATGAAAGAATAGGGGGGAGCAGGGGGAGATGAGGGAGCAGGGGGAG
>NZ_JAECZA010000317.1 GCF_016056275.1 Dendronalium phyllosphericum CENA369 | reverse complement strand
TCTTTAAACAGGTCTTTGTACTCTGCACAATATGCATCTACGAGCGCAACTGTTGGCTGGGCATCCCTTGGCAGATGTTTCAGGATTTGTAATTCTACATCCATTGCTCTACTTACCTTGTAGAGTTCTATTTTTCCTTTATTCTATTCATTCTATCCGGAAAGTGACAGAAGAGGGGTAACTCTTGAAGTGTAATTTTTGGACTTGTATTGCCACTTCTAATGTGATAAGGAGCAATAACACTATATAAAATTTCATCTGGATAGGGTTGAGGGAAAAAACTCACCATATAGTCTTAAAAAATAGCCAAATCATCTGGCAGATTTTTATTAATTTGAATTAGATAACCAGCAATTAATGATGGCCCATGAAAAGTAAGCCGTTTAGATGTTGATAAGCCAAACGGTGCAATTAGTTACTTATATGCCAATACGATGATTATTTAGGCATTACACAATACCTATATTATCTAACCAAATTAGGCATTACACAATACCTAAACTGTTGGAAAAAGTTTTAATGTTTAACTTAAAGTGCTGAATGTGTTTACTATGATTGGGAGGAATGTAAAAACTAGACGGCAATGGGTAAGAAAGGGCAAAAAGGTCAAAAAGACATACCAGAACTGTACGATGAGGTGAAGAAACGAGTTAACCTAGCCCTAACTCCTACCGGGATTGAAGGATTAGATGCGATTGCCGACAGCATAGATTTAAGTCGGTCTGAGTTGGTGGAGAGAATTGGGAGAAACCTGATTCCGGTCAATGCGAGTTCTCTGACCCAGGAGGATCAGCAAGTAATAAAAAAGCCTTAACCGAACTGATTGCTCTTTACCGTGAACGGTTAAGCACTCAGGATGTGTCTGTTGATGATAGTCAAGATTTGAGCGATCGCAAATTACAAATACAGAAGCAAATTGAGGAATGGGAAAAAATTATCGCTAAAATTTCTCGGAAAGACGAGACTCAAGATGACTAGTTTTGTACTCAGTGAAAACGTATTTATATTAAACGCAAATACTTGAGCCTATCTTTTTGCTCAACACCTAACATCATCTGATAATGTTGAAGCACAGATTTTCACTTAGGACTTTACAAGGAACATAGAGCTACTGCTCAACGCCTAACGGGATCTAATGTTGAAGCACGAATGTCAGTCACATCGCTTCTATTGTGGTCAGGCTGCTCAACGCCCAATGGCATCTAATGTTGAAGCATTTAATAGTGAAGTGCTAGCAGCTTTTAGTAAATATCTGCTCAACGCCTAATGGCATCTAATGTTGAAGCATGATTGTGTCCCAGTCACTGGGATATCTGCGTTTGTCCTGCTCAACGCCTAATGGCATCTAATGTTGAAGCATTTCAAGCGAAAGAGTTTCTCCCAACACCATTTTGCTCTGCTCAACGCCTAATGGCATCTAATGTTGAAGCATAGCGATCGCCAAACTTGTTGACTTCCCTAAGCTCTACTTCAATTTTACAAGCATCTATCACTGAAGATTAGTTTAGTTGCAAAAATTAATAGCTATTGATAGCACAAAGAAAGTTGTTAAAGCCCTCAACTCTTGTATTGAGAGTATTCTAGGAAATCGCAAGCATCTTGGATGCATATAAAATCCCTAAAAGGCTTGTCAAATAAGAAGACAAGACTATTACTCATGGTATTTAGATTTCCCAAGCAAAGGTACTTGCAAAATTAAATAATAACCCTAATTACTTTGAACTGAAGTCCAAGATAATTCAGGTGGTTGCAATACTTGGCATTCCTGAAGCTCGTAACGCAGCCATCGCGTTCCTCGCGAACCTACGTGGTCTATCCAATAAGGTAAAGTTAGCAACCCATGTTCATCCTTGATTAACCACCGCATTGATTCTGCATAGTAGTTTTTTGGTAAGAGGGTAATATCATTTACTAAATCCCGACTTTCACCTAAACATAGTCCACCAAATCTATTAATAGAAGCTGGGTTAGTAAATGCCTCTTCTAAACGTTGCACTAAATTGGGTTTAGCTTTATCTACCCCAGCGTTTACCCAAACTACAAACTCAATATTAGTTAGTAACTCCTGGTAATCAGGTTTATTATTTTTAGGGTCATGAATATTCTTCGTTTTCAATCGGTGAAAGGTACGAATGACAGTTGATTTTGCTGGTTCAGTTATAAGTGCGATCGCAAGCTTGACTCCACAGTGAGTATATCTGTTTTCTTCCCCTACAAGAGACAGTAACATTCCATATACTGTTGATGGTGGTGGTACCGAATAGGTTTCTACATACTCTCTAGCACGAGACTGGCGAAAACAAGCGATAGGGACTTCTACTTTTAAAGCAATAGTCGTCACATTATGAACTCCTCGGTGGCAATTGTAAGTCTCGTGTAATGACCTTTAGTAATTCTTCTACTACTTTCTTGACACCTGGAAACACATTTGCACCCAAATTTCCTAAATCTCTAACAATTGCTCCTCCAATCCATAATTCCCTTGGGTCAATATCTTCAGCTTCTACCCGTCTGACTAAATCTGGAACTGATATATTTCCCCATTCATCTTGTTCAAAGCAATACAAAAAACGAGGTGAGAAATCATGTGTCCAGCGTAATATAATACTATCTGGGGAAAAATCGTATAAAAAACGGGCATGATTTCCTCCCACTTCTCCAATTGAAATTAAGCCATTTAAAACTGCATTGATCCGAGATTTATCTTGGAGACTGTTAGGTGTCAACGCAAAACCATACTGATAACGAGTAGCATGAACTTCTGTTCCATAAAGAGAAGTTCGTCCTTTTGTTCCACTGACTGCATTAAAAGTAATGTTACCCGTATAGGGAATCAATGATACTGCACGAGTAACCTCTAGTACACCTCTTTTAGCGGTAACTCTCCCTTGTGGTCTTTCTCGTCCTTTGCGTTGCGAAGTTTTTTTTCCCTTGTCTTTAGAGCTTGTTGGCTCTTCATCTTGAGATACATTTTGAATTTCTCCTGCGGATGCTTCCTGGACTTGATTTCCAGATTGATCACCTGCTTCAACTCTTGCTGCTTCTGCCTGCATGAATCCTAAAACATCATCATCAATGAACCGAACACTATTAAAGTTCGTGTCTTGCCAGATATGATCGGCCAGTGGTTGTGCATTTTCATCCCAACGTCGATTTACTTCATAACCATTATTTTGCCAGTAGTACCGCAGTGCCCAACGAATTGCCTCTGCTGAAACAGTGGTATGAACTTCGCCCTTCCAGTTGATTTTTTGTAGGGTAGTGATATTACCTTCATTTTCACCTCGATTATTAGCAGCAGTACCATAAATAGTTAAAATGTTACCAAACAGATGAGACATTGAGGATTTACCTAAAAATTTAAAATCATGGATTTAATAAAATAGAAAAAATTCTAATCATTCACGAATTGTCTGAGATATTTCTGATGATTCAGTCTTGATGTTCTTACTTTTGGGATAACTAGCAATTGCAATAAAAGTTAAATCCCTAGCCATTTTCCAATTCATCATACCTGTTGTTATGGGTAGTAATTCTTCCCAGTGTTCTTCTAAAATTGAAAGTTGCCCTGCTTTGCCCCAGAATTCCGCAATAAATTTTCTAAAATTTTCAGCATTAGTACAGCGTCCTAGTTGAGATATAATTTTCGTATTTTCTCGTTCAATTTGAGCATATTCATTTTCCTTGGTTCGGGCATAAATTTTGGCGTATATTACCTTTAATGCTTCATGACAAGCTTTGATAAACAGCTTTTGCGATTCTATGTCCCATTCAGACTCTTGAATCATCATATAAATTCCTTGATTTTCATCAGCTATTTGATTAAATAAATTACTAGATGTAAGTATGTTGCCAAAATCATTCCACCAAGGCAACCCTAAACCTAAATTATTAGCAATTATTCCTTGAACCAGACTTGTAAGGATAAAATGTTGATTTTCATAGTCAATGATTCGGTAATTGGAGAAACAGCTGCGACTAAGCTTATAGTAGAAGCTCATTTTTTCCGTTAGCTCTAATGTTGCTGTTTCTGTACGAACTTTTTGCTGTTCTGACCAAATTAGCGTACCAAAAGAAAAAACCTGACATCGCTTAACACAATTTTGTTTTATCTGTATTGCTGCTTCATTAGTCAGGAATTTTAATCCAGCGTCTCTTAAGCTAGATACATGAAAATCTCTGTAACTCAAATTACTCAGATTCCAGCAATGCTGGGCGTAAAGCTCTAAATTATTTACTTCAGGGACAACCAGAATATAGTTTGTAGATTGGGGTTTGGTGTGCGATCGCAAAATAAAATAGTGGCACGCTACAGGCACAAACAATAACGCTAGTGCATACTCTGGCTTCTCTTCAAATTTGGTTTGTTTTGGAAAAGCAGAATGACGAACTACTGCTCCTGGATACAGCCAACCTACTATACCAATAGACTCTTGTAACAATTGGCCAGATTCATCACACAACTTTTTAGCAAAGTGCTGATGAGCATAAGACATAGCACTTTTGTACTCAGTCACAAATTTTCTGCCGTCAACAATTATGGACTTTAATTTTTTGTCTGAAAATTTGAAAAATTTATTGTGCTGTAAAAAAGTTCCTGTAATACCTTGATGGATTATTATTTTTCTTTCAATATGGCTTGCTTGTGGATTTAATCCTGTGAGGGAAATTAAACCCTCATCACTAATTTGAAAAGATTGCTTTAGCAACCAGTCTAAAGCTGCGAAATCCTGCCCTTCCCAGTTAAGGCTGATGCTATGGGGTGTTAGCACCCAGGTTAAATTACCAGTACGTTGAGCAGGATTCGGATATATTTGTTCCAACTGTTTTAGCGTCATCCAAAATCCTGCTATCCCTGCGCGATGTAACAAAGTAGTGCTAGAGTTGCTCAGATTTAACTGAATTTTGGAGTTAGATGTTGTATTTATCATCTGTTTTTGAACAACCGCTATCGTTTTTCGTTAACTGGTACAAAAACTCCACAACCCATTTTTTGCTTCCCGCCAATACCGTATTTTTGCAAGGTTATTGAATCTTCATCATTTAAATTCGTTACCTCCAATCCAAAACCCACAACTGTAAATTTTTTAATTTTGATACTTCTGCGTTCTGGTTTGCCATCAGCTTTGGTAGGTATACTGGCTATTCCCTGGACACCCAGTTTTTCCAGTTGACGCTGCGCTGCTGCTAAAAAACCCTTTGGTTCTTCGTAGCCTTTGATAACCACAATACGCGATCGCAATTTCTCCACCGCTTGAAGAAGATACATTTGGGGAATTTCTAAATGAATCTTATGCCTGCCAATTGTTAGTGATTTACCTGCAAACGGATAAACTAAAGGTATTTTGTCTACTGGTAGCCGAATCCGAAGCCTAGAGTGGTTATTAAGATGAAGTGAATCGTTGCCATCAGGAATGCCAGGAATAGTTTGAATGCTGAGGTCATCTAGAGAATGAAGTTTGTCCTGTAAGTGAGTCAGTGCAGCATACAAAGCATAGCCGTGGTCTATGGGTAAAGTCTGACCAATTAGACGAAAGCTTAAGTCCACGTAGATTAACTGAGGATTTAAAACCTCTGTGGCATGGCTCTGAGTTGATACGTGAAAATTATCACCCATTTATTTCATTTCTCTGAAAAATCGCTACTTCTGAGCTTAATTTATGTTGTTTCTCTACCATACTCTATTGCTACATCTTTAATCGTTATGCAATTTCAAGTAAATTAATATATTTTTTGCTAAAAAATATTTTTATATATTAAGTACTCTAACAAGTATGTTATGTAAAAAATCTTTCTACAGAATTAACTAAAAATTTTATTATCAATATATGTGTAATCCGGTCAATTACTGGATTCAAATCACAAGCTAGTAAATAACCAGAAAAATATTTGTCTGGATTCTTGATTAAATTTGGATTAATTATTTCTAGAAACTCTTGTCCATAAAAATCACAGATAGAATTTGAAAAAGATTTTTCGTTAAATCTAAAATTTCCCCCAGGTAGGAGGGTCATAAACTTTTGATTAATTAAATAGAATTGATATTGATTGCGGAGCCAAGTTAAACCTTTAAAAGGAATATTAATAGTACTTGTATTCCAAATATCATGAGCTAAGATTAATAACTTTTCTACAGTGTTATCAGCGTATTTCACTTGATTTTGATTGGTGAGACAATTCTCTGGACTCGCTGCATAATAATGGATACCCTTAGAATCAACAGCTACAGAGCTATCATGCAAAACAACTCTATGAGTTGGACAAACTAATATACCAGGTATTTGGTGAATTCGATGCCAGTATGGTTCACCATATTTCTGTGTATCTTGTTCTAGACATACAGGACAAAACTTTAAAAACTTTGTTGAATTGTCAGTAGGATGATTAGCTACTTTTGCAACCTCTAAAATAGAACCACCCAGCTTTTTCCTCATAGAGTCTTGTAATTGCCAAGCTTGCTGGGGTATTAAGAAACTTGCATAAAAAGGGTATAAAGTATGATTTTGTAGTAAATCACTAACTGTTAACTGAGAAAATAAAGACAAGTTTTTAACTAAGTAATTCAAATTATTGGTTAAAGTAACTTTACATAGTTGCTGAGAACTGTAACCAAATAATTCTAAATCAGTTTGCTTAAAGGTTTTATTGCCACTCCGTATATGATATCTGGCCAAAGCACTATATAACAGTTCATCAGGATATAGTGTTGGAAAGAAACTAAGCATATAATTAGGTGATAGTGATAAAATCCTGGACTGGATCTTTGATAATTCCTGTCGATTTCAAACCTTCATATGCACTAGTTTGATTTTTCTTTGCTTTTTCCGCAATTTGTCGAATATCGTTTATTTGATATTTTGGCTTTGCTTTTAGTGTGTGAGTTCTCACTTTCGTTACAGTAGCCTCCTGAACTTTCCCCCCCAAAGCTAGAGCATAAGCTTGTTTTATCAAAATAGGAATATCAGCATCTTCTTCGCCAGAATTAACTACTTGTGCTGCACATTCTTTGGCTAATTGTGGTTCTACATCTAATTCTAAAAGTTTAAGAATTATATGACGTTGGGTCGCTGATAAATGTCCATTCTCAGTTTGCTGTTTTTTCGCTAATCTGCTAATTTCTTTTAAATCTTTAGTTTCTAAATTAGATAAACAATTATTGTAGTATTCTGTAGTATCAATAGGAGCTATATCTTTATATTTAATCATCCATTCCTTGTCTCCAGAACGGATAGCACTTAGCATTGGTTTTACTAAAAATAATCCGTCTTTGGCAGATTGTTTAATTAAATTGGCGTTTATTGCCTCTTTCCCACCCAGTGAAATAGCTCTCCATTGAACCATTTTATAAAGTTTAATGGCAATATCAATAATTCCTTGACTTTCATCATAAAAAACATCATTAAACTCATCAGAAAAATCAGTAGATATTTTTGTCCATTGATACTCCCACATGGTCTCCATGAAAAAGTACCATTCATCATCATTTCTCATCCTGTCCCAAATAACGCTTCCTTCACCAGTTCCCCTTCTAGCATTTCTAAAATTACCTTGAAGAATTGGAAAAGCTTCATTGGTACCAATACGAATAACAGGAACTCCAATGATATTATCCATTTTTACTAAGAAATTCAGCATATCAGAGCAACTTCTTCTTGCTGTTACTAAATTTTGCATTTCATCAATCACTAAGACTCCCAAATGGTGAGTATGAGCGATTTGGGCAACTTGAGCCAGCATATAATCTTCAGAATTCCGTGATGCACCAAATTTTTTGAAATAGTTGGTTCCCAGTAACCTATCTATACCAAGAAATATATCTGTACATAAGCCTTTGAGAGAACCAGCATGAGGACAATCGACTTTTAACCAAACAATTTGGTAAGTACTGTATTCTGGATGCAGAATTACTTGAGGATATAAATTAAGAATATTAATAAAATTAGTAGATTTACCCATCCCTGATGGGCCAATTAATGTTAAACCAGATGCGGATGTGGATGTAGGAACATTTACATAAACATCTAAATTTTTACCATCTCTTGCTTTTATTGCTTCATAAATTTGTCGGGATCGGCGTGCATATTCAGGTTTGGAAATATTACGTGCTATGTAGCCCTGCATTAATAATGCACACATAACCTGCTGTAAATTTACTGTTTTATTTAAAGGTTGAAAGTATCTAGATAATCTTTCAACACAGTGAAATCGACGGTGTGCATCCAATTCCCTCTCTTCAGGCGCGTAACTGGGAAGTATTATTGCTTTTTCAATAAATTCTTCCCCAGAAAGAATTGTAGGCAATGCTTGAATCAAAGGGTTATTATTATACTCTGGTAATTTATGGTCATTATATTTAGCTACAGCAGCAGATCTACCATTTGGAATTTCAACCCAATTCCAATCATTTATCTTGTTCACGCTTTCGTTCCTCTCGCTTTTGACGAAGAATATCAAGATAATTAGGTTGCAATGATTGTGGCTGTTCTATTTTTTGACTTTCAGTATCTACAGTATTACTAGTATTTTCATTATTATTCTTTTCTAGCTCAAAGCCCTCAATTTTTCGACGTTTAGATTTTTCAGCACTTCTATTATCTCGAATACCTGCGGTTCTTTTTCTATTGCTCAGTTTATCATCTTTCGTCTCCTCGGTCATTTTTTTTGCTTTATTCACGACACTTTCAATTTCTGCCATTAAATCTACTTTCTGTTGTTGTTTTAAACCTTTATTTTTTTGTCTTTGTAACTCTTCAAAAGCCAATAAATATTCAATTTCATGTAAATTTTTATTAAAATATTTTGATTCTGATTCTAAGAGAAAACATTTCTCAAAGTTTCTACCATCAGGAGAGCGAAGATATATATAATCAGGTTTTCTAATGTCATATGAAATTTCTAATTTTTTCTCTAATCTAGAAAGAGAATTACTTCTAGCTTTCTCAAACCAAAATTCGTTTTTTGCTTTTTCACAGGTGTAGTACATTCCTTTAAATTTAATGCCACGTTCTGTAATCGTTGCGTTTTCTGTTGGCATTAAATTCAGCTTAACAATATCTTCAGGAATAGTCCTAAGTCTACCCGAACGATTAGCAATTCCCCACTGCCATAATTCTCTAGGTATGGGGAGAACATCATCAGCTATCATTGCCTCATCTCTTTCATACCCCTCTTCTGTCAGTCTCCGAAAACATTTGCCATTTCTGAATTCTAGAGCTTTTGTACAGCAAGCGATCGCGCGATTATTTTCTAATAACAAATTCAAGAGCAATTTTTTTCTAATAGTATAGGTTGTATTGATTGCCTCGTGAGACTTCTAGCAATCGCCCTCACGGAGACTGACAGAAGAGGGGTAGTTATCTAAGTAATTTTCATTGTTGTGGTAGAGAATTATTTTAATAATGATTTCAGTAAATTGCTCTATATCAAGCTTGCTATCAAGTCGATAGTCTCTTGCTCCTCTTTCCCTAAAATCTTTGTCTATATAACCTGGCACAAATGGTTTTATATGACCGTGGATGATGCCAAAATGTCTTTCTACTAAACCTTTCCAATCTGCTCGGTAGGGTGCAGCATTTTCGATACGAATACCAAGATTGGGAATTAGTGTTTCTACTGCCATGCCTGCTAACTCGCCGCGATCGCCTAAAATTGCATCAGGAATATGATGACAAGCCCATTCATCTTCTGTAATCTCAATCCCGTATTCTTTGCAAAATGCTACTTTATCACTGGCTGCATTGGCTAGAGCCATCATTGCTCCTATCCAAGAAGGGCCTTCAAACCCAACATAAACTCCTGTTATCATCCGGCTAAAAACATCGATAACTACATAGATAACAGGTCTACCAACAATCCAGTTGCGATTGTACGCAGAAACTAAGTATACGTCTGCGATCGTCGCATCTATTTGGTATCTAGAACCAGGGCCAATACTTTCCATTGTGGAGTTTCCTGTAATTGCTCTATGTTCCAGAGCATATTTTTTAGCTCCCTTACGAGAAATTATTTTCTTTCTAATGTCCCCTTGTTCAACGTCATACCAATATTTAAACTGGGTTAATGTTGGTCGTTTATCTGGAGAAATTAATATATGTTTTTTAACACCATTCTCATCATAAATAGTTTCCTCTGAATAGTAGTTTTTAATCATTAAATCATAAGCAGTTGTCAAAAAGTTTTCTTTTTGATTGTGATAAAACTTAGTAACTGCTAACCTAAATATTTTCTTATCTTCATCGGTTATATTTATACCTACACCGATGTCTGGCTCATAAGCATATTTTCTTGGTCTTCCTCTTTTTTTTTCTCCAGATGCTCTTATTTTGCCTTTGCCACCAGAATTTGCATAATCAGGTAACAGAGAATTTTTATCTTTACCTCGTTGCCAGTATCTCCTAATAATCTGATAAACGCTTCTTTCAACTAATTTTCCTTCGTTCCTATTATTATTATATTTTTCTATAACTTGTTTAATGAGTAAGCCTCGTTTATCTCGATAGTATATAGATGGTTCTTGAATTACTATAGATGAAATAATATCCCAATACTTATCTCTAATTTCTTTTTCTTTAGCAGATAAATCTTCATCTCTAACGATTCTTGCCCAAGGGTCTGTCCTCAGCTTCAATGCACGATCTTCATTAATTGCTTCTTGAATATCTGATACTTTTTTAGACACTGGAAATCCAGTTTTGATATTTATATCTATCGTAAAGGCAATGATATAGGCTTCATCAATCCAAAGAATTCTCTCGACAAAGTTGTTTCCTGATTCGTCAATCCACTCAATTAAGTCATTAACAAACAAATTATTATTCATAACAACAACCAATATAAATTTCTAGAAAATAATTTTTTGAATTTCTAGTGCTGAAATAGAACTATATATTGCGCTTGTTTGCATATCCATGATTATTTTCTTATTGGCGAGGAGATGTTTAAAAATGTAGAGTGAAGTACCTACTTCTAAATTCATCTCTTTATCTAAGCAATTTGTAATTTTATTAATACTGGAATCGCTTTCTTGCAATTTTGACCTTAAAATATTTGCGATGTTATGCAAATCATCAACATTGATTTCTGCGGCTGCTTCTAACTTATAACTAGAATGAATCCACTCAACATTCTTTACTAAAAACATGGGAATTTCTTTCTCTGTAATAATTCCCCAATCAATCCCTTTTGCTGCGTAATAACGCTTTTCTAACTCAAATTTTTCAGCAACAGATTTAATTCCTAAATCCTTAACTAGTTTGAAAGTTCGAGCTTTGTCAACTATCTGATTCCCTTGCTTCACAGATAACATAAAGTCTGTAGTTAAAACATAGGGAGTATCATTATTAACATCTTTGGGATACTCAATCCCCATTTCCGTAGCAATATTAATGGCTAAGTCTAAGTCAAGTAAAGGAAATTGCTCTCTAATATCAACAATGTTGTCTGACCACTCAAACAAATAAAATAACCGCTTCTCATGATCGGAGAACAGATGATGTTCCCGATTTGTTTTCCAACCAGGTGGTCTGGATACCCTACCCTTCGACGGAAAATCTTGAATCTTAATCCAGGGTTGATAATTTTTTCTATGACCTTGACCCCGACCTTCCTTCATGTAGCGCTCAAACTTAGCTTGCGTCCACTCTTGCTTGGTTCTAGCCATAAAGACAATCTCCTACAGGTGGAATGATACTCACCCATAGGAGAAATTGTATAACTTTATTATGCATTGTACAACTTTATTATTTATTGTACAACTTTATTATTCCTCCACAAAACTCAAGATTTCTGAATTTATTACTACTCAACAGTAACACTCTTAGCCAAATTCCTCGGCTGATCGACATCTAAACCACGACGGGCGGCGATGTGATAAGCCAACAATTGCAAAGGTACTACCGCGAGAATGGGAGAAAGTAACTCATCCACATTTGAGACGGGAAGCAAATCGTTAAAGATTTCTGCTGCTTCACCGTCTTTAACAGGAGTCACACCAATTAACCGAGAATCTCTAGCTTTAGCTTCCTGGGAATTAGAAATAACTTTTTCATACACACTACCAGGAACTGCGATCGCAACTACTGGTACTTTCGCGTCTAATAAAGCTATGGGGCCGTGCTTCATTTCACCAGCAGGATATCCTTCAGCGTGAATGTAGCTGATTTCCTTTAATTTCAACGCTCCTTCTAAGGCAATGGGGAAGTTAATTCCTCTTCCTAAAAAGATGAAATCTTGGGTTTCGGCAAACTCATGGGCTAACTGTTCGGTTAAACTTTCTTGACTTGCTAAAGTTGCTTCAATTTCTTTAGGAATCTGCCGCAACCCGTTAATAATTTCTACTAATTTATCTAATGAAACTGTCTGACGGCGGTAAGCTAAATCTAATGCCAAAGCGTAAAACGCCATTAATTGGGCGATAAAAGTTTTTGTCGCGGCTACCCCAATTTCTATTCCCGCCAGCGTACTGATAATATGCGGAACCATATGACCAAGGCTACTTTCTGGACGATTAGTAATACCCAGCAGTCGCGCTTGATATTTAGGTTCTTTTCCTTGACGGCGTTCTTTTTCCATCGCCAAAGCCGCCAAGGTATCGGCTGTTTCACCTGATTGGGTAACACCAACAATCAATGTATTTGCTGTCAGGGGTGATGGTGCGTAGCGATACTCAGAGGCATAGTGTACCTGGGTGGAAATGCCTGCTAGTTGTTCTATCAAGTGTTTTCCGACTAATGCTGCGTGCCAACTCGTACCACAAGCAACGATATGAATTTGTTCTAAGTCTGCGTACAATGATTCAGGCAAGCCAAGATTAATTGGTGACTGGTTAGAGTCGCCTAGATTATTAAAGTAAGCTTCTAAACTCGCTCTGACTACCCCTGGTTGCTCGTGAATTTCTTTCAGCATAAAGTGCTTAAATCCCTGTTTTTCCACCATCGTGGGATTTAAGTTGAGCATTCGGGGTTGTTTTTTCAACCTATCGCCAGCAAAGTTATAAATCTCCACGCCCAAAGGTGTGAGACGGGCAATTTCGCCATTTTCTAGCGGTAGTACGGCACGGGTGTAGGAAACAATGGCTGGGGTATCAGAAGCACAGAAAAATTCTCCTTGACCAAACCCAATTACTAAAGGCGCTTGTTGGCGAACAACGATAAGTTCATCAGGATAGTCCGCAGAAATAACTGCGATCGCAAATGCCCCCTCTAGGTGGTTAACAGCTTGGCGAATTGCCTCTAGCAGGTCAGAAGGACTAAAGGACTGAGGAACTGAGGGAGGGTTTTTTAAAAATTCAGCAATTAAGTGGGGAATAACTTCTGTGTCAGTCTCAGAACGAAACTGATGTCCTTTTTGCTTTAGTTGCTCGCGTAACTCGCGGTAGTTTTCCACAATCCCGTTTTGTACCACCGCAATTCGCATCGCCGTATCCATGTGGGGATGGGCATTGTACTCCTCTGGCTTACCATGAGTCGCCCAGCGAGTGTGACCGATACCAATTTGAGCGGGAGTTTCTACTTGTTCGAGTTTAGAACGCAGGTTATGCAGTTTGCCCTTTGCCCGCACGCAATTAACTTCACCTTCCCAAACAGTCGCAATGCCAGCAGAATCATACCCCCGATATTCCAGTTTTTCTAACCCAGCCAATAAGATTTCTGTCGCCGCTTGAGTGCCTATGTATCCAACAATTCCACACATTGCTCGCACCACTCCTAGTCAGGATTATTAAATCTAGTATAGTTGCCAGCACAAAAGTGATTGGGGACTGGGTACTGGGTATTGGGAACTGGGATAATTCCCTAGTCCCCAGTCCCTAGTCTCCAGTCCCCTTTTGACGATGCTATAGGAGCTTGCTATTGAGACACCTAACGGCGAAATCAGGAATTTAGAGTAAATTCCTTAGTAAGCTAGACCCATACTGCGAGTCGTTTCAGCGCCCAGGTAAACCCGGATGCTCAAAAAGTCGGTGGGGCAAGCAGTTTCACAACGCTTGCAGCCTACACAGTCTTCTGTACGGGGTGAAGAGGCAATTTGAGCAGCTTTGCAGCCATCCCAAGGAACCATCTCCAGTACGTCAGTGGGGCAAGCGCGGACGCATTGGGTGCAACCAATGCAGGTATCGTAGATTTTTACGGTATGAGACATTGAAAAAACGGCTCCTTTCGAGTGTTCTTCTCTGCGAAAGAATCATAATCAAGGCATAGTTTACCGCAGTGGCTTATGCCCCGTAAGTAAAAGGCTACATAACTTTAAACAATTTAATAGGCACTCTTAATAATTTGTTTTTGTTAGATCGCCCCTATTTCATCATAAATCAGCAACAACACTAGAACGTATTTACCTCACTGACTCTCATCAACAAAGTTAATTTGTAAAGATGTATGAAGCCAAAGCCAATCCAAAACAGTTAAACGGGAAGTTATCTCTAATACCTATTGCTTGGCAAGCATACACTGTCAAATATCATCAATTTATGACGAAATCTTAATGATTTAGCTATGGGCTGATGACTGATAACCTAACTCTTCGGACTCTTAAATAGTCAAAAGGCAATAGTGGTAAGATACCTAGCAGAATAATCGGATACTTGTATTTAGGAATGGAAAAAATTAAATATTTGATAAGGCACTGCGCTGGTTCACCGCGTCACCCTAATCTCCCCACTCAGCAACGTCAGCTCTTATAATAAGGGAGGAAACTCTACTTTACTAATAGACTCACTGCGTAGCATCCTGCAAAGTTATTGATAATTCGTGCTGCAACAAGTTCTTCCCTTGTTTTTTGGCAAAGTACATTAAATTATCTGCCTTCTCTATCATGTCGCTAACTGAATCTGGAGGCTCGCTAAAAGTAATAGCACCAATACTAAAAGTTACTGAAAAACCTTTTTGATTCATAGATTCTAAAAGAAGTCTTTGAACTCGATGAAGTACTACTTCTGCTGATTCATAGCTAGTTCGAGGTAGTAAGATAGCAAATTCATCACCACCAATTCTCGCAATGATATCAATTTTACGGAGCGTACTTTTAGCAGCCTCAGCTACTACACAAAGAAGGCTATCTCCAACATTATGCCCAAACTGGTCGTTCACTCTTTTAAAATCATCAATGTCTATATAAGCAAATGTTAAAGTTTCTTGATGCCTTAAAGCTTTATTAACTTCGTGTTTGGCTAGCTCCATAAAAAACATTCTGTTGGTTAATCCAGTTAAAGCATCAGTTCTAGCAAGTTTTTCTAGGTTATTTAATGTAATTTTAAGTTCTGTTATCAAATAATTACTAAATAGGAAAAAAGCTAAATTAACAATTGTATTCCAATAAGGTACTAAGAAATGCGAATAGTATTTTTCTGGTCTGGGATTAACCATAAACCATGTAATAGAACTAATAATTGAGATGAAAAAGCCAGTGCAATTACCTGCTACCCATGTAGCGATGCCGATAGGAAATAAATAGAAAATTGATACAGAAACATCTGGTGGTATGTAGTAATCTATCAAGCCTATTACAGCAATCAAGCAAATACTTAGGCATATTGAGAATGATTTCGGCTTTGCATCTAATATTTTGATGAAATACATATTCCCCTCAGTTTAACTGCACCATTATATGCAGTCTCTTGTGGGTGCTGAACGCACTCCTTTTCGGCTGTTTTCTCACCGAACCACATCTTGCCTGCGTTGTCAATCCTTTTGCTTACTTCTAAACTACCGCGATCGCATAATAGATAATTAGTTTTTGCCGCGTTGCTAATAAATAATAGTATAGCTTCGTAAATAGACTTACCAGTTTTGCGAGTAATAAAAAAGATGAATTGCAGCAGACTTTGAGAAACGTAACAGCTAACGAATCACAATGAACTCTGCAATTTGCTCTAGCCTTACCCCGTGTTTGTCGGTGTAATATTCTTTGAATTTATATTATCCGATCGGGTAATATACGGCTGACTGAGAGTGCGATCCCTTCGCAAAATCAACAATAAAAGAGGATTGCCAGTGTATTATGCTGTAATTTCATCAAGCTTGACAGATACGATGCGATCGCAGTCCAGATTTCTTCGACGTGTAGATGCAAAGCAGTCACAGGACGGAATGTCACTTCCTAAGCTGTGGGAACCCTGTACCGATTTACATTAGTGCAAATAACTTCTAATTCGAGTTTATATCATATCCTAGCTTTTGACGTATAAAAGCCTTACAAATCGATGCATATTAATTCAGTAGTGTTACGATGGCAGCATCTTAAAATGCCTATTTAACATAGCAAAATATATTTTTACACCTCAACATTGTAAAATCTATTTTACAGACATACTTAGAAAAAGAGATTTGGATACTAATAAGAGATAAGTGGTATTTCGCTACAGTGATTGGAGTTTGGGATGACTTGTTATGGTTTAAGCACAGAACCTACAACAAAGATACAGAGGAGGATACTTTGTGGGAAATGGTTGTAAAAATTAGTGAAATAATTGCTATTGATAAAGTTCAGTCTGTTGTCAGTAGAAAGCCAGACATTTTTATATCAAAACTATGGGAAATTGAAAAAAGTACAAATACTCATCAAGAACCTGAAAATTGATAAATTGCTATCAATTTGTAAATTGATATTCGACACTAGCATATACTCATTTCATCAGTTGAGATACTAACAGTGATGCCACCGCAGATAATTTTAAATTAATCTGCGGTGGTAGATAATTTTTTGTAAGGTTCGCCAAGTACGTAAGATTTGGATCGGTCGTTACACTACCAGTTTTACTGTTTTTAGCCAAAATGAAATTTAGTGGTGCAATATATTGCACTTTGATATAGCTAAATTCTGAGGCGAACTATGTTTCCTTTTTGGGGTAATTCCTGTTATGGCGGCGAACCTATTTCGCGTAAAGCTCGTCTAGAGCGTAAATTAAAATTCTTGACTTGGATGCAAGATGATTTAGAGTCCAAGCTGGCTGGAGTTAATGCTGCTATTAATACCATTCGGCAACAAATAGAAAGCGAAGACGCAGCTGCTTAGAATTTGATTTGTTCGGAGACGCGCCATAATAACGCGTCTCTGTAACAGTCAATATCTATGTGTCACATTATTTTTTCTAATTGCTTGTTCTTTCTCACGATACAAGACAAATAACTGATAGTAGTGCAATCTAAAAGTAGTGTAAATATCGTAAATTATGGACGCTGCCAAACGCCTTGTTACTCTCAATCGTATTCGTCAACTCAGCCGTCTGATGGATACATCTATACGTATTCCCTTGCTTGGTTTTCGGATTGGATTAGATCCGATTATTGGACTGGTTCCTGGTGCTGGCGATTTGATTAGTACAGCGTTTTCAGCTTATATCATTTTTTTAGCTACTCGCTTCGGCATTCCACAGCGAGATTTAGTAAAAATGATTTTAAATGTTGGTTTGGAAACAGTCGTTGGTACTATGCCTTTAGTAGGCGATTTGTTTGATGCTTACTATAAGTCCAACATTCGTAATTTGGCAATTTTAGAGCAACATCTCATGGCAGTTGAGCCAGAAATAGAAAAATCCGTATCTGAAATTTTCTCTCGTGAGATTAGCCAAGTTAAATAGGAAAGTGAAAGGGGTAAAGGATGAGATATGAATTTACACTTTTCCTTTTACCCCTAGCTTCACAACAATATTAAAATGAAAAATCAAAATATAATTTTGAGTAAAATCCTTATCTTAGGATTAATATTAGTGAGCTTTTTTTGTATATCTGCATTTACTAATCAACAAAACATGAATAATCTAGAAGATATTAGAACATTAGTTGAGAAAGCCAAAGAAGCTTGGGTTGCTCAAGATGCTAATGCTCTTGTAAAGTTGTTTACATCAGATGGTGAAATTATTGTCCCAGGACAAAAATGGCAGGGACAGGAAAGAATCCGAGAAGAAATCAATCATTTTGCCGAGCAATATTCAGATGTGAAAATAGATATCAAGCGGATTATTATTGAAAATAATCAAGCCGCAGTTGAGTGGTATTATGAAGACACTGAGAAAGAGACGGGTCATCGCAATCAAGCAGATGACGTTATTGTTATTGATTTTAAAGACGGTCTTATTAGTCGATGGCGTGAATATTTCGACACAGAAACACCAATTCGTAATCAGATATAATTGACATATAGCAGTCTTAATTTCATTTATATGTACCTTTATTCTGTTTCCTGTTCTCTACCTCAAAAAATAATTTCATAAATCGTTTAGGATTACTATATTTTTTGTTATATCAAATAAAAAAAGATTAATTATTAATAACAACAGCGCTTACCTAGCTTAGAGGTAAGCGCTTTTTTTGATTAAATTCAGGGATAAAAATAGTTAAAATCGATTCCCTGAAGTTTATTATAAAAGACTGTAATTAAAATTGCTATACAGCATTGCGACGGGTCAGCAAGTTCCACAAGAACACAGCGATCAGTGCACCAACAACTGCTAAAATAATACCAGGAATACTAAGGGTAGGAGCAGCTAGTGCAAAGGTTCCTGTATTGAAGAAAACACCTAAACTACCACCAACAAAAGCACCGATAATTCCTAGTACGATTGTTCCCAAAATTCCGCCACCTTGATGACCGGGATAGATAGCCTTAGCGATCGCACCAGCAATTAGACCTAAAACAATCCAAGCAATAATATTCATTGTTAGTTAATTTGATAAATGTTTTTCGTTGAACAGTTATATATTAAAGATTTAGTTATGGATCTTTAATCTATCAATAGAAATAATTATAGATATCCTTGAGGAATACTTTAATTGATATTAAGTTTTGTGACATACGTGGCATAAGTAGTCAAAAAAAAGCTCCTAGATGGTCTAAAACTAGGAGCTGATAAATTCATTGCTTGGTAATTGCAGTATAGGCATTTATATTTATCCGTATCCTCTACTAGAAGAATTAAGCTGAGTTGAAAATAGGGACAGAGGAGTAATAATTCTCTGTAATCCTGCAACAACTCGAACTCCATTTACCTCACAGGTGTAGTTGTTTTACGTTTTGCCCGAAAAACGCTGACTTGAGGTGTATGGGTATAGGGAATGATAGAACTATGATTGTCTAGTTATTTTTAGAGTCCTTAATCATTGCTTGGCTAAAAACCTACACTTTTTTAACTTTTGTAAATGTATTATTTCTAAAAAAACTATTTAAGCTACTATCTCTGTAACTTTGTTGACACTTCTCGACTTAACCCTACTATTTTTAACTCTGATTTGTGGAAGATTTTTCTTATCTTTGTATAAGTAACAAATTTCAACAAGAGTTGGCCATATTTCGAGAGAAGCATGAAATTGACTAATAACATCATCGACTATTCTAGAGACATTTTGCTGAAAAAAGTCGGGTTCAAAACCATAAAATACTCTTGATAAATTATTAGCAAACAATTGGAGTGACTGTTTACGTTCCTCATTTTGCGTAGATAAAGAGGCTTGAACTACCTGGCTATGGATAGCAGAAACTTTTTCTAGAATTTCCTCAGAATCTAGTAAAGTGACTTCACCAGAATAATCAAATTTAATACTCAAGTCATCAAGATGATAAACACTATCCTTAATTTTATTTTTTAGCAGGCTACAAATCTCTTCATTAAATATTTCGCTAGCTAGAGGATTACGCATATAGTTATTCCGAATATGGTTTTGCACAGCATCAACGTGTGCAGCTACAATACCCTCTTGCTGTATCCAAAGCCTGTAGATATAATCCTCAAATCTGAGCCGAGTTGGAAAAAATGGTGGCAATCCTAATTGATTATCATATCCAGCAACACCACAATCCATTCTCCAGTTTTTATTAGTAATTACAGGTCTGAAATTAGTCAGGATATAAAAATCATTCAGGTCGTTTGGACTAATTTGGTTTTCATCATTAAGATACATATGTACGAAGTCAATTGTATCTATATCGTTAGTTCCTGTCCGAAATGTCTGGGCAATTTTGACAACAGCATTATTTAAGACTCTTCCTCTTTGCAGTAAAAGAGAGTTTTCTATAAAGTAACCCTTTGTCGTATTGGTTTCTAAGTTCATTGCTGTATCAATTAAAAATTCTCCAGTCTCGAAGTTTGCTGGTGCATGACTGGCTCTTTTACCCAATACATCCTCAAAAGCAGTGAGTAAGTCAAAAGATTTATGGATATAACCATCTTGTTGATTAGATTTGACGAGTTTACCTCGACATATTTCATCTCCTGATAAAGACTCCGGACTAGTTTCTATAAGTGCATCGGGTCGCATATCATCATCTGCGCTCACCATTAAATGTCCAAGAGTATACATTAGGGTGAAGTTGCGGTTTCCCCCATAACTAGGTCTGAATAAGTTTTTGACAAGTGACTCTAGCTTTTTATCACGTAGTCTCTCGTTTAAGAAAGTAATAAACTGTTCTTTTTCATGGGGGCCAACATAAAATACATCGTTGACTGTTTTAGTTTGTTCCAGAAGCGGATAGTATTTCTCGTAGTTGGCAAGACTGGAATCATCAAAGACCATAATTTTTACAGCATGGCCGTTTGCCCAAAAATTCTCATCATATTTTTCAATAGTCTGTGCTACATCCCTTAACCGATGAGTTGGAATCACAAATACTGTTTCTTTCTGTCTCATAAATACCTTTATTTTTTTTTAATTAAACTGTCAATTTTCGAGTTAATGGGAAAAATTTAAAGAATGATATTTTTACATTCCAACTAATACATTTTTTTCAAAAATCGCTGAATACTAAGGAGACTTATTCCAGATTTTTTCTAAAATTTCAATCTGCTTTGTTATTTGTGGATTCATATTTGACTCTTTGTCAGATATCTTCTGAAATCTGTCTAAATTTGTAACTTCTCGGATGATTTCTATTTTCCGATTATAACGCTGCTTCTTGTTCTTTCTATATCCTATCAAACATCCCAAAATGAAACCAATAATCATGAAAATAACAAAAATTCCAGCAAAAGAGTTGATGTTTTGGTGAGTTTGACTTACTGATTTTGGCTGAGGATAGTGAGCAATTTGAGGAGCGAACGCAACAACAGCAGCTTGTTCAAACTGAAAGATTTTAAGGTTCATGACTGCTTCATTATTCATAGTACCAAACTTCTAAAATTCAACTACAAATCTATATCTAAAAACTCAGTAGTTAATCTTATAATTATTGATGCTTGGTTTGTAAAATTCCACAGAATAGCAATATGGATTACTCCTTAGTTAAGTTGCAGGATTGAAATAGTGTGCTAGTAGAGGCGACCATTTCCACCAGAGCGATCGCCTAGAGTTTCCTTGGCGATATTTCTCTCGCCATTAGCTTTTCGTCTCATACCACCGCGTTCGTGTTGCAGCAGATTTGGTTCTTGAGCGTCAGTTACAAAAATGCTGTCTGCTAGCAAGGGAAACATTTTCTGTCTCCATTCCAAAATAAAAAAGGCATAGATAGATGTTGAGAACATCCACAAAATGAAGGACAAACAAATAAATCTTGTAATTTTTATCTGGGGACTAATTTCAGTTTTTCTGGACAAAAAATCACAATTCATAAATACATGAAAATTGATATCAGATTATGAGGGCATCTTTAGACAAACTTAGTATGAGTAATCTAGACTCATCAAAAGTTATAGTTAGCAACTATTACTAACTTGCAGACTTGAATTTATCTAAAGCGAGATTTAGTTTTAAGACGTTCACCCCTGGTTCCCCGAAAATACCGAGAAAGCGATTATCAGTGTTTTGGGCAATCAAAGTTTCTAGCTGTTGCGCTTGGAGTCCTCGCGCCTTGGCAACGCGAGTTATTTGTGCTGCGGCAGCTGCGGGGGTAATGTGGGGGTCAAGGCTGGAACCAGAAGTGTAAACCAAATCGGCAGTAGGTTGCACGCCCGCTGTTTTTAGACGATTCAAATCACCTTCCACGCGTTTTTTGGGGTCAGGGTCATCTTTGCCTTTGATGCGTTCTAGTAATGCTGGGTTACTGGGGGCTAAGTTGCTAGCACCGGAAACCCCTGTTTGCAAAACTTTAGCATCATCTTTTTTCGGATCGGCAGTACTATAGCTAGTGGTACTGGGGCGACTGTTAAAGTAGCGATCGCTAGTGAAAGTTTGACCAATCAAAGCAGAACCTACGACTCGACCTTGAGGATCTTTAATCAAACTGCCATTTGCCTGGGATGGAAATACAATCTGTCCAAAAGCAATCATTACAAACGGATAAATAATCGCTCCTATTACCCAAAGTACCAAAGTAGAACGAATTGCTCTGCTAACTTCACGTGCAAAACTCATTAGAATTTCTCCGGTATAAACATCACAAAAAATAAATAAATCGAAAGACTTAGTGTCACTAGTCCCAAAAGTCCCACAGCCCAAGCTTGAGTCCGGGAAAACTGTTCGCCAGTGGCAGCGTAGACTAAAGGCGCAACCACGAGGTTGAAGCACATCGCCAGAAATAAATACAGCGGCAGCTTTTGTTTGCGCCATTGAGTCCATATTTCAGTTATTCCTGCAAGTACTTGCACAGAGACTTGAGGTAAAAGAATGTGTAAAGTGGGTTTCATAACAATTTTGAGTAGTTAAGTAAGTGGACAAACTTAAATGTAAAATGCTAATCTTTGAAACCTGCTACTGTTGAGGTTTTCCCTTCTGCCTTCTGCCTCCTGCCTCCTGCCTTCTAGTTAAGACAAAGGCAAGATGACATCGATGAATTTGATTGCGATGAAAGGTGCAATGATGCCGCCCACACCATAAATCAAGATGTTACGTCGCAATAATTGATCTGCTGTCAAGGGACGAAACTTAACTCCTTTCAATGCCAGGGGAATGAGTATCGGAATGATGATGGCGTTGTAGATGAGTGCAGAGACGATCGCAGATTGAGCGCTTTTTAGTCCCATAATATTTAATGCGCCAATACCAGCAGCCGCAAAGATAGTCGGAATAATGGCGAAATATTTAGCGATATCGTTGGCGATGGAGAAAGTTGTCAATGCGCCACGAGTAATCAGCAGTTGTTTGCCAATAGTCACCAAGTCAATTAATTTGGTAGGGTCAGAATCTAAGTCAACCATGTTGGCAGCTTCTTTGGCGGCTTGCGTTCCAGAATTCATTGCCAAACCCACATTTGCTTGCGCCAGTGCTGGTGCGTCGTTAGTACCATCCCCAGTCATCGCCACCAGCTTACCTTCTGACTGTTCGCCGCGAATGACGCTAATCTTGTCTTCTGGTGTGGCTTCGGCAATAAAATCATCAACTCCTGCTTCTTTGGCAATTACCGAAGCTGTAATTCGGTTGTCACCTGTGAGCATAATAGTTTTCACGCCCATCCGCCGCAGTTGGTCAAATCTTTCTGGCAAACCGGGTTTTACCATGTCTTTCAGGTAGATGACACCATAAATCTGGTCGTCTAAGCAGACCGCCAAAGGTGTACCTCCCAGACGGGAAACTCGCTCATAGGCTGCATCTACATCCTGGGGAATATGACCGCCACGGGAACGAACAAATCCTTTGATTGCATCCACTGCCCCTTTCCGCACTTGCTGGCCGTTGGGTAGGTTAGTGCCGCTCATCCGGGTTTTGGCAGAAAACTCCACACCTTCTGCTTTACTAGTGTTAAAGTCTGTTTCCACCGGATAATTGTCTGCTAACTTGACAATTGACCTACCTTCTGGAGTTTCATCAAAGACACTAGCATCTCTGGCAACTCGCGCCACTTCTTCGATAGAGTAACCATTCACGGGAATAAATTCATCAGCCATACGGTTGCCTAAGGTGATAGTGCCTGTTTTATCTAGCACCAGCGTGTTAATGTCACCGCAAGCTTCAACTGCCCGTCCAGAGGTAGCGATCACATTAAATTGAGCAACTCTGTCCATGCCAGCGATACCGATCGCACTCAGTAAACCACCAATAGTTGTGGGAATCAAAGCTACCAACAGCGAAATCAAGATGGCGACACTAGCACCCGCACGTAAATTGTTACCTGCATCCGCACCAAACACAGTACTGATAAAGCTGGCAATGTAATTAACGAAGGGGGGCATGGTTGCGACTACAATCAAGAATACCTGTGTTAGTACTGCTAGCAATACTGTCAGGGCAATTTCATTAGGAGTCTTGGTACGTTCTGCACCTTCTACTAAAGAAATCATGCGATCGATAAAACCCTGACCGGGATCGGCAGTAATCCGAATCGTCAACTCATCTGAGAGTAGGCGCGTTCCTCCTGTCACCGAACTAGCAATATCTGTACCTGGTTGTTTGAGTACCGGAGCAGATTCCCCAGTAATGGCAGACTCATCCACCGAACCAATACCCTGAATGACATCGCCATCAGCGGGAATCATGTCATTGGCAATAACTTTTACTAAATCGCCCCGCCGCAATTCTGTAGAATTGACTTTTTCAATGATGCCATCGGGCAAGACTTTACGAGCAATAGTATCCGATCGCGTCGCTCTTAGAGAATCTGCCTGAGCTTTACCGCGTCCTTCAGCAACAGCTTCCGCAAAGTTGGCAAATAAGACTGTAAAAAAGAGAATGAAGGTAATCAAACCGTTTAACAGGCGTTGCTGATTCACATCTACCTGTAATGTGCCAAATAAATAGGGGTCGAGAGTTACTAGAAAAGTGACAATTGTCCCCACCCAAACAATAAACATGACTGGGTTTTTGACAGCTGTTCGGGGATTGAGCTTAATGAATGATTCTTTAATCGCTCTTTGGTACAGTCCCCGCATGTCTGCCTTCGGGGTGTGTTTGCGCGAGTCACGAGTTCCGGTTATACGGGATGGATTAGTTTTGGTATTCATAGATTGGGGAGATGGGAGGAGAAGGGAGACAAGGGGCAGGGGGAGCAAGGGG
>NZ_JAECZA010000044.1 GCF_016056275.1 Dendronalium phyllosphericum CENA369 | reverse complement strand
CCGCCTCCCCTGCTCCCCTTGCTCCCTTCTCCTACTGATAACCCGCCGCCTGCAACAAAAATAGCTTGGCGTAGCGCCCTCCAGCCTTTAACAATTGCTCGTGAGTTCCCTGTTCCACAATTTCCCCAGCTTCAACAACTAGGATTTTGTCAGCCATCCGTACTGTAGAGAAGCGGTGAGAAATCAAAAATACCATCTGTTTTTTGGTCAAAGTGCGAAAATGATTGAAAATATCAAACTCTGCTTGGGCATCCATTGCCGATGTTGGTTCATCTAACACCAAAATATCTGCTTGCGATCGCATAAAAGCACGAGAAAGAGCGATTTTCTGCCACTGTCCTCCAGAAAGTTCCTGTCCTCCTTTGAACCAACGACCAAGCTGAGTCCTAAAGTTTTGAGGCAATTGCTCAATAAAAGGTTGAGCCATACCTTTTTCGGCAGCAACGTGCCAGCGGGTTTGGTCTTCTAGATATTCCACATCGCCTACGCCAATATTTTCCCCAACGGTAAATTGGTAGCGGACAAAGTTTTGAAAAATTACACCAATACGACGGCGTAGCACGTTTACATCCCATTCTTGTAAGTCCAAGCCATCTAGTAAAATCCGCCCAGAGTCTGGAGTATAAAGGCGGGTAAGTAGTTTAATTAAGGTAGTCTTCCCAGAACCGTTTTCGCCGACAATTGCCAGTTTCTCTCCAGGTTTCAAATGTAAGAAAATGTTTCTTAATGCTGGCTTGGAACTTCCTGGATAAGTAAACGAGACATTTTCAAAGCGAATCCCATCTTGAGGATTTAAACCCTTGGTAGCTGTACCCCAAAGCTTTACTACTTCTTCTTCTAGGAAATCGTAGAGATTTGATAGATATAAATTGTCTTCATACATTCCGCCTATAGAAGTGAGGGCATTAGAGAAAGTAGATTGACCTTGGCGAAAGACTGTGAGATACATTGTCATATCTCCCAAAGAAATTCTACCCACTACGGTTTGCATCACAATCCAAGCGTAGGCTATGTAAAAAGCGGCGGTACTCACTAAACTCAAAAGATATCCCCACAGTCCGCGCCGCAGAGTCAAATCGCGGTCTTCGTCGTAGAGTTGATGAAACAGGTCGTGATAACGTCCTAGCAACATCTCCCCAATTTGGTAGAGTTTGACTTCTGTCGCATAGTCTTCTCTAGCCAAGAGGTTTTCTATATAGTGCTGTTGGCGGGTTTCTGGCGCGCGCCAACTAAATAAGCGAAAAGCTTCTCCAGCAAATTTTGTTTCAGCAATGAATGCAGGCATAGCTGCGATCGCCAGCACTACCACTGACCAGATTGATAATTTGACCAGCAAAACGCCATAGGTGACAAGAGAAAGAGCATTTTGTACCAACCCAAAGGTGCGATTTACTAAAGACAAAGGACGAATTGATGCTTCTCGCCTGGCGTTGGTGAGTTTGTCGTAAAATTCGGAATCTTCAAATTGTCTGAGTTCCAGTGTCAGCGCCTTTTCCAAGATGAGTACATTTACCCGCTGACCTAGTAACACCCTCAACAAGGACTGACAAACAGTAAGTCCTCGCTGACTGCCTGCGAGTAAAGCTACTGCGATCGCTTCTAATCCTACATAAAATAGAGGGCGAGAAATATTGACAAAATTAATACTTTCTGAACCACTTTGAGAAGCTAAGACGACCGCATCAACGATTAACTTTCCAATGTAGGCGATCGCTGCTGGTAAAAGACCAGCGACTAAAGTTAAAGTAGCCAGGATAATAGTTAAAGAGCGACTAGTATTCCACACTAAGCCTATAGCCCGTCCGCTATAACGGAAAACCGCCAGTGATTGGCGCAGGGTATTTCGTTTCTTTTTAATCTTCATTATTCTTTTTATAGCGTGGAAACACCAATACTTGCATGAAGGGTGTTGCTAACAGGCATAAAGCCTAAATAGAAGATTCAGAATTTTCAAGTTCAGTATTTGGGGTTATCAGTCTCATAAAAAGGCTTTTTAACTCAGATTGATGAGGCTTTTCGGCAATTTTTGCGTCAGGGTATTCAACCCATTTATTCATACGCCAGTCGCACAGAATTATACTTAATTCTGGCTTTTGATTTTTGAATTCTATTTTGATAATAGTAATTTTATACTAATAAACATCTATTAGCACAATATCAACCTTATTCAAAAATTCATAAAAACTTTAAGTATATTTGACTACAAATATTTTATACTCATGAATAAAGTATAAAAACTTTCATTAAGCGTGAATAGCAAAGATAAAAATCTTTAAGCAAAAGAGCCTCTTTGCTATGCTTCCCTATTGAAGAACATCTACTAGTTAACCTAACAATAAAGGATAACAAGACTTCGTATTCCTTATTAATGGCGGCTTTTATACAGTTTAATGTTTTACAAAGATGAGACCTTGTTGACAATGAATGACATGCCTCTTTTCTATAGGAATGTCTGGCTATCAGCCACTATCCTAACTTTCGGAATCTGCTCAATAGTAAGCGTTTGCCATATCTCGAACTATTGAAATTACTCTGCTGTGCAGGGTACTTTCTATTTACTAAACTGTCCATTTTGATTGTGAGTATGCAATCGTCTTGGAGCGTTTGAGACTGATTTATTCAGCCTCAAATCAGTCTGTTATACCATGAATACTGCAATTGGCAAAGCGGTTAGTGTCAGCGAGTTTTTGCTGTTAGCAAAAAACAATTTGGAGAACAATCTGGAAGTAAAAGTTCTACAAAGTAAGTTTTTGCATAGTGAAGAACTCAAAACACTAACCATTCCGTGAGTTATTTTGTCAAAATCATAATTGTCTAAATAGACTTGTACGCGATCGAGACAATTATTTAGCAGTTTTAATCATCTGTAATGATTAAGACTCTTGTTTTACATCATTGATTGATAAGTAGCAAAATTGCCGAGCTAACCTGCGGAATAAATGATTGAAACCATGTTGATTTACATATTAGGAGGCTGCAAGTTTAAAAATTCCAAATTGATAACAACTATCAAGCAAGGATTATGAAGCGATGAAGCGACGTTTGAGATACATAATTTTATTTTGCTGTACGCTTTTCACAATCTTACTGATATTTTTCTGGGGTCAGAGCAATGAGTCTGTTACCGCTCAGAATAGTACGCTCAAATCCACAAAGAATTCTAATGCAGTAACTGCGATCGCTTACAGCAAGGATGGGAAGACTCTAGTTGGTGGTACGAAAGATGGTCGGGTTATAATCTATGACCCAGCGACCGGCAAAGAGAAACAAACTTTGTCCGCTACCTCAGCAGCAGCCCCCGTCACAGGAGTTGTCTTTAGTTCCGATGGAATACTGAACAGTGTTGGTAAAGACTCTGTACTGCGTCGGTGGAATGCAACAACTGGCAAACTAACTCAGAACCTCACAGGACATGAAGAACCAATCGAAGGACTTGCCGTTAGCCCAGACGGAAAGCTTTTAGCTACTGGGGGTCAAGATACCAAAGTCTTCGTGTGGGACGCAGCGACCAACAAGTTGAAATATATCGTTGAGGAACATAAAAGCTTTGTTAAAGCATTGGCCTTTAGCCCAGATAGCAAGATTTTGGCTAGCGCAGACGAGCAAGGTCTGATTTATCTATCAGATACAGAGAAAGGTCAAACAATCCAAACCTTGCTTGGACATGCTGATAGTGTCAATGAAGTTGTATTTAGTCCGAATGGAAAAACCTTAGCCAGTGTGAGCGATGATGGCACCGCTCGACTATGGGATGTCGGGGATGTCAAAAATTCCAAACAACTTAAAGTTCTGCGTGGAGCTACTAAAGCACTTAAGACAGTCGCTTTCACCTCAGATGGGAAAACCTTGATTGCAGGTGGCGACGATCAAAAACTTTCCCAGTGGGACGTAACAAGCGGGAACTTAACTGGCAGCCTAATTGGACATAATGCTCCCATCAAAGGACTGACTCTAAGCCCGGATGGACTCAATTTTGTTAGTGCTGATGAAAACGGTGACATTAAATTCTGGGACGCGAAAAGTCGTGTAATTAAGCGAACTATTCAAGTACTGGATAAAACAACGAGCATATTACCCATTGACCTAAATCTAAATGAGAATAAGAGCCTAAAAAATCAGACAACTACTAAAACCGACAAAGCAGCAGTTAATTCTAGCGAGCAAACCCTTATTGCCGATGTGCCATCACCTCCTGGCGGGCCAATTTTGCTGATAACTAATGCTTCTAATCCTTTTAGTAACTACTACACAGAGATTCTGCGAAATGAAGGACTCAATACCTTCAACGTCAGCGATATCTCGTCAGTTTCAGCAACCACACTTGCCAACTACGATGTTGCCATCCTTGCCGAGACGACACTAACCTCTACTCAAGTGACAACATTCACCAACTGGGTCACAGGTGGAGGTAATTTAATTGCAATGCGCCCTGACAAGCAGCTTGCTAGCCTGCTGGGGTTGACTGATGCAGCATCCACACTTCCTAATGCCTATTTACGCTTAGACACCTCAACAGATATTGCTAATGGGCTTGTAAACCAGACTATTCAATTTCACGGAACAGCCGATCGCTACAGCCTTAATGGTGCTTCTAGCATTGCTACGCTTTACACAAATGCGACAACAGCAACTTCTAATCCTGCCCTCACATTGCGAAGTGTTGGCAGCAATGGCGGTCAAGCTGCTGCCTTTACCTACGATCTAGCACGTTCCGTCATCTACACGCGCCAAGGTAATCCTGCTTGGGCAACACAAGAACGCGATAGTTTTTCACCTATCCGTTCCGATGACTTGTACTTTGGCAATGCCAGTGGTGATGTCCAACCTGATTGGGTCGATTTAAATAAGGTGGCTATTCCTCAGGCCGACGAGCAACAACGCTTGCTAGCAAACCTGATTCTCAAAATGAATCTTGATAAGAAACCGCTACCGCGCTTTTGGTATTTCCCACAAGGTAAAAAAGCGGTGGTACTCATGACTGGTGACGACCATGCCAATGGAGGAACAGCAGGTCGGTTCGATCAATTTAAAGCCAGCAGTCCACCTGGATGTTCGGTTGATAATTGGGAGTGTATTCGAGGTACCTCATATATCTATCCTAATTCACCACTGACGAGCCAACAGGCAGCCAGTTACACTGCTGATGGCTTTGAGGTATCGTTGCATGTGAATACTGGCTGTGGAGATTTCACACCAGCGACGCTGGAGACGTTCTATACACAGCAATTGAGCGACTTTACTAGCAAATACGCCAGCATTCCTGCCCCGATCACCGAACGACATCACTGCCTTGTATGGAGTGACTGGTTTACTACACCACAAGTTGAGCTTAATCATGGGATTAGGCTTGACACAACCTACTACTATTGGCCGCCCACTTGGGTTAATAATCGTCCGGGATTCTTTACTGGCTCTGGTATGGCAATGCGTTTAGCTAACCAGAACGGCACAATGATTGATGTTTATAATTCGGCCACCCAATTAACCGACGAGTCAGGACAAACATATCCTTCCTCAATTGATACGCTATTAGATGGGGCAATTGGCGAAGATGGATATTACGGTATTTTCAACGTCAATGCTCACACCGATGCCGTTAACTCAGATGTGGCCAACGCAGTAGTAGCCTCAGCACAAACCCGCGGTATACCAATTGTCTCTGCCAAGCAACTGTTGACATGGCTCGATGGTCGCAACAGTTCGTCATTTGGCTCGTTGGCATGGAGCAACAACACCCTAACCTTTACAATCACCCAAGGTACGGGTATAAATGGTCTGCAAGCAATGCTACCAAATAACTTTGCTAATTTAGTCATTAGTAGTATTACGCGGAATGGTAGTGCTGTTACTTACACACCAAAGGGAATTAAAGGTATTGAGTATGCCTTCTTCCCAGGTAATGCTGGCTCTTATGTAGTCACGTACACACAAGACACGACACCTCCAACAGTCAGCTCTACTTCCCCTAGCAACGGAGCTACATCTGTTAGTACTGTCACAAGTGTTGCAGCTACCTTTAGCGAAGCGATCGCTCCAACAACCATTAACACTAGCAATTTTGAACTGCGGAATCAGGCGAATGCGTTAGTAGCAGCTACTGTTACCTATGACGAGGCAACCCGCATAGCGACCCTTACACCTAGCAGTTCCCTAGCAACTTCCACAATTTATAACGCCACCATTAAAGGTGGAGCAACGGGAGTGAAAGACTTGGCAGGTAACGCTTTAGCTGCAAACTTTACCTGGTCTTTTACCACTGCAAGTACATCACCTCCGCAAAGTATCTGGAATAGTTCGGCAACTCCGACAAACCCATCATCGTCTGATACCAATGCTGTGGAACTAGGAGTTAAATTCCGCTCAGATGTCAACGGCTCGATTACTGGTATCCGATTCTATAAAGGAAACGGTAATACAGGCACTCACATCGGCAATCTGTGGAGCAGCAGCGGTACGCAGTTGGCAACGGCAACTTTCAGCAACGAAACAGCTTCCGGCTGGCAGCAGGTTAACTTTAATACTCCTGTGGCAATAACAGCCAATACCGTTTACGTAGCTTCTTACCATACCGATGTGGGACACTACGCTTCTGATAACAATTTCTTTGCTGCTTCTGGAGTTGATAATCCACCATTGCACGCTCTCCGAGACGGTGAGAACGGAGGTAATGGCGTTTACAATTATGGCGCTAGTAGTTTCCCGAATAACACCTTTCAATCAACCAACTACTGGGTGGATGTTGTATTCACAACTAATACAGGGCCGGACACAACTCCACCAACGGTGAGTTCTAAATCTCCTGCTAACAGTGCAACCGGAGTAAGCGCTGGAACGAGCGTCACGGCTACCTTCAGCGAAGCTATGAATTCAGCAACGATTAGTACCAATACATTTCAGCTGCAAGGATCGAACAATACCCCGATCTCAGCGACTGTTAGCTACAACGCTACCAATTTTACGGCGACGCTAACACCAAGTAGCCCACTAGCAGCTTCCACAACTTATACTGCCACTGTCAAAGGCGGCACAACTGGAGTGAAAGACCAAGCAGGGAACGCCTTAGCTGCGAACTATACTTGGTCTTTCACAACCGCCAGCGGAACACAATCTTCTCTAAGTATCTGGAATAGTTCGGCAACGCCGACAAATCCCTCAGAGAATGATACCGATGCTGTCGAGGTAGGAGTTAAGTTCCGCTCAGATGTCAACGGCTCGATTACTGCTATCCGATTCTATAAAGGAAGCGGTAACACAGGCACTCACATCGGGAATCTTTGGAGCAGCAGTGGTACGTTGTTACGTAGTGCAACTTTCAGCAATGAAACAGCTTCGGGTTGGCAACAGGTCAACTTTAGTACCCCAGTAGCGATTACTGCTAACACTGTTTACGTGGCTTCTTACCACACTAATGTCGGGCGTTATGCTGCTGATAGCGGTTTTTTTGCTACTGCTGGAGTTGATAATTCACCACTGCACGCTCTGCGTGATGGGGTGAGTGGAGGCAATGGCGTTTACAAGTATGGTGCTAGTGGCTTCCCAAACAGCACCTTTCAGTCGAGCAATTACTGGGTCGATGTTGTATTGACTACGAATTAGGGCATTGATTCAGTAATTAAACATCTATCCTCCAGCTACCTTTGTTGCTTTTTTCTCACTCTCTTTTTTGAGGGTATGCGAAAAACTTTGACTAGCTGGTAGGAAAAGCTAAATTCTCCTCTCCTTTACAGGGGAGGAGGTTTGGAAAGACAAGAATAGGAAAGAAGTTCTTCCAAGATTTATTTGGGTTTTAAACCCAATTTCTTAGCCTAAATTTTTAAAGCTGAATCAATTTTCTATATCACGCCTAATGTGAATTAAAAAAGTCTCTTGTTCCATAAGGGTTTCAAGACTTGTTAAAAATCTTGGTTTTGGAACCATCGACGAATCTACAAGGATTTCATCACTCAATTCACATTACACATATATCTATATCTTTTATTGTTCTTTGAAGGAGGCTAAATGAATAGACTCATTCGCATGATAATCCCACTCTTGCTAACGGCTGTGTTGGCAGTAGGGCTAAATGTGGGGTTTCAACCGCTAATACAGAGAGTGCTAGCGGCCGATCCCTGTGCTTCTCCAGCCAACTCAATAGTTGCTGAGAATTGTAAAGCTGGTAATCCTTCCACGGAATGGGATATTAGCGGCGACGGTGACACGAGTATTCAGGGTTTTGCCACTGATATCAGCGTTAATCGGGGAAACACAATTTCATTCAAAATTAAAACAACTGCTACTAACTACCGTCTTGATATCTACCGTATGGGTTATTACAGTGGCAATGGTGCCCGTAAGGTAGCAACTGTTCAGGTAAACCAGTCACAAAACCAACCAAACTGTCTCACCAATGCCGCAAGTGGACTTATTGATTGCGGTAACTGGGCAGTATCTACGTCATGGGCTGTCCCTGCCACCGCCACATCAGGGGTATACTTTGCAAAAGCCGTGCGTCCAGATACTGGAGGAGCAAGCCATATTCCCTTCATCGTTCGGGATGATGCCAGTACTTCAGATGTGCTTTTTCAGACCTCTGATACAACTTGGCAGGCATACAATACATATGGTGGCAACAGCCTCTATATCGGTGGCCCAGGTACTAATCCGCCACGTGCCTACAAAGTTAGCTATAATCGCCCGTTCAACAGCCGTGTAGTCGATGGTGCTACAGACTGGTTCTTTAACGCCGAGTATCCGCTAGTGCGGTGGCTGGAAGCTAATGGTTATAACGTCAGTTATTTTACTGGTGTTGATAGCGATCGCCGTGGTAACTTGATCGGCAATCATAAAGTTTTCCTATCGGTCGGGCACGACGAATATTGGTCGGCAGCACAGCGCGCCAACGTCGAAACCGCCCGCAATGGCGGGACTCATCTAGGATTCTTTAGCGGTAACGAAATCTTTTGGAAAACTCGCTGGGAAAACAGTATTGATAGTTCGGCAACACCCTATCGCACTTTGGTTTCATATAAAGAGACCCATGCTAATGCTGTCATCGACCCGAAAGACCCTCCTACCTGGACAGGTAGCTGGCGGGACGCGCGCTTTAGCCCCCCAGGTGATGGTGGCCTTCCTGAGAACGCCTTATCCGGCACAATTTTCACCGTCAATTGCTGCACTTACGGCATTAGCGTCCCTGCTGCTGACGGCAAGATGCGTTTTTGGCGCAACACTAATATTGCTACGCAGGCGGCAGGTGCTACAGCCAACCTTCCAAACGGAACGCTAGGTGCAGAATGGGATGAAGACCTCGATAATGGGTTTCGTCCCCCCGGTCTGATCCGGTTATCATCCACTACCGTTGAAGTACCGCAGCGCCTCACAGATAATGGTTCTAACTATGGATCGGGTACTGCAACCCACCACCTCACACTGTACAAGCACAGTAGCGGTGCTTTAGTATTCGGCTCCGGAACTTACCAGTGGTCGTGGGGTCTGGATAGCAAACATGACAATGGCAGCGCCGCACCAGATCCACGGATGCAGCAGGCAAGTGTTAACTTGTTTGCGGATATGGGCGTACAACCAGCTACTTTACAGAATGGCTTGTTGTCTGCTACTGCTTCTGGCGACACAACTAAACCTACTTCAACTATTACCTCACCCACTGCTGGTACGACTGTACAAAGCGGCGGCCAAGTCACGATTACAGGTACCGCAACTGATATGGGTGGCGGTGTTATCGGTGGGGTTGAAGTATCAGTAGATGGGGGAACGACATGGCATCCTGCCAGTGGTCGTGCTAATTGGACTTTTACTTGGAGAGCCAATACTTCTGGTTCAGTCACCATTAAGAGCCGGGCGATCGATGATAGCGGTAATATTGAGTCTCCCGGAGCAAGCGTTACCATTACAATTGGAACGCGTACTTGCCCGTGTAGTATCTGGGATAACACAGCAACTCCTACTGTAGCCGCAGATTCCGATACAAGTGCAGTTGACGTTGGTGTTAAATTCCGCTCAGATGTTAACGGCTACATTTCTGGCATCCGTTTCTATAAAGGTAGCGGTAATACAGGTACTCACGTTGGGACTTTGTGGAGCAACACTGGTACGCAGTTAGCAAGGGCAACCTTCACTAATGAAACCACTTCCGGCTGGCAACAAGTCAACTTTGATACTCCAGTAGGAATTACTGCTAATACAGTTTATGTAGCTTCCTACCACACCAATGTTGGGCATTATGCTGCTGATGGTGGTTTCTTTGCTACTTCTGGAGTCGATAACCTACCATTGCACGCTCTCAGCAATGGAGAAAATGGAGCTAATGGTGTTTATATCTATAGCTCGACCCCAGCTTTTCCTAACTCAACTTACCAGTCAAGCAATTACTGGGTCGATGTGGTGTTTACAACTACCACTGTTACTGACACAACCCCACCGACAGTAAGTGCAATAACTCCCAGCAGCGGTGCTACAGGCGTAAGTGTGGGGTCGAGCGTTACAGCTACCTTCAGCGAGGCTATAGACTCATCAACAGTTAATACTGATACATTTCAGTTGCGGGGAGCGAACAACGTACTGGTAGCAGCCAATGTGACATACAACACTAGCAGCCGGACGGCAACGCTCACACCAAGCAGTCCGCTAACAGCTAGTACAACTTATACTGCTACAGTTAAAGGTGGAAGTACCGATCCAAGGGTGAAAGACCAAGCTGGCAATGCTTTAGCAGCGAACTTTACTTGGTCATTTACTACAGCGGCTGGCACTACAACTCCAGTAACATCTAGTATCTGGAATAACACAACAACTCCTGCTGTGGTGGCAGATCCCGATAATACTGCTATTGAGGTTGGTGTCAAGTTCCGCTCGGATGTCAACGGCTCGATTAAGGGTATCCGATTTTATAAGAGTACAAGCAACACGGGTACTCATGTCGGCACTTTGTGGAGCAGCACTGGTACGCAGTTGGCAAGAGCAACTTTTACTAACGAGACTGCCTCAGGTTGGCAGCAGGTCAACTTTACTACTCCTATAGCAATTACTGCCAATACTACTTATGTTGCGTCATACCACACTAATGTCGGACACTACTCCGTAGATGAAGGATACTTTACTAACGCTGGCGTAGATAATCCACCATTGCACGCTCTCAGTAATGCAGTTAGTGGGGGTAACGGTGTATATAACTATAGTTCGACCCCTGCATTTCCCAACTCCACTTACCAGTCGAGTAACTACTGGGTTGATGTTTTATTTGCGACGAACTAAAACTGAGATTGAGTAATTAATCAGAACTCTCTAAGAGTAAAAACCTCAAATTCTTGCATTATAAGAATTTGAGGTTTTTTTATACCAACGATCGCCTGCGAATTAATAACGAACGAATAATTGCGATCGATACCTTGATAATTTTATCTTTACCCTTGGTAGACAAAGGCTTTCGCTGTAACATATAAGCGCCAAATTCTCTTTCCTGGGGTAGATGTATGGCTGAACCTGTACGTCGGACTTTTTTCAAGTCTGATATTCAACTTTCTTATTTAGAGTGGCATCAGAGTCAAGAACCCGTGTTGCTATTACATGGTTTAGCTGACAACGCCCTTGTTTGGTCTAGCTTAGGTGATTACCTCGCGGCAGACTATCACATAGTTGCGCCGGATATGCGCGGTCACGGCCAAAGCAGCAAGCCGGAGAAAGATTATAGTTTTGCAAGTGCGATCGCAGATTTAGAAGCACTCATGGATGACTTGGGATGGTCTTCTGCCCATGTTATCAGTCACTCTTGGACGGGTAAATTAACTGCTATTTGGGCAAGGCAAAACCCCAAGCGTTTGCGGAGTATGATTCTGGTCGATCCGATTTTCATCTGGAAGATGCCTGGTTTCCTCAAGTTGACATTTCCAATTTTGTACCGCGTCTTACCTTTTCTTAAAGGTATGGGGCCGTTTGCTAGTTACGCAGCAGCAGAACAACAAGCGCGTCAGTTAAGCCAATATCAAGAATGGACACCCCTACAGCAGCAAGTTTTTCAAGCAGGAATTGAAGAAAAAGCAGATGGTAGTTGGGGTAGCAAGTTTACTGTTACCGCCCGCGATGAGATTTTTGCAGAAGTAATGCGAGTCCCTGGTTTTACAATCCCCCTTGATATTTCTGCATTATTCGTCCAGCCAGAAAAAGGTGTTAACCGCCAAGATTGGCAACTCCAACCTTACAAAACTTATCTCAAAAACTTACGTCTGTGCCAAGTTCCCGGCAATCATTGGCCTTTTTTGACTTGTCCTGAGTCATTTAACCGGACTGTAGCAGCTTTCTTAGCAGAAGAATATAAGTGAGCGATCGCTACTTTGTACCACAGATTCAGCCAGTCATGAGCCTTTGTATCAATCCGGTTTGTCCTCAACCCAATAACCCCAACAATCATAAAAACCGTTTTTGTCAAAATTGTGGTTCCCCACTGGAATTACTTGGGCGTTATCGCGTCACGCACTTGTTGAACGACGAAACTGGCTTTGGCAAAGTTTATGAAGCATACGAACAAGACACGCCAATAATCATTAAAGTACTCAACGAGAATTTAGCAAACGACCCTAAAGCATTAGAAATGTTTAGGCAAGAGGCGGATGTATTGGGACAGATGAATCATCCTAGCATTCCCAAAGTCTATGATTATTTCCAGTATCAAACTAGAAATGGTTTAGTGTTGCACTGTATAGCAATGGAAAAAATCGACGGTTCTAAATTAGAACAAAAGCTAAAAATGTCAGAGGTGAGAAAACGTCCTGTTAATAGCCAGGCAATTGAACAGCAACAGTCTGGAATCAGGACGTTAGGTATTTCTCAAAGCGAAGATTTAGCGCGGCTAAAATTTCATACACCTTTGCTACCAACAAAACAACCAGAAAAATTACCTCTACCAGCACTATTTGCCGCGCTGTTAGTATCGTTGGCATTACTCAATGTAATATGCTTAGTTACAGGCTATCCAAAATTGGTGACATCTGTAAATTACGGTCAATTTCCAGAAAGAAAAGGCAAGATAGATTACTTCTCTTATCAAGAAGGTAGAGATAGTCAAGGCAGAACTGCCAAATTTAATATAGCTGTTTTGTCAGGAGAATATAAATGGCTTTTAGGTAGCAACTTTCAACTAAAATATCACGATAAAATTATTAGTGTTGAAGTTTTAAAATTAAATTTAGAGCAAGAAGGTATACAGAATATAATGGAAAATCCTAGTGAAATTATTTCTGTAGGTACAGCTGCTTGTGAAGTGAATGTGACAACTGGACAACGCAGAGCTTTAGAGCGTTCCAAGCAAGTACAACTTTTAGCCAAAAAGTTATTTAATAATACGCCCAGTGTTAAAGGTTATCGTTTATTAAATCTCGGTCAATTTCAACGCCAGGATTGTCAAGAAAATCGAGATTTAACTCGATATCAGAGAAGTGTAATTATTATTGGCGTTAAAAAAGATTCAGCAGGTGTAATTTTAGATGAAGCTTTAAGAGATAGGTTAGAAAATAAATCTTTTGCCGATTTTAAGTTGGAAAATTATTCCTTGGGTTCAGCAAATAAGTTTCAGACAGTATCTGGTAATTGACCTCAAAACGATATTACATCACCACAGTGGCTTCTTAGAACTCAGATTTTCAAGACCGACTGCATAAACCAAAAATAACCAACCTATGAATTGAGTGAAGGATTCAAACCCGAAACAAAGTACTCATATCTAAGGAAGAAACGGTTATGAAAACACAAATGTTGTTGAGCCTTGCTTTTTCTATGTCTTTGTTTGGTGCAGTTACACTACCAGCTAGCGCTCAAACAGTTCCGACTCAGCCGTTGGCGCAACCTCAGCCCCAAGCTGTTAGTGAAGAAATTAGTATTCCCCAAGATACAGCAATTATTATCTCATTTCCCGCATCCATTACCATAGATGTTGGGCAAAAAAAGGATTATCCCCTCACTGTTCCTTTAGCTAATGCAATTAAAGATGCTCAAGGTAACACCATAGCAGCGGAAAATACTCCTGTAACAATTGTCCTCAAACCAACAGATGGAGGCGCTAAAATTGTCGCGCAATCTTTGGTGATTAATGGTCGAATTGTCTCGATTAAAGCATCAAGTCAAACTATTCCTGGCACTACCATTACCCATAAGCGAGCTAATGACAAAGCTGTAGAAAATGGTTCCATTTGGGGTAGGATTGGGGGCAGTACATTAGGCTTTTTGAACCAAGGCGATCCAGATGAATTTGACCGAGGAGCCATGCTAGGGAGTGCTGTAGGATTGCTGGCTGGCATGCGTTCCCCAGAAAATACTCGGATTGTGCAGATTCCCCAGAGCAGTGTTTATGTGTTATCCCTTGAATCTCCTATTAGTTTGTCTGCTCGCCGCTAGTCTCAACTTCATCAAATAAAGAAAAAACTCAGCAAAGGTCTTAGTTCTGATGATTCTAAATAAATCAACTAGCAAATAATTGTCACAAAAAAGCACTTAACGGCGAACAGAAAATAGTTTGTACTTAACCTGTTTTTTGACAATTTCTCTTTCTTTCTAAAGAGGATGCAGTATTGTCAAATGAAAACTATGTTTATTTTCAGCTTTCAAATATCTTTCCTGCAAAGGTTGCCACTGTTGCCACGATTTGTAACGATTTTCTGCTAACAAAGCAGCAAGTGTTGGTAATTCTTTGTGAATTTCTGATTGGAAAACATCCGTAAGCCACTCACTCATAACTGCAATATCTTGGATATTACCTAAAATCTCTTGAATACTCTTCACTTCGGCAATATAAGCAGCGTAAGACTCACCATATAAGTCAGTAAATAACTCCATTTGGTAACGCACGCGTTTAGCTTGTTTCCGCAAATCGTGAATAGTATCGCCTTGAGTTGTCAATTGTTGTTCTAGTTTTTCTGCTTTCCAGTTGGTGTGGACTGTTACCTCTGAATCCACAACTTGAGTACCAACTAGCCACCCTGGATGTAGTAAGAAACGACTCACTTCAGGTAATAGTAAATCAGGTAGTACCTGCTGAATTGGTAGAGAAGCTACAGGTTGATAGCTAGGTTTATCTAACCACTCTTCTAATGCTTGTTTTAAAGACTTGTAAGATTCGTCCTTTAATGTTGTTTGCACAGTAGACAATGCATCTTTACGTTGTTTTGCCAAAGCATCAAAAGCTGTTTCCAAAGATTTTTGTTCTTTGTGAGGCAAATGTGGTTGATAAAGTGTTTTCAAAGCTTCTTTTAGCACATCTAAGTCTCTGAGATTACCAAGACGACGAGCAATTTTACCGATATTTTTATCTCTGGCTGGCTTTGGCAAACTTAATGCTATTTCAAACCTACTTGTAGCTGTGCGTAGGCGACGCATACCCACTCGCATTTGATGTAGCGCTTCCGGATCTTCATCTTTCTTAACAGATTTTTCCCACTTCAAGGTTTTCTTTAAGTGTTTTTGGATCGCTTGGTATGCGTAGTCTCCTAGAGTTTTTACTGTTGGTTCTGTAGCTAATTTCATAATTGATAGCAATAACCTACTTAATCAGGTTATTGCATAATAGCATTAGTTAAAAAACTCCATCTATCCTTCGATATTTGTTTTTAAAATTGTCCTTTAGCTATAAGTATGATTATTACCCTTGACACTTGATATTTTTATGGAAATATACAGTTGCTATTATTAGTTTAAATGACACATTTACCTAACTGATTTGCATGTAAATTAGGTAATGAGACATTTTTTATTGCAAAGTATTAATTCATACATCAAAATATCAGGATTAACAACTTCCTCAGTTGACAGACTAACTAACATGCCAAATTCGCATTTACTCCATCAAGTTTCTCTCACGTTTGCTGAGAGTTTTCAAGAACATAGGAAAGACCTTTCTGCTTTACGGTTAACTCCCGATCGCCACTTATGGTTGGGGTCAGATGAAACCTCAACAATTGAACGTCTCTCTTTAGTTGACACCGATAAATTTACAGACCACCAACAATTTAGGGTATCAGAATTCATTGGTTTACCTGCAAATGAAGATGAAGAAGTTGATATTGAAGGATTGGCTTATGCCGATTATTACTTATGGTTAGTTGGTTCTCATAGCTACAAGCGCAAAAAACCTAAGTCCGATAAAACTGATTTGCAAAATATTTCTAGATTAGCAAAAATTGAATCGGAACTCAACCGCTACATTCTTGCAAGGATTCCCCTTGTGGATGGGAAGTTGTTTTCATCTCGTCCACACCCTCAAAATCCTGAGATAGAGTTGAGTGCTGCGAAACTAGAGGTGACAGACCGAGGTAACTTGCTGATCGCAGCTTTAGAAAATGACTCTCATTTAGGGTCATTTATTCAAGCAGCAATTCCAGGGAAAGATAACGGCTTTGATATTGAAGGGTTAGCTGTCGATCGAAATCGCGTTTTTCTAGGTTTACGCGGGCCAGTTGTGCGGGGTTGGGCTGTAATTCTGGAAATAGAGTTAGATAAGTCTCAACCAGGACTGATGAAACTGCGAAAAATTGGAGAAGATAACAAGGAATATAAAAAGCATTTTGTCTGGTTGAATGGATTAGGGATTCGAGATTTAATCATTGATGGTGAAGACTTTTTGATTTTAGCTGGCCCAACAATGGATTTAGATGGGCCTGTGCAAGTTTATCGCTGGAAAAATGGTGTAAATTTGCCAGAAAATGTTCTTAACAATCCAGAACTCGTACAAGAAATCCCCTATGGAAATCGGGATGACCATGCTGAGGGTATGACTTTATTTCAGGATGTAATTGGCATACCTTCATTGTTAATTATTTATGACTCGCCAGCAAACAACAGACTGGTGGGCGATCGCAGCGTACTAGCAGATGTGTTTAAGCTGGAATAACAATGATGCGATCGCAGTTTTTTGCTTGACTCAAAAAAAGTAGCGATCGCAATTCACATTGACCTGGGGTTGGAGGTGGGGTTTGCAAGAGGTCTAATAACTAACCTCTATTTACTAACAATTTGATAACACTTTATTATTGCTACCTAACGTTTCATTGATAGCCATTATTAATAAATCATCTAGAGAGATTTTCACTACTTTCGCCATAGAGGGAATCACGCTTTTGGGGGCAAAAGAACAATACAACCCGGCTTCTAAGAACCAAGGTTGTCCGTTGGGGTCGATGCGGAAGTCAAATAAACTGTAGTGGCGACAGCCCAAAGCCTTGTGACACTTCTTAGCTACTTGCTGAACTTTTTGGGTTATCGGGTCGTTAGGATCTACAATCCAAGACTTGTTATTATCTTTAGCGGTGAAATGCAAATTGCCATCGTCTGTTTGTTTGAGTTTGTCAGCATAGCTGCGGATGGGTTTTTCTTGGGGATCTAGCATATACTCTTCTAGGGGTAAACCGATTAACTCCCCATCTTTAACAAAGATAGCGCCTCTGACTTCTCGACCGAGTTCGATAAACTCTTCTACTATCGCTTCATCTCCATGTTCAAATGCTTTCTTCAAGGCAGCATCATATTCGCTAGCGTCTTTGACTAACGACAGTCCGAAAGAGTCAGCAGAATTTGCAGGTTTGATGACTGCTGGAGGTTTAATTGTGGGAACGTCTCCTGGGCGCAACAGTTCTCCACGAGGCACTTTCACCCCTGCTGCTTGGACAATTGCTTTGGTTCTAGCTTTGTGGTTCGCTATTGCCATGATATCTGGAGTGTTGCCTATATAAGGAATCTTCAGCAGATCGAATAGCGCGCGGTAATGCGTCATTCCAGGGATACAAAACATGTGTGGCAACATGAGGTCAATGTTTTGTGTTGTGAGAAACTCTATAGCCTCAAACACAGGCATCGGTTTGGCTAGAGCAATATCTTCAGGACTGAGAGAGCGAGGAAATCGCCAGTGGCGATCGGGTGTAATATATGCGATCGCAAAGTCATAGCGCGATCGATTTGCCGTTGCTTCCAAACAACCTTGGGCGTAAAGGCGTGACAATTCACAATAAAAATCATTGTCCGCAGACCCAACTAAATGAAGGATACGAAGTACTGGCATAATTCATCTTCCTATGTATCGTGATAACAATGTTTAGTAGTTCACTAACTTGTAGTACGCAAACTATAAAAATGGAAATAGTCTATTCGCTACGTTTTGAAATACAGCGCTTTTGAGGTACATGAGGTACACCAATTTCAGGGATAGTTTTTAAACTGTGAACTTGAGTCTGTTGCTGTACCTCATAAACATCGAATCTGCTGTAAATTACTTGTTCTGTCGAGCGTAAGCAATTTAAAAATTAAAGTCATACCTTAAGAGGTTGAAAAATTATTTTTTATGCATGTTAATTTAATTTCAATTTTGTCATTACCATAAAAATAACCCTCATTATCTAATTAGTCTTTTTAAGAATTAAGCAAAATAATGATGTAAGCTCTTACTCTTATAATTAGCATTATTTGTCCAAAGCATTGTCATAAATCTGGGTAGTTACAGTTAATTTATTGGTTAAAAATACAAAATAAAAATCTTGTACTAAAGCTAGATATTTATCCAACTATAGGAAGAATTACTAACTTAATCTCTACTCTATACTAGAAAAGCTTTGTGACATAGTTAATGTTAATAAAGCAGGCTCTCAAAATTTGTTGTTGATAAGCTGATATGTATTTTATTTGCAGTCTGGTTATAACTTCTATTCCAATTGGCAATTTAAATACCGATTAGCTTATCTGAGCCAAAACAATTAAATTTCAAAATCTCAAAAAGTGACGATGCTTAAGGTAGACACTTCAAAAATCAGTTCCCAACAAATCGAAGCTTTCCAGCGAGACGGCGTTATCTGCGTCAGAAATGTTTTAGATAACATCTGGATAAAACGGATGCAAACCGCTGTTGACAAGAATGTATCAGTGCCTGGCCCTCTAGAAGTTAAAGGCATCCCCAGAGCAGAAGGTAGCGTAGAACATACCAGTAGTTTATGGCTTACTGATGCCGATTTTCGTGCTTTAGCTTTTGAATCTCCGTTAGCAATGCTTGCTGCTCTAGTATTGAAGTCGCAAAAATTGAATTTTTTGACTGATGGTTTTTTTGTTAAAAAACCGAAACAAAACAGTCGTGTCGGCTGGCATAACGACTTACCTTACTGGCCTATAGAAGGTTGGCAGTGTTGTAAAATCTGGCTGGCTTTAGATAGCGTCAATCAAGAAAATGGCCGATTAGAGTACATTAAAGCCTCTCATCGATGGGGCAAAGAGTTACGCGAAGGAGCGAACCCTTCCTGGTTTGTAGAGCCAGAGCCTCACGAAATTTTGTCTTGGGATATGGAGCCTGGAGATTGTTTGGTTCATCATTTTCTCACAATTCATCATTCAGTAACTAACATATCTTCCACACAACGACGTGCAGTGGTGACAAATTGGGTTGGCGATGATGTTACTTATTATCACCGCCCGAAAGCGTGGCCTTTCATCCCTCTTGAGGAAATCGATCTACCAGAGTTTAATTCATTCAAAGCCAAAAAACCTGGCGATCCGATAGACTGCGATATGTTTCCTAGAGTTAAATATCGCTAGTTGGCAATTCCTACGATTAAAGTATTAGTATTCAGTAAACCCTAATCAAGCAACTTGCAATTTTTAGGAAAAAGGAAATTCGATTTTCTCGTTTTTCCTAATTACTGAATACTTAGTAAAGTTTACATTTAAGCGTAAGAATAGTTTGAAACAATATTCAAGTAGTCCAACAAATTTAGAACCTTTTTGATGTATCAGTGCCTTTGTGGTTAAAGATTTTTTAAACACCAAGACACTAAGACACAAAGTTTTAATCTCCTCCCGATTCCACCAGCTTACCGATATTGAAGTCTATCCGCGTCCAGCCTTTGAGTTGACGCAAGTTCTTGAGTAAGAGTAGGGGAATTTGCCAGTGATGCACCATTAAAAATGGCAAAGGGTCGTCTGATTTATAAACTGCATCAGTTCCCCGCCAAATATTCCAAATCCATTTTTTCAACTGTGTGAAAGAACGGATACCAGTCAAACGCCAAACCTCGTGATAAGTCCAATAAGTGGGTTTGCTTGTTGCCAATGGCTGTAAAGTTTCAGCCATAGGTTGTTGGTCGAGGTAGGCTTGGGCAACCTGTGGGTGATTGTAGAAAGTAGTAATTGCGGAGTGAGTCCGTGGGTTGCACTCAATGGCGTAAACTGTACCGTCCTCAGCTTGGATGAAGTCGAAAGAAACTTGTCCTGTCAGTTTTAGTTCTTTGACAAAATGCTTCACCCATTCTTGAATTCTAGGATTTTCAACGTTTTCATAATTGACTTGAAACGCTGAAGATTCGCAACAGCAATGTAATCTAAGTTCGCCATTTCGCACAGTGCTATGGGTGCAAAATTCCTTGCCAGGGATAAATTCTTGCATTATCCACGGCTTATCTGGACTTATAGGCAAACTTCTCACAAATGCTGCTGTTTCCTCAAAGGTGGCACAGGGAAGTTTAGTTAAATCCAAACGCCGCACTGAGTCGTAAGCAATGCTTTTGAGGATGTATTTGCGAGATTCACCGGAAAAGTCAAAATTCAAGACTTGTTCGGCAGAAGTAATTTTGAAGGATTTGGGTACTGATAAATTAAGCGATCGCGCTATTTCTGCAAGCGCAAATTTATCATCTAACTTTTGGGTAACATCTGCATCAAAGTGAAATACTTCGCAATATTGCGATAGCACTGGTTTTGCTAAAGAGTCGTAGTAGCTACCTACTGGACTGGTAACAGGTATATAGACATCAATGTTTTCTTGCTGAATGATGTCTACTAAAGCCTGGATATAGCGTTCTGGGTTTTCCTGGGGAGCGGGAACTGTATAAAATTTATCTACCGCTTGAGAAAAACGATGACCTGATAGCCAGTACTTGTGCGTTTCTAACAAAATCACTCTGTGTCCGGCAGCGTGAAATGACCGTGCTAGTTGTAAAGCTTTGGTCATTTTACCGCCGCTAATCAGGATATTTTTGGAGTTTGCGGCTTTAGTCGCTGAAGGTTGAAAGGGACGCGAGATAGCATTCCCCAGCAGAGAGATAAAAACGATGCTGGCATTAATTGGCAGTGCTAGCAATAACAAAGCCAAAGTACCGATATTTTGGATAAACGCAGCTATTTTTGTCTCTGAAGTCAGAGACGGTGTAGCAGGTGAGGAAGTAAAAGAAATCGATTGTGCCATACTCAATCAAGCTACGGATGTACTCTGCGGATAATTGTCAAGCCATCTCGCAGTGGCAACAAGACTTGTTCTACACGGGGGTCAAGAGCTACTGTACGATTAAATTGGGCGATCGCTTCACCGTTAACAGTGCGTTCTTGTGCGGGTAAATATACTTCTCCTTGCAGGAGCGTGTTATCGACACAGATAAACCCATCAGGTGCTAGCAAATTGGTATTTAGCAAGATGTAGAAGTACGCGGTGTACTCTCGTTTATCGGCATCGATAAATACTAAGTCGAATGATTCCCCAGACTCTGCTAATTTATGCAGAGTTTCTAAGGCGGAACCCAGTTCTACACGAATTTTTGCACCGTCGGGAGAGCGCTCAAAAGCTGCTTGTGCAACTTCGGCTGCGTAAGGGTCTACTTCACAAGCAACTAAAAGTCCATCCGCAGGTAATGCTTCTGCCATCGCCAATGCAGAGTAACCAGTAAACATCCCGATTTCGAGAACTTTTTTCGCTTTGGTCATCCGAACAAACATTTTCAAGATTTGTCCTTCTATATGACCAGACAGCATTTCCTGCTCTAGCGGACGCACGGTTGTGCCTTCTGTAAAGTGTTCGCCCCACGCTTCTGTTGCTGTTTTTTGGGCAAGTGCAGCTAAAGCAGCCGATTCTTGGGTGGTGCATTCTTCTAAGTAAGGGTCTAAACCTGCTGCTAAACACCATGCTTGATTGATGTTATTGACTAACTCTGCTGGTAAGTCTGGGCGTTGGTTTATCTCTTTTACAGCAGCTTCTAGCTTCTTAGTTAAGATTCCCAATGGTGTGACAGGTCTAGCTATCGGTTTTGCAATTACACCAGACATTAGTTTGCACTCCCGACTAATTCTTTTTGAGAGCTACCAGGGTACATCTCTACACCCTCACCACCACGAGGATAGGTGATGCAAAGTTCTTTGTGTTGAGCTAAAGCTGTTGCTAATTCTTCGCGTGTGAAGTCGTTAACAAAGAAGCAATTACCAATAGGACTGGGTACGGCGGCTCGTTGCAAACCATCACGAGTCAAGCTAATTGATTGAGTAGCGCGCCATAAAAGCTCGTCGTCTAACAAAGGATGGTCAAGAGCTAGACCGATGCGACTCATTAATCCTAAGATGCGATCGCGTTCTTGGTTGGTAATATAGCCTCTTAATGCAGCAATGGTGGCAGATAACGCCATATCAATATTGACAGCATGTCCGTGGAACATTGGTATATGGGGCGCAAGTTCCAAAGTCGGACTCCAAGTATGACCGTAAGCAATTATTCTGTCTAGGTCTAACTCATGCAGGTTGGGTACTTCCAACTCCAGCATTTTTTTGATAGCTTTGTAAGTCAGTTGATGAGCTATTTCTTTGATTTCTGGAGTTGCATCAATATTGCCGAAGTGGGTACGAAGTAGTTCTTCCCCATACTTTTCCAACAGTTCAAACACTTCTTTGTGAGCAACTACAGCGATTTTGACTAATTCCGCCATGCCATTACGCACTTGGTCTGTTGGCAAAGTACCTAAGAAAGAGAAATCTAAAAATACTTTTTGGGAAGCATGATAAGCACCCAAACGGTTTTTTAATTTTTTATGGTTAACCGCTACCTTGATGGCAACACTAGCATCTATTAAACCAATCAAAGTTGTAGGAATACGAATGTAATTGCTGCTGCGGCGATAGGCAGAACAGGCAAAACCTACAACATCCGTAATTAAACCGCCACCCACTACTAAAACTGGTTCTTTGCGAACTAATCGGAAGTCTGCAAAGGCATCTATAACTTTCTCAAAACTTTGGATGGTTTTGTTTGTCTCGGTTATGGTAATCGGGAAAAGTGTGAGGTCAATCCCGTAATACTGAAAGTAATCTTGAATTTGAGAACCGTAAAAACGACTCACGTTAGCATCTACAACAGTCAAACATCGGCCAAAACTTTTATATATATCTGCAAGTTCTTGATTTCTAATGTCAAAAACCCCATCTACATAAACTAAGTCGTACTCAATTTTTTCATAACCTTCTACATGAAACGCATTTGCAGAGGTTTCAAGCTTTGTTTGGACGATGCTCATTATTTTTTCCTTGCAGTAAGAAATGTTGTCACAGTGTTAATTTCTGTGTTTAGTTAGATGCTCAATTACTTCCAAAAGGGCAAGCTTTGCTAAAAATTCACAGCAGACATCAGCCTCAATTTAATAGTAAAAAGAGGTAATTAGCAAAGCCTTGGACGATTGCAAAGCTCAGCAATTCCAAAAGTAAGCGCCAAATATTGAACGCGTCTACTGTCGTAAATGCAGCAAAAATGTCATGAGTCTTTTTTGAAGCCGATGGCTCCTAAAAAACCAAATAGATAGAGTTTCATGAATTTTATCTCATGCTTAAGGAGCGATTGCTAATAAAACTAGCCCAAAATAATTACGGACTTTTACCAGATGAGTAATGGAATAATTTGCGAGTAAACGAGAGTAGTTTTCTAACTTACTCAAAGCGTTTAAAACTTTTCTCGCATTTTCAAACATACCATTGTTTGCCAATTCTTGCATCGACTTACTCTAATTTTCTATAACAAAGATTGAAATTAGTCTATGAATGATTGCTTCAATAGGCTTCAAGCTTTGCTTAGACGATGCTAATTATTTTTGTCATTAACACAACAAAGGCAATACAATTTTGCTTCTATTGTTAATTCAATATAAGCTAAATCGACAATAGAAAAGTATGTACTAGAAGTCTGCACTCATTAAAACCTCTCTAATTTAAGAAGAGGTATCATCAGAGTATTTCAATGATATTACAAAGTTGGGCATACCAAAGTAGAGCGCGAAATGTTACACGCACTTGCTTTCGCCACCTTAGTAAAAATGTCAAGAGTCTTTTTTGAACCCGATGGCTCCTAAGAAGCCAAATAAATGAAGTTTCATGAATTATCTCTCATTTTCAAAGCGTTAGCATTAGACATAGTCCTAGAAATTTGCGAACCTCTAACGCAGGATGAGTGGGTTTTAGGCAACATCTGATAGTTGTTTTACCTACTCAGAACGCTTAATAAGTAATTTACGTTTCTAAACATAACACTGTTTGTAAATTAATGCACCTATACCAAAGATACATTTACTACACACAAAGATAGATTTTTCTAATTTTGATATTTCAATAAATTAAATAGAAATTACAAGCTGCAAAGTAATTTTACTTATTGACAAAATAATACATTTGTCCGTATTAATAAATTCCCAGTTGTAGCATATTTCAATTAATTGAACTACATTACTGCCCATCTTAACCGTGGTCTGTAAACTTGAAAATCACTCTAATTTAGGTATTGAGATTCAAACCAGCGACTGATTAAACCTATGCCTGAAATTGTCAAACTTGCAGTGTAGGAATTGACAAAACACAGGGATAAGGGTAAAAGTATGATTTCATCTTGGATAGTGATCGCAGCTGTAACTTTCTTAATTGCGATTGGTAGTTTTTTGATTACACCCCGCGATGTCAAATGGTTTGTACAGTTGAGCCGCCCTCAATGGCTAGTTTTTGAACCATTTATCCCACTTATTTGGACTGTCATTTTCATTTGCGGTGCGGCTTCAGCTAATATTGTTTGGCAAAAAAATCCAGGAAGCTTAATTACTTGGCTGCTAATGGGTTTATACCTTTTGGTAGAAATAATCACTGTGGCTTACATACCTCTAATGTTAAGGTTTCGCAGTCTCAAAACTGGTGAAATTATTGGGTTAGTTGGTCTAATTTCTGCCATAGTTTTAGCAGTGTGTGTTTTACCAATTTCTGGATTAGCCACAATACTGCTTATACCCTACTTAGTTTGGAGTCCTATTGGAGCCTACACCACTGAAGAATTAAGACAGTTAAATCCTGAAGATGCGTAGGCAGAAGCTAGCTGAAGTATATGAGAGAAACTAATCACAACTGACAACAAGCAACACTCATATAATACGGCCATAGCAGGCTGTAAAAAAATCAGCGGGATTAACTTGATTATTCAGCCAAGCCCACATTTGATCTCCAAAAGAAAAATGCCACCACTCTTTGGGGTTGCGTTGAAATCCGGCTTTGAGCATCACATCTCGCAACAACTGACGGTAGGCATGATACTCTTGAGCCTGTGGGTGGGAACTATTGGCATAGTAATCGGGATGCGATCGCTCTGACAATTCATCAATCGGCGAACCCATATTTACTATTTGCCCTGTATCGTTTACTAGCGTCACGTCCACCGCTGCACCTGTGCTGTGGGGTGGCGGAGTTTGTATATCCAAACTGGGTACAGCCCAAATTTCATAAACCAACTCCCAAATTTCTTGGCGTTGGTTTGGCGATAACTCTACCTCATTCAGCCCTCGCTGCTGTACTGCTTCCGCAAAGCTGTAATTTACCATAAACTCCTGTACGGCCACTGGGCGATAAGCATCAAAGATTTGGATACGCCAGTCAGGAAGTAACAAATGAAGATAATTTTGAGCTTGAATTAAATTGGCGATCGCACTTTGGCGCAGATAATAAGGAGAATGTTCTCCATAAGGCGCACCTAATTTCTCATAGGGATGTGGAGATTCGACTGCAAACAGTTCTAAAGGAATTTTAATTAGTGGTTCGCCACATTCTGCGATCGGGATTTGGTGGTATGGTTTCATCCTGTCAGTATCAGTAAACACCGTCTTTGCAGCCCAAACAAAGTAACCACTATTTTATATAACCATAGATGGGAAAAAGCGTGCAGCTAGCTGTGCGCCCTAATTTTGTAATTTTAGCCGTAGCTACACCCTTTAGACAGTTGTGATTGCTCAAAGCCTGTAAAACAACTGACTCTTGTACAGACGCGTAGACGCTCGTAAGAGCGGTGAGAGAGTCGCAATCTTGGATGCCACTTCCTCCACTTGGGGAGACCCCAAGACCGGAGTGGCTCCGGTTCCCGTCGATTGCGTTAGCGCAGCGTTAGCGACGTTCGCGTAAGCGTCTCCCCTTGGGAGAAGGAGCGTCACTCTCGAACCCGGAGGGCTTCTCGTAAGAGTATAATCGCGTCTCTACTCCTAACTCAGCACTCAGCACTTTGCTATAACTTAAGGATAGGAATAACCATTGCTCTGAACTCCACCTGTGTATTGTCCTGGAATCTGGGGAGGAACTGAGAAATTAGACTGTGGTGGTTGATTAGATCCTAGCCAGATAGTACGACCGAAATTGTTGACTACTACTGGGGTTCTATATGGAACAAGGTTTGGGTTGAGAGTCTGGCTGGAATAAGGCGAAATATTGTTCGATGGTGCAGAGTTGACAGGCTGTGTCGCTGGTGTTGTTTGTACTTGAGCGGGCAAAGCTTGGCTGCTATTTAAGTTATTGTAGGAATTTAGCGGTTGATTTGCATTCGGCTGAGTGTAGCCCGTACTACTGTTTAGTGGGGTGTTAAGCGAAAAAGTTTGATTGGGCGATACTTGAGCGTTATTTAAATTATTGGAGGAATTTAGAGTTTGGTTGGGTGCAGTCGGCTGAACGTAACCCGTCCCAGTGTTTAGCTGTGTAGTCGGCGACGAATTCTGGCTAGGTAAATTGTTAGTGTATGGCGGCTGCATTCCTCCATAAGAGTTGTAACCAAGGGTATTGGGTTGACTCGAACTTGTGCCATCAAGGCTTGAAAGTGGCTGGTTTGCTGTTTGATTTAATGGTGCTGGTAAAGAGCCGATTGAATTTTGATTTTGACTGTCATTAACTTGATTAACTCCAGTTCCTACCTTAGAAGATGTTTGTCCTATCCCTATTGGTTCAGGAGATGCAGTTAAAGATTTAACACCTGAAAATTGACTGCCATTATCAAATGTGCCAAACTGCAACAAATTTTGTGCTTGCAACACGAAGGGATTTTGTTCCTTGGGAACTGGTACCTCGTTAGATGTCTCTAGACTGTAATTAGATTTTGACCCTTTGGCAGACTGTTGTTTGCTAATTACATCCAATACACTTTTGCTTTTGTTTGCTTGATTATCCTTGGAATCATTTACCGTTATCGGCAAACTTCCTTGCTGCAAGTCACTATATAAAGTTGGTAAATTATCAATGTCAGCCGCGATCGCTTTATCTTCATCTGTAAGGGAAGAGTTATTTTGCTGTACGGAGGTGACTTGTTTATTTTGATTGCGAGCAAACAAATCTGGATTAGACCAGTATTCTCGAATGACTAACCCGACTACAGATAAAAATATTGCAGTACCCCAAATACTAGGTTTAGCTAAAATCCGTAACCTGGCTTTGAGATAGCGTAAGTAAGCGGGAGGATAATGACGGTGTGACATGGCTGATAACGCATAAATACTTGTAGCGATCGTTGACTGATGACTGTCAACAGTGTGTTTGGGTTAATATGCAATTTTCTTACTTAACAGCTTATCTCAATTGAAGTTAAGTAGTAATTTCATCCTAGCCTTTCGGTATTTATTTAGTCATTAGGAATAAGTATGTATTCTTCTAAAATTATTATTTATTTATTCTAATTCTGGAACTCCTGACTCGAAACTCTAACTCCTGACTGAGATTTTGAGCTTTGGTCACTTTGGATATCATCAGGAATCGCAAGCTGCATTAATTTATTGGTGTGGCTAGCCAAATTTTCAATTCAATCACTCTCTAGTCAGCTTGGCGGAAATAAGGATAACATGCAAAATGCTGCAAAAGCTGAGAAATAAAGCATTTTTAATCTTTAATTCCGCGTAGCAGTACTAGTTACTCAAGTTTGCGCTGTCATGCTTCTATACGCCCGTGATACCCATTCGCTTGTAGCAATATTTGAAAAACGGTATAAGCACCGCACCGTAATATTTACCAGGAGACTACAGCAATGATGAAAGCTGAAGATATCATGACCAAGGATGTAGTTACCATTCGCGGTTCGGCGACTGTCGCTGAAGCAGTGGGGCTGATGAAGGAAAAAGGATTGCGCGCTCTAGTTGTAGATCGTCGCTATGATGATGATGCCTATGGCATCGTTACTGAAACGGATATTGTTTATAAGGTAATAGCTTACGGTAAAGACCCCAAGCAAATAAGAGTTTACGAAATTATGAGCAAACCCTGCATAGTCGTAAATCCTGAGTTGGGTGTGGAATATGTAGCAAGGTTGTTTGCCAGATTAAATATCCACAGAGCACCCGTGATTCAAGGCAAGTTGTTGGGGATTATCTCGATTAGCGACATTTTGACCAAGAGCAACTTTGTGGAAACACCAAAAGCACTATTTCTGGAGACGAGAATTCAAAAAGCAATTGAGGAGGCTCGTGCCATTTGTACCGAACATGGTGCTTATTCTAAAGCTTGTGCCAATGCTTGGGATGAAGTAGAAGAACTCCAAGCAGAAGCCGCTCACCAAAAATCTGAAAGCATGGTCTCAGCCAAAATGTCTTTTGAAGAATACTGTAAGGATAATCCAGATGCACCTGAATGTCGAAATTACCATCCTTGATTGTAAGTGAGGGATCAAGAAACTGGGGAAGACAGGGAAAAGGACAAATATTCTTAGGGAACTCCAAAAAATAAATTATTCCGCTTCAAGTTGTTGACTGTTCACAATTAACAGTCAACCGTCAACAATAACAATGGAATATTTTTTCACTTGGAAGTCCCTTATGTATCCCTTTTTCCCTACCCCTTATCTGTTTTAATTTACCGTTTGGCTACCCGTATTAATAAGAATGCACCTACTATAAAAAATATAAAGTTGGGCAACCACGCTCCCATAAAAGGAGAGAGGATACCTACTTGGGCGATCGCACCACTCATAAAGAAAATTAGGTAGTATGAAAAAATCACTACCACGCAAATAGCAAAACTTGTTCCTCGCCCAGTGCGCTGAGGTCTACTTCCCATCGCTGAACCGACCAAACCGAAAACTACACATACAAAGGGCAAGGAAATTTTTTGTTGAATCCGGACTTGGAGTTTACGAATTTTTTGGAGATCGCCCCCAAGTCGTTCTACTGTTAGTTGTTCTAGCGCTTCACTAATATTCATCTCACCATAACTGCGGTTTTTTTCTGTCAGAGTTAATGGTGTCCGGGGTAGTTGCAGTTGTTGATGTTCAAACCGCAAAATGTTGCGATAAGAGCTATCCGCAGCTACTAAATAAATTGTGCCGTTATAAAAATCCCAAACGCTTTGAACGCCATTCCATTGAGCTGATTCTGCTACGACAATTTGATTTAAGCCTTTGGTGGAACGATCTATAATTGTTAAGCCTTTCATCCGCTTACCATCAAACTGGTCAGCATAAAATAAGCGTAATAGTATTTTGTTATTAGTACCATCTGGCTGAGGATCGTCCCGGTATTCGGGATAAAAGATATTTTGCTGTTTTAAAATTGGCTTATCGGACTGGAGAGCATTATTCAAGGTGACATTTGCTTGATATTTTGCCGCTGGTGCAATTTGCTCGTTAAACAAAAATGTTATGCCTGTGGCTATAAAACTCAAGATCACTGCTGTGAACACCATCCGATAGACACTTACCCCACAGCCACGTAGCGCAATTAGTTCGCTCTCGCTAGAAAGACGACTGTAGGTCATCAAACAAGCTAGCAGCGTAGACATAGGGAAAGCTAAAACGATGAATTCTGGCAGCTGTAACAAAAAAACTTGAATAGCGATCTCTACAGGTAGCCCAGACTCTACTATTTTTCTGACTAAATCGAATACAGCATCAACCGTGACACCAATTGATGAAAAAGCTCCTACGCCAAATAAAAATGTTGGGATCAATTCGCTAGTCAAGTAGCGATCCATGATTGTAAAAGGCAGCAGCGAATGGAGGCTATAAAAAGACTTGAGCTTCGTTGACATAATAAGCGATTTGAAAAATTAAACACGGGTGACGCAGTGATACAAGCACATCTAATCCCAGTAGCTTAATGAAAAGTGCAAAATCAATTATGAATAAATAGTTAATACCATTTCCATATTAGGATGCATACAAACAACCCCATTGCCTGTGGTTCCTCTCTTTGGTAAGGGGAAGTTGGAAGGGTGCAAATTTATGTACAACTTCACAAAGAATTAGTATAAGTATAAAAAATTCCCTTTTAATTATTAACAAAATATTGATAATTTAGGCTAGGAAGTTGTCGCCCAAGTAATATTGCCGCACGAGGGGGTTATTGTAAAGTTCTTCAGCAGTGCCAAAGGCGAGAATTTGTCCCTCACGCATAATGTAGGCGCGATCGGTAATCGCTAAGGTTTCGCGGACATTGTGATCTGTGATTAAAATACCCATACCGCGATCGCTTAGTTGTGCCACAATTTGCTGAATTTCCGAAACTGCAATCGGATCGACTCCCGCAAATGGTTCGTCCAAAAGTAAAAATTTCGGCCCTTCTTGTCCTGCTGCTAAGGCTCTTGCCAATTCCGTTCGCCGTCTCTCGCCACCAGAAAGTTGAATTCCCTTACTATTAGCTACTTTTTCCAAGCGAAACTCCTGCAATAAAGTTTGTAATCGCTTTGGCCACTCCCAGCGTGGCACATTGGTTTGCTCTAGCACGAGAAGAATATTGTCTTGTACGCTGAGTTGACGAAAAACACTTGCTTCTTGAGCTAGATAGCCAATGCCTAATCGCGCCCGTTTGTGCATTGGCAGACTAGTAATTTCTAAATTATCCAGCCAGACTCTTCCCTGATTGGGTTTTTCTAAACCACTAGCAATGTAAAAGGTCGTCGTTTTACCTGCACCATTCGGGCCTAATAAACCGACGACTTCGCCTTGCCCTATGGAAAGGTTGACGCGATTAACAATCTGTCGCTTGCCGTAAGATTTATGAATATTCTCTAGGACAATTTTCACGATTCGCGCCCTTTGTTGGTAGTAGATGCTAATTAGAACCTTTCAACTTTGGCGTAGTTGGAGCGGGTGCGGTAGATTGTGTCCCATTCTCTGATTCGTTCACCATGTAGATAGATTCTACCTGCTGGTTGGATTCAGGTAAGGCGACAAATCGACCTTCGTCAATTAGATAAGCCACTTTTTCCGCTCGAATACTATTACCACCTTTTTGTAAGATGTAGACATTGCCACTGAGATCGATTCGGCGTTCTTTGGTAAAATATTGTGCTTGGGCAGCTGTTGCTTGAATTCCCCGAGTAGGATACAACATTTGCACATTACCGCGAGCAGTTGCTACTTGGGTTTTGGCGTTATATTCTTGAAAATCAGAGTGGATGGTGAGCGGACTATTTCCTGTAGATGTTTGTGCCGTAGCAGTTTGCACTTGAGTCGGGAAAGCGATAGCTCCTAACAGACTAATTGGTAGCACTAAGGCTAATCCAAAACGATGTATTTGTGAAATGGGCGATTTATAGCAGGACATCATAGTAATTTGAGATTAGGGGTTTTAACTTGTATTAATTATCTCAAGTACTTTCTCCAGAGACAAAAGCTACTATCTGAAATAATTTAGGATAACTACTGGCAGAAATAGTGACGCTTTGCCAAACCTTGAGGTTTCGCCTGTCTCTACATTTGTGATGATACAAGAGCAAGGGGATAAGGGAGCCTTTCAGGGCAGGTTTTTCTTTTTTAAGCACAAGAGAAATAAAACAGGTAGCCCCAAACTGGGGCAAAAGCGACCAAAAGCAAGCGACTGACCCAATAATAAAGCAAGGATAACCTCGATCTAACCACATCGAAAACAACTCAGATTTTGTTGAATTAGGTTAAGGTGATTGATGCAGCTAGTGCTAACGACTATCAACTTTGCTTTTCGTCTAGAGGAGAGATCGTTTAAGCTAGCTGAAAGATTATTTGATTTGGCGAAGAGGCGGTAGTGTGCCAAAAAACGTTGGTTTGATTTCTTTTCTAGTTGTCTGTAGCTTGTTGAGTCTGCCCAAAGCAGTCCGCGCACAGGCACTAACACCTTATACACTGCAACTAGATGCAGCAAAGTTGGAAAAGCAGGGGTTGGGTTTAGCACAAGAGGCAGCTCAACTAGGTCAGTTTCAACAGTTTGAGTTAGCTTTGCCACGAGCTAAATTGGCTAGTCAGCTGGCTCCTAAGAACGATAAAGTATGGTTTCTGTTAGGTGGTTTGCAATTGCAAGCTAAAGATTATAATGCGGCGATCGCGGCATTGCAAAAATCGCAATCTCTCAATCCCAAAAATGCCGATGTTTTATTTGCTTTGGGTTCGGCTAATTTTCAACAACAAAAATACCAAGCAGCAATTAGCAACTACCAAGCGGGTTTGCAGTTAAAACCTAACGATCCAGATGGGTTGTTTGATTTGGGTAATACTTACTATATGTTAGGTCGATTGCCAGATGCGATCGCCCAGTATAGTAAAGCCGTTTCTCAAGATAAAAAATTCTGGCCGGCAATTAATAACATTGGTTTAATCAAATACGAACAGGGTGACAAAGAAGCAGCGATTAAACAATGGCAAACTGCTGTGACGCTTGACAAACAAGCAGCCGAACCTTTGTTAGCATTGGCAGTGGCACTTTACGCCAAAGGCGATCGTCAACAAGGTCTGAAAATGGGAGAAACCGCACTCCGCATTGATGGACGCTATGGGGATTTGGATTTCCTCAAGCAAAATCTCTGGGGTCAACGCTTACTCGCTGATACGAAAAAATTCTTGGAATTGCCCAGTATCCAAGCTGCTTTGGAACAACAGCCTAGTAAATAGACCTATGAGCAAAAAGAACTTTTGCATTCTTGTGGTCAAAGGAAAAAGGTTAAAGGGTAAAGGGAAAATAACAAACCTTTCCCCCTTTCCCCCGCCCCTTATCCCCAGAGGGAAC
>NZ_JAECZA010000316.1 GCF_016056275.1 Dendronalium phyllosphericum CENA369 | reverse complement strand
ATCTAGATACTTTTGCCACTGGTCATCAGTAAAATTCGCCCTGTTGTAATCACAATGGTCATGTGACTGTAGCAGTTCGTCTACTGCTTGGATGGCATCGCCTAGTGTTACGTCTGGATAGTATTCTAGTTGCCTGAATTCTTGTGAATCTCGGATTTCTCTGAGCCAGCGGTTTGTTGCTTGTAAACGCCGAATCTGATTAGATGTCAGCATTATTTCTCCTTTGTTTGGTAGTTCGTTGATTGCTTCTAAATTGCGTAAATTGATATTCATGAGTCCTCTGTCATGATGCAGACACGCACAATTACTGCGACCGCAGATATAAAACAGACGCAATGCAGATAACCTGTGTTTATAGCTAAATAACTATGTCCTGGCTGTTGACGTATCGATAACCCGGACACTATGATATTAGCTATAACCGTTCATTAATGTCAAGTGCTCATTAATATAAATCGTTTGATATTTACTAACGGTTGTAAATTAGCAATGATAAATGGTTGTATTAATAACCGTTTATTGTTACTGAATGCCTATAAGGAACAAAGTCAAACAATTTGTAGACGGTTTGGGCATTACTCGTTATCGCTTTCAAAAAGATACGGGTATAGCACCTAGTACCGCTTACAACTTATATGACAATCCAGATTGGATACCACAAGTTACAGCTTTAAACAAAATCTGCGATTATTACCGTGTCCAACCTAGTGAGCTAATTTACTGGGTTCCACCAGAAGAAATTGAAGAAGACAAGGAGGACAAATGACCTACGCTGACCAACCTAATGGAGTAGACCGGATTGAGCGGGTACTCGAACGAGTGGCAGTTAACCATTTTCTTAGGCAAGGAGACAACTGCAACGCTCCTCCGAGCAATTAAATTGATGTTTTTGTCCATAGCTCAACGACAAAACCCGCTCGACCGGGAAGTTAAGCGGGTTCTGTCATTTGACTATTCATAACGCGGGTAACTCCGAACTGAAAATGTCCTGCAAGACTTTTCGGAACCGCGATCGCAGTTCTATGATAACCAGTTCTGCGCTCGCATTGCAACATGAGGAGTTACCCGAATTTTGAAAGAAAATTCGAGGTAATACAAGTGCATACTACACAATTGAATCCAACAACAGCAGAGCGGTTAATTTCAGGCTTACAGCAAATTCCTCTTCACTGGGCATTGACTCCTGTTACAGACAATAAGCGCCCTTATCGTGAGGACTGGCAAAGAGAAACAGCACTAAGTAGGCAGGCGCTGATTAAAGAACTGCAATCAAGCAAAGCTTTGGGCTACGGCATCCGCACAGGTGAAGTATCAGGCGGAATTTTAGCCATTGATGCGGACGGTTACGCAGCAGAAGCATTACTACAAAAGCTTGCTGATGGCGACTTACCCGATACAGTAATTTTTAGCTCTGGCAAAGCTGGGCGCAGACAGTTACTTTACTTTGTCACAGAGGAATACTGGCAAGTAGTAAAAACTGTCAAGCTCAAAACTGGGGTCAAGGGCGATGACGGTAAAGAGCAGTTACTAGAATTTCGCTGGAATGGATTGCAAAGCGTACTACCGCCATCTGTACACCCCCAAACTGGTAGTTATTACTGGGTGCGATCGCCCCAGGATATTGAGGTTGCCAAATGCCCCAACTGGGTAATTGAGTTGATGCTGAACCATCAGCAGCCCACAAGAGCGCCCGCACCAACTCCAAAACCTCAAAAACCAGCTGTCATTGGTCGCCCCCCCTTAGAAATTTTCCTGGGTAAGGATGACCGCGCCTTAATTGAGCATGGCACAGGCGACGGTGGACGCAACATGGCAGCCCAGAAACTGAGCCTTAATCTGATTGCTACATCTCGTCGTCTCCATGAATTAGGGATTGACCATCTGGACTTACCAAGGGTTTTGTACGATGTGTTCTGCGATCGCTGCACACCGCCACTTAGTTCACAGGAGCGCGAAGGTTGGTGGAGAAAAGCCGACGCGAAAGCCATTCGCCCCAGCCTTGATGATGAAAAGCTACAAGGATGTTACTCCGCTTGGCTGAAAAAGTATCAAATTAATATCAGTACAACACCTGATTTAAGTAGAAAATCTCTTGTCTACGTAGACAATGGCTTATTGTCTACGCCATTGTCTACACCCAAAAATGATGATGAGAGAATAATTCAAGCTATTGTCGGCAATATCTACACTATTATCGAGTCTAATTATTCGGAATTTGTAGAACGTCAAAAACTTAACTCTCTTTATCATCAGTACGAAGACCTAGTTGACCGGAAATTATTTGAAAGCATTGTTTCCAGTCAACGAGTAAAAGTGAATGAAGTACTACCAGAAGACGAAATCCGGCTGAAATCCTTAATGGATTACAGCCAAACTCGGATTAACTGGGATGAAGTATTACCCGCGCCCCTAGCCCGCGACATCAAGCATGATGCAGAAAAACTTAATATTGACCCTGTAATGATTTGGCAAGCTTTGTTGCCTGCCGTATCGTCATTAGCAGGGACGTTTACTCTGGATGAGTATGGTGGTATCCCTGCGATTAACTGGACTTGCACCGTTATACCGAGTGGCGGCGGTAAAACCCGTGCTGACAGCCTTGTTTTTGCGCCACTACGGGAGATGCAGCTACGCGCCGACGCGGATTATAAGGAAAGGGCTAAAGAGTACAAACGGGCGATCTCCCGGTATGAAAAAGCTGGGGACTTTGAAGCCCCAGAACCAGAAAAGCCAGGGTTGAGAAAGTACCTGTTTGAAGTCGCCACAATTCAATCAGTCCTCAAACGCCTATCAGAACAAGGAAACCACGGTTCTTTGTGGGCGCGGGATGAATTTAAAGGACTTTTTAGTTCTCTTAATCAGTTTTCCGGTAGTGAAACGGAAGCCACAGAATTGGTGCTGAAGCTTTGGGACAACAAGCCAACATTTGTTGACCGCGCCGACATTGAAAATAGTTACAGCATTGCTGGCACAGCAGTATCACTGGCTGGTGGCATCCAGAATGATGTTTTCCGCAAAGTTTTTAAAGACGCTAACGACGGGAACGGGATGCAAGCCCGCTTCTTGTTTGCAGTACCCGAACAACGTAAGAAACGGTACGTACCTGGGGCTTACTGCCGCCTGAGCGATCGCCTGCCCGTACTTTATGAGTGGTTAGACAATTTAACAGAACAAACAGTCAAGATAGCGCCAGATGCTCAAAAGTATTTTGCCAGAATTGTTGACAGCATCGGCGACCAAATCGAGCAGATTTCTCATGCTGGTATCCGCACCTGGATGAACAAGCTTGATACTCACATCCTGCGGATAGCGCTGGCTTTGCACTTGATTGAGTGTTTTTACAGCCCCGGAACCACTGACATCAAAACACTATCCCTAGCCACCTTAAAACGGGCTGTCACCTTTGCCCAATACTACCGCAGCGCCTTTCATATCTTGCAGGAAAAAGTTAGCACCAGCGATGACATTGCATCAATTATGTTGCAAATTCACGCTGCGGCACTGAGTAAACATCCTGATGGGATCAGCGCCCGTGATGTTTATAAAGATTCTCGCCCCATTCAAAACCGCGCTAAGGCGGCTCAAAGAGAAGTGGGGGCTTACGTAGCCGACCTATTTGAAAAAATGGCTCAAATGGGTTACGGGTCAGTTGTACGTAAAGGTCGCTCCGTAAGGTTTATTGCATTCGACAAACCAAATTTGGAAAAGAGCTTTCAAGATGCAGACAATGTAGACAATAGCCCTCAATGCCAGCAAATACCTGATAATAGCGAGGAAAAAGATTGTCTGCACGACCGTAGACAATCGGATATTGTCTACGTAGACAATCAAAATAATACTGAAGCACGGCTAGATACAGAGTGCCAAGAAGCACAATTAACAACCACAGTGGATCTAATTGGTAAAACGGTGACGATTAATGCCGGAGGACGCTTTGATGGGCTGGAGGGTGAGGTGATTGCTTTTGATGGGGAACAATGCAGGCTGATTGCAGACGGCAGAGAATTGTGGTTTGCACCCGAATATCTGCTCGTTAAGAGTTGATGTTTGCGGCTCCCTCACCGCTACTGTTAGGGGTTCTGGTAGCAATCGAACAGAAACTTACGCTAAGACAAACTTTGCCTAAAATAATATAAACTAGGCAATGTTTAACCGTTGTTAAAAGGGTTGCTGTGTCTGCTTTCTGGCCTTAACGTAAGTTATTGCACGGATGCTACGAGAACCCCGACACCCTGAAAAATCAATATTGCTTTGCCTAAAACTAAGACTGACGACGTTGACGCAAAGATTCCAAATTATTTTGCGTCGTGATTATATTGGGATGATTTGCTCCTAACTCTTGTTCCAAAATCTCCAAAGTCTCGATTAACAAAAATTCGGCTTCACTGTAACGTCCTAAAAAATAGTAGAGTCCTGCCAAATTGTTCAGGCTAGATGCAATATCTGGGTGTTTATCTCCCAGCAAACGTTTTTTCATCGCTAAAGCTTGGATGAATAAAGGTTCGGCTTCGTTATAGCGTCTTTGGGAACGGTAGAGTTCTGCTAAATTGCTCAGGCTTTGTGCCACATGAGGGTGTTCATCTCCCAGCAAGCGTTTCCACATCACCAAAGCTTCGATGAGCAAAGGTTCGGCTTCGCTGTAACGTCCTTGAAAATAATAGAGTTCTCCCAAATTATTCAGACTAGTTGCAACATCAGGGTGTTCATCCCCCAACAGGCGTTTTCTCATCACCAAAGCTAGGACGAACAAAGGTTCAGCTTCGCTGTAACGTCTTTGAGAATGGTAGATAAATGCTAAATTATTCAGGCTAGATATAGTATCAGGGTGTTTATCTCCCAGCAAGCGTTTCCTCATCACCAAAGCTTGGATGAACAAAGGTTCGGCTTCGCTGTAAAGTCCTTGAGAATGGTAGAGAGATGCCAAATTATTCAGGCTTTGTGCTACATGAGGGTGTTCATCCCCCAACAGACGTTTTGTCATTTCCAAAGCTTTGATATACAAAGGTTCGGCTTTGGTGTACCGTCCTTGGGAACTGTAGAGAAATGCCAAATTGTTCATACTAGATGCAACATCAGGGTGTTCATCCCCCAGCAGGCGTTTTCTCATCACCAAAGCCTCAACGTACAAGGGTTCAGCTTCAGTGTAGCGTCCCTGAGAGTCGTAAAGTCCAGCCAAACAGTTCATACTAGATGCGACATCAAGGTGTTCATCCCCCAGCAGGCGTTTTGTCATTTCCAAAGCTTTGATATACAAAGGTTCGGCTTTGGTGTACCTTCCTTGGGAACTGTAGAGAGATGCCAAATTACTCAGGCTAATGGCGACATTAAGGTGTTCATCCCCAAATCGGTGTTTATACGTTGCCAAAGCTTCGATGAGCAAAGGTTCCGCTTCGGTGTACCGTCCTTGGGAATTGTAAAGTTTTGCCAAATTATTCAGGCTAATGGCGACATTAGGGTGTTTATCCCCCAACAGGTGTTTATACGTTGCCAAAGCTTTGATGAGCAAAGGTTCCGCTTCGGTGTACCGTCCTTGGGAACTGTAGAGAGATGCCAAATTGTTCATAGTAGTTGCGACATCTGGGTGTTCGTCTCCTAGCAAGGGTTTCCTCATCACCAAAGCTTGCATGAGCAAAGGTTCGGCTTCGCTGTAACGTCCTTGAGAACAATAGACTTCTCCTAAATTATTCAGACTAGTTGCTACATGAGGATGTTCATTCCCAAGGCGGGATTTTAATACTGTTACGCATTCCTCACACCAAGCTTGTGTGATCGCATACAAACTCTGTCCCCGATAAAATTTACCTAAGCCTACAAAAGGCCAAATTAAATCTTGATCACTAACTACATCAGTTAGATTTTGTGCCACCTCCGCTAAATGTGGTATTGCATCTTTTACTAATTTAATATCCTCTTGAGTTGGTGAATCAGGTATTTTTTGAGAAATTGCTACCATTGCAGCAGCCACAGCACGTTTTAATTTCTTTGCTTCAATTTGCTTTTGAGTCCGAAGTTGTAACATCAGGTTCTCCTTCTAACTTGCTTCTAAAGAACTCACGAATTAGCGAATGTAGACGGTAGATTTGCTCCTGCTGCTGCAAAAGTTGTAGCAAGTGAAATCTTAATAACTTAGCTCTTGCTTCCTCCATTTCCTCAACATCAAACTTGTTACCACCATTAGAGTTTTCACAATAGTTTCGCTCGGCTGACTCAGCTAAGTACCAGGGAATTGGTGCAGATGCAAACACACTCAATAACTTACCTAAGTGCTGACTGTTGTTATCTAGCTCAACCCAACTCAACTCAAACGCAGCTTCTGCCCCCCGTCTACCTGTTGAAGTACTATTTTCCTCATTTAGCTTAAGAGCGGCGTATCTAATTGCTTGCCGCTCCAAGGCTTTCTCTTGCAGCCGGAACAGCAGTGTGAAAAGCGATAGCTCCTTTCGCTCAAGCAAATAGCGCCCAACAAGTTCGATTCCCAGAGGTAGATACTCTAACCAATGACAAAGTGTGTTGGCTATCTCAAAGTCCTGCTGAACTCGTTCTTTCCCAATTAAAACTGTCAACAATTCTAGAGATTGTTCTGGAGACAGCACATCTAGAGACAGCGACTGAACGGGTGGACTAAACTTTTGCCGAGTTGTCATCACTATCTTGAAGCGGGTGAATGCAGCAGACGGCAAGTATGGTTCGATATCTCGGCGATAGTTAACCACATCATCCAATACCAGCAGAACATCACCTTCACACCAGTTTCGCCAGCAAAAAGCTACTTGGTCATACAATTCTAATCCTTCTGGAATTTTCAGGTTCAGTTGAGATTGGGCAAACCCGATAACCTGAGTACCTACGTTAAATTCTCTAGCAAATAGCCAGCAGATACCTCCTTCATAAGACGATTTATACTGCTGAGTGTACTGAATAGCGAGTTCTGTTTTGCCCACTCCTCCCATGCCTTCTATCGCAGAAATAGAAACTAAGTTTACTTGCTGCAATTGCGTGTGTAGTTGCTCCAATTCTGATTCTCGTCCGATGAACTTAACTACACCACTACGAGGAACATTATTTGGGGGATTTAACTTTGTCCTTTCCCCAGAGGACGACTGTAGTCAAAAGTTAAGGGTAGGATTATTGATTGTAGTAATTCCGCCCTTTATGCTTATCCCTTTCCAATTCTCAATCACAGTTGTCAAACGCTTTTCAACTTCACGATTCTCGTTTACAGCTTGATTGACATCATTTCCTAAAGCTTCTACTGCTGCTTTAATTTCTGCATCTTTGGCTGCTGCCTTGGACACTTCTTCTACCAAGACTGCTTCCCCAATATCTTCTCGTTCATTAGGCGCTAAAGCGGCACGCTCTGCTGCTGCTGTTAAGCTTTTGGCTGTGTCTGGCGATTTTTCAACAAGGAGTTGCATCAGCCGTTGTGAGGCTATATCAAAAGTTTTGTCTGTTGACCAGTCAATCAGTTTACCTACCACCCAGCTTGTAAAAGCGATCGCACCCGCAGTTAGTGGCTCCATGTACTACCTCATCTAGCAGCATCAGATTTTACTGATATTACACGTTTTCTCTAATGAATTCCGCAATTGGGGCAAAATTTGGAATTACACGAAATTAACTATTTCGTGTAATGCAGACACAGTTATTTTAAATCGCTTTTTCAACAGCAATTTTTTACCGTCGCCGTCTAAGATTAGGATCTGTCCCCAAACGTTTCTCAACCCGTTGCAACTTGGTATTAGTCCAACCAGTCTGCTCCAAAATCTTCTCCAAAGACTGCGTAGTTTCATAAGGAACTCTGAGCGGAAAAAGATTTGAATAAATCAAAAACAGAATAAAAAAAGTGACCGGAGAAAAAAGCCGGATAATAAAAGCTCTCGCCCAACTTTTAGCGTCTGATTCCACGCCTTTTTGGTTCATGAGAGATATCATCTCCTTGACTTCTTTCAATTCTTCTCGTAGCGGTGCGATTAATTTCTCTGTTGGGGTTGGCGAGGGATTGTTCCAATTCCCGGAGAGTTTGGTTAAGTTCTGCAATAGCTCCAGTTGTTGCTGCGACGTTAGATTTAATGCGCTCAAGGCTATCCCTAGCTGATTGCAACTCGTCGCTAGATTTTTGATGTTCTCCGTGTGGTCTGCCTGAGTCTTCAGTTGCTCTGCTGTCAGTTGGCTCCATTGGTTCAGTTCCGCCTGTAAATTTTCAAATAATAACTTCCAATCATTTGGTGCAGTTTCTGTCAACTGTGCCAAATAGCCGATGTACTGCACTAATCGAAATGCTGGATCATCCTGTTTCATGCCAGAATCAAGCGCAAACCGCAACACTTTCGCTTGAAATTCTGCTGACTTTTCTGACAGTAATCTATCTAAATGTGATACTCCACCATTACCTTTACCATTACTCACAGCCATTACTCTAACCCCAATTGCACAGCAGCCTTAGCAAACTCAGACTCAACCGCATCAATCCAGCCATAAACTCTCGACTGATTACTCAAACTAAAATCCTCATGCTCTAACGCCTCCCTGAAGGTAAGGTCTTTTGAGTCAATCAAATCAAAAATATCGTCGTATAACTCAGGCAATAACAGTTCAATTGCCCCCAATTCTTCTACAGATTGTTTGACCTTAGAATTGTTATAGCGAGTAAACTTGTGTTCATCACCCCAGTAAAGATTTTTCACAACCACATAATCAACACGGTCGCCGCAAAAATCCACTAAGCGTTTTAACTGCAAAACACTATCCTTGACTCGTCCTAAAACCGATACCATAGTGATGCGATAACCCAAACGCTGGGCATTTTGAAACAGAAAAATATCCTTAGCCACCGACTCAAAATATTCCGCAGCCCCAGCAGGGAGATCCACCAGAGATACTTTAGGAGATAAACGCTTCAAATCATCCTGCAAAGCATCAGCACCACCGCGCTGATTAAGTTTCAACCCTGACACCCCAGGTTGCACCTTATTATAGTGGCGATAAAGCTGAGGATTTGACTGGTCGCATTCGTAAGCAATACAGTTGATATTTCTGTGGCGGTAAATATCGAGGAGAATTCTTGCCACCACACTTTTACCAGTGCCGCCCTTATCGCCAGTCACCAAAACTAAACGCCCAACAGTCTTTGGCTGATTAGTAGGTTTTTGTTTAGCAGAATCAGCTGATGATTTTGATTTAACCGCCATTTATAAATCCTCATCTGAAATGATTTGAGGTATAAAAGCAGGGCGATAGGTATTTTGATACCCATTTGACTCTGCCTCAGCCAAATTTTTAGTATTTGTATTAGTTTGAGAATTTGTTGAGACTGACTTTGCAGATTTTGATTTTGCTTGCGATTTAGCTGAAGATTTTTTAACAGACTGACTACTGCTATTTTCTGTCGCTGAATTCTCGCCTAAATTCTGCTCATTAACAACTTGAGTATCAGTATTATCCTGAAGGTTCTCAGCTACTGATTTTTTGCGCGTAGACCTTTTGATATCGCTAAGTAGATAACGGATACGTTCTGCACTGATATTGATATCTAAACCAGCTAAAGTTTCTGACACTTCCTCGTAGCTATAGCCAAGACGTAGCACCCGTTCAATTTGACGGCGCATTTTTCTAATAGCCTCTCGTGCCGGGATATCATCTAATTCCTTAGCACCCAAAGCGCGGAGAGCATCAAGAGCCTCTGGAATTTTTGACTTAGGAATACTATCTTTAGTCACAGAAGTAAAAAACAGAGTTTCGTTATGTTTAAAACTTTACTTTTACACCAAGCATCTATCTAAAGACAGGTTATTATCAATGCAACAATTAATTAATAATCAGCAATAGATATTAACTTGATTAACTGAACGGTAATCACTGAGAACGTGTAAGATAACTCACGAAGAGTTTATCAAAAAAATTCATAAAACAATTATTAATAGTTCACCATGCTACCAAAGCTTGTAATGACTAGCTTGTTTTAGTGGCAGTAGCCGCTCTCTACGCGCTGTGACCACACGTTGCTGGTTGCCCCCTGTCTCTCGTTCCTACCCCACGCCCTTGCTAAGGAGCAAGCCATGCCTAAAGCTGCGCTTTGTCTCGCTGCGCTCGACTCGGCAGGCTTGCCAAAGGGGGAAGTATCCCCTTTGGAAACCCCTCGCCAAAATTGCACATTGTCTGATTTGAGATTATGACCAAGCGTTCTTCGTCGTCACTCATCCGCACCAAAAGACTGCAAGCGCGGTTCAGCCCAATTGAATATGAGATGGTTCGGTCAAAAGCAGAAGACGCGAGTATGAGCTTGGCAGAACTGACAAGACGTTGTATGTTACTGCGACCAATTCCACCACCGCCGCCGCGACTGGGCAGAGTTACAGTAGCCACCTACTTGGAACTTTCCCGCATCGGCAACAACATCAACCAATTGGCCAAAGTTGCCAACACTGCCATCAAAATGCAACTGCCACCGCCAGCAGATCCAGAACTATTAAACGAACTACTAGAACTGTTGCGGCACTGCCAACGAGAAATTGCCAAAACCTTCATATCTGAGGAGGATGAGGAAACCGATGATTGGCAACCAGACTAAGGGGCGAGGATTTCGCGGACTGCTCAATTATCTCCAATCTCAAGAAGGAGCCAAACTTATTGGTGGCAACATGGGCGGCAGAAACCCCCGCGCCCTGGCTGTTGAATTCAAAATCTCGCGTCAATTGAACTATGAAGCCGACAGAGTAGTTTACCACGCATCACTATCTCTACCCCAAGGCGAACGACTCGATGACGCAACCTGGAACGAAATCGCTCAACGCTACCTTGAAGAGATGGGTTTTGACAGCAACCAGTATGTAGTCTACAGACACAGCAACACTCAGCACGACCACATCCATATCTGCGCTAGTCGCATCCGTTTGGACAACGGCAAGATAGTTCATGATAGCTGGGATTACAAACGCAGTGAAAGTATTATCCGGCAGCTAGAACGGGATTACGGGTTACAACAAACTCACAGCAGCCACGATAAATTAACCCGCAACCCAAGTATTGGGCAACAAAGACGACTAGAGCGAGAGCAGCTTGAATACATTAAAGGCGATCGCCTCTCGCCACAAGAACGTCCCATCAAACAACAACTAATTGAACTCATCGACCGCGCCACGGTAAATAGACCGATCATGCCCCAAGTTATTGAACGACTGCAACTACAAGGCGTAGAAGTTCGTCACGGTGTAACACGCAACGGCAAAAGTAAAGGCATCTCTTACTCGTGGAACGGGCAGAAATTTAGCGGTACATCTTTGGGGCCTGCCTATACTTGGCCTGGACTGCAAAAACATAAAGAAATTGACTATCAGCCACAACGGGATGATGAGCGAATTGAGCAACTGTTGCATAATCATGTCGGGCGAGCAGTTGACAACCAAGAACTCATAAATGTGATCGTTAACTATATTGAACAGTCAGCAGTTGAGTCAGTCTTAGTTGAAACGTTACCACAATTAACAGAATTAACAGAACAACTGTCACTTTATCAGCAGCAGTTAAAAGCAGAAAGAACTACATTCGACGACCTAAGAGCAGTGATTGCTCAACAGGAGCAACAACTTACATCACAAAAAGCAGTGGATGCAATTGTTGACTATATTGACTCAAGAGCAGTTGAGTCAGCCTTAGTTGAAACATTACCAAAATTAACAGAATTAACAGAACAATTGTTACTGTATCAGCAGCAATTAAAAGAAGAAAGAACTACATTAGACGACCTAAGAGCGGTGATTGCTCAACAGGAGCAACAACTTATATCACAAAAAGCAGTGGATGCAATCGTTAACTATATTGACTCAAGAGCAGTTGAGTCAGCCTTGGTTGAAGGGTTGCCACAATTTCTAGAACAATTACACGGGCATCAGCAGCAGCTAAAAGAAGGAAGAATCGCATTAAACGACTTGTCAACGGCAATTACTGATTTGGAGCAACAACTTTCATTACAAAAAGCAGTGGATGCAATCGCTAACTTTATTGAACAATCAGTAGTTGAGTCAGCCTTGATTGAAACGTTACCACAATTAACCGAACAACTATCTCAATATCGGCAGCAACTTAAAGCCGGAAAAACCACATTCGATGACCTCTTTGCAGTGATTGTTTATTTGGAGCAACTCCACAGATCACAAAAAGCAGTGGATGCGAACGCTCTTAATAAAGCTTCAACTCTAACCACAGATCAACCAAAACTAAAAGAGGAACTAAGAGCCGAGTTATATAAGTATTACAGCACCGACTTACAAAACTTATTAGTGACTGACCGAGACAAAGAAATTGCTACCTTGGCGCTATTAGATAATAAGTCAGTCGAAGAAGTTGAAGAAATTATACTAGGCAGTCCAGCCGGATGGACTGCTGATGAAGCTAAAGCATTAGTTCTAATCGCTAACAATCAATTGGCATCAAAGCAAGAACAACCATCACAGCAACTTGACCAAAAACAGCAGTTACAGTCCGAATATTTAGCCTTCGCTGTGCCTGTTGCTGTTGAATTAATCAATTGGCAATTAAGAGAAAGTGGCTCAAATAGCCTGAGATTCAAACGAGCAACTTTAGAAAAACAGGGTAGAGAATTGGTGTTTACCCATGATGAACGAGGTGAAATATTTCGAGTGGCGGTCAACCGAAACCAGTCAGGTGAGCTTGAGTATTCACCGATTAATGTAGGGTCAGTAGACTCTCTTGACCTCGGCTTTTGGCGTGAAGCAGAGCGCGTATTGCAACAAATAATAGAAGAAAAGCGGCAACAAGAAAGAAGACAGAGTAGAGGGAGATCCCTTTAGGCGATGGCGCAACTCAAAACCTAGCAAGCTCAAAGTTTGCGGGGGGAGCCACTGCCACAAATCAACTCTTTGAGCCACCTGCGATGGTTGCAGGCAGCGGCAGACACTCCGCTACGCCGCCTCAGAAGTTAAGAGTTGCTTGAGTTAGTGCTGGGTGGAACAAAATCGCTGAAATTTCTGCCAATTAAACATACTAGAATGAGTTATTATCATCAACTTAAAGTACAGCCAATTGATTGTGGATGCCAATTCAATTTTGCAGCAAGCTTTAGGTAACTTCTGCTCACAAGTGCTTGAAGATACAAGTTTTGTGGCGAAGGCGTTTAAGCAGATACATCAGATGAAGCGGGAGTTTGGCAAAGGGTATGCCTTAATTAATGTTGGAGAGTTTCGCCCCGACAAAGGTGAATTCATTTACCCAGAAAAAGATGGGCTTGGAACTTTATGGCTGGATGAGTCAACAACTCATCAATATCTAAACAGTGAAATGGCCACTAACGTTTTGAACGTTGTCGATCACGAATGCTGCCCCCCTCACCACGAAGTTTTCATTTTCATGGGCAGTATTGATAATGGTGATCACGTAAAAGTTGGTCGATACAGTGTAGCTGTCATGAGTTTCGATGTTGCTGACCCCTACCGCATTAGACCCTCATCAATTACATCTAAGCAAATTGAGAAACGGTTGCGACGGATGGCTACTAGCGGAGTCCGTCTGCTGATTCTCGATACCTCTAATCCTGATGTTATGGGTAAGAACCTGGCAAAGTGGTTGCGTGAAATCAAAAGGTTAGGAAATCAAGCCTCGCAACACTTTAGTGTCATGATAGATGCTACTGATGAGTTTCCCGCAGAACTCCCGCCAGATTTGCGAGATGACTCCTGGACTATCAGGTTTGGCAATTAGTGCGCGACTGGATTACACGTAATAGCCCTTTCGTAGAATTTTGAGTTTGGCTTCGATTGGGGAATCGGGAATAGAAGCGGTGTAGTATCAATTGAATAAAGCGTTATGAGACGAGGTAGCACATGGAGCCACTGACTACTGGAGCGATCGCGTTTGCCATTTGGCTATCAGGGAAAATTATTGATTGGTCAACAGAAAAAGCTTTAGATCAAGCTGCGGAAAAGGTAATGCAACTTTTGAAAAGAAAGTTCCCTGAGACAGCAAATGCTTTACAAGCAGTAGTGGAACCTTTAGCGCTACCACCTGATGGACAAGAAGATATTGGTGAAGCTGTCTTAGTAGAAGAGGTGAAGAAAGCAGCACAAGCAGACCAAGAAATTAAGATGGCAGTAGAAGCTTTGGGAAATGATGTAAAAGAAGCTACTAAGCATAATTCTGAACTGGATAAAGCACTTAGAGAAAAGCAGAGTAATTACCAAAGCGCGATCACGAATAGCATTGAAAAAGTTGTGAACTTAGCTCAAGGAATAAAGTCTAGTATTAACATCCAAAATCAAACTATAAACTTGTGACTGAAGCCACCCGACCAGGATCGGGTAAAGTATAATCCCCTCACTGATAGATTAGAAGAACTAGATCGACTATCCATAAGTCGGTGTATATCTCTGTGGCAAGCTGCTGGTGTAACTCGCAGCCAAGCGATTGAACTTGCCAATGATACATCTATTGGCGCACCTTTGTCTAAGTTTCAACCTAATGATGAAAACCCTTTAATAATACTAATCGGTGATTTTGGTGTAGGTAAGTCATTGCTTGCACAACGCCTCTTCCAAGATGCAATTAAACAGGCCCGCAAAAATCCCGCAGCTCCTATACCTGTGGATTTAAAAGCGCAGCAGGTGGCAGGACAGTTACAAAAAACTATAGAAGAAGAAATCAGCAAGCTAGGACAGTCCTTCTCACAAGGTGTTACCGCAATCATTGACGGGGCTGACGAAGCAGGAAGCGCCTTAGCAGCACATTTACTTAATGAAGCTCGCATTCTTGTTAATACATGGGAAAAAACTACCCTAGTAATTACTAGCAGAGCTATCCCCGCTTTATCTAAAGTTGAAGAGGCTGTTCAAGTTCCTCCACTTACAGAGAATGAAGCATATGCTCTTGTAGAAAGAATTTCAAAACAACCAATTCCGCCATATGTTTCTTCCCAATGGCCGGAGTCCATCCGTCATGCTATTCGCCGACCTTTATTTGCAGTATTGCTTGGTGTCTATTTAAAAAACCAAGGCACAATAGCATCAACCTCGCCTGGGGATTTACTGTCAAATCTTGTTGAACGTTCCCTCGAAAAAGCAAGAGCAAACAACTCTAATGTTGAGCAATTACTACTATGCCTTGCTGCTCAAGCTACTGACTGTAGTATAGGTGTAGTTTCTAAGACTGACATCGGCGGAACAACATCAGAATTTCAGATGCTTTTAAATACGGGGTTAGTTGTTGAGAATGCAGGAACTATTGGTTTCCCGCTGCCAATTCTAACACAATGGTTTGCAGCGCAAAGTTTAGCTGCTGGCATCATTGACCCCAATGATCTCAAACTTGAGCCACAGCGGCTCGAACGTTGGCGCTATCCGCTAGCTATCTTTGTTGGTAATTACAGTTATGAGCAAGTATCAAAGGTACTTGTGCCACTAGTCCAGAAACATCCTGCATTTATTTCAGAGATTGTCAAGGAAGAGCTGGCAATAACAAGATGGAACGTCACACAATCAGTTCCTTTACCATTATCACTGGAATTTGGGCGAAGAATACGAACAGCGATGCAGGCATGGATAGATGGTATTGCTCCACTTTCTAAGTTAATTGCACCAGTACGTGAGGATAATACGCTTTTACCAATTGGTGTTGACGCAGACGAAATGTATCTGACAACTGGTTGGTACTGTGGTGATGAGAATCTGCCTGATATTGTTATATCGCCATTTTCTGAGCCAGAATTATTATCCAATTGGTTTGGATTAACAGGCGTTAAGGTGGCTAATCATAAATCAGCTTTGGCTTGGAATTTGACGCTTAATGAGCTTAGTAGTTCACTATCTCAATTATTGGAAAAGCGTATGCTGCCAGTCAACCACGGATCAATTTTTAAAGAAATTGTTTGGCAGACCGCACTTATAGTTACTAGTCGTGGGGAGTTAAATTATAGTCCTATTTCTCTGAGTGAAATTGAAGAATGTCTTTCTAAGTCATCATTGAATATTCCTTCTTGGGTAAACGAGTACGAATACTGCTACGGTCTTAAGCACCTTATAGCTCAAGTTAACAGCCTCCGCCAAGATGGAGAAGCCGAGTTGCATTCTCCGTGGCCTGAACCAGATATTGATATTACAGATGGATGGATATGGGAGAGCTACTCCGAACTACAATTATTAGTTCGTGCAAAAGCTGTTTACGAAGGTGCTATTGAGGGATACCAGCAACTAGTTAATACGTATTTTTCCAAATTTGCGCCCAGGCTGACAACGGCAGTAACGCTGCCAGCGCGTTTTGTAGGAAAAATTATTTTACCAAATTCATATAATAACCAACCTTGGATAATATCTTATTGGGAACCACTGCCGAAAGGCAAACAAAGCTGCGTAGACTTGTGCTTTTTTCCCACAAAAGAAAATTTATTTCCAAAAGGCTGTGATTATTCTATTTCTGTTTTGAACAGTCAACTGTTATCACTAAGGAAAGAAGCATCAACATGGCTTTACGCTTCTATAAATTCAGAAGTACTAGATGTATTCAAACCAAACTCTGCAACTGAGCTAGCTTATGAATGGTTATGTCATGACTTAAAGAAGATTGCCTGGTTTAATGGAAATATTGTGAATAGGCTGTAGTGCATCTAAATTATATTTTTTGTGTTATTACAAGAATTAGTCTTTAACGTACATTTTGGTTCCATTGCTACTCGCACACCACTAATCGGGTGGTGGCGCGGGCGCGAGTGTTCTAATTTTAAAATTGCCCTTACTTAGCATTCCATACGAAATCGATGACCATGCTACAACGCTACTCCAAACAGCATGATGGAGGAACTCTGAGCCAAGGAAGTAACATGATTAAAGATGAGAAATTATGGAAGCGAACAGACCATGATTACTAAAGAAGAAATTACTATCAAAGTCCCGTCTGAGGTAGCAGAGGCATACCGTAATGCCACGGAAGAAGAACGGGAACAAATTGAATCCCGGATTGCAGTGTTATTAAAGTCTTCAATGACAAGCAAGCAAGAAGCCATTGCCAAGCTCAGGCAAACAATGGATGAAATTGGCAGACGAGCCGCAGAAAGAGGTTTAACGCCAGAGATTTTGGAGTCAATCTTGAATGACGACGAATAAAAGACGGTTTGTGTGTGATGTCAATGTCATCATTAGCGCGGTGTTATTACCAGGGAGCAAACCAGATCGCGCACTCAGAAAAGCTCAAGACTTAGGAGAATTGTTGGTGTCCGAGTCCATTTGGCTAGAGCTAGAACAGGTACTCGCTCGACCCAAATTTAATCGGTACATCACGCCAGAAGAACGAAACGATTTCCTGGTGGATTTGTCCGAAACTGTACAGTTCATTAAAGTAACTGAACAGATTAATGAATGTCGAGATCCAAAAGATAACAAATATCTAGAATTAGCTGTCAGTGGAAAAGCAGAATGTATTGTGACCGGAGATGATGATCTGCTAGTGCTAAACCCGTGGAGAGGAATTGAGATTCTGACTGTTCAAGAATTTTTAGAAAAGAATTAGAGTGAATTACCCTACATCTGATAGGCACGCTCGTTAAGATGTAAACCTTGTCAAAACTTTTATGTTGGGGTTAATGAGTGATTTTCTCCGCTTCGGGATTTTTATACGTTTAAACCCTACCCCTCATCAGCCATCAAAGTTTCCAACTCTCTCAACAAAGATTCTAGTTTTTTCTGCTTCTGGGGATTGTCCCACACCTTTGATCTTTTCGCTTTCTTGTATGTAGCCTCTAAACGACTTTGCAGTGGTGGAGGTGTGGCAACTGGTTGTTTGGCTTTGACCTGCTGTTGAATTTCTGAAAGGGACAAAGATAGCGAAATTGCAGCTTCTAGGAGTTCAATTCTTTCTTCTTTCGATGTCAGCTTGGCAATCTCCTTGCCCTTGGTGTACTCAATTTGTCCAGCACGCAGGGCTGATAAAATCTCCTCTGGCAGTTTCAACAGTGGTAGCCGAGTGCGAACAAATGATTGCCAATTCATCTTTCCCAATTCAGCGAACACTTTTTCTACTATTTCTGCCTCGGAATTACCCGAAACGTTTCGGGTAATTTTTCCTTTGGCTTCATTCTCCATTCTGTAGAGTACAGTAGACACTGCTGCTGTTTCGCATCCCAATCGCAGCGCTAACAGTTGCAAGGTTCCTTCAGTTTCTTCTATTGGGTTTAAGTCTGACCGTTGTAGATTCTCGGTGAGCGCATACTGTACCGCTTGCTCATCCGACATCTCCCGCACCGTTATCGGCACTTCTGTTAAAGCTGCTTCTTGTGCTGCCCTATATCTGCGCTCTCCTGCCACCAACTCATACTTATCCCCTACTGGTCTAACCAATAAAGGCTGGAGGATGCCTTCACGTTTCACCGACTCCACCAAAGATTGCATAGCTTTGGGGTCAAAATAACGCCGAGGTTGAGTAGAGGGGAGAATAATCTTGTCCAGTGACACCTTAGTAGGAACTAAATTCTCATCATCCTCTTTGAACAGGGCGACGTTCTTGAGTTTGCTTCTATCAGCAGGTGGTTGGCTTGCTCGTCTGGGACTCATCTATAAAACCTCCATAGCTTCTGCTATTTCATCAAAGACGCGGAGAATAGCAGGATTTTTATTAGGGCATAATGCCAAAGGTTTACCATACTCAGCTGCTTCTGCCACTGCTGTAGCACGAGGTAGGGGAGGAAATATCGTTGCCAAACTCGACAGCTGATCGCGAATTGATTCTAAGGTTCTTTGGTCTAAGGAATTACTAGCAGAGTACATTGTGGGGAAGAATCCCGCTATCTTGAGGGAGCGGTTCAGCTTGCGCTGCACTCTGGCCACTGTTTTCAACAGCGAGTCTGTTCCCTTCAATGCCTTGAACTGACACTGAATGGGAACCAGCACATGAGTAGAGGCAACCAAGCTAATTTGACTAAGAATACCCAAGCTGGGCGGACAGTCAATCAAAATAAAATCATAGCTATCTAATAGAGGAGTGAGTACCTCTTTGAGTCGAAATTCTCGCAGTTCAGCAAATATAAGTTCTTGTTCGGCATTAGCTAGCAAAATGTTAGCAGGAGCTAAGTCTATGCCGTCTAAGTCCCGATGTATAGGGATAGGTTCCTCTTCTTCCGATATCAAGGCATCGTAAATAGTTTTTTCTAGATCGGCTGGTTCCAACCCCATGAACGTGGTGAGGGAACCTTGGGGGTCTATGTCTATTAACAATACTTGATGGTGGCGTAGTGAAAGGTGATAGCCAAGATTTTGGGCTGTCGTCGATTTGGCGACACCACCCGCTTGATTGAAGAGTGAGATTATCTTGGTCAATTTCACCGCCGCAACATGACACTGGACAAAATATAACCCATTGTGTCAAATCGTGAGCAGTGTTAAGAGATGCGATCGCAAACAGAACCCTTTATAGGGTGTTTGCCGAGATACCCTAGCTCAATTTTCAGTTCTTTTCATCTACGGCGACGGTTAACCATTAGTAATCTGGCATTTTGTGAATGGGTAGTGCTGGCAGCGATTGCTAATTCAGTAGTTCAATGGGCTAATAGTATTGCGCTGTCGCGGTAGGTATCGACATACGGAGGATTAAACCCCCTTGATCTGCATTATTAGCAATTTTGATGTCTGATACCGCACTTTTACGTAAAGGCGGGTTTTAAGTTATAGTCCACTGGCTATAATAGTATTTCTGTACTTGCAGATTGTATTGTCTTTAGACAAAGTTCTACTAGATTTATGGTTGAAAAACGTCAGCAACCTGAGTCAGCAACGTTCCGCCCTTCGGATTTTATGAGGGCACGGCGACCTTATCTTTTCTCCGATACGCAAGTAGTTGGGGAGCCGTTGCTAGATCGAAACTTTTTGGAATATCACTTAGAAACATTGACTAGCCGTAGCCAAGAAAAGGATTTTGAACATTTCTGCCGCAGATTAGCTGAAAAAGAGCTTTGTCCTAACCTTTTACCGCAAACAGGCCCCACTGGAGGAGGAGACAGCAAGGTAGACTCTGAAACCTACCCTGTATCCGATGCTGTTTCACTTCGCTGGTATGAGGGAGTTGGGCGTGAAGCTGCCTCAGAACGTTGGGCATTTGCCGTCAGTGCAAAACAACAGTGGCGTTCAAAAGTTCGTTCTGATGTCCAAGGAATTGTAGAAACGCAGCGTAGCTACACTTTAATTTATTTCATCAGTAGTCGATATATCAAAGATAAAGATCGAGCCAACATTGAAGATGAACTGAGAAAACAGTACAACATTTATGTACGAGTTCTAGATAGAACTTGGATACTCGATAAGGTGTTTCAGAACAAGCGAGAAAATCTAGCTGTAGAAACTCTTAAAATCAATTTGCCTCTTACGCCAGCTGTTAAAAAGGGGGCTTTAGACACATCTCGTGAAGCTGAATTGAAAGAACTAGAGACGCAGATAAAAGATCCTATTCGTTATCAAGGTGTCGAGTATCAACTTGTTGAGGATTGTCTTGAGGCAGCTATTCTATCACGTGAACTTGAATTACCACGTGTAGAGGTTGAGGGACGTTTTGCACGAGCCGAGCGTATAGCCGAACAATATGGAATGCATCAGCAAAAGCTTCGGTGTGCTTACGCCAAAGCATGGACTGCTTATTGGTGGCATGATGACTTTCACACGTTTAACCGCATTTACGACGATGTTGAGCGTCTAGCAATTGAAAGCAGCCAAGTCACAGATATTGAAAAATTAGCTAATCTATGGCAACTTCTGTGGACAACCGTTCAACGGTCACAACTTGAAGCCTACGATGCAAAGCTAGAAGCACGAACCAAAACTTTACATACTGAATTACAGCGTCTCCAGGCTGATCAAGATAGACCAAGCACTGCCTTACAAGCAAGATCCATTGAGTTACTAATGGATCTAAGTGAGTCCAGACATGAACCTGCTGAGTTGAAAAGGATACTTGAGGAATTTCGCAAGGTATTTGCAGAGGGCGAAGGTTTAGTCAACTTTCCCGTAGCTCCATTGATCGAGATTCTCATGGAACTCGGTAAATATTTGCCTGATGATCCTGGCTTCGATGAACTTTTTGAAGCTGTACTTATACTCTCTCAACAACGCGAGAGTAAAGCAACTTCAGGACGTATGCTTTTGACACGAGGAAGGCAAAAACTTCTTGGCGGAAACCGTTACGAAGCAATTCATCTTCTTGGTCGAGCGCAGCATAACTTAGCTATGCGTGAGTGTCATGGTGAGTTAATTGCTGCACTATCTCTATGTGCAAGTGCTTATGAGTCGATAGGCTTACTGTGGGCTGCGCGTTCCAATATGCTCCTAGCAGCATCCCAAGCTTTTAATGAGTATTGGGAAAACAGCACAATTACTATTCAAGCCTTTGCCTGTCTACAACGTCTTGTCTGGCTCGAATTACAATTAGGGCGGATTCCAATCACACTCGCTTGGATTGAAACCTCTACAGTTATTGCACAAGCAATTGGACTCAATGAAGAAGCTAAAGAGAAATTTATTAAAGAGAGGGAAACTCAAGATGCGGTACTTGGGATTCTTCTTCTTAAAACTGCCCTTAAGGATTTGCAGTGTTTAGAGTTTTTGCCAGCAGTTCTCGAAGAACTTGGGTTTCATCATTCATTCATGGCATCGTTGTACGCACTAGGTTATGAAGATTATCTTCGTTCTGAGGGTTGGATTCCAGAGGAGGAAGATGAGGCGAGTGTACGTAAGTTTTTTAATGATTGGATAGCACAACCAGCAAGTCATGACCTACCAGAACTACCAGAATTTTTAGCAGAGGGTACAGTAGAACTCCGCTCACAAGTTCTTGGCTGCAACGTAGTTGCTGAAGTTTTAAATAATAGTAGATCGCTGTTTATTGCGGAGTCAATTCTTGCTGCATTTGAAGCTTTTCTGGCAACAAGTCTTGATTCGCAATTATTCCCTCATCAACCAAATATTAGATTTCAAATAGTATCATCGGGTTCTGTTGCTAACGTTATTGATTTTCACATTAAAGAGGAAGGTGGAGAAACTCTTGAAACTCTCATAGAAGTAAAACATTCTGTCAATGAATCTTACATAGCAGACCTTAATTCTGAATCATTAGGCAAAACGCTGGCTGAATTAATTATTCGAGTAATTTTTAAGATAGCGTTTGTATCAAACCCGGAACAGTATTTTAAAGGACTTTTACAAGATGAACTGGCTTTTTCTCGCGCACTTGATTTTACAAACGTAGCTATTGCAGTTTGGAATATCTTGGGTAAAAGTCCAAAACTGCAACTTATGGACTGGAAATTGAGCGACAGTGATAAGCACTTTCCGCCTCAACGAACAAATGCCTGGAACAATGAAACAGTTCAAAATATCTCTGAAGAACGAGCTAATGTATTTTCACCCAAGCCAGGACACGGTGAGCCTCCGCCTGAACTCAAGAGTGTCGATCACCTAAAACACCGCGAACGTAAGGTCTTCTCCTTGCTTGATATTCATCTTTGGGATAAAGCTAGTTGGAGTGGAACAGGGTTCGGATTGATCCCAAATAATCGTAATCTCCCACTTTTAGAGCTTGCACTTTTGTTCCAAGATGAGAATGCAAGCAAGAAAATTTTTTATCAGTGGAGGAAAGACATTGGAGACGAAGATGTTGAGGAAAAAATCAGAGTATCTATTATTACTGGAATCGATGCTGACAATCCAGCAGCTTATCGCGTAGTTATTGGAATGAATCCTGACTGGCTAAAAGCTTCTAGTGACTCACAATTTATCCTCACGTATCGGATTAACACTATGAATCCAAGAGATTCTAGGAATCTTGACCAATTTATAGATATGTTTGAAAAGTTAGGTTTTTATATTCTTACTCCTGGCTGTGTATCTCAAGATGGTTCTAGCGCAAACTTCTTCACAGAACTTGGAATTCTGAAAAAGCAAATATTTATTCGGCCAGCATGGCAAATAGGGGAACATGATTTTGATGTTTGTGGTATTCAACCTGACGACAAGGTAATTATTCCTGAAGATGTCAAAGACCCTCCAGTAGTAAGTGCTTTGGCACGTCTCAGGAAACTAAAGTATAGGTAATTCTCTGAAAGCTACTGAGTGTAAAGTGCGGCAGTAGTTTACAGGTGTCCGCCGAGATATCCAGATTCGGATGTACACTCAAAAGCTAGCACTTATCTTGCATTTCAATCAATTTCATTACAGATATTGTACTTAAATGGACACGCTATCCGGTTCAAAGATGGATAAAAACTTTCGACATATTGGGCTAGTTACTTGATTAATAATAAACTCTTTATGTAAAGCCATCTCAGCATAAGTTGTCTTGCTACCATCTATTTTAATAGTAATAGTTCCTCCACAACAGCTATTACTATTAAGCCCTCTGGCAGGAAGTGTATTTAAATGTGTAGGCTTTGAACTAGGAAGACTAGTAGTACATTGTTTGGATAATTGAGTGCATAAAATATGAGCATCTGGGACTGAAGAAATAATACCCTCTACTATTTCTATGCGGGGATTATTAAAACGATTTCTATCAATTGAAAATATTATTAACTTTGGTTGGATAAAAGTACAAAATTGCTGGGCAAATATTTTAGGATCTGCACTTCCTGGTTTTCCACCATGATGAGGAAAAACAAGTATATCAGCACTCAAACTCTTTTGGTCTTGAATCAAATTGTCAAAGCCTACATTATCAATATCTGCTGCTAGTATAGCCACTCTATGAGAATCGTGAACTATACCTATAACGGCTGATATTGAATTGGAAGTTAATCGCCGCCCCTGTAAATCAGTTCCTCCAGCACCACTTAAATTTAATTCAGGTGTTGGTGCAAGAACTTCTATATTAACTGTACCAATGTTCAAACTTCCCGTTTTTGCTGTTGTTAATTCTGATGAAACTTTAGTTCCCCGTAGGCGTGCGTCTTTTAAAGCATAACGTACATCCTTCCAAATTTCACTTTTCTTAATTGCATCAGGGTTTATATGTACATTATGAATTTTGATATCTTCATTTGAGAGTAAGTCAATCATACCCGCAATATGATCTGCATCAGAATGGGAAATGAGAATATGTAAAATTTCTTTGATAGATAGATATTCAAGAGTTTCTACCAACGTACCCCCAGGTGGACAGTCAATAACAATTACATCATTTGCATCCCTGATTAACGCACAATTTCCATGTCCAACATCTAAAATAATAAGTTCAGGCGAGTCCGTCATCTTCATCTGGTTCAGGTGCTAATTCAAATTTCTCAAAATATAGATCATCAGCTTTTTCTGCTCCTGTGTTTACGTGAGCAAACAAACGCATATTTGGTTTTAATGCTACTCTAATATTCTCTGGAATCAGAGAAGCTGGAAAACGGACAGCCGTATAGGGATTCCAACTTGGAATAAATGCATCTATAACACGTTCATTAGATTCTTCATCAATATTAGCAATCCTAACTATCGTTCTACGAGGTTTTCTGGTACTCGGTACTTTCCCAGAAAGTTCTAAAGTACAATCCTCTATTCCCTTAGCAATACTTGAAGCATTGGCTTCATCTCGACTTAGTAGTACAGGTATTTTATGTCTCCATTTTCTAATAGAAAAAGCTGTATCCATCTGTGTAAATTGAGTTATCAACAGTGATGGAAATTTCAAATCGTATAGATTTGCAACTAATTCTGCTCCATAAAAGTTAGCAAATCCAGAATTCATCAATCGGTGATCGCACACAGCACCTTGACTATTTTCTCTAATCACAGATACTAAATCATTAACTTTGAGAAAGTGTTTATTGTCTAATAAAAATGGTTCATATCCTGCTTCTTCTACTTCCCAAGCTGTTAACTCTGCTAGGTTTTTATCATCATCAATGATAGCTATTCTTCTATCATTCAAAACTGGTGTCATGATCATAAAAATTATTCTCTAATAAGTGTTAGTTCTACAATAAATTCTGCTCCACCTAATTCCCCTTTTGGAATTGCATCTACCGAGCCTCCCAGATCAGTTACAGAATCTCTCACAATTGTCAATCCTAAACCTGTGCCACCTTCCCTAGTAGTTTTACCAGGTAGCCAAATTTCATCTAGTTTTATATTATGAATTCCTGAACCGTTATCTAAAACTTTAATTTTTAAATTACTTCCTTGAACTTCAGTTCTGATAATTACTTGACGTTCTTCTATGCGTCCACCTTCAATATTAAAAACATTTATAGCATTTGTGAAAAGATTTGTAATAATTGCTTCTAGCAAAGCATCGCTTCCATAAATACAAGGTTGAGTGTCAACTTTTTCTTTGATAACTTGAATTTTACCTTCATCAAAAAAAGTTTGAAAAACTGCAACGATATCATCAATAACACTATGAACATCTACAACACCAGTACGACGTTTTTCTCTTTTCAAAAGATGCAGCGGAAAATTAGAAAAGCGTAGTAATGACTTACTTACTTGATAAAGCTTTGTAACTGGTTCTCCTAAATAGTGTTCATATTTTTCTCCCAGAAATTTTTTACCCATTTTTTCTATTCTGTTAGCTATTTTTTCAATTGAAGTCACTGGTTTGCTAGATTCATGAGCGAAAACTGCTGCGGTTGTTCCGGCTGTAGCCAGACTACGATAAAGCTGAAGGTCTTCACGTAATACCTTGGTTTCACGTTCTGTTACAGTTTCGTATTGCTGAACAGCTTCTAGAATTTTAGGACGAGATTCTTGAGGAACTTCTTCAATAACTTCTTCAATCCTAGCTTTAGCTTGTGTAATATCACGAGGAACTTGTTTCTTAACCCTTTGTCTTTGCGTTTCAGTGACTTTAAGCCTTTCTTTCGCCATCCATTCCAACACATCAATTGCGAAGCGTTTTAACTCTAAAAAAGCTTCATTTTCAATAAAACCAAGCCTATCAGTTTTCTGAAGTAACATATCTTCAGGGTCTTTAACAATGACTTTACCAATAACTGTTTTAGTTGAAGGACGTACCTCTGGATTTCTTGCTCGTGCATAATTTAAATTCAACCAATCATCGTCCGGATCTCCATAGGGTTTTACCCGCAAACCTCGATGGTAGAGACGAACATTCCCTACTTGAGCAAGCCATTCTCTAACTTGTGTGAAAGAAACAGAAGTTTTTCTAGCTGAAAAAGTTTGAGGATTTAGAAAGAATACCCACAATTCAAATTCTGTTGGAGGTGTTTTGTAAAGCTCTTGAGAAATATCACTATGTTTTGCCTGAAAAATTACGTTATTCTGCCAGTCCAGCAAATTTGCTTCAGCAATCCCAAGTTCATTTATACTAGCTTGCAAATGATATTCGGCATCATCAAAGTAAGCATTGTTTACTTGCTTTTCAATTTCAGAAAATTCTGGAGCAATAAGTTTCAGGCTAAAACCTGCATGATTTTCAAATGGATCTGCTAGCAGTAAAAGTTCCCTAGCTAGTCTTACAATATCATGTTTATTAAAGATTTTTTTAAGATTGTTGACGATAATATCAGTTCCATGCCGTTGATTTGTACTACTTTTTTTTACATCAAAAGGAACATCTTCTACTACATCAGCTTCCTGAAAATCATCCCAATTAATCGTTAAAGAATATTCAGTTCCTGGCTCATGTTTAGGTCTAGTTTTTAAGAATACTTGAGAACCCATCTGTAGAGCCGCTAACCTACCTAATCCTTTATTACCTACAGGTAAGCGACCTAATTGAGTAACTTCACGGATAGCCTTTTTCGAGCGCCCTAGCACCAGCCATCCCTCGCTAATGGCATCTTTATCCATACCAACACCGTTATCTGAAATAATAATCGAGCCACCTATGGCACTAGTTTTGATAAGTTCTACTGTGCATTCAGTAGCATCAGCATCATAAGAGTTCTTAACCAATTCGATGATTCCTTGGTCTGGATTTGGAACGAGTTCTTCTCCCAACCTTTGCAGAATTTTTGGTGAAAACTTAAAATGCATCATTATTTAGCTACAATCTCAATAATTTTTACTTGATTAATTTAATTCGCTGTACCAATAAACTCTAGTCTTATCTAAGGCCAATAGTCAGCAAGTATAAAGAGTTGACATAATGGAGTGAGGCATAGAGACTATTTAGCCTTGATTATCTACCTAAATTTTAAATCTTCCGCTTTAGCCTAGCAAACAAGACCCTATCTTTGAGCGATCGCTAATATTCGCCTGCTTCCTTCCTAACAGAAAAGTCGCTTAAACTATATTTCTTTACATTGTTCAAAAATCCAAAGCAGAGATCGCGTTTTGCTTCTGCTTTTCGGTTACACCCAAATAACGCTCCAAAGCTGCCAAAGTCCGATGTCCCGATATCTCCTGAATGTGGCGCAACGGTATCCCAGCATCGCTCATCCTGGTTAACGCAGTCCTCCTGAAGCTGTGTGTACTAACCCCCTCAATGCCCAGCCGCACACAGGTATCTCTAAGGATTTTATCAGCACTGACCTTGTGGATGTGTCCCAACCCATGCCGCCCCGGAAACAAGAACTCCTTGCGGCGGTTCGGGTTGTACTCTTCTAAATATTCCCTAAGCTTGGGATGCACTTGAATTTCCCTTGTGTCCCGCTTGCCTTTGGTGTTGACACTACGCAGCACTAACACGCCTCTGACACCGTTGCTGCCAAACACATCTTTTAGTGCCAAAGTGCAGGCTTCATTGATCCGGCAGGCAGCATAAAGGCACACGCCAAACAAAGCCCGATCGCGTGGGTTGACAAACCCCTCGGTAAATAGGAGATTAATTTGGTCGGGGGTAAGGATTTCTGCTCGACCGAAGCGGTTTATTTTCATAGGGTCTAGCTTACATTGTCTAAACAACAAATCACAATGTAAGCGACCAAAAAGCCGAATATTTCGTCAGCGGTGACACCCGATTAAACCAGACTTATCATTCAGCCCAACACAGCGAACGCTACAACCCTCATTATTCCGTTAGCTGATTAAACTTGCTTATGTTTGCAGCGCGATAACCAATTAAAGGTATAATCTGCACCAATAGGAGAGGCTCATGTTGCGGCTGTCTCAACTGTCTACACTCACTTCTATATCCCCGGTTGATAAATTGTTGCTATCAGTGATATCAAAATTGCTTCAACCTCATCATCTCGTGAGGCCCCGACGAACTGGGGACACTTCGTTTAGAGCGGGTGGTGTCGGGGACGGGCATGAAATTATCGTAGAGTGACCAAAACTCGGCAGCCCGCCCCCGACACTCCGCTGCGCCACCCGCTCTACCCCAGTTCTTGAGGGAGCAACGCGATTTTCTGAAGTCGGGTAAAAACGAGTGAAGATGCCCTACTGCAAAGGATGCGATCGCTAAAAAATAGCGTGCAGCTAACTTGTATAAAATGTTCAAGCACTGCTGGGATTAAGAAAAGAATCAAAAATAGAATTACAAAAATTGTCCCAACTATAAGCGCACCATTGACATCGCAGATGTAACATAATCTCTGCGTTATCTGGAAGCCAAAACTTACCGTTTCCCTTCATACGTAAATTAACAGCTTGACGAATTAAACTTTCAACTGCACCACTACCAAGTGGTAGCTGATGGGAGGCAACGAGAGGATAGTTTAATAGCCGCCTACGATAAGCTTTAAGAATATAATTTCGTTCCCGAATTAAAGTTTTACAACGCTCTCCAGTAGCTGAGGCAATAAATTTACCCATATCTCTCATTAAATTTAAAGCTTGACCTTTTTTTAAAGCTTTACGAGCTTTTTTAAACCATGATTGACGCTCATTATCTGTAGTAAAAGCAGCGTCAGCAAAGTCGTGCAAATGTGAGGCTGCGTGGTAAAAATCTAATAGTTGATAAGTGGCAGATGGACATTTTAGTTTCTCCAATAAAGGTGGAATATGTTTCCAAATCCATTCAGCACCATCAGCAACTAACAAAACCTGTTTAGCTTGGCTTATTCCCAAATCAACTAGATACATTTCTAGAATATTTAGAAACTCTTGATAACCCAAATATGTCCCGTCATTAGTAATAGGTAGAGATGATGTCCTAATTTTTCTACCATGCTCATCCACTGTATAAATAGTTAATAATTTTGGCTCAACCCATTCTCCGGTAAAACCTAGACGATTAGTTTTGAGCTTACGTCTACCTTTTTTGTTAATCCGAATTCTCGTTCTCCCGCCATCCACGGCAATAACAACACGCTGGTCTTTGAGAACATTAAGAGTAGGTAGATTACCCATCTCTAAACTTGATAATTTAGATTGACGTAAATTTATGCCAATTTTCCCAAAATAATATGTGAGACGTTCTATTCGTTTTAAGCTAATTTTTACTCCCCAATCTGTTAAGATTGTGCGTGCAGCTTCAAACGAACCAGCAATTGCTCCATATTTTGTAATTGTTGTCCAAATAAGGGGTGTTAATCCTTCTTCTATTCCTAACCATTTTAGAAATGGGCAAAATCCTAACTTTAAATATTTCCCCTTTTGGTGTGATTGTTTGTAACGCTCAACCATATATGGTAATGAGAGAGTGACTTTCACATTTCCAACTGTTAGTATCTGCCTAGTATAATTACCGTACTTCTTGATTTCTTGATTTGACAAACTTCTTGTTTGATTTATTGCTATATTTAGAGCTTCTTGAGATTGAGATAGTTTATTTAGTAAAACTGCTACACATTCTCCTGCTAACCTTAATGCGGTATTTCTAATTTCTGCTTCTAATGCTTTAAAAGTTTGAGCCGACCATTTGCTCAGATTTTTAGTTTCTAAAAGTTTCGTAACTTTTTCTTTAAAGTCTGACAATGATTTGCTTAAATCTAAGCTTGAATATATTTTTTCGTTCATAAAGTGTAGGCATTCCCTGTTTTGATATTCCACATCAAAACTATTACTCAATGGGCATCCTACACTTTTTTGTTTTCATAATAAATTTAAACAACTCTCAAAATAGACTACTCTCGTGTATTCTCAGTATTAACTCCCTTGTACAAGTATTCATTTTAACTAAATATTTAAATACATGATTTAGCGATCGCTCGTTTTTTTCCCGACTTCAGAAAATCGCGTTGCTCCCGTTCTTGACAGCTAAAAAATGTTTTTCCAACGATTAATCATCAAAATCAATAGGTTGTCCGTTAAAATACTTGTGAATACTTTCAGGAGTCAACCAACTAGGAATTGTCACCTTTTTATCTACTTCTGCATCGCCCTCTGCATTATTTAAACCGTTAATTATTGCTACCTTTAAAGGTGTTTTACCATCCGCAGTTTTGCGGTCAATTTGAATAGTTCCTCTAGCTCTACCTTTAGCAGTTCCATCACTGCCACCCACAGCAGTATTAGTGAAGAAATGGGCAATACAAACTAATCTTTCTTCCGCTTTTCTAGGGTCGCTAAGAGACGCTTTAACAAACTTTTTAGCAGGTTCTTTGGTGATGTCAGACTCAGAATAGTTAGTGAATTCATCAACTAATAACTGTTGCGGTCGCTTATCAGGTTGATTATTAATTCTGTCCAGCCAACGCTCACGCGCATCATCAAAAGCCTGTCCTATCTCTGATTCTGTTTTAGCTATCAACTGAGGGCTTAAATATCTCCATGCGTTTCTAAGATTCTCCCCGGCGTGTGCATCTATCAGCTGATACAAGGGCATATCAAACAGATATTCTCTGAGCATCACAATCGAAGCTGCTAGGGTTGATTTACCGCTTCCAGCTTCTCCTAGCACCCAAACGGGCTTTTGATTGTCGATAACCTTCCACAGCCAGCCATCTTCATGATTCTTGAGTGCTTCGATTAAATCACTGATGAGGCGCTGGTCAGTCAAAGGATGATTGTCACTGTTTGCGATCGCGCTTTTGGTTTTGCCCTCAATCTTGCCCCGTTCCTGATCCGCTTTCGCCTTATCCCGCAGATTCTCAGCAATGGTTTTATCCATCACAGAATTATTAACAGCACGGGCTAGAATAAAATCCTCAAGCTGGATACGTGCCTTGGCGCGTTCGTTCTCCTCATCAGTCAGTCCTAGTGCTTTGCGTTCTTCTGTGTCCAGTCCTGACAGTCCATCTTTCAGGCGCTCAGTGTAAAGCTGGGTCGAATGCTGCTTAACTTCTCGTTTGTGCTTGTTTTGCTGCCAAGTTGCATAGTCGCCAGTCTTTTCGAGTTCCCCCAATTCATAATCCGTGCGCTTGAGGCGTTGCGAACGCACGAGCAAGCAACCCACAATACCCCATAGCCCAATAACTGCAACCCCGTACCCAAGCAACTGATTAGGGTTGTCTGTGGGCAAATCACGCACCCATTGAATTGCATCACCTTTGTAGGGAATGATACTGCCATACAGCCCGTAACGTTGCCATTCTTCAGTCAGGACATAACGCGGCTGGTTGCAAAAACGCTTATCCAGCGCTATTTGACTTTCTACATCGCTTGCAGACTTTGGGCAGAACTGAATTTGTGTCAAATCGTAAGGCTGGCGTGTTTGCGATGTTGCCAGCCCCGTGATTGCAGCTACACCACACACACCAGCCAGCGCTAACTCGACAACACCTTGTTTCATTCTCGTACCTTAAAAATAATTGCAATGGAACCAATGAATAAAGCCACCGCGACTGCAATACTTACCCAAGGGTCTGATTGTGGATTTTGTTTTTCAATGGTTTGGATATCTTGATTAATCTGGGTCACAGTTTCTTTAGTCAAATTCTCAAAATACTTATAGTCTTTAACAGCTAACCAAGTTGTGACACCAGCAAACACTAAGCCACCAGCAGTTTTAAACAGATTTTGCATATTATCAACCTCTAATCCGTCACTGTTGTAATTAATTCTCAAGCCCGTTAACCCAGCCAGAGAGCCAACGCTGCATATAGAAAACGAGAGCGTAATTGCCAACCACAAGTTAACGCCACCGCCAGTTATTAATAGATATTTAGCTAGAAAAAATCCTGTAGAATTTAGCGACCAGCCAACAAAGAAACGAGTCAATTTATCAGTTGTATTGATAACATCTTGACGGTGCTGCTTGCGTGACTCCAGGTGTGATATTAAGTCTTTTGGTAAGGGCGTATCTGGAGCGATTTCGCTTACTAGTTCTTCTTGGTTGTCCTCAATATCGTATGTCATGTTAGCACCAAGATATTTACTTGCCCGACAGTAACTTTATGCGGTGGCTGTCGGGCTTGAACTGTCAAAAGCCTAATAGAGCATCCTTGATTTTTTGCACAATTGAACGTCCGGCATATTGCTTTTTCGGCTTGAAATCATCACGAGCGTTATCACCCATTTCTAAGTAATACTTGCCCAGTTCTTTATCATGTTGCAGGTCAATTGTTTGCTGTCTAATGTCTGTCTGTAATTCTGTCTGCAACATCTTATATTCGCCATCAACTTGCATCATGTGCTTGTCCACCCATGATTTCAGCTTGATGTGATCTGTTGCTTGTTGATGACGTAGAGCTTCTTTATCCTGAGATGAAGCGAAATCAAGTTTCATTTCTTCTAGGATATTCGCTAGATGAGTGTCAGCTAAAATTGTTGACTGCACTGCTCTTTCAATCTTCTCACCGCTAACACCAGCTTGTTTGTAGATGTCGCTGAGGACTACATTTAAGTCTTCAGTGCCTTTGATGGCAGCTAACATTTGCTCTCTTACTTGTGGGGCGAATTCACTAATCTTTGCCCCGTCATTACCCATTTGTCCTATCAGCTTTAGGGCTGTTTTATCACCTGTTAGCGCTCTGACTACTAGGTTAGTAGATGCGTTAAACTTATTTTTTAATTGGCGCTCTAGGTTGCGTGATTTGGAAGTTACCTGATTCTTGAGCTTCATTGAATTTTTCACAGCGATACTCTTTTGATGGGGTAAATATTTGAGTGCAGTGATACTCCATTGTTCTTACGTATTGCTCAATAGCTGACTTTCGTTTGAGATATTGCTGATAGTTTGAATGTTCTTTTATTGGCAGATATACCCAGTAATGTAAGGGCAAAATCATAGCAGCAAGCGCACCCAAACTAACAGCAATTCTTGAGAAGTAGCTCAGACTGTAAAAGCGAATTACCAAGCATTCAAGCAGTGTCAATTCATCGCTATTGAACCGTGTTGAGCCTAGCGAGGATGCCTGAGAGTTGGCTTTTAGTTTGATTACGGCTAGCCTCCAAAGCCGCACTAATGCCCGTTAAGCCAAGTGATAGCTTATCTCTGCTTTGTTCGTGACGATTAACTACGCGCTCTTTAACCCTAGTCAACGTCTGGTCAATCTTTGCGTCAACTTGATTGGCTGAAAAGTCAGCATAAGCGAGTAGTGCTGTTTCTACCTGTTCTAGAATTTCGTCAAAGGTGTTTGCTGAGGTGTCAACGCTATCGGCTATGTCATTAATTTGTTGTTCTGAGAGAATTACACCCATTTGTGAGGCTTTATTCGCGATCATCTCTCCTACATCTTGAGGGGCCACCGCCAGCGCACTTGTTTCAAGTTCAGTCTCGGCTTGAAGGGACTCTACTTCTGTTAGCAATTTTTCTTCAACGGGTTCATCAGCTATGGATAATTGGCTGGTCGCTTTGGCTTTGAGATATTCAACTGCTTGGCTCAATTGGTCTTTGGTGGGATTGTTAAGGTTATCGCATTCTACAGCGAGTGCAGCTTGAGTGTAATCATCTTTGGTGAATCCTTGATAGCCCTGTTTGTACAAGCGAGCGCGGACGTTATTAGTAAATTTGTCAGACATGGTGATTGCTCCTTATTCGGCTATTGCTAAAACTGAGATGTTTGCGGATTTCATCGTTTGCGATCGCTTATTGATTGCCCATTTGGCAGCGACGAACGCGACAAGGGCTAAATCTTTGCTGTGGTAGACATCTTGGGCGCTGAAAGACAGTTCAGCTTGACTAAACCAGTAGTAACGAGTGCTACGTGGTACGTCGTCAAGGTTGATTTTTAGATGCTCTGCCAGCGCTATTAGGAATTGCTGACCTGTGTATTGAACGAACTGTGCATCATAGAAGTGTTTAAAGGCTTGCCAGCGCTCGTTAAAATCAGAGGTTCTAAAAGAAAAGGCTGGACACTTACGCTTCAATTGAGCATAGGTTTCAACAACGTTTTGAGCATTTGGTGATTCAATTTCAAGTGAGAAATATTGTTTCAAGGATGCAACTATGTGTAGTGACCTGCAATTATAAATCCTCCAACCTGCAATCATCGCTGTTTTCAACCAGGATTATTTGCAACTATAATTCCAGTTGAGCCAGGATTAAATGCAACTGAGCCAGGATTATTTGCAACCAGCCTGCAATCATCCGTTTCGACCAGAATTAATTGCAAATAAGCTCAACACTTTACTATGACTAAGTTTTCACTTCTTGACAGAAGTTTGTCAAAAAACTCATTTCAGAATTTGATAAATTAACAATGAATTCTTTACCGAGTTTTTTTACTTGAAAACTAACGCTTTAACGTTCCGAAAGCCTTACTAAGATTGCAGTTAAGAAAACATTCGTTTTTTTTACTTTTATAGTTGCATTTAATCCTGGCTCAAACCGATGATTGCAGGTTGGTTGCATTTAATCCTGGCTCAGTTGCAAATAATCCTGGCTGAAGCACAATTATAGTTGCAGATAATCCTGGTTTGTAAATGTCTTGATTGCAGGTTTGAGCGATTAGTATTGCAGGTCACTAC
>NZ_JAECZA010000315.1 GCF_016056275.1 Dendronalium phyllosphericum CENA369 | reverse complement strand
CCTCTGCCCCTCCTCCCCTCTGCCCCTTATTTTGAAAAACTGATAGTGACTATGAAAGCAATTATGGTAGTGGGAACAACATCCCATGCAGGGAAATCACTGATAAGCACAGCTATTTGTCGCATTTTGTCGCGGCGTGGTTGGCGAGTGGCTCCCTTTAAAGGTCAAAATATGGCTTTAAATGCCTATGTCACTGCCAGTGGAGGAGAAATTGGCTTTGCTCAGGCGGTACAAGCTTGGGCAGCAGGAGTTGTGCCTTGGGTAGAAATGAACCCCATTTTACTCAAGCCTCAAGGGGATATGACTTCCCAAGTAATTATTAAGGGCAGACCTGTAGGCAAGGTCAACGCTGCGGATTATTACGAGCAATATTTTGAACTGGGTTGGCGAACAATCGAAGAATCCCTACAGCATTTGGGTACAGAATTTGATTTACTAATTTGCGAAGGCGCTGGGAGTCCGGCAGAAATTAACCTCAAGCACCGCGACTTGACTAATATGCGGGTGGCTAAATATTTAAATGCACCAACTTTACTGGTAGTCGATATCGATCGCGGTGGTGCTTTTGCCCATGTGATTGGGACTCTAGAGTTACTAGAACCTGAAGAACGCGAACTAATTAAAGGTGTTGTAATTAATAAGTTCCGAGGACAGCGATCGCTTTTAGAACCAGGAATAAAATGGTTAGAAGCACGTACTGGTATCCCCGTTGTTGGTGTTATCCCTTATTTTCAAGAAACGTTTCCGGCGGAAGATTCCCTTGACTTACTCGATCGTAATTCACGCAAAACTCACGCTGACCTCAACATCTCCGTCATCCGCTTACCGCGGATTGCCAACTTTACCGACTTTGACCCTCTAGAATCAGAACCCACAGTTTCTGTAAAATACCTCAGTCCGAAACAAGATTTGGGACACCCAGATGCTGTAATTCTCCCAGGTACAAAAACCACAATTGCTGACTTGCTATTACTGCAAAGAAGCGGTATGGCAGAAGCAATACAACACTATGCCGCATCTGGGGGCACAGTATTGGGCATCTGTGGTGGCTTCCAAATGTTAGGTCAAATGATAGCCGACCCAGAGGGTATAGAAGGACAAGCTGGTAGATTTCAAGGTTTAAATCTTTTACCCATCAGAACAGTAATTACAGGGCAAAAAATAGCCCGTCAGCGCCAAGTTAGCTCAAATTACCCGCAAATGGGCTTACCAGTGAACGGATTTGAAATTCACCAAGGGCGATCGCGCATCGAACAGCCGCAAAATGAGAAAGGAGATAGTCAAGCCTATCAACCTCTATTCGATGATGTTAACTTAGGGTTAGTGGATAGCTGTCAATCAGTTTGGGGGAGTTATCTCCACGGGCTTTTTGACAATGGGCCTTGGCGACGCGCTTGGTTAAATCGCCTCCGTCAACAGCGGGGATTGAAATCTTTGCCAACTGGTGTTGCCAACTACCGAGAACAAAGAGAGCAGATTTTGGACTCTTTGGCCACTGAAGTCGAAAGCTATTTAGACTTAACACCTTTTTTGTCTTAGTTAAACTAGTATTTCATGAGCGTTCGCGTCCGCTTTTTACCAGATGATATTACCGTTGATGCCGAAGTGGGAGAAGCCCTATTGGATGTAGCAGACCGGGCTGGAGTGCTTATTCCTACGGGCTGTCTCATGGGGTCTTGTCACGCTTGCACGGTGGAACTTGAGGATGGAGAGATCCTCCGCGCTTGTATTACAGCAATACCACCAAAACGGGAAGAAATAACAATAAATTTATACAGTGACCCAACTTGGTAGATGAATAATCTAAATTACCAATCGTAGCATCATTAGCAGAATTGAATCCGCGCAATTGATACAAGTGATTTTTGGTAAAGTTGCTTCTCAATAATTTCAATAAAAAACGTTCACAGTGTTAAACATGAAAGTGTTTTGATATCAAGATTTTGGCGGATTCTAATCTAAATTAGGAAAATTTTGAGCGTTTTGTGAAATTTTAACCAATAATCAGATACAATTTACCAAAGCTGAGACTTACTCAGTTTGGTTTAATTTTATATTTAAAGACTAAATTAATAAAGCAACTTAATAACCGCTATCTTGCTGCTCTGCTAGTGGATACTGTTGCCTTTGGCTTTGCTGTTTTACAGTAAGAATCTCGTCTTACTTATGTGTAAACGGTGATGCCTACTACTTTGATTGACTATGGTAAAGCTGATGTTCCAATTAATCTTCTAAATTCTGAGAGGAAATTGAAAGGTAAAGGTAAACTATTAGCAATTTATCCTCAACACATCTGAATTGCTGAGGGTAGGCCAAAATAAATTGACTAATTATTTATTAATCTTATATTTAATATTTAAATTTTAAAATAATGACAAAAAAAATTAGAGAACTTAAGCAAATGCTTCGTCAAAATGGTTTTATAGAACTTCCAGGCAAAGGAAGTCATACTAACTGGGTACATCCCTTATATACTGGAAAAATCACCGTTTCAGGTAAAGACGGAGCAGATGCTAAGTTCTACCAAGAGAAGGAAATAAAACAAGCAATAGCGGAAGTCGAAAGGAAAAAACAAGATGAGTAATCTGAAATACCAGATGGTTATTCAATGGTCAGAAGAAGATAATTGTTTCTTGGTAGGATTACCGGATTTTCCCGGACAACGTTGGCGAACTCATGGGGATACTTACGAATTGGCAGTAACCAACGGCATTGAAGCCTTAGAATCTCTAATTATTGCTTACGAAACTGTAGGCGATCCCCTTCCAGAACCTACAGTGTGTAACGCCGCATAGTTTCAGTTTTTGCGATGTCAACTTGCCGACGGTAGTTAAACCACTGCCTTAGCTATTAGACTTGATATCCAAAGCATATTGTTTAAACCTTTCCAAATCAGCTTGAATCGTCGATTCAACTACCCGTCCTAAAAACAAGTTATCCATGATTTTGCCAAGAATACCAGGAATAGCATAGGAGACTGTCATTTTGACGATGCTACTGCTGTGGCGATCGTAAAAGCGAATCGCTCCTTGATTTGGCAAGCCATCAACCGATTCCCATTGAATAATTTGATTGGGGATAACTTTCAGAATGCGGGATTTCCAGGTAAATTCCAAACCGCCAGTATTTAGTTTCCAAAGAGATATATCTGGATTGTCAGGTGGAATATTGACTGAATCAATCCACTTCATCCAGCGGGGCATTTGCTCTAAGTCAGACCAGAGACTCCATACTAACTCTATGGGAGCTTCTACTTCTACTTGTACGCTATGTTCTAGCCAATCTGCCATTCTATTTAGATTTAAGATTTTGAATTGTAATAGATAAGCGATCGCAGCACTAATAGCTATTGCTTGACGTTCTCCAGAATTGCTTTTGCTGCGCGTCGTCCAGAAATTGTTGCACCTTCCATACTATCGATGTAGTCTTGCTGAGTGTAACTACCCGCGAGAAAGAAATTAGGTACTGGTGTCTTTTGGTCGGGGCGGTAGGCATCCATTCCCGGCGCTTCTCGGTAGAGAGACTGAGCCAATTTCACCACGCTATACCAAGTCATATTTAGCTCTCGTGATGAGGGGAACAGTTCGTGGACTTGCTTGAGGACGTGCTGCGCGATCGCTTCATTGCTTTGTTTAATAAACGGATCTCCTGGTGTCAGCACTAACTGCAACAATGACCCCTGTCCTGGACGATAATAATCACTAGGGCTAGTCAAAGCCAAATCCGCAAAACAAGAAAAATCAGCATCGGCAGTATACAGTAAATTATCTATCCCTACCGCATTATTTAGCTGTTTGCGTTTTTCCTCGTCTTGCAGTTCCGTCACCCAACCATCAAATCTCAGTTGCACGGTTGCAACTGGCACTGCATCCAATTTGTAAATATTGTCAAATTCTGACCATTTACGCCACTCTTGCGGTAGTATACGCTGAATTCCTGGCACATCACAAGCAAAAACATAAGCGTCCGCAGTAATAATTTCTGCTGTATCACCTTCGGCAACTGCTATGCCAGTGACGCGAGTTTGTTCGCTTTCTTCAGTAAACTGAATTTCTCGCACTTGCCGACGCGTATAAACTTTTGTGCCCCTAGCAGCCAAGTATTCCAGAATGGGCTGATGCAGATACTTATTAGGGGAACCTTCCAGCATCCGCAGTATTGAAGCTTCAGTTCTAACTGCAAAAAACTGGAAAATTGTCAACATACAGCGCGCAGAAATATTGTTGCAATCAATAAATCCTAGGGCGTAGGCAATGGGGTTCCACATGCGTTTGATGCTACCTTCACTACCACCGTGACTGCGAAACCAGTCAGCAAAGCTGATTTTATCTAGGTCGCGGATGGTTTTCATTGCTCCGTTGAAGTCTACCAAACCGCGAACTATGGGGCTAGTACCCAAGGCGATCGCATTTTGCAATTTATCCTGTAAAGAGAGTTGAGAAGTTGTAAAAAATGCTTTTAACCCATTAAAAGGCGCACCTGTCAAGAAGCGAAAATCTAAAGCTCCAGTACGTCCCCCTTTGTTGATAAAAGTGTGGGTATGTTCTTTAAGCCGTAAATTCGACAATGCCCCCACTTTATTCATCAAGTCGAACAGTTGGTAGTAGCACCCAAAAAATACGTGCAACCCCATTTCAATATGGTTGCCATCTCCATCAATCCAACTGCCGACTTTACCACCCACAAACGGACGGGACTCAAAAATCTGGACTTCACAGCCAGCATCAGCTAAATCTACAGCGGTTGCCAGCCCAGCTAGTCCCGCACCTACGATTGCAACGCGCATTCCGTCCTTCCTTTTCAGTTTCTTTACAGATTGTAACTGGGTTAGTGTCGGAATTTGCTACTTCTGTCAAGCCCACCACTATGTAGATGCACAATATAGGAAACATGTAGATGCACAACAGTGCTATACCTTTTGGTAATAAATTTGCTTTTTAATCCTGATGATGGGATGGGCTTATTACTTATGCAATTGTATTTATCTACACAAACTCTAGCCAATGAATGCGAACTAAAAAAGCGTTACAGATATTTCTTTGGTTTTAAAAATGATGAGTTTTGATGCGATCGAAACACCTCCTTATCTACTGGTTTCCTTACTATCATCGGATACAGGTAACCCTCTAATTAATTCACGAATCACATCAGTTGCAGGTCTACCTGTTTGCTGACAATATTTTTCTAGTTTCTCTGCTTCCTGTGCTGCTAAATTCACAGTTATACGTTTGACGGCCCATTTTTTATTAGTCATTACCATGTTATCTGCTGTGTGTTAACATCATCAAAAAAAACAACTAACTCTAGATGAAGACGATAAGATTATCAGAGTTTGTGTCGAGAAACAAGCAATCCCACTAATACTAAAAACGCTTGCTTTGTCAACTTGTTTATCATTTTCCAGTAAAATATAAGGATGGGATTACTATTGTGACAGGAAAGATAGCCAACTTTCACACTATAGATACAGTGACCTCCAGATTAATTCAACAAAGGTTGACATTTAAATTGTCTAAATGAATTTGAGATACCTCCTATTCACTCAAACAAGATTGCTCAAATTCTTCTTTATCAAAAGCATTTCGCCTTCTTTACCATTTAAGGTAACCTAATATCTCTAGAGGAAAGATATTCCATCATAAGACTTATAGGGTGTTACTTAGTAGCTATACCAACGTGGTATCTATAGCGAGCAATGGCCCTAAAGTATCTACTAAGGAACGATGCCTTCACAGAGAACAGTATTTTTAATTTCACCTAGTTAGGATCGTATAACTTGATAACAACCACATCAATGACTATTGTGTGTTGTCAAATCCTAGTTATTTTTACTGTTACATACATCTGCACTACTTATCTCTAGTTTATAGGTTAGGAAATACCTATTTGATATAGATTGCTATTTGCTTAAGTCTATCGCTTTCCTTCAGTAGTCTTGTTATTAGATATAGCGCAAGATATAGATGTTTAGATGTAAATATCCAATACTTTTGGAGATACCTTAAAACAATTATCTGCTATTAGTCCCAGATGATTTTGAGACTCATGTCTTGTTTCTAAAGACTACTGAAGGAGCTTAGTTTTGTTTTAGTTGTTAGACAAACTCTCCTAAAATTTTTGAAAAAATTGCTGATTTTTATTGGTTTTACCAAGAATTTCAGATTTAAAGTCTTATTTAGATTTTTATCATATTCATTTATATACTTTTCATGTAAATACTTTTTGGCTCATTGCTAATGTAGAATTTTGTCTTTATCTTCTCGATGTTTTATATCTAAAACACTTTAAAAATTCTTGTGCTAACCTCCTTTTTGAAAAAAAAATTATGCTTTAGCAACTTTTCACTTGTAGTAATATTTGCTGTCATTTTCTTGTGTACGGCTATTATAACCAGGATTTAGATGCTTTAAATAATCTTCATTCAATGACTATTTAATACACTCGTTCTTCTTCATAAAAAAAACATAAAGAAAAAGTTATTAACCTAAAAGTTTAATTAACATTTTTGACAAACAACAAAAATAATCAGCAAAAAATGCTTGAGATAACGATCGAATATTCAAGTTAAATCAATAAATATAGAAAAACTAACCTTTTGTTAGTTTGATGTTGGGTATTGTGCAGCTTTCTATCGACTTAATTTAACTACACAGCCATCAAAAAAATATGAAAATATACGTACTTTATGAAGTTTCGGTAAAGTGACCTTGTCATGAAATGATACCTGCAATCAGCAACTATAAAATAAGTAGAAGTCAGGAGACGAAGGCAGTCCCGATGAAAAAATTTTCATCACCATGCATGAAAAAGGAATATTCCCTACACCCCACACCCTACACCCTTTTTCAAGTCAGGAGGCGAAGGCAGTCCCGATGAAAAAATTTTCATCGCCATGCATGAAAATGGGGCTGGGGGCTAGAGACTAGTATTTTTACTCAGCACTCAGCACTGTCAATGCTTTAGAGGCTATTTTACTCTACGTTGCGGGAACCCTCTTTCGCGCAAATCTTTTGACTCAATTTGTGCAATCACCTTGGACATTAGATCCAACGTCAAAATTTTTACTTTTATTCTCTAAAAACTCAGAATTATCGCTAAGTACTGCATAGCGTAACTCAAACTGTAATCGTAAATTCATTTGTGTGTGATACCATTTCACCAAATAAATGATACAAATAATTTCTCCTCTGCCCCTCTGCTCCCCTGCGGCCTATTCGTATCAAATTTAAAGTGAAACGGTATGAGCTAGAAAGCAGAAAGAACTTTTATGTACTCGTGTTCCCTCATCTCCTTAGTTTCCAGACTCTAATAAATAAATCAGCGCCTCTATAAGGGTTTGATTTTGTTCGTCAGTGCCAACAGTAATACGTAATTTATCTTCTAGCCTTGGCTGGTTGAAATAGCGAATTAAAATTCCTCGTTCCTTCAGTTTTTGATAGAGGTATTCGGCGTTTCCCTGAGGAGGTTGTGCTAGTAAAAAGTTAGTTTGAGAATCCCAAACATGGAAACCTAATTGTTTTAAGTCTGTTGCTAGCTTAGTTCGGGAAGCCTTAATTTTTGCTACACAAGCATTTTTATAATCTTGGTCAGTGATGGCAGCCGTACCAACAGCACAGGCGATCGCATCAATATTATAACTGTCCTTCACCTTAAACAATCCATGCAACAGCTTGGGATTCGCTACCCCAAATCCCAACCGCAATCCTGCTAAAGAGTATCCCTTAGAAAGAGTGCGAATCACAATTACATTCTCGTATTCTTTTACCAAAGCTAAGGCATTGTCTTCCGTAAAATCCACATATGCTTCGTCAATTACTAAAACCCCTGATAACTGGCTGGCTAGTTTTCGCAGCTCATCTTTTGGCACAACATGCCCCGATGGACTATTTGGCGATGCAATGAATGTTACAGACCCATTAATAGCAACCAATTCTTCTACAGGTAGACTGTAATCTTCTCTATAAGCAATCTCAGTAATATCCGCAGCTTGGATCTCGGTTAAAGTGCGATATAGGACGTAAGTTGGCATTGGATAAACCACTTTCCGCCCAGGTTCAGCACAGGCGCGAATCACCACACTCAATAGTTCATCGCTACCATTTCCTACAATTATCCAATCGGGAGGAACTCCTAAAACTTTACTTGCAGCTTCTCGAAACTCTCCCCCCAAAGGTTGGGGATACCGTCGCAACGACTCGCCATCAATATTCTGCAACACCGCTAGGGCCGCAGGTGAGGGAGGATATGGGTTTTCATTGCTGTTGAGTTTAACAATCTGTGTACCGCGTGGAGGCTGTTCGCCGGGAACGTAGCTAGCCATTGCATCAACATTGGAACGGAAGTAATTGGTCATAAGCAATTTTTAATTCCCCAAGGCGGTACTAGCGGTTTTTGAGTAGGAACTATTAGTTTACTTTATAGCAATTTTACAATTACCCCGTATTTACCCTGACTGTACAAAGTTTTTGTCAATATATCTTGAAGTAGCTCCGCAATCCTACGAATTTAGTTTAGTAGTTGGGTATATGACTATAAAATTTAAATGTACCCAACTCAATGAAGCGATCGCCTTTCGTCAAAATCGCCATGATAGTTCTACTTTCTCTTGGCAGTCTTGGTATTGTTGGGGGAAGTTTTTTTCTCAGAAAAGCTTTTAGCAGCACTAGTGATTCGGAGATAATAACTGATACGTCGCGCTATGGAGAAATTCGCAATCACCTGTGGTCTGATAATAACGAAGTAAAACATTTTCCCGATAAAATTCCTATTGGCGATCAATCTGTACGTATTGCTTATTCTCCCGGCTTTTCACAAGGGGGTAGTTATTTTCAAGTTAGGCTAAAACAGCCGCCAGATCGGCTGCAAAAATTACTTTCACAATATAGAAATATTGCTCAACGCAAATATAGAGGTGGTAATACTAACGATCACGCTAATTTGCCTAATGGTGTGCCGACAACTTTCTTTTACACAAGTGACACTCGTGCAGAATCTTTTCCAGCCACTTATGAAATATTAGTATTAAATGCACAAGATAAAGGTAGCCCTGGTTTTAAATGGAATCATGGAGACAGCTACGGTGTAGCTATTGATAGTTCAGCTTCAGAAATTGTCTATTGGGCTGAAAAATGGTAGGTAAAAATTAAAATTAATCAGCTTCATGCGAAAAATTGTGATTGGGGTGATGGGGCCTGGAGAAAAGGCTAAAGAAAACGATTTGCGAAATGCTTATGAATTAGGTCAACTCATTGCTAAACAGGGATGGGTTTTATTAACTGGTGGTAGAAATGTGGGAGTAATGGATGCAGCAAGTAAAGGTGCAAAAGCTAGCAATGGTTTAACTATTGGCATCCTCCCCAATGATACCCAGGACGGTATTTCTCAAGCGGTAGATATTGCAATTTTCACAGATATGGGAAATGCTCGTAATAATATTAATGTTCTCTCCAGCGATCTGGTAATTGCTTGTGGTATGGGTGCAGGAACCGCTTCAGAAATTGCTTTAGCTTTGAAAGGAAAAAAGCAAGTGATTTTATTGACTGATGATGAAGAAAGCCAAGTTTTTTTCAGAAAATTTCCCCAGAAAGTGTTTATGTTGTGGAGAATGTAGCGGATGCGATCGCTACTGTTAAGGCAATTTTATCGTAATTATTAATCAAAGCAAAAACCAGAAGTAAATATAGAGGTTACAGAAGTGCGATCGCATAATACACTAAATCTCTAGCTAGCAAGTTTAGTCGTAGTAAAAAGAAAATGAAATTCCGTAAATATACTTAAGAGTTAGAGAAAGCAATATTTATCTTTAAATTCAGCCTTTACCCGGAATACAAACGCTTTATGGGGCACTTATGACCTATTAGCTGCGTCAAACATCCTGGTGTGCTAATTGTGCCTCAGTTTCTTTGAGGCAGATTTTTGCTGAGTCGCATTGAATAAACGAGTACTAACTAACCAATTTATAGTAAGCATAAATGCTTATAAAATATAAGGCTAGTAGGTTCCGTCGTAGAAACATGCGATCGCAAGTGTGGGTAGCTAACAGATTGTTCAAACCTATGAAATTAAGTTTCCTTCTCCAAGGTTGGCGACAGAGATGCCCTATGGTGAGGCGGTTCCAGTATTGGATGCCAATTCCTCCACTTGAGGTTTCCCCAAAATCGCAGTTGGTTTGCTTCTCGTTGATTGCGAACTTCCCAACCCAAAAGGCTTTTCGTCAGATATTGCTTAAGAGCCTTTTCCCGTTCCTAGTTTTGATATCGTTTGTTACGGTCTTGCTGGTGAATAGTTTCACCCCTGCGATCGCGCAACTACCACGTCAGGAAATTCGTGGAGTTTGGATGACCAACAATGATTTTAATACCCTCAAGGAACGCTCCAAGGTGCAGGAAGCCTTGAATCAACTACGAAGGCTGAACTTTAACACAATTTATCCTGTCGTGTGGAATTCCGGTTATGTAATGTATCCTAGTGCCGTGGCACAACGTGCAGATATCCAGCCTTTTGTTTTGCGAGGTACAGATGGACATGATATTCTTGCAGACCTGATTAACCAAGGCCATCGCAAAGGACTGCTCGTAATTCCTTGGTTTGAGTTCGGTTTCATGGCTCCCCCAACCTCAGAACTGGCATTGAATCATCCAGAATGGTTCACTCAAAAGCGAGATGGTAGCCAAACTTCGATCAGTGCTGCTGGTGAAGTGATGTGGCTCAATCCCTTCCATCCAGAAGTACAGCAGTTTATCACCAGTCTCGTTTTGGAAATCGTCACCCAATATGATGCAGATGGCATTCAGTTTGACGATCACATGAGTTTACCTCGTGAATTTGGTTACGACCAGTACACAGTGAAGTTATACACTCAAGAAACTAAGAAAAATCCTCCCAGCGATGCCGAAGATCCAGAATGGGTGCGCTGGCGAGCAGATAAAATCACAGCCTTTATGGTGCAACTCAACCAAGCTGTGAAGCAGAGAAAGCCCAAAGCGATTTTCTCTGTATCTCCTAACTACTATGACTTCGCTTACAAGTTTCAGCTGCAAGATTGGCTGAGTTGGATACGGCTGAATATTGTAGACGAGCTAATTGTGCAAATTTATCGTCCTGATTTGCAAGGTTTTATTGCCAACATTGCCCGCCCAGAAATTCAACAAGCCCAACAAGTCATACCAACTGGAATTGGAATCATGGCAGGGTTGCGAAATCGTCCAGTTTCAATTCAGCAAATTCAATCTCAGGTACGGGCTGCCCAAGGACGTGGTTTAGGTGCGATCTTTTTCTACTATGAAAGTCTCTGGAATGAAGCTCCAGAACCTTTAAGCGAAAGGATAGCTGCATTTCAAAGTCTCTTTCCTGCTCCCGCATTCCGTTCTGCGCTTGAATAACATCGTATAGCTATAGCTTGTTATTAGGCTTAACATCCCTATATCCCTATACCCAGCCATAGCAGGAGTTTCACGTTTTCTTAGTCACATTCCGCCATAGCATCTATGCACTCAATTTGAATCACAGACATTGAGTGCTTGGCGGACTTTTGAAAGTGAAGATCGAAGCGCTGCAATTAAAAGTAAAAGTGAGACTATTCCCGCTTTTTGAACTAATTGTCAGAAGTAGCAAACATTTTTTGGCTTCAGCGTGCGCGTCGTTGGTTAAAGTTCCAAGGTTGCGGTATATGCTGGGATAAAGAGCGATCGCATTATTTAGCTGGAGTGCCCGAAGTTCCAGACTTTTTCGGTCAACTACGCCCGACAATTTCTCATAGTTACGGTTATACTACCATCATCGCCGCCTTTATTGGACGGTTGAAAGCAATTTTTATACATGTAGGCGGCGAATAAGCGCAAATTTAGCTCAGTCTTTCTTTAGCACTAGCTGGAATGTTTCAAGTATCTTATTCTTTTAGTAGCAGATATATTTAACTACGAGCGAGTAAAAATTAGATAACAGGGAACAAAAATTTTAGGTAGTCTTCAATGGACAAGTCTATCAGAGGCAGATATATTAATTTACAAAAGAGTCCGACTATAGTTAAAAAATAGGTAGATAGGAATCTAGGAGCAAAAGTTAACAATTCCTGACTCTTGACTTATTACCAATATTTAAGGAGATTCAATGTGTTTACCAATAAATTATCTCAGATTTTACGAGTAGGAACAATAATACTGGTAACTGCTGGTAGTGGTTTTACTTTGAGTATGCTTTTACCTAAAAGCGGACTTAACCATGTGTTGGCTATGAAAAAGTCAGCAGATGAAACGATGAGTGCAACCGCCCAGAATGTTGTCCCAGTTCCAAACCAGACAGTAGAAATACCAAAAGAATTTCAGGGAAAGGTTGTTTATCAAGGCAAACTAAAACCAAAGGAAAAAGTCATCGCCTTGACCTTTGATGATGGCCCGGGGCCGAAAAACACAGCACAAGTATTAGAAATTTTAAAGAAAAATCATATTAAAGCGACATTCTTCATGATCGGGGAAATGGTGAAATATTTTCCCCAGATTGCCAAGGAAGTAGCTGCTGATGGTCATATAATTGGCAACCACACATGGCATCATTGGTATCGCCACATGAACGCACTGACTGCGGCTAGTGAAATTGACAAAACAGCAGACATCATCTACAAAACTACAGGAGTGAAAACAACTCTGTTTCGTCCCCCAGGTGGCTTTTTGCATAATGGATTAGCTGACTACGCCGAAAATCAAAAGTACGCTGTCATGATGTGGTCAGAAATGTCAGGAGATGCCGAACGTCGTTCGCCCCAAGTGCCAGGAATGATTGCAAATGTGCTAAAAAGTGCAAAACCTGGAGCTATAGTGTTAATGCACGATGGTGGCGGTAACCGTTCCCGAACAGTCAAGGCTTTACCAGCAATTATTGACGGTCTGAAGGCCCAGGGATATAAATTTGTGACAATACCCGAACTGTTGGAAATGCAAGCCAAAGAACAAACTCTAACAGCAGCATTACCCGCGAGCGCAAATCACGAACATCCAAATTAACAGTGATAAACTGTGCTGAGTTAGGAGTGAGGAATTAGGAGTCATATTAAGTCTGGTCGAGTGCTCATGATTAAATCTAACTTGTCTTTGCGTGCTCATATATTCCTACTTCCTTACATCGAACGCGACAATTTCTGATTTTTGATTTGTTTGGAACTAGCTTCTGTGAAGTCAGTAAAAACCTTTATTAGCTTATGAATTCCCTCGCTACCTCCGGCAATTAATCCTCCTGTTAATAATGCATCTAAACATCGAAATATACTTACTTGGATTGAATTATTGAAATCAATAACTACGAGTGGTTCAATAGAGCGAATACCTACTGCACTTATTAAAATTCCGAAAAAAAGGGATGTCCATAAAGCAATAATTCTTGTATCAGCTTTATAGGCTATTTGTTTGCGTTCTCTTTCATGTAAATCGTTAATTGTAGTAAAAAAATTCTCAGGTGGGATATTTCTGTTTTCTAGCTCCTCTGGATTTATATTGGGATTCTGCAACATTTGCTGTTCCAAACTCATTCCTTCAGGCGGAAGTCCACTGAACTTATAGATTTCAAAAGCAGCTGGTGAAGAATTTTGCTCTTCAAGAAATCTTCTGTTTTCAGAAATCAAGGTCTTTTGCTGTTGGATTGAAATTTCTAATTGTTCTGTTGTTGAACCTCGCCAAGTAGTTATAAAAACTTCTAAAGAACGTTCTAACAATAAAGAAATAAACAATAGTAACGAGAGCGACTGAATAATATCACTCAGCCCAAATGATTTTAAAATAAATGGTTGAGGTGATAACCATGCTGACAAAGTTACTATTAAAAAACTTATAATAATTAAGAAAATAAATAGAGGAGATTCTGGAGAAAGCTTGAGCAAAGTATCTATACTCCTGTTAACGTCACAATAATTAACACAGTGTTAAGGTGAGAACTACACGTGCTGAGTAACTTAACAGTCTTAATTTCAGACAACAGCAAACAATTGATTGGTCAATTCTGAGAACCAGAAGTGCGATCGCACCTGATACAGCAAATTTAAAATTATTGAATTGCCGATCGCTACGCTCTTTCATCTTTGTGCTTGCCAATTTGCCAAAATAGAGCTGTAGGCTAGAATAACTACCCTTCCAGCGTGGCTTGATGGCAAACATTCAAGAGCAAGGGTTGGCTGGTTTGATGAATGAAGAAGAAGGAAGTATGGACAGCAACAACTGGTTACAACAGTTAATGATGCTCGGCATTGGCACAACGTCTTTGATGGCAGAAAAACTGCGACAAGTCAGCGATGAATTGGTCAAAGACGGTAAGCTCAATCCCGATCAAGCTAAGGCAGTGATGGATGATGTTGTCGAGCAGTTAAAGTCCGAGCAGGGAAACTGGGAAGCTCAGATGCAAAGGCAAATGCGAAATATGATGCAGGATTTGGGGGTGGCTCGTCAATCTGAGGTGGATGAACTGCGCGGCAGAATTGACCGTTTAGAGCGTCAAGTACGCGATTTAGAAAATAAGCTTTGGCGTTAGGATGTCTTTTCTGATTTAAACTATATGTGTCCTGTTGGTATTCTTATTTTCAGATTACCTCAGTAGGGAGGACTGATTTTGAAAACGATTTTACTTAGCGTGGGGTTCATGCTGGTATGTGTTGTAGTTCTAGTATTGGCACAAGTTGGTAGTAAACAGGATGCCATCGCTGCTAATTTGACTCAAACAACACCAGCACCCACTAATGTTACTGAAAACAATATCTTGATTGCGAGCAAGCCTATGTCTGATGCCGATGTTGTAACTACCTCCTCTGGACTGAAATATAAAGAGATACAAGAAGGAACAGGGGCGACTCCTAAAACCGGACAAACGGTGACTGTTCACTACACTGGCACTTTGGAAGATGGTACAAAGTTTGATAGTTCGCGCGATCGCAACCGTCCCTTTGACTTTAAAATCGGTGTCGGACAAGTTATTAAAGGTTGGGATGAAGGACTCAGCACTATGAAAGTAGGCGGTCGTCGTGAGTTAATCATTCCCCCAGAATTAGGTTACGGTGCACGTGGTGCTGGCGGCGTGATTCCACCCAATGCCACCCTGATTTTCGATGTGGAATTGCTAGGAGTTAAGTAAGAAATACTATTATTCAGCAGTCAGTAGTTCTCAACTGCTGACTACTAACGAGCTAGCGCTGTGCGGTAAGTCCAGCTTCGCACAGCGTCTTTTTTAACACAAGGATAGGGGTTTCCCGACTGAGAACAAGTGGCGTAGTCTATAAATCTGAAAATTCCTGTAAGGGGTAATTTAGCTGAAAACATTGAAGCAAGCGATCGCAGCACCTCAGCCCTAACCCCTAAATTTTAGTGTCTAGCCTTATGGTAGTTTAAGGGTAAACTCATATATTGCAATAGATAACTTCTACCTTCATGACTGGAGAGCTAAACTTTGGGAATAGAACTACGCAGTTTCGTATTTCTCGACAGCCTGCAACCTCAACACGCAGCATATATAGGAACAGTAGCCCAAGGTTTCTTGCCATTACCAGGAGATACATCGCTGTGGATTGAAATCTCTCCTGGTATCGAAATTAATCGCATTACTGATGTTGCGCTCAAAGCTGCCTCTGTGCGTCCGGGTGTGCAGGTAGTCGAACGCCTGTACGGTCTATTAGAAGTTCATTCTGCCTCTCAAGGAGAAACACGAGCTGCTGGTCAAGCGATTTTGGCAACATTAGGAGTCCGAAAAGAGGAATGTCTGAAGCCGCGTGTTGTTTCTACCCAAATTATCCGCAATATTGATGCTTACCAAACACAACTTATCAATCGCACTCGACGCGGACAGCTATTATTAGCAGGGCAAACGCTGTATGTATTAGAAGTTGAGCCTGCTGCTTACGCTGCTTTGGCTGCCAATGAAGCCGAGAAAGCAGCAGCGATTAACATCCTGGAAGTGCAAGCTGTAGGTAGCTTTGGACGGCTGTACTTAGGCGGACAAGAACGCGATATTCTGGCTGGTGCGGCGGGAGCATTAACGGCGATTGAAAGTGTCGCAGGTCGGGTAAATTCCCAAGGGCGCAACGAATAAAGGAGAAAAAATGGCAAATCGAGAGCATCTGGCTTTACTGAAAGCTGGTGCAGTCACATGGATTGAGTGGAGACAAAAAAATCCCCAGATTGAAGCAGACCTGAGTGGCGCAAATTTGCAAAGTGAAAACCTCAGAGGTGCAAACCTCCAAGGAGCAAACTTGAGCAGAGTGGATCTAAGTAATGCTTTACTCGTGCGAGCCAACCTCAGCGATGCTGACCTCGGTAGTGCTAACCTTTATAAAGCAATTTTAATTGAAGCCAATCTCAGCGCAGCTAACTTGAGTATTGCTAATTTAAGCGGTGCTACACTTACACAAGCAAATCTCAGTTCTGCCAATTTAATTGGAGCTGATTTGAGTGAAGCAAATCTCAAAGGCGCTATCATCGCGGATGCTAACTTGATTGGAACTGACTTAAGCGGTGCTAACTTGAGAGATGCCGATTTAGGTACAACAAAGCTTTGTCGGACTAACCTCTGTTTTGCCAACATGATTGCAGCTAACTTGATTGGGAGTGACCTTAGTGAAGCAAAGCTTTACGGGGCAGATTTGATGGGAGCTTACCTTTATAAAACTGACTTATATAAAGCCAATCTAAATCAAGCTCACTTGAGTAGTGCATATTTGTTACGGGCTAACCTCAGTGAAGCTGACTTGAGAGGTGCTAACTTGAGCTGGACTAACCTTAGCAAAGCAAATTTAGCCGGGGCCGATCTTAGAGGCGCTAACCTCAGAGGCGCTAACCTGAAGGGAGCTAACCTCATCGGTGCGAATCTTCAAGATACGATTATGCCGAACCTCAAGTAATTCGTAGTAGGGGCGAACGGCCGTTCGCCCTTATTATCTAAACCCGTGCCAATATCGGCTGACTCTCTGTACCATTGAGTGAGTTTGCTTCTGACTCCGTACAGTAAATTTCACAGGAGTTATTTGGACTTTCGATCAGTTTGACTTTGTAAAGCTTTGCTCCCAATTCTTGAATGGGCGATCGCAGTAAATTACTAATGTAAAGTGCGATATTCTCAGCAGTGGGTACGACTTCGGCAAAGTAAGGAATGTCTTTGTTTAAAAAGGTGTGATCGAATGGCTCTACTACATAATCTTCTATCGCCTGATTCACAGCACCTAAATCGACAATCATCCCCGTGCGCGGCTCGATTTCTCCTTTAACAGTGACTTCTAGATGGTAGTTGTGTCCGTGACCGTGAGGACGGGCACATTTACCGTAAATCTCTGTGTTCTCTTCGTTACTGAGGTTAGGATGAGCCAGCCGATGGGCGGCGCTAAAATGAGTGCTGATGGTGAGGTAGGCTTCCATTGCGTTTCCCGTATAATCTGCCCAAAGTTCAGGATGTTCAAACAACTGCACGCGGACTAGAGGCAAATAAGGCACTAACCGTTGCCAAATTACCCGTGCAATATTCTCAGTAGTAGGTAGAGTTTCTTGAAATTCTGCCCACACATCGTTGAGATAAGAAAAGTCTAGTTGGCTTGTAACTTCGCGCTTGATTACCTGTTTCACGTCTGACAAGTTCAGCACCATGCCATATTCATTCAATTCTCCAGCTAGAGAAATAAATAAGACATAATTATGCCCGTGTCCGGGAAATCTAGAGCAAGCACCAAATTTCTCAATATTCTCGGCTTCACTCAGTTCTGGCAACCAATAACGGTGGCTTGCCGAAAATTGAGCGCGGCGATTAACAATACATTGCATGAGTATGGCAACAGAATTTAAAATTTCTTAACTTTTGATACTTCCAGCATAAACTAATTCCTCGGTTGTTTGTCATGTGACTGGGGCAACAGAGCAGGGGGCAGAGGGGTAGAGGAGAATTTCCTCATTCCTAGCCCCTTTAGTCTTTCTGGATACTCTCACTGCAAGCCACATATAGCCGTCGCCAGTAGTGTTAGGACATCAACAGACGATCAAACCTAGACACAAAAAGACTTTTCACCCAGTCCCCAGCTATATTATGCGCTTTTCGTCAAAAACTTCTACTAAATTGACATTCATCGGTGAAAGTGACTACATTTAGATAAATTATTTCTTTAAATAAAAACACCTGTTATTTGTTAAGAATTATAGTTATTTTCGGAATATTTATGCTGGAATAGTTATCTATATGAATAAAAATATAGCCGTCTTAAATAATTCGGTAAAAATAAAATTATTTGCTTCTTTAATAAGCTGTTAATTTGCGTATTCCCATATTTTTAAATATTCTCTCACCTAAACATGATTATTAAATTTTTAATACAATCTCTGCTTGCCCTAACGCTTGTATTAGGAATAGCAGGGTGCAATTTTTTGGGAATTTCTTCACAGAAAGAACAACTACCAGTTGTTTCCCCACTCACACCACCAAATCTACCAGATTGGATTGAACAAATTAGTCCCATTGGCGATGCTAAACCTCTTAACCAAATTCGCATCCGATTTAAAGAGGCTTTAATCCCAGTTGAAAGTCTTGACAGTTCAGAACAGCAAAAACTATTACAAAAATTTGCCCTTTGGCCTCCCTTACCGGGTGAATTTCGCTTTTTAACGCCGCGTATGGTAGGCTTTCAAGCTAATAAAGCACTGCCTAATGCTACTAGATTTCAAGTAACTCTAAAATCAGGTTTAGCAGACTTAAAAAATCATCGTTTAGATAAAGATTTAGCTTGGACTTTCAATACTGAATCTATCAAGCTAACTGACTTACCTGGAGTTAATCCAATTGAGAAGGCTGATGTCGAACCAATTGATTTACAGCAAAAGTTGCAATTTACCTCAAATGTGGAATTAAATTTAGCTTCCGTACAAGAACATCTACAGTTAATTCCAGAAAGTAAAAATAAAGGTGTACGTTTCCAAGTTGAATTATCTAAAGAAGAAAAACCAGTAAAAGACAGTGAAGATCCTTTAGAAAAATTTGACCCTTCAGCCCGCAATTGGATTTATCATCTCATTCCGCAGCAAAGCCTTGAAAAAGCAACTCGTTATCGCTTAACGTTTTCTGCTGGAGTTCTACCCAATTACGGTAATTTGCCTACCGATAAGGAAATTGTTAGTAAATTAACAACTTATTCGCCCTTAGCATTTCAGAAAATTAACTTTTATGGACAGCCAGATTCCAACGGAACCTATGGACGATTTCTCAAAGGCAGTCCTCAGCTAGAATTTAATAATATTTTAGTAGCAGATTCAGCTAGAGAAAATATTAAACTTAATCCTGCACCAAAAGATATTTCACGAGTTATCCAAGTAAACGATGAAGATAGAATTGTTACTATAAATCCTTATGCACTAGAACCAGCTAAGACTTATACAATTACTATTGGTGCAAATCTCAAAGATAAGTTTGGACAAACTTTGGGTAAGCCTGTCACAGTGAAGTATGAAACTGGAGATTTAGCTGGGGACATTTGGATACCGTCGGATTTGCATATTTTTCCCGCAGGTAAAGACTTACAGCTAAATATCAGCACTGTAAATCTGCCAGAATCTAAATACAAAGCTGCATATAAAGTAGTACAACCAACAGATTTAGTTTATTTTAATTCTGCTTATCCCCAGGGTAATGATAATGATTTATTACCGCAACCAAGTAAGTGGCAAAGCTTTAAGGTATCGGCTAAGAAAAATCAGTTAATTGATGTCACAGTACCTCTACGAGAAAAACTTGGTAAAGCTACAGGAATGTTAGCTTATGGCGTACAGGCACGCACTAATAAATATCAGGATAATGGGAAAACGCTGTGGCAAGAACCTACGACTTATGGCTTGGTTCAATTGACGAATTTAGGTGTATTTTCTCAGTGGTTTCCTGATTCGGGATTAATTCGCGTCAATCATCTTAATGATGGTTCGCCAGTGAAAGCTGCTGCTGTTGAAATTTATCCATCGAAATTACAAGCAAAATCTCAAACTGAAACCTCACCTTGTGCATCAGATAAAACTGATGAAAATGGAACTTTAAGAATTAATAGTGATAACTTAAAGCAATGTTTTGCTGGAAATAAAAGCTTTGTCAAATCACCAGAATTGTTAGTAATTGCCCGTGAAAATCAAGATTGGGCATTTGCTAGAACTGAAGAATATAGTGGTGTTTATGGCTACGGCATTGATGCAGGTTGGCAAGACGGGAAGCCGGAATCACGCGGAGTAATTTTCTCGGATAGACAGTTGTATCAACCAGGGGAGAAAGCTTGGTTTACTGGTTTCACTGAATATTTACAAAATGGCAATATTCAGCAAGATAAAAATGCTGTTTATCAATTAACTTTAGTCGATCCTGACGGGCAAAAAACCGATTTAGGTACGCAAACGACAAATGAGTTTGGGACGTTTTCCTTGGAAGTACCAATCAAGACTACGCAGCGTTTAGGCTATTATAAAATTCAAGGTAAGGGAAAGAATGGGCAGGAGATTTCTGGTGAATTTCGCGTAGCCGAGTTTAAACCACCCAATTTTAAAGTCGAACTCAATTTAGATAAAGAATTTGCCTTTTTAGATGACAAAGTTGAGGCAAAAGCTACAAGTAACTATCTCTTTGGTGCACCTGTGGAAGGTGGAGAAGCAAAATATTTTGTGACTCGCCAGCAGACAAATTTTATTCCTAAAAATTGGGAAGCATTCTCCTTTGGCAGACAATGGTTTTGGCCGGAGGAAAGTCCTTCTATTCCTAGCGACGTGTTGCAAACTAATACCCAGCTAGATGCTAATGGTAAAAGCGAACAAACAATAACGGTAGCTAAAGATTTACCATATCCCACCATTTATCAAGTGGATATACAAGTTGCAGATGTGTCTAATCTGTCTGTGGCAAACTCCAAAACTTTTACAGCTTTACCAAGTAATCGTTTGATTGGTTTAAAAAGTAATTTTATTGCTGATGCTGGAAAAGCTTTGCCAATTGAAGTTATTGTAACTGAGCCGACAGGAAAACCAATAGAAAATCAACGCCTACGTCTGGAATTACAACAGATAAAATACAGTAGTGTGACGCAGGTTGTAGAAGGAAGTCGGACTCCGAAAAATCAAGTTGAATACAAGACAGTTGTACAAACAGAAATTCAATCTACTAGCAGTCCGCAATCTGTAAATCTTACACCACCAGAATCAGGTTCTTACCGAATTCGCGCTAACTTTAGCGATGCTAAAGATGAGTCAAGCGCTACAGATTTGCAAATTTGGGCAACTGGAGAAAATCCGGTATTTTGGGGTTCGAGAGAAGAAGATATCCTAGAAGTTAAACTAGATAAAAAAGAATTTAAACCGGGTGAAACTGTCACTGCACTGATTCAATCTCCCTATCCAGATGCGGAATTGTACTTTGCTGTGGTTAAAGATAAACCGCTTTATCAGCAGATTACTAAAGTCAAAGGAGGCGCGCCCCAAATTCAGTTTCAAGTTACGCCGGAAATGTTACCTAATGCAGCAGTGCAAGCTGTGTTAGTCAGACAAGGCGCACCTTTAAATCAGGTAGAACCGGGAAGTTTAGATAACTTGGTACGCATTGGCTTTACACCTTTTAAAGTCAACTTGGCGGATAAATATTTACAGCTGCAAGTGAAGCCAGTGCAAGCATCACTCGAACCTGGTGCAGAGGAAACTGTACAACTGGAATTAAAAGACGATCGCGGTAATCCCACCAAAGGACAATTTACAGTTATGGTGGTAAATGAGGCGGTATTGCAACTTTCTGGCTATCGTCCGCCAAATTTGGTTGATACAGTTTACGCCGAACAACCAATAGCTACCCGTTTTAGCGATAACCGCCCAGATGTGATATTACAACCTCAAGATATAGCGAAACCCAAAGGTTGGGGTTACGGTGGTGGGTTTTCCAGGGGTGCAGCAAATACTCGCGCCCGCACAAATTTCCAAGCGTTAGCTTACTACAACGGTTCAGTTCTGACTGATGCTAATGGTAACGCCCAGATTACCTTCAAACTACCAGATGACTTAACTACATGGCGGGTGATGGCTGTCGCCACCGATGGAAATCTGCGTTTTGGTAATGGCGATGCAACGTTTGTTACTACTAAACCACTGCTAACTAACGCCATATTGCCACAGTTTGTTCGTCCGGGCGATCGCATCCTCGGCGGTTTATCTGTCACCAACAACACTGGAAATACTGGAAGTCTCACAATTAATAGCGAAGTTAGCGGTACGGTGAAGTTTGCCCAGAAGAACCCCACAACTACTTCATTGCAAACCAACGCTGAATCAGCTACTCATGCTTATCGCTTTGGGATGGTGGCTGATAGTGCAGGAGTTGGCAAAGTTCGCTTTAACACTCAATTAAATAATACAGCAGATGCTTTTGAAGTACCTTTGGAAGTTAAGCCGCTGGAAATTACAGAACAAGTTGTGGAAACGGGTGTCACTGAAAAGTCGGTGAAAATTCCTCTGAATGTTGATAAAAACACCTTCCCAGAAGCGGGAGGTTTAGATATTCAGCTAGCGAGTACCTTAATACCAGAAATTAAAGCACCAGCCAAACAAGTTTTAGAAGATGATGATTTACCATTTACCGAACCTGCGGCGAGTCAATTAATCATTGCTAGCAATTTGCAAATTTTGGCACAAAAATATAGTCAAACCTTTGCAGAATTTAATCCTAGCCAACAGGTAAATCAAGCAATCGAACAATTGCAAAAACTCCAAGTAGCAGATGGCGGTTTTGCAGCTTTTCCAGGACAAGAAAAATCCGATCCTTGGATTTCTGCTTACACTGCTGAATCTTTAGCCAAAACTAGTCAAGTATTCCCTGGTTTGGTCGATTCTGGAATGCTGTCTCGCTTGAAAGGCTATTTGCAGAAAGTTTTAGCCAATCCCGGACAATACGACTTTTGCAAACAATTATTGTGTAAAACTCAACTGCAACTCAATACATTGATGGCTTTAGCAGAACTGGGAGACAAACGCAATAGTTTCCTGACAGATATTTATCAACAGCGCAACAACTTTGATTTTGTTACTCAAATTAAACTGGCGCGATATTTATCTCAATTCCCAGAATGGCAAGATAAATCACAACAAATGTTGAACCAGTTACAAAAAAATATCTATGAAACTGGTCGCACAGCTGTTGTAAGTTTACCCGACAGTTGGGGATGGATGAGTTCATCTACTACAGCACAAGCGCAAGCTTTACGGTTATTTATTGCCAAACAAAGTAAACCAGAAGTAGTAGATAAATTATTCCAAAGTCTTTTGGCACTGCGGCGAAATGGTACATGGCAAACTAACTATAACAATGCCCAAGCACTAACAGCTTTGGTCGAATACAGTCAACTACAACCTACACCATCGAATTTTGTGGCCACAGTGCAACTAGCTGGTAAAAAATTGGCAGAAAATCGTTTTAATGGCTACCAAAATCCCAGTTTAAATGTGAACGTGCCAATGAATAAATTACCCCGCGGCCGTCACGATTTAACGCTGCAAAAATCTGGGAAGGGAACTCTGCATTATTTAGCTGCCTATAATTATCGCTTGCAGGGAAATCAACCGGGTAGATTTAATGGTTTACGAGTTACAAGGGAAATTAGCAAAGTTAATGAAGAGAAAGTTTTGCAAAAAACTGGTCTTTACGCTTTTGATAAACCATTGACTTTAGCATCAGGACAAGTATTTGATATTGGTTTAGAAATTATCGCCGATCGCCCCGTGCAACATCTAGTAATTAAAGATCCATTACCAGCAGGCTTGGAAGCAGTAGACGCGAGTTTCCAAACTACGACAGCTGCCTTGCAAGCAAAAGCCGATAGTTGGCAACTGGGATTTAAAACAATTTACCGCGATCGCATTATCGCCTACGCCGACCGCCTTGAACCAGGAGTTTATAGTCTGCATTACTTAGTTCGTTCTGTGACTCCCGGTACATTCCTCTGGCCTGGTGCGGAAGTTCATCTGCAATACGCACCAGAAGAATTTGGACGTACTGCCGATTCTACACTGATATTAGAGGACAAGTAATATAGCTACGAATTGCTATTACCCAATGGGATAAAGCAATTGGACAATTGCTTGTACTAACTTCTCTGGTTCCACAGGCTTGGAAATATGCATTTGAAATCCGGCAGCTAAGGCTTGCTGCTGGTTGATTTCTCCTGCATAAGCAGTAAGTGCGATCGCTGGAATGGTTCCTCCTTGTTGGGGCGACCACTTTCTAATTTGCCGAATCAGGGCATAACCATCCATTTCTGGCATTCCAATGTCACACAATAGGAGATTGGGGACAGACTGATTCAAGAAAGTTAATGCCTGTACTGCCGAGGCGGCTGTCTTCACTTGCGCGCCAGATTGTGTCAGGATAAATTCTGCCAAGTCCCGCATATCTGCATCATCATCCACAACCAATATCTCAACACCTGTGAGGTTTGTCACAGTTTCGGAATGACTGTGATTGACAGATGGTTCCTGCTCGACAATATTTAAAGGTAGCAGGACGGTGAATATGGTACCTAAATTCTGTCCTGGACTATCTACTTGAACGGTTCCTCCATGCAGTTCGGTTAAATGGCGCACAATCGCCAGCCCCAATCCTAGCCCGCCGAATTTTCGTGTGGTTGTGGCATCTTCTTGCTGAAAGTATTCAAACACATGAGGTAAAAACTCTGGGTTGATACCAATGCCTGTGTCTTTGACTTGAATCTCAGCATACATGCCACCCTGCTTTAGTTCTACCTCAACTCGTCCTCCCGATGGTGTGAACTTCACAGCGTTGGAAACAAGGTTCCAGACAACTTGTTGCAGGCGGTTCGCATCGCCAAAAACTGTTCCATAAATTGGGTTGAGTCTGGTCTGAATGTGAATGTTTTTGGTTTCTGCTGCCAGTCGTACCGTTTCTGTAGCTGCTTGAATTGTTGCAGCTAAATTAACTGGAGCGACGTTTAAGGTCATTTTTCCTTGAAGGATGCGGGAGACATCTAACAAGTCTTCAATCAACTCCGCTTGCAGCTTGGCATTGCGTTCGATTGTTTCTAAGGCTTGTTCGGCTTTTGTTGAGTCTAAGCGCCGACTTCGTAACATTTTTGTCCAGCCGAGAATCGGATTTAGGGGCGATCGCAATTCGTGGGAAAGCACCGCTAGAAATTCGTCTTTAACTCGGTTAGCAGCTTCGGCTTTGGCGCGATCGTGTTGAGCAACTCGGTACAACTGAGCATTTTCCATAGCTAAGGAAGCGCGGTGAGCTAGTTCTTCGGCTAGTTGCAAGTCGATTTGGTCGTATCGCAGTCCAGACTCGGCAGAAACAAAGGTAATTACACCAAGAATTTGTGTTTGAGTTTTAAGTGGCACTGTCATGATAGATTTGAACCCAACTTGGCGCAAAATTTCTAAATGTTCTGGATCGCGGGCTGCTTGTACGAGCAACTCCTCGGGAATATCGGCTAAGAAATCAGATTGCCCAGTTCGTAATGTCAATGCAGCACCGCGAGGAGCATTCGGGTCTAGAGGATATTTTTGTCTGATTTGCTGCGCCCATTGGAGTTTTGCCGGGTCGGTATGAGCTACTGCAATCTGCTCAATGGAACCATCTTCTTCAACGATGTGAATAGTACACCAATCTGCCAACTCGGATACTGCTAGCTGTGCCAATCGCTCCAAGGTGATTTGGTAATCGAGCGAAGAGGCCAGGACTGCACTCGCTGACGCGAGAAAGCTTTGACCGCGCTCTAACCGTACTTGCTCTGTTACATCTACGACATATACTAAAACGTCTTCTACTCGATGGTTTGCGTTTGTTGTGGGCAAATAGTAAACGTTGTAGTAACCGGGGGAGCGATCGCTACGTCCGGGAACATTGATGGCAAAACTAGAAGAAATAAAAGGATTCCCTGTGGTGTAAATGTGATGAAAGACTTCGACTAATTTAGAATCGAATTGACCAAAAATTTCGGGAATTGAACGTCCGAAGTGCTGTTCGCGGGTGAGTCCGTTAATTTGGGCTAATGCTTCATTAATGGCAATAAATCGCTGGTTGGTATCTAACAGACCAATGCCAATCGGTGAGGTTTCAAACAAAGCTGTTAATTGGCGCTGTGCGACTTCCACTTGCGTCCGAGCGATGCGTTCTCGTTCTAGCAATCGTTCTCGCTCTTGTTCGGCTTGCTTGCGTTCTGTGATGTCAATGAGAACGCCAATCATGTGCGTCGGTTGTCCTTGGGCATTATATATAAATTGTCCTCTAGCTTCTGTCCAGCGAATAGAACCATCCGTCCAAAGAGTTCGATATTCTTGGTGATATTCGATTCTCTGGAGCATAGCTTGTTGCAGAGCTATTTCAGTTTGAGCTAAGTCATCTGGATGAACGCTATTGAGCCACATTTCATAGCTGGGTTGGCACTCGTTTGGTTGAAGTCCCATGATGGCAAATTGGCCGTCTGACCAAGTTACCGTATTCATCTGCATATCCCAGTCCCAGGTTCCCATGCGACCGACCATCAAGGCTAGTTGCAGCCTAGCTGTGCTATCTTGCAATGCCTCTTCTGCGCGCGATCGCTCGACGGCTAGCCAAGTTTTTTGAGCAATTCGCTCCATCAGTGCCACATCCTCTTTTGTCCAGTGGCGAGGCGAAACATGATGCAGCACAAGCAAGGCCACAAATCGGCTTTCTTTCACCAAGGGAACGCACAGTAAAGATTTTGTCTGAATTGCTTCAAAGGCAGCCGCTTCTGGGTTGCTAATCCGAGGATCGCTATCTACATCATCTACAACTAATGTTTTGCCCTGTTTTAATTCAGCAATGATTTCAGCACCAAAGAAATTCATCTGGTAACTGCCAACCACGCTGATGACACCATTGCAATAGTCGCGATCGACGACGATGTATTCTTGGCTGGCATCAATTTCACCGTAGGTACAGCGAGTAACTTGGAAGTGTTGCCCTGTACCATTAACAACTCGCCAGATGATTTCCTTCGAGTCTTCAATGGTACGAATTGCGTCATTCAATTCGATGAGAAATTGCTGCTGTTCTTCTTTGTACTGGAGCTTCTTGAGCAGTTCTTCAATTTGTTGTCGTGCCTGTATTTGGCGTGGCGCATTTTCTACTAAGGATTGCAGCTCTTGTTTTTGCCGCTCTAAGGTGGCGATCGCTTGCTGCTGTTCAACGATTTGTTGCAGCAAGGCGTTGCGATCTACCCCATCATTCCCCAGGTTACGGGCAAAGCGTTCAATCGCCTCAGAACGGGAAATTCCTTGTGTGTGAGCCTCTTCATCAAGTAATTGCCATGCTGTACTGGTAAGAGATAAGCTCACTCTTTGTTTGGTTTCTGAGTCCCAATTGCTAACAAATTTACCAGTGGCATCGCGCTTCATGAATATTCATCCGTATGCATACACGGCTTCTTCTATTCAATCCGAGTTTCTTGCTAATCAGGATCTGCCTAAAGACTGAGGTTTTAGCTTAGATTAGAAACCTTGTAAGTGCTGAGTACTGAGTGCTGAGTGCTGAGTTAAAAGTCAGGAGGCAGGAGGCAGGAGGCAGAAGTCGCAAGTCGCAAGTTATTCTCCCTCATCTCCCTCATCTCCCTCATCTCCCCCTACTCCCCCTACTCCCTTTTTCATCTGGAAGTCCCTAACCCCACCTTCCATCCTTGTTCTGTTTGCTTTAAGTTAAAAGAACTACAGGACTGTAAAAATTTAATAAAATTACCGCTCAGTTGCAAAGATTTGATTTGCTCGGTAATTGGTTTACCATACTGCTGCTTAAATGAGCTACCTAAATTTCCAATGTTAATGTAGCTGTCAGGAGATTGTTTAGTTAACTCATTAATAATATACTTGAGCGCTTGTTCTAAATCTGCTTTGGAAGTAATACGAGATAGTAAAGATGCATCGGCACTCCTTATTAGACTATCATCCTGGTTATTACTAGCTTTGGCTTGTTCGATTTCAAATAGTGTTATGTAACATTCAGACGCTTCATCAACTTGATGAATCACAAAATCAGCAGGATAGTTAATAAAAATATCTCTAGCTTTTTTACCGGGAAGATGTTTAGAAATAACTTGACTTATATTAAATTTATATTTATTTTTAAAAGTTTGAGAAATAGTAGCCAGCTTAACCCAACAACTTTGAGTATGTTTTTGTTCGACTTTGATTAATTCTTTAATTTGTTGAAGAAATTGTTCAAGTGTTGGTATTTCGAGTCCAGAATTAAGGAATTGTTTAACAATCTTACCCTGAGAATAATTTAATACTATAATACCTTCTCCTTGCTTACTAACCTGATATACGATTAATCCATTCTGCTGAAGATGATTGCAAAGGTTAGTCATCACTTTATCTGACGAACATACTAAAACTTCTTTGGCATTTGGGTAACGCTCGCGAACAGATGAGCCAAAAGCGATCATTTTGCCATCAGCATTGTCCTTACCAGTAGGTACATGAATTAAGTCATAACCACGTCCGTGTAATTCAACATCTCGTTTACCCATACTGCACCAATTGGCAAAGGCAATTTTAACTTGAATGGGATAATTACAAACTTCTTTTAAAAATTTTTCTGTTTCAGTGTTAAGTTGTAAATTTTCTGCATCCAAAAGTAATACTGCTATCCCTGTCTGAGTAATAGTAAGCGAATTAGCAGCAGATTCATATTGTTGAGATAATTTGAAATTTATGAGTTTATCTGAACCATTTAACTCAGTTGTTGCAGTATTAATTTGACGAAGTTTTTCTACTAATTCTAATAAGATTGGTGAAGTAAAGGCTTCAGGAGTTAACATAGCTTTCAGATATTTGTGCAATTTTTGTAGCAATGCATCTCTATCTGAAATTGGACTGAGTATTTCTATAAATTTTGCCGTTAAATTCAATTGATTAGAAGAACTAAGCCACTGAACATTCCTGTACTTTTCGAGCAGTAATTCTGGCTGCTGTTCTTGAATAGCAATAATTGCTTGACATACATAGAAACCAATTTTATTTAATTGTGTAGAATCATGGACAGTCAACTCTTCATTTGGCATAGCTCACATATTACAGTAGGACAACCTGGCTAATACCATCATTAAAGACGGTAATTTTCCCATGTTATATCTGGGCAGGAAACCATCTGAGAACCGTAAAACTGCCTAAACTGTTCCAGATAAAACAGAGAGGAAAAGGTTAAGAGGTTGTTTGAAAAGTCTAATTTGTTACTTGCCTTTGCGACTAGAAGTCGCGGCTACACGAGACTTTACCCCTTCGGGGCGGGAGTGGGGAGTAGGGAGTAGGGAGTAGGGGAAGAAATTAGCCCCGAAAAAGGTTAAAGCCTCGCCCGCAAGTGGCGCGAAAAATCCTTGTATTGCACAAGATAGGTTGAAACCCCGCCCCGAAGGGGGCGGCTTAGTTTCCCTACTCCCTACTCCCTTTTATCCACCTTTGTGGGTTCAACAAGCTTGATTTTCCGTTAGTCCGAGTAGGCGGACTTCGTTTGTGTAGTAGCGAATTATATTCGCCTAAATTTTATTTTTACTTTATAAATAACCTCTAATAGGCATACCTTAACTAAGGTAGACGAGCAAAAACGTAGTCACGGGTACGAGAATCAATCGGATTGGAAAACATTTTTTTTGTAGTACCAAATTCAACTATTTGACCGATGCGATTTTCATTAGTATGAAAGAAAGCTGTAAAATCAGATATCCGAGCGACTTGCTGCAAATTGTGACTAATAATCACCATTGTTAATTCAGAACGCAAGCGCAAACTTTGGATTAAAGTCTCAACTTTCATGCTAGCAATTGGATCGAGACCAAAACAAGGCTCATCCATTAAAAGAATTTTTGGTTTGACTGCTAAAGTACGGGCAATGCATAATCGCTGTTGTTGACCAGCAGAAAGTTCTAAAGCCGATTTGTGCAATTTATTTTTCACTTCATCCCAAAGGTCGGCCTCTTTAATTGCAGATTCTATAATCTCATCCAATTCTACTTTCGGTCGCCAGCCTACTATTTTCACTCCATAAGCAACATTATCATAAACGCTCAAAGGAAAAAGATTTGGTTTGGGGAGTACCATGCTGACTTGCCGACGCAGCCTATTTAAGTTAATCCGACGTTCATAGATATTTTGATTAAAAAATTCTACTTTCCCTTCAACGTGTGCTTCTCCTTCTAATTCACACATGCGATTTAGACATTTGATAAAAGTCGATTTTCCACAACCACTAGGGCCAATAATTGCTGTTACTTTGCTTTGGTAAATCTCCATTGATACTCCTTCGAGTATCTTTTGGGTATCGTAATAAAAATTGAGATTTTTGACTTTGATGGCTGGAATTAGTTTATTCATCTCTAAAAAAACATGTGCAATAAATATTGACTCAACAAAAACATTGTGAAGTCAATATGGACTCCTTACGGCTTTGCAGAGCAAAAGTCAGCATTCATTGATGCTAAACAGCAGTATGAAATAGTAGATATTTGAATCAAAATCAACGTCAATTTTGGCGTTTTTTAGTCAAAATTAACTGTTTATCTGGCAATTCAAGATTTTGTCAAGTATTGCATCAATTTACAATCAAGCAACTAACAATACAGTAATTTTTTTTGCGATCGCCTAACTAGTTCAACTTGAAATAATACGTTTTTTCTGGTGAAATTGTCATCTAATCATCGCATTAGTTTATACTGCTACCTGGAGTATAGCTACTTTATAACTTTGAGTCTATATATAAGTAGATTTACGCGATAAATTTAAGTAGGGTAAAGCTACAGTAATAATTCGTAATTCGTGAGTAGGTCTGGTTTTGGTGGTTCTCCCGCTTTGGCAAGCAGGGGGGGAAGAAATTAGATAATTGTATTTAGATGCAAGAATTGAGTACTTTACCGATGCACTCCCCTGAGATACAACTTAACCAAAACGCCCGGAAACATAGTCACGGGTGCGAGAGTCGAGTGGGTTGTTAAAAATTTGCTCTGTAGTGCCAAATTCAACCATTTGACCGATACGACTCTCATCAGTGCTGAAGAAAGCTGTGAAATCGGAGACACGAGTAGCCTGCTGCATGTTGTGAGTAACGATCGCAATTGTCAATTGGGAGCGTAAACTATGGATCAGTTCCTCAACTTTCATCGTAGCGATAGGGTCAAGAGCAGAACAAGGCTCATCCATCAGCAAAATTTTGGGTTTGACTGCTAAGGCACGGGCAATGCATAATCGCTGTTGTTGACCGCCAGAAAGTCCCAAAGCTGATTTATTTAGCTTATCTTTCACTTCATCCCAGAGAGCAGCATCTTTGAGGGCAGATTCGACAATTTCATCTAATTCTGTTGGCGATCGCCTGCGTGATATTCTCATACCATAGGCAACATTTTCGTAAATGCTCATCGAAAAAGGATTTGGTTTTTGAAACACCATCCCAATTTGACGACGTAGCTGATTTAAGTTGATGCGAGAGTTATAAATATTCTGACCCAAAAATTCGACGCTTCCTTCTACTTTTACAGAACCTTCTAATTCACTAATCCGATTAAGAGTTTTGATGAAGGTAGATTTACCACAACCACTAGGGCCAATAATTGCAGTTACTTGGTTCTGGTAAATATCCATTGATATTCCTTCAATGGCTTTAGACTTGCTGTAGTAAAAGCTTAAATTTTTGACTTTTATAGCTGGAATTAAATTACTCATACTTGCAAATAAATTAAAATAAAAAATAGAAAACTTTTACTTGGTCGCGCCCAGAATACGCAGACCATACGTCTACTTGGTGTGGAATGGCAGTCGCTCCACTTGGGGAGACAAATATGAGCGTTTTGTAACCCAATCCCCAATCCCCAATCCCTTTTACTTTCTCTTTCTTGTAATTAAACGAGATATGAGACTAACACATAAAACTAAGCTTAGTAAGACTATAGAAGTAGTCCAAACTAATTGGTTTTTTTGGGGATCGGGGTCGTTATAAAGATTAAAAATTAATACTGGTAGAGAAGCTGTAGGACTCAATAAATCTGCCGACCAATCTAGGCTAAACAAAGCAGTAAAAAGCAGAGGTGCTGTTTCCCCAGCAGCACGGGCCACAGCCAATAATATACCTGTGGTAATTCCGGGTATAGCAGCTGTAACGACAATACGAAAAGTAGTTTGGAAGCGAGTTCCACCCAAAGCAGCGGAGGCGAGACGTTGTTCGACAGGAATTAGTTTTAAAGCTTCTTCTGTTGTAAGAACGATTATAGGTAACATGATGACAGCTAAAGCAAAACCACCTGCGATCGCACTAAATCCTTTAGTAACTAAAACAATAACACCGTAAGCAAATACACCCACTACAATTGAAGGCACACCACTAAGAATAGTAGCAATAAAGCGAACAACGCGAGTTGGGTTAGTTTGACCAAATTCTGCTAAAAATATCCCTGTTAACATGCCTACAGGAATACTTAGTAATGAACCGATACCTACAACTGTTACTGTCCCTAAAATGGCATTGCCAAAACCATAATCAATCACTGATTTGACAAACATATCTGCTTTTAAACCAGATATTCCTCGATGGAGAATTTCCCATAAAATAGATAGTAAAGGAATTAACGCTAACCCTGTCAAAGCAAAAGCGATCGCATTCATTCCATAATTAAATAATAATCTTCCTGTTGGTAAAGGTCTGTATAATTCTGCTGTCAAAGATTTATCTATTTCTGATTTTTGATAACCACTCATAATAATTCGTAATTCGTAATTTAGATACACTTATTTGTTTAGTTATTATCTATTTTTCCTACGAACCCACTGCACTAATAAGACAGCACCAATATTTACGGCTAAAGTCAAACCAAATAAAATTAAGCCCAAATAGCTTAAAGCGCCAATGTGCAAACCTGGTTCGGCTTCAGCAAATTCATTGGCTAATACAGAGGGAATTGTATAAGCTGGATCGAGTAAGGAAGCACTAATTTGAGCAGAGTTACCAATTACCATAGTTACAGCCATTGTTTCGCCTAAAGCGCGTCCTAAGGCAAGCATTGCAGCACTTACAATTCCTGAAAATCCAGCTGGTAGTAATATCCGAAAAATTGTTTCCCAACGAGTGCTACCTAAAGCCATTGACGCGCTACGTAATTCTTGAGGTATCGCCATTAAGACATCGCGGCTAATTGCTGCCATTGTCGGCAAAATCATAATGGCTAGAATAATTCCCGCAGTTAACATATTTGTTCCCACAGGGTCTTCTGAATTAAATAGTGGTATCCATTTAAAATGAATAGCTAACCACTTTTGTAGGGGTTCTAAAACTGGAATAAAAATAAAAATACTCCACAATCCAATAATGACGCTAGGAATTGCTGCAATTAATTCAACAATAAATGCTAGAGTACTTTGTACAGTTTTTGGTAAGAAATTTTCGCTAGTTACTAAAGCAATGGCTATGCCTACTGGGATAGCACATAAAATTGCGATCGCACTACTAACTAAAGTTCCATAAATATAAGGTAGTGCGCCAAAAATTTGGTTTCCTGTATCCCAATCTTGACTCCATAAAAACCCAATTCCAAATTTACCAATAGCTGGTTGAGCTTCACTAAAAATTACCCAACTCATCGTAAATAACACAGCAACAGTAGTTACTGCAAAAACATACACAAGCCATGTGAATCCTTTATCGAGCCAAAAACTCGTGCCATCGGTAGCTGTCAATTGAATATTTTCATCGCTGAATGTTGATGAATTTTTGTCGTCTGATTGAGATGAATTTGCCATGAAAAATTAAAATGCTAAACTCTTTGCATAGTATTAAGGTGGGCTATTGACCCACCTTACTTAAAGAAATAAGATTGCAAATTTGGGTTTATTTAACAGTGCTATTCACTGTTTGAAGCACGCGACTAACAACATCAGAAGGGATTTTAGTGTAGTTGAGATCGTCGTTATATTGTTGACCGTCTTGCAATACCCAGTTAATCCATTTTTTAACAGCATTTGCTTTAGAAGCATTACCATACTGTTTGTAAATCAGCATCCAGGTAAGTCCAACAATAGGATAACCTTGTCCTGGATCTCCTACAAAAACGCGATAGTTATTGGGAAAACTTACAGTTGATAAAGCAGAATTTGCCGATTGTAAAGAAGGAGATACAAATTCTCCTGCTTTGTTTTGTACTTGTGCTGATTTTAAATTGTTTTTAACAGCGTAAGCATATTCTACATAGCCAACAGCTCCAGGGGTACGGGCTACTAAGGCAGCTACACCAGGGTTGCCTTTGCCTTTAAGGACGTTTGGTAAAGTCCATGTTGGAGCAGTGTTAGCTCCAATTCTCCCTTTAAAGTAAGAACTGATAGCACTTAAGTGATTAGTAAAAATGAAAGTTGTACCGCTACCATCAGCACGAACAACAAATTTAATTGGTTGATTTGGTAGATTTACACCAGGATTATCAGCTTTAATTTTTGCGTCGTTCCATTTAGTGATTTGACCTGAAAAAATCGCTGGTAATGTAGATCGAGATAATTTCAGATTGTTAACACCTGGAAGATTATAAACAACAGAAACTGCGCCACCTGCTGTAGGCACTAAAATTACGCCATTCTTAACTTTGTTAATTTCATCATCTTTCATTGCAGCATCACTGCCACCAAAATCAACAGTTCCGGCAATCACTTGACGAATACCGCCGCCACTACCAATTCCTTGATAGTTAATTGTTAAATCTGGATGCTTCTTTTTAACTTCACGGGCATATCTTTCATAGAGAGGAGCCGGGAAAGTTGCTCCCGCTCCATTGAGAGTTTCTGCTTGGGCGATCGCTCCTAAAATAGGACTAATAAAAACAGCAGATGTTATCAATGAAGTAGTAAATACTCCACGTAAAGCAGTAGTTGAAAAACTCATATTACTCCGTAGTTTAAGGAATTGCTTTTGCTGCGATCGCAGCTTATAGATAAGCTATATTATTTATTAATTAAATCAATTTAAAAATAGGTAAACTCCTAGTTAAAATTTATTTAAATCTAAGTTATAATTAGGTTGCAATATTAATTATTAAATATTTTAAAGTTATTCAAAACCAAGCTAAATAATAAAATTTACTAGACTTTTTAAAGTAAGCTCAGTTTAATAGCCAAGCATTAAGCTGATTTTATTTTTTAATTACGATGTAGATAAGATTCCTAAATTAAGATTAAAAATTCGGGTATCTGAAACTTTGAATTCTCCCTAATACAATGTAACTGCTATAACATTTACTATTGTTGCGATCGCAAAACTGAAAAACTCGTCAAAGTTATCTCAGTTACAGAGGTAATTAACGCCTGACCGATACCAAAATATGAGGGAGATCGTTCTTCACGGCTAACAAATGACTAATAATATAAGAAAGCGCTTCACACTTCTTAAATATCAGCTTTATTAGAACAATGGCGAGAGATTTGCGAGGATTCATCAAAATTCTGGAACAAAGAGGACAATTAAAGCGGATTTCAGCTTTAGTTGACCCTGATTTAGAAATTGCTGAGATTTCCAACCGGATGCTACAACAAGGTGGGCCGGGGCTATTATTTGAAAATGTTAAAGGTGCATCATTCCCGGTGGCGGTGAATTTGATGGGAACGGTGGAAAGGATATGTTGGGCAATGAATATGCAGCATCCAGAGGAATTGGAAACTCTGGGGAAAAAGCTGAGTATGCTGCAACAACCAAAACCGCCAAAGAAAATTTCCCAAGCAATAGATTTTGGCAAAGTCCTGTTTGATGTGGTAAAAGCCAAGCCAGGACGTGACTTTTTTCCCAGTTGTCAGCAAGTGGTAATTCCAGGCGATGAATTAGATTTGCACAAGCTACCTTTAATACGTCCTTATCCTGGTGATGCTGGTAAGATTATCACGCTGGGGTTAGTAATTACCAAAGATTGCGAGACAGGTACGCCAAACGTGGGTGTGTATCGCTTGCAACTGCAATCACAGAAGACAATGACCGTTCACTGGTTATCCGTGCGCGGTGGGGCGAGGCACTTGCGGAAAGCCGCCGAACGCGGACAGAAATTAGAAATTGCGATCGCCCTTGGTGTAGATCCTCTAATTATCATGGCAGCTGCTACACCCATTCCGGTAGATTTATCAGAATGGCTGTTTGCTGGACTTTACGGCGGTTCTGGCGTGCAGTTGGCAAAGTGTAAAACAGTAGATTTGCAAGTTCCCGCCGATTCAGAATTTGTCTTGGAAGGAACGATTACACCAGGGGAAGTCTTGCCTGATGGGCCTTTTGGCGACCACATGGGTTATTACGGTGGCGTGGAAGATTCGCCTTTGATTCGCTTCCAATGTATGACACACCGCAAAGATCCGATTTACTTAACAACATTTAGCGGTCGTCCGCCCAAAGAAGAAGCGATGATGGCGATCGCGCTTAATCGCATTTACACCCCGATTCTGCGGCAACAAGTCTCAGAAATTGTCGATTTCTTCCTGCCAATGGAAGCTTTGAGTTATAAAGCGGCGATTATTTCTATTGATAAAGCATATCCAGGACAAGCGCGAAGGGCAGCTTTAGCATTTTGGAGTGCTTTGCCACAATTTACTTATACCAAGTTTGTCATTGTTGTGGATAAAGAAATAAATATTCGCGATCCGCGTCAAGTAGTTTGGGCGATTAGTTCCAAAGTTGACCCCACACGAGATGTATTTATTTTGCCAAATACACCCTTTGATACCTTAGATTTTGCCAGCGAAAAAATTGGTTTAGGTGGACGTATGGGAATTGATGCCACTACGAAGATTCCCCCGGAAATTGACCATGAGTGGGGTGCTACTTTGGAGTCAGATCCAGATGTAGCGGCAATGGTAGACAGACGATGGGCAGAATATGATTTAGCTGATTTGCAGTTAGGAGAAGTCGATCCAAATTTGTTTGGCTACGATATGAAGTAAAATATGACACCAGCGTTAGGGCTGGTGTCAAAACTTGGAAAAAATAATGAACAAAAATCCGAAAAATCCTGCTTTAAATCTAGTAATAGGAGTAGCACTTGGCTGTATTAGCGTAATTACTAATAGCGATATAGCTAATCAAATAGCATTAGCAAAATCTATCAAGCCACAAAATTGCGATGTTTTCGCCTACGTCATCGATAAAAATCCACAGGGTTTAAATGTGCGGAGTGGCGCAAGTATCAATCACAAAATCCTCGGACAAATACCCATCAACGAAACAGTAAAGATGATCGCTACTGCTGGAGATTGGGTGCAGATTACAGATGCTAGCGATGGTTTTCCTGGAACTGGATGGGTGTTTGGGCCAAAGTTAGGTATTTCAACGCGGGGTTATGGTACTAATGGCGTGGATCTTTATGCCAGTGCCAGTCAAAAAAGCCGAAAAATAGGCAAAATTCCCTCTAATGTGAGTGTTAAATTATTAGGTTGTCGGGGTGATTGGGCGCGGGTAGAATATCAAGGCGTTAAGGGTTGGTTGAAAAAAGAAGATCGGTGCGCTGCTGCCTTGACAACTTGTTCTTAAAATTCAAGTGTCTATTTTAACTTTCTCGAATCCACAGTGCTAACCCTCCCCCACGCCCGCGAGCTGCAATGAAATTTTCTGTGACTATAAAGAAGGCAAAGAAGGGTAGTTTTGCTATGGGTTGGTTGTAAAAATCCTCAGACTGCACTTTACCAGAGCGAATCGGTCTATTGTAGACAAGGCGATCAAAAATACCGATTAGCATCTGGTTAAAATCAAATGCCAATAGATTTTTTTTACCTAAATATTGTGTTGGCCCCATCAGTTTCAACGACACCGTGCCTAATTGAACTTGATTACTAACTTCACCTCTGCCTAAACCTTGTTCTAAAGCAGCGCTAAAAGAAATGTAAATTGCTACAAATTTGGGCACATACAAACCTTTGCCTAAGACAATTCCTCCTCGTTCTCTAGCTTTTTTAGTGCCTGTAGCAAAACAAAGTCGCCATTTGCCCAAAAGAGCATCAAAGCTGTAAGTTAACCGTTGCTGCTTAGTGGCTTTTTCTGCCTGTAGCAAGGCATTTACCATTTCCTCAGTAGTCGGACGTTTAACCTTTTGTCCTCGAAATGCAGCCGCCGCTTGTGATAGCACGCTTATAAAATCAGGTGTAGTTGTAGATGTCAAATCAGCTGTCATAAAGGCACTTTTTGCTTTTGTGATAGATTGTAGCGTTAATCTCTTTTATGACTTTAAATCGATCGCTAGCTTGATGAAGTGCGATAATTTATCTGCGATCGCTCTTACCCTAAAGTTAATACACTTACTCGAAAATCTGCCAATAACTGTCGAGTCCTTAATCCAGTTTCCCATTTATCCTTGATTTTTCAAATAGTAAGTCTGTCTTAGTGCCTCTTCTATAGAACCTACTCGCTGAAAGATTTCTATTAGCTCGTGAGATTTTATTTTTCGCTTAGTTAATAATATCTTCAATGGTGTTAACAACTCAACATCTGGGTCATCGCCAAGAGCAACCTCAGATGCTTGCAAAACTTTAGTAGAATTTATCATAATATCTTCGTTACCAAAACCTTCTTTTGCTGATAATTGATGCAAAGTTGCATCGGGTGTAGTTGCTCTCCCAAGTAAGGTTTTATCTAAAATTAAACCTTTTAATAATGCCAGCAATGCTGCATAAATCGAAAAATCATCACAACTATCGCAAGCCTTAAATTCTATACGACCCACTTCAGCCGGAATGCGAGCAAGTTTTGTCAAAGAAGGTACGCTCTTAAGCAATTGTTCCTGTTTCTCAACAAAAACTAAAGCTGCCGATCTTTTGCCTGTTCTCACAAACGTTCGTACTGACAAACCATCCCATAAACCTCCGTCATAAAAAGGAGAACTATAAGTAAAGGGAACAATATAAGGACTGTAATAAGTTAACTTTTTACCAATATCAATTAAACTTTCAATAGATAAGTTTGAGACTGAAATATTCAAATCTGGCCCATATGTCACCATATAAATATTAGCAGTTTGCTCATCAGGGTAAGCTTGTAGCTGTTTAATTTCATAATCATTTAACGGGGGTTGAGGTTCAAAAACTTTATTGTAGGGATTAAAGCTATGCAACACTGGTATAAAACCAAAATTCGTGGCAACTTCATGCAGTAAGTGAAAACTGTTTGACAACTCTGTAATAGCAGTTTGAATATTAGAGTGTATAGTCGTTCTAATTTCAATGCCTTTAGGTAAACAGTCAATTACTTTGTCGGAATCCGCAAATCGTTCAAATCCCTCAATGTACCATCTTTTCTTCTTGATTCCAGCATCGCCAACTCGTAATTGTAGATAATCATTGGGGTATGTAGGTAGCTTTTCAATAATTTGCTCAAAATCTGCAAATTTTGTGTGAGTAAAATCGGCAAATTTTCCTTCCTTGTTAAGAAAAGCTACTTCATGCTCAATGCCAAAAAAGAATTTCATTTACACCTTAATTACTAGTATCAATTTTCTTTAACTAATGCCAAAGAATATAAATTATGCAAAGATAAGCTGTTGAGAATGCTAGGCCCACTCAAGTGCATACTCAGCAGTCAAGTATCGTTCCTGGCAAACAATCTGCTATATGAAAGTAGTTTGCAATAACAACTTTATCAAATTTATAATCAATTACATCAATAATCTCTCACGACTTTGGATTTATGAGAAATTGCAGCTGCTACCTGAAGCTGGCAAACTCCGATTTATAGTTTAATTAATGGTATTTATTGAATATGATTGAGGTTAACTTTGGTTTTTTTCATCAATACCTCCACAATACAGATTAACTTCTACTTACAGTTTAAGTAGAAAAATTCTCAAGATTAATCTCAGACAGATTTTACCCTAAGACAGAGTATTGCAAACTAGGAAATTTATGCGATCGCATCTGCTAAAGTATGGTGAAGTTTTCTCGTTACATCTCCTTTGTTTGAGTTTTTGATGTGATTGTTATTGCGAAGTATCAACTGATTTGATATTACTTTCTACCTTCATGCACCCGAAACCAGCGCAGACATGTTTGAATCCGCTCGGATCTTTCTGGATGTGAGTGTTGTTGGAATGCACGGGCTGTTTTGCGACTTCACTAGCAGCGCGTATAGCAAGTTGCAAGCACGTACTGTCGGTTGTTTCTATTGTGGATACTGATGGTATGATGGATGGGCAATTCGGTTCTGGTGGGGGTCAGCTACCAGAAATAACGGGGAAAGTTCGGTGTAAATCCGGCACTGTCCCGCAACTGTGAACCAGTTTGTGATTTGAGATAAACGAACCAAACGATCGCGCCACTTGCTACAACCGATAAATCATCGCAACGCAATGGCTCTAAAATCTCAAATTGGGTGAGTCAGGATGCCCGCCGAAGTATACTTATCAGTTCTACACATCTGCGAGGTACAGATGACTGCCACTACAAATATTTCTACTACTAATCGCTCTGGTATCGAGCACATCTTGTTTGTATGTACAACCTGTGCCAGTGTTTGGCAAGACGGAAAACGTCAAGGTGAGAGTGGAGGTCAAAAACTTCTACAGCAGCTCGAACAGCTTGCACAAAATTGGAATTTACAAGATGAATTTCCTATCCAAGAAGTGGAATGCATGAGTGCTTGTAACCGTTCTTGTGTCATCGCCTTTGCTGCTCAAGGCAAGTTAACATATCTGTTTGGCGATCTAACTCCTGACGGCAGTGCATCTGCTGTACTGGAATGTGCTAGTAAATACTACGCCAATTCTGATGGTTTACTGCCTTGGTCAGAGCGACCCGAACCGCTAAAAAAGGGTATCCTAGCCAGGATTCCACCCTTAAGGAACTTGCAAAAATAGCGAGCTGAGGAGGGTGGGAGAGAAGAATATCATTATGATGCGCGTTTTGATTTTGGGGGGAACCGGAGATGCTGCCGAACTAGTTGCAAGAGTTGCGGCTATCCCAGGAATCGAGGCGATCGCATCCTTAGCCGGTCGCACCCGCGAACCATCAACCCCAATTGGCAATGTCCGTATTGGGGGCTTCGGCGGTGCTACTGGATTAGCTGACTATCTGCGTCAGATGCATATCGATTTACTTATTGATGCCACCCATCCCTTCGCTACTCAAATTTCCTGGAATGCGGCGACTGCTGCAACCGAAGTAGGCATACCGCGTCTGATGATGATTCGCCCTCCGTGGGAGAAAATGAGTAGCGATCGCTGGATTGAAGTTGACAATATCGATGCTGCTGCCTTTGTCCTCAAAAATCAAGCCCAGCGCGTATTTTTAACCGTTGGCAGACAAGAACTAGCCGCCTTCGCTCACCTAAAGGAAATGTGGTTTATCATGCGAATGATTGACCCTCCCGCTGCTGATGCTGTTGTGCCGCCAGGAATCGTACTGTGCGATCGCGGGCCTTTTGCCCTGCACAACGAAAGACAAATTCTTATTCACCACAACATCGATGCGATCGTTAGTAAAAACAGTGGTGGTGATGCAACCTACGCCAAGATTATTGCAGCGCGAGAACTTGGATTGAAAGTTGTTATGGTAAATCGTCCAGCTACACCGCCAGGAGAGCAAGTCGCAGATGTTGATGGTGCTTTAGCATGGCTTTGTGACAAATTGCCAAGCTAGTATGAAGAGTGCTGAGTGCTGAGTTAAAAGACCGTCCACTTTACTTGCGGAATATCAACCTTCTCCCGATTGTAAGATTCCGCCACTTGCTCCTTTTGGCTACAAGCCAAGACCTACGAGGGGCAGGGCATTTACCGAGTGCGAAAGCACTGAGTACTCTTTTTCTTACTCAGCACTCAGCACTCAGCACTCAGCACTCAGCACTCAGCACTGAGTATAGTAAACAATAGAATGGGCAACAACGATGAAACTGAGCAGCAAGCATAAATTTTAGGCAATTGCTTTAACAATTGCCTATCGGGATCGTGTATTTTTTGTCTTTTAAATATTTCAGATCGAAAAAAATGCAACTACGGGGCTAAATTTTTCGCGATCGACTGGTTGGGTTTTAAAAAAACTTTCGTCAGGCAACAACTGTAGATGGACACTTGATTGGGGCAAAGACCGTCATCACAAGTATCCTCTACTTGTTGCTCTCATTAACAGACACTTTAGCCAACGCAAGGCTTTTATCCACTTCAAGAGGATAATCAGATTTTAGACCGAAACTAACGAACTCAATGATGTGTAGTGAGGAGCAGTATCATTAACCTGCTTTAAGTCTGATATCGACTTGCGGTCTAAGGAGACTTTTTAGGGGTAGCGGCAGGGGTAGTAGCAGGTGTAGTGGCAGGTGTAGCAGCAGGAGAACCGGCATCATTCGGTTCGCCAGCAGCTGGTGTAGTAGTGGCAGTACCGCTAGGTTCATTGGTACCACTTTCACAAGCTACGAGAGTTCCAGCCAAACTTAACAATAGAACCAAACCAAGGATTTTTGTTTTCATAACTCCTCTTTCACCAAATTGTGGCAATAAAAATTTTTCGCCTGTTGAATACGATAACCTAAATTGTTGCTTTTTTTTAAATATCAATCAATTACATTTTTAAAAACAATACTTTAGAGTGATTTTTTTTGCTTTGGTTATTATGCGCTAGCCTGATTACTTTCTGGGTATTTTTGATTTGCGAGCAAGATAACTTAATTATCGAATGTAGATTCCCAAGTTTTAGCGGCAAATCCAGATATCATACCAAAAATTGTCATATTTTCGTAAACTCTTGGCCCTTGACATATTACGTTGCCATACTTAAAGGCAACACCAAAACCATAGGATCGTCCAATTAGCGATCGCTAATTGCAAGTACTGCAATATCTTAGTGATGCCAACATTGGTGCAGCTAGCTATAAAAACACTTAAAACAGTGTAGGGTGTTAAATGTACTTATCACACAAATGACGATTTTAACCTTAGCAAAAACAAATAATTAGTTTAAAATACAGTACTTTCAATCTAAAAAAATTTATGGCTGCTGCTCGCAAATCAGCTGTTTCTGCAACTGGTACTAGGTTCCGGCGAGATTCTACTCCGTCTTCAGGGAAGCGGCGCTCCGCGCGGAGTGCATCTACAGTTGCTACTGAAACTTCATCAGTATCCTCCCGCAGACAACGGCGTTCTGCAAAAGATTTATCGGTTTCTGCCCCTAACCGAGGGCAATTGGACAATCAGCAAGTCTTTAACCATCAAGAACAGTCTAGTACAACGCAGAAAAATCCGAAGACTGGTTCTTTGCGCCTGCCTGCCATGCCTACTACTGGAGCAACAAGTTTGTGGTTGCTGCGATTGTCCAAGTTGCATCGTTATTCTTCAGTGGTGGCGTTTTTGTTAGTAGCAGCAACTTTGGTAGTTTATGGTTGGACAGTATATTCTCAAGAACTGTGGAGTCAAGATTACGCCAAAATACAAAACCTGCGGCGTAATGAACGACAGCTAACAACAACTAACGCGACTCTAAAAAATAAAATGGCTGAGGAAGCTGAACAACCAACAGCAGGACTGGTATCACCAACTCCAGCAAGGACGATTTTTGTGCCCTTAGCACCTAGTAATCAAAATTCTACACTTCCCAACACAAAACCAAATCCCCAAACGCAGCAGCAAACCCCCTCGCCGCTGGGATATTAAAGTCAAGAGTCAGTAGCCAGCGCATCGGTAGAAAAACTAATAACTGACAACTGACAACTGACCACTGACAAAGGACAACCCCAATGGAGAAGCCACCGAATAAATTAAGATTCAGAAGCTTGCGGAATCCAGACTTTACAAAACGGCAGAAAACTTCCGCTCAAAAGTTGATGGAACCACCTGCTTCTAATATCTCAGACCGGATTCCGAACATCAGATCCCGGCTATTGATAGTATGGGGCATATTAATTGCCGCAGGGTTGGGATTGGCTATCAATTTATATCAGTTGCAAATTGTGCGGGGGCCAAAGTTAACACAGCAGGCGCGAAACCAGCAAATGGTGAATTTGCGACCTTATACACCCCGGCGTTTGGTGGTAGATCGCATTAACAATGTCTTAGCAATTGACCGTCCGGTGTATACTTTGTTTGCCCATCCCAAGTTGTTTGACAAGTCTAATCAACAAATGGCAGATTTGCTGGCTCCATTGCTGGATAAAAATGCTACTGATTTAGTAAAAACTTTTCAAGGTCAAAAAAGTGGGATTACGCTTGCAACTGCTCTACCAGAAGCAGTTGCCGATCGCATTACCGGAATGCGCTTAAATGGTTTAGAACTGATTCAAAAATACTCTCGCTTTTACCCAACAGAGGATTTGGCTGCTGATGTAGTAGGGTACGTAAATCTCGACCGTCGCGGTCAAGCTGGTGTGGAATATTCTCAAGAAAAGTTGCTAGAACGCTCTGTGCAAACGGTGCGGCTCAGTCGAGCGGGTAACGGGGCACTGATGCCAGCTTATGCACCTGATGGGTTTCTGCATTTTGACGATATGCAACTGCAACTGACTATCGATAGTCGCTTACAACGCGCTGCCCGCGCTGCTCTCAAACAGCAGATGGAGAAGTTTAGAGCTAAACGCGGGGCAGTTATTGTGATGGATGCTTTCGATGGTTCTCTACTTGCTTTGGTTTCTCAGCCGACTTATAATCCCAACGAATATTCTAAAGCGGATATTTCACTGTTCAAAAACTGGACTGTAGCCGATCTTTACGAGCCAGGATCGACTTTTAAACCTGTGAATGTAGCGATCGCTCTCGAAAATGGTGTCATCAAACCAGATGATATGTTTAATGACCCCGGTTCGATTCAAGTTGCTAACTACACCATCAGAAATGCCGAACACAACGGTTATGGGCGGATCAGCATTGCTCAAATTCTCCAAAATTCCAGCAACATTGGGATGGTACAAATCATCCAAAGATTGCGCCCCTCACTTTACTACAACTGGCTAGAACGCTTGGGTCTAGGGCAAACCGTTGATACAGATTTGCCTTTTGAAGTTCGCGGTCGGCTCAAAAGTCAAGAAGAATTTATTACATCGCCCATTGAGCCAGCTACTACATCCTTTGGTCAAGGCTTTTCTTTGACACCGTTACAACTAGTACAAATGCACGGAGCTTTAGCCAACGGTGGCAAATTGGTTACACCCCATGTAGTTAGGGGGTTGATTGATAGCAAAGGACAGATGCATTATTCACCAGAACTTCCCAAACCCCGGCAAATTTTTTCAGCCACGACAACTCAAAAGGTGGTAGAAATGATGGAAACCGTTGTTACCGAAGGCACTGGTAAGGTATCGCAAATTCCTGGATATCGGATTGCTGGCAAAACTGGTACAGCCCAAAAAGCCAGTCCTAATGGCGGTTACATTCCTGGCGCGAGAATCACGAGCTTTGTTGCTATTTTGCCAGCAGAATCTCCTCGCTATGTAGTGTTTGCATTGGTAGATGAGCCAAAAGGAGAAAATGCCTATGGTTCTACAGTGGCCGCACCAATTGTCAAATCTGTGATGGAAACACTGATTCCCCTAGAACAGATTCCCCCAAGTCAGCCAGTTAATCAAGCGACAAAAACACCACAGTAGGGATGAGGGGGATGAGGGAGATGAGGGAGAAATTTCCCCTACTCTCTATATTCAAGAGAGTCGATCGCGGTAAAATCTACAACCAAGCATGAATAAGATTTCTTTGGCTTACACCCCTTTTCAACACATACTTTGGAGTTTCTGCTTAATAGTATTATTTGTTCTGGGAGGCGGGGACGCTGAAGCAGGCGAGTTGTCCGAACGGTTAGCAAATTTTCCTCAATGGGAAAAATTAACTTCTGTGCAACCGACTTCGGGAGATTTAATTTATCCTGGGTGGATGGCTGGGACTTGGCAAGTAAAGAGTACTTTGGTTGATTTAGCTGCTCCTTTGGCCCCAGATATTGTAACACCTGGATTTGAAGGTAATCGGCGACAACTAAATCAGCCTGTGAGTTTTTTAGTACGCTTTATCAAGCGATCGCCTTTTACTGGTTTAAAATTTCTCTCTAGGGGAGACGAAAAATCAGCAATTTTAATAGCAGATAGAGCATTTAATAGCTTGAATTTGGCTAGGGCTTATTTAGGGGATGAAGCTGTGTTATCAGTCAAAGTAGATCCAGAATCGCCCAATCGCCAGATTACATTTTTGCGTAGTAAATGCTCTGAGGGTAGATTTTGCGATCGCCAATTGGTTTCCCTTGTGACTGCACGCGCTACAGAAACTACACCAGACGGCAAGTTTATTACTACAGAAGTTTTTCAACAACTGTTTAAAGGTGGTTCGCATCCTTATTTTAATTCTGTTGAATCTACCACAGCCTATCGCCAACTTTCTACATCTAATCCAGCAATAGATGCAGATCAAGTTACTGCTGTCTACCTTTCTCCCCAAGATCCAGATTACTTTGCCGCAGCTTCAAGGCCTGTTGCTCTTTATCGCTATCGCCTGGAATTTTTCCCCGCAGAACTGCTAGCTACTTCCAAAGAATGATTTGTCATTAAGCTCTTGACTACATAGCACTACAAATGTAGTATAAAGATTCCAAGCTAACGCTTGCGCTCTTGGATAGGTGCATCATGGCAAAATTTCGAGATATTATCAATTATTTTCATCCCTACTGGAAGCTGAGTGTTTTCAGTATTACAGCATCCAGCATTTACGAAATTATTGACTTGGTTGTTCCTTATGCGATTGGACAGATTTTGAATATTTTGTCGGGGCAACCGTTAGATATACCACTCCAACAGGCGATCGCCAGCATTTCATCTTTTATCAATTACCCAGTAAATAAACTTCTATCTTTAGGTGTATTACTGGGTTTAATTTTCGTTGTCACTGTAGTCAGAGCGCCAACACAGCCGTGGTTAACCGCTTGGTTTCACTGGGATATAGCTATCAGGGCGCGTCGGGATAAATTTCAAATAGCCATCGAAAAAATTCTAACTCTCCCATTGGAATTTTACGATGAAAATAACCCCGGACGCATTGCCGGACGAATAGCTAGAGGTGTTACTAATCATACTTGGACATATCCAGAAATTGCTGGTCAGTTAATTCCTAAACTGATTCGTGTGTTAGGAATTTTTGTGTTTATCTTGCTAATTGAGTGGCGGATTGCACTTTTATATCTAATATCCTTTGTCATTATCCTTGGCTTTGGTTTGAAGGAGTTACAGCGCATAATTAAGCAAGAAAGTCGCCTAGATAAATACTCAGAAAATACTGAAAGTCGCAATTCCGAACTAATTACTAATATCAAAACAGTAAAAGCATTTGCTACAGAAGCTAGGGAGATGAAGCGGCAAAACCAACGTTTGGTTCGCGAGCTAAAGGTGCTTGATTATCGCATCCATAAAGGATACGTGAAACTGATTACTTGGCAGAAGACTGTAATTCAGTTTTGCGTGTTTGCAATACTGGCTTTAACTTTAGTAGCTACAGTCAACGGTAAAATTTCCCTCGGTCATTTTGTTATGACCTTAACTCTTTCCAGCATGGCGTATGCCGAATTAGAACCTATTAGCAACTTAGCTGAAGTTTTTGCGCGTCGCTATTCTTCGATGCTGCGGTTTCACGAATTTCTTCAAGAGCCAACTGGTTCTGATTCAGCTAGTCTTTTAGAAGCAGAAGAATCATCCTATAAATTTACCGGAAAACTGGAGCTTGCCCGCGTTAGTTTTGGGTATGATGCTAACCGTCAAGTTTTACAAGATATCAACTTGTTGATTGAGCCATATCAAACAGTAGCGTTAGTTGGGCGTTCCGGTTCTGGTAAGTCTACTTTAGTAAAGCTGCTGTTACGGTATTTTGAACCTCAAGAAGGTCAGATTCTGATTGATGGTCAAGATATTCGCACCTTAGATGTGGGTAAGTATAGAAGGAGATTGGCGATCGTTCACCAAGAAGTAGACGTTTTTAACGGTACTATATTGGATAACCTCACCTACGGCAGGCCAAGCGCTAGTTTTGAACAGGTTCAGGAAGCTTGTAGAATTGCCAGAGTTGATGAAGTAGTTGCAGCATTGCCTCAAGGTTATTACACCATTGTTGGAGAACGCGGCGTGAGGTTATCTGGAGGACAAAGACAGCGCTTAGGAATTGCTAGGGCGTTGCTAGTAGAACCAGATATACTAATTTTTGACGAAGCTACCTCTAGCCTAGATTACGAGTCTGAGCGTTCAATTCAACTGGCGATGCGATCGCTTCAGGGAACTTGCACCACAATTATAATTGCCCACCGTCTGAGTACAGTACGGGAAGCCGATAAGATTGTGGTTCTAGATCGAGGAAGGGTTGTAGAGGTGGGTAGCCACGAAGAACTTTTGCGTCATGAAGGCATTTATTACCGCTTGCACTCGCTCCAAGAAACAGGAGAACTCTTGAGTTAAGTACAAAAAACTGGGTTTGTTGAATCAGCCCAGTTTACTTTATAAAAAATTTCTGGCGATCGCTTGAAATTTCTCAAATCTGGTGCTACGATAGTCAATCGTAGGGTAAACGGGTCGGTGTCCGAGTGGTTAATGGAGACGGACTGTAAATCCGTTGGTTTACGCCTACGCTGGTTCAAATCCAGCCCGGCCCATTTTAGATTTTGAATTTCATCAGAATTCAAAATCTAAAATCCTAAAGAAAGTTCGCCCGTGTGGCTCAGTGGTAGAGCACACCCTTGGTAAGGGTGAGGTCACGAGTTCAATCCTCGTCACGGGCTTTGTGAAAATACCTTGTACCAACAGTTGTATGTAGTTGCATAAACTGATGTGTACTATATAAGGATCACTTTATATACCTAAGCACAAAAGTTGCATATTGACCAGCCAGAACTGCTTAAACGCATACTTGTAGGTTTTAGACTCTAATGAGTAAAAATCGAGCGCTTGACAATATATACTAACGTTTGCCGATAGTAACGCGAAACGATATCATTGTGATTGTCAGTTTCAAATCTGAAGAGACAAAGCTAATTTTTGAAGGCTTTACATCTCCTCAATACCCACCCAATATTCAGAAGACTGTTTTACGAAAACTGCTTATCCTTGATGCAACAACATCAATTAAGTTTTTTTAATCTTCGGCTCTTTAATTTCTCTACTGACCAATCTGAATAGGCTATAAAATGATGTAATGACTGTGCCGAGTTTATACTTACTACTTTCGCTATTTCTGGTAATGATTTTCTTTTTATTGGTGAAATTATCCCTAAATGTAAATATTTGAAGCATTCATAATTTCTTACTTCTTTAAACAGGTCTTTGTACTCTGCACAATATGCATCTACGAGCGCAACTGTTGGCTGGGCATCCCTTGGCAGATGTTTCAGGATTTGTAATTCTACATCCATTGCTCTACTTACCTTGTAGAGTTCTATTTTTCCTTTATTCTATTCATTCTATCCGGAAAGTGACAGAAGAGGGGT
>NZ_JAECZA010000314.1 GCF_016056275.1 Dendronalium phyllosphericum CENA369 | reverse complement strand
CCCTCATCTCCCTCATCTCCCTCATCTCCCTCATCTCCCTCATCCCCGATATGTCTCTTAACCTGAAACTTGATTGACATCCGATTCAGTTGACAAAGACGCGATTTGCTTTCTTTGTTCCTGTAGCCAAGTTTCAAATAGTTCATTCATTAGACGCACTTTCATCGATTCGTCTAGTTGGGCGGGGATAAATTTCTCCAATCGCAAAATCACAAACCACTCAGCAATGCGAGTGGGGGGTAACACCTGATTTGGTTGGCTGCTAGAAAGCAGTTGTACCATTGCTGGATGCAGGGAATTTAGTTCGATTGGCCCGACTAACCCACCAGTTTGGGCTTCTGGGCCTTGGGAATATTCCCGTGCGACATCTGCAAAAGACTGTTCTTTTGCCTGAATGCGGAAGTAAAGTTCTTGGGCAATGCCTATATCTTGAGTTCGCAGCAGCGAATAAATCACTTTGTCCAGTTTTCCCTTAGACTGAAAAAAGTAGGATTCTAATTTGTGACCCCAAGTAGCTTGCTTGAATTTTTCCAGTTTCAACTTACGCTGCATAATAGTTTCTAGTTGACTGACACTCAGACTGTGATAAGCCATCCATGCTTGAATATCGGCTTCTTGTGTCAACTGCTTTTCAGCGTAAAACTGCTTTTGAGCGTAGGCTACTTCTTCAGGGGTACACTCTATTGATGCGATCGCCTCATCGATAATTAACTCCCGCAGCAATTGCGGCAGCATTTGGTAACTAGCTAGTAAAGGAATCAGTTCGCTAGCCTTAATTGTCCGGTTGCCGATTTGGAGTACTTCAGTCATTATCTCTTAGGCATAGTATCTGCTTATTTTTGCGCTCTTTGCTTGGAGATGCAAAGCAGCTATGGAACAGCTATCTGTTATAGCCTTAAAATTTTAATTTTAAAAATATACAGTTTATGTGAAATTTTAACGCAGATTATACTTAGTTAGCCCAAAGGTGAAAAATGCCTTGAGGCGATTTCTTGTGACTCGCCTCAAGCAATCAGTTAACAAATCTAGAACACAAAGTTATTGGTGTTGTTCATTTGTTGTGGAGTGATGTTATCTAACTCAATAAAGTTTCTGAAAACAGCATTACCAAGTGTGCCATCGCGGTCAATTTGCAAAATCGTACTATTAGCTGTTTTTCCTTGTACTAGCCGCACATAGCCATCGGCTATGGCATTGCTGCCGTTATAACCACCAGTTACAAGGCTATCTAGCAACTGGGTGAGTACGATTTTGTCTTCACCAACGATAAAATCGGTGATGCGTTGACCGACTTCCTTGATGCTGGTGTAAACAAACTCATCATTTCCTGCACCACCCGTGATAGTTTTGCTACCAGTACCGCCAACAATGCGATCGCTGCCAGCAGTCCCGACTAATGGGTCACGGCTACCACTGCCGTTGATTACATTGAATTGGTCGATAATGGTGACAGTGGCAGATGTTTGAGATGCATCTATGTCATAGTCGCTTCCCGTAGCGAGTGTAAGAGTGACAGTTTCGCTACCTTCTGCTGTACCGTCATCTACAGGTGCGATCGCGATATCTACAAAAGATTGACCTGCGACAATGCCAGCAATACCTGTAAGTTGGGTGTAGTCACTACCATTATTCGCACTACCACTAATAGTGTATTTAACAGCTAGAGCAGTATCTATATTACCAGTGCGGCTGATACGAAAGGTGGCTGCGTAATTGCCAGCTTCAACGGCGTTGCTATTGGTGGCGGTAATGCTGGCTGTAGGGATAACTGGGTTTGTGTTCAATGCCCACAACTCATAACCGTTAATGCCATCGTCGGCATTAAAATAGAGGGTGTCATTGACAAGGGTCAGCTCGGAGGGAGCAGAACTACCGATACCAGGATTGATATCTTGAACCAGGACAGTACCTTCTTGTGTGCCATCACTCCTCCACAATTCAATACCGTGAGTGCCGTCATTAGCCGTGAAATAGAGAGTGCCGTTAACATTAATCAGCTCATTGCTATAAGAGGAAAAGGAGGGGCCAGGGATGTAATTATTAGTGGAACTACCAGAACCTGGGTTAATATCTTTGACCAGGACAGTACCAGCAGTTGTACCATCACTTTTCCATAACTCTGCACCATGGATGCCGTCATCAGCAAAGAAATAGAGAGTGTCGTTGACTTGAATCAGGTTGGTGTTGTAATCGTCGTCATAATTAATAGCAGAGCTCGGGTTAATATCTTTGACTACGACAGTACCTGCTTCTGTACCATCGCTTTTCCATAATTCTTTACCGTAGGCAGCGTCGTCAGCAATGAAATAAAGAGTGTCATTGAAGTTGGTAAAGTTGGAGAAAGCAGAAATGTTAGAATCAGGTTTTGCGTTGATGTCTTTGACTCTGACAGTACCCGTTTCTGTGCCATCGCTTCTCCATAACTGATAGCTGTTGATATTGCCAACAATGAAAAACAGAGTGCCGTCAACGTTTGTCAGATTATTCAAATATAAGTAATCACCAGTGAAGCCTTTAAGTTGGACAGTGCCTGCTTCCGTGCCATCACTTTTCCACAACTGTGTTTTATTGTTACCGTCATTAGCAACAAAATAGAGAGTGCCGTTGACATTGGTCAGGTTGTAAGGACTGATGCCTTTTTTAACTAGGATAGTACCAGTAGCAGTACTATCGCTTTTCCACAAGCCTCCAAAGTCATAGGTGCTGTTAAAAGCCTGGAAGTAGAAGATACCATTAACCTCGGTCGGATTGAAGTCAGAGGAGCCAACAGAAAGATAACCACCAGACACTGGGATAGCGAAGGTTCCGTCAGCTGTACCATCGCTTTGCCACAATCGATCAAAAATGTAAATACCATCATCACCTTTAACGTCAGCTGCAAAAAAGAGAACGCCGTTAACGTTGTTCAGCGAGCCAGATTCATTGTATAAAAAACTATCATCATATCCTGGGTTAATGTCTTTGACCAACACAGTACCAGCTTCAGTACCATCGCTCTTCCACACTTCTCTACCGTGAGTGCCGTCATTAGCAGTGAAGTAGAGGATGCCACCGACGTTGGTCAGACCGGAGGGTTCGGAGGTACTATTACCAAGCAGAATATCCTTCACCAGGTATGGTTGAGCTACTACTGCGGTGCTGGCATCGTCAGCAACGATCGCACTAGCCGCGACGTAAGATGTATCTACAGCATAGTCAGGTTGGGTAAACAAAGTTAAAGTGACAGTTTCGCTGCCTTCCCTGTAAATATCATCTACTGGGGTAACGGTAAGGTCTACAAACGATTCACCAGCAGCAATGGTGATAGTCTCGGTGAGTTGGTTGTAATCGCTACCACTGTTAGCAGTGCCGCTAATAGTATATTTGACAGTCAACGCAGTACTGGTATCGCCAGTGCGGCTGATACGGAAGATGGCTGGGTCATTGCCAGCTTCAGCGGCGTTAGCATCGATCGCAGTAATACTAATAACAGGGCTGACTACAGGAGGGACAATTTCCAATGCCCACAATTCATTACCTTTGATGCCGTTATCTGCAATGAAGTAAAGCTTGCCGTTGGCGTAAGTCAAGTTGTCAGGACTGGAACTACCAGACCCAGGATTGATATCTTCGACTAAAACAGTGCCAGCAGTAGTGCCATCGCTTTTCCACAACTCAAGACCGTGCGTGCCATCATCAGCAGCAAAATAAAAGATACCATTGACGTTGAAAAAGTTGGAAATATTGTTGCTATAGTTACTACCACCAATTCCTGGGTTGATGTCTTTGACCAAGACAGTGCCAGCAGTAGTGCCATCGCTTTTCCACAACTCAAGACCGTGGATGCCGTCATCAGCAAAGAAATAGAAAGTGCCGTTGATGTTGGTCAAAGTAAAAGCAAGATCGCGGTAATCAGAATTGGAACTACCAGAGCCTGTGTTGATATCTTTGACTAGAACTGTGCCAGCAGTAGTGCCATCGCTTTTCCACAATTCTCTACCGTGAGTGCCATCGTCAGCAAAAAAATAGAGATTGCCGTTAAAGTAGGTCTGATAAGTTGGATAGGAACTATTAGATCCTGGATTGATGTCCTTTATTTGAACGGTGCCTTGGGTCGTGCCATCACTTTTCCATAATTCAATACCGTTTACGCCGTCATAATAGCCAGCATTAAAGTATACTGTATCGTTAACATTTATCAGGGACAACAAGTATGTCCCATATTCAACATAGTTTGGGATGTTTTCGACCAGCAGGACTGTGCCATCTGGAGTACCATCGGTCTTCCACAATTGAGACGGCGCTCCCTCGATGTCGGAAACTCTCAAATAGAAGATGCCGTTGGAGTTTACTGAAGATGTGGTCAAAGTCAAACTAGGAGCAGTGCCACTACCACCATTAGGGTTGAGGTCTTTGACTAAGGCTGTGCCTGCTTCTGTGCCATTGCTTTTCCACAATCGTATGTTGAATTTGTCGAAACTAACAATGAAATAAAGGGTGTCGTTGACACTTGTCAGTAAGTTAAGAGAGGGTGAGTCGGAATAATAGTAGCCGAAACGCTCAACTTGCACTGTACCAACAGTAGTACCATCGCTTTTCCATAACCCATAGCCAAGGCCATCATCGGCAGCAAAATAGAGAGTGCCGTTGACGTTGGTCAAATCATAGTGACCATTGTAGTAATTAGCGCCAGTATAAATGTCCTTGACTAAAACAGTGCCAGTGGCAGTGCCATCACTTTTCCACAACTCTCTACCATAGGTGCCGTCATCAGCAATGAAATAGAGAGTACCGTTGACGTTGATTAGCTCACTGGGAGAGGAACTATTAGACCCTAGTTGAATGTCTTTGACCAGGTAGGGTTTAGCCAATACTGCCTCATATGCCTCTAAAGTTGCCGACTCAAAGGCAAGCACAGCAGTAGCGTTTTTGGATGTCACTTCTAGTTCCCAGTTTCCCCCGAAGGCGGCACTACCTGTCTTGTTATTAGATGCCAACACTGTAGCGCCTGTTAACTCAGCCAAGCGCTGCACAAATGTTTTACCTAACGGTGTTTGAGCAACATCGCAACCATACAATAATATTTGAGCATCATTACTTAAAGCTTTTGCCCAATCAATTAATTGCACAGCATAGCTGTTGAGGGTATGTTGCCCTAGTTGTACGTTGCCCAGATAAACTAGTCCTGGTGCGCCATGAGAGACAATATGCAGGCTAGTGATTCCTGACCTTGTTGCCAATACTGCGCTTATTTCTTCTACCCCATCCTCATGCGCGTTCAAGACAATAACTTCTGTATCTCTTAGAACAGCTGCTACTAAGCTTTGATAGTCCTCGACTGTGGGATCGATGAAGACAATGCGACTTTGAGAGATATTCGCTGGCGAAAATTGGGATTGTTGAGTATTTTCCATGTTTCAAGTATTGAGTGTGGTAATTTTAATACTTGTTGTTTGTAGTGTAGAATGCTACAAAGACGGCAATATCTATCTATAGAAAGATGATTTTTCTTAAGATTTTTTGAGTGAATGCTTGGCGACAAGCCGTTAAATGTCTAGGTCATTATTGCCAAATCAAGCACATATTAAAAAATACCAGAGGCTTGCTGCCAGACAATACCTCTGGCAAGTAACATCAGCGAATGAACTTAGAACACAAAGTTATTGGTGTTGTTCATCTGTTGTGGAGTGATGTTATCTAACTCAATAAAGTTTCTGAAAACAGCATTACCAAGTGTGCCATCGCGGTCAATTTGCAAAATCGTACTATTAGCTGTTTTTCCTTGTACTAGCCGCACATAGCCATCGGCTATGGCATTGCTGCCGTTATAACCACCAGTTACAAGGCTATCTAGCAACTGGGTGAGTACGATTTTGTCTTCACCAACGATAAAATCGGTGATGCGTTGACCGACTTCCTTGATGCTGGTGTAAACAAACTCATCATTCCCAGCACCACCCGTGATAGTTTTGCTACCAGTACCGCCAACGATGCGATCGCTGCCAGCAGTCCCGATTAATGGGTCGTGACTACCATTGCCATTTATGACATTAAAATCATTAGTGTCCAATGCCCACAATTCTCGACCTTGGATGCCATCGTTAGCGGTGAAATAAAGTGTTCCATCGACGTTTATTAGGTCGGAGGGGTCGGAACTATCAGACCCCAGATTGATATCCTTAACTAAGACAGTCCCAGCAGTAGTACCATCGCTTTTCCACAACTCTCTACCGTGGATACCGTCGTTGGCAACGAAATAAACTTTACCATTGACATTAGTTATCAAAGATAGTTCGTAGTAATCGTTAGTAACAAAACTACTTGATGATCCAGGATTAATGTCTTTAACTAAAACGGTGCCAGCAGTAGTACCATCACTTTTCCACAATTCATAACCATGAGTACCGTCATCAGCGATGAAATAGAGGATACCGTTGGCATTTGTCAATGATTGAGGTGAGGAACTATTGGGAAAAGTTTCTCCAGAGGCAGTAGTAACCACTCCAGGATTGATATCTTTGACTAAGACAGTGCCAGCAGTGGTACCGTTGCTTTTCCACAACTCAAAACCATGAGTGGGGTCGTAGGCTCTAAAATAGAGGGTGTTGTTGACGCTTGTCAAATTTGTGGGATAACGTCTATAAGTATCGTCAAAATCATGTAGATTAATGTCTTTAACTAAGACAGTACTAGCAGCGGTGCCATTGCTTTTCCACAACTCTTTACCGTGAGTGCCATCATCACCAACAAAATAAAGAGTGCCGTTAACATTTGTCAGATCGGAAGCACCAATATTTTTGATTTTGGTAGTGCCAGCAGTAGTGCCATTACTCTTCCATAAACCACCAGCAGTAAAGTACAAAGTATCGTTGACAGCAGTGAGTTCAAAATTACTAGAGCTTGTAGGAATATCTTTAACTAAGACAGTGCCAGCAGCAGTACCATCGCTTTTCCACAAACTTTCATCAGAATTACTTACAGAAGGAGCAACAAAAAAGAGAGTACCTTTGAAATCTGTCAGATTCGAGTCAGAATTGGAAATATAAATGTCTTTGACCAGGACAGTACCAGTTTCTGTGCCATCACTCTTCCATAATCCAGAGATACCAGAGATATATGAGTCGGAGTAGAAATAGAGAGTATTGTTAACCTTTGTCAAGTCATACGAGCTAGAACCAGAAGATCCAGGCTCGATGTCTTTGACCAGAACAGTACCAGTCTCTGTACCATCACTTTTCCACAATTCTCTACCATGGACACCATCTTCAGCAAAGAAATAGAGAATACCGTTGAAGTCAGCCGCGTAATTGGAATAGAAATCAGTAGAGCCTGTATACCCAGGGAAGATGTCTTTGACTAGGTAAGGTTGAGGGACTACTGCGGTAGTGGGATCGTCAGCAATGACAACAGTGGCAGCACTATCAGATGTATCTACATCGTAGTCAGGTTGAGTAGAGAGGGTGAGAGTTACAGTTTCGTTACCTTCCTTAAGAATATCGTCTACTGGGGTGACAGTGATATCGACGAAGGATTGACCTGGGGCGATCGCCACAGTATTGTTGAGTTGGTTGTAGTCAATACCGTTAGTAGCAGTGCCAATGATAGTATATTTTACAGTCAGGGCAGTACTAACATCACCAGTGCGGCTGATACGGAAGATACCTGGCTTATTGTTAGCTTCGGCAGCGTTGGCATCCGTAGCAGTAATGCTGACTATAGGGTTAACAATGGCAGGGTTAGTATTCAACGCCCATAATTCTCTGCCGTTAATACCGTCATCAGCATTGAAATAGAGAATGTCGCCTACATTTGTTAGCTCGGAGATACTGGAACTATTGGTTCCAAAATTGATATCTTTCACTAAGGCAGTGCCAGCAGTAGTTCCATCGCTTTTCCACAACTCATCACCGTGGATACCATCGTTAGCAGTGAAATAAAGAATACCGTTAACGTTTCTGAAGTTGGATGGCAGAGAACTTGCTGACCCTGAATTGATGTCTTTGATTAAGACAGTGCCACTTTCTGTACCATCACTTTTCCATAACTCTATGCCGTTAGTGCCGTCATCAGCTGTGAAATAAAGGATACCGTTAACTTCAATCAGCGGAAAGCTATAATCGGATGGAAGGCTATAGGATGTGTCGTAAAGAGAACTACCAGACCCTGGTTTGATATCTTTAACCAAAACAGTGCCAGCAGTAGTGCCATCGCTTTTCCACAACTCTTCACCGTGGGCATCATCATAAGCACTAAAATAAAGAGTGCCGTTGACGTTTGCCACATTTGTTGCATAGTTGTAATTTTCAATGCTAAAGCTTTTAACTACTACAGTGCCAGTCTCTGTACCATCACTTTTCCACAACTCACTGTTATAACCTTCAGAATTTTCATTATCAACAAAGAAATAGAGCGTGCCGTTAATATTTGTGAGATTGTAGAACGCGGTGCTATAAAATCCTGCAATTAGGACTGTACCTGCTGTAGTACCATCGCTTTTCCATAACTCGTATTTATATTCGTCAAAGTCAACACTAAAGTAGAGTGTATCGTTAACGCTTACCGATGATGTGATGGCATAGTATTTTATGTCTGGATAAAGTTCTTTGAGTAGAAAAGTGCCTGCTTCTGTACCATCACTCTTCCACAAATCATCATGGTGAAAGGGGTTAGGAATAGAGAAATAGAAGTTACTGTCAGTCTTTGTCAGTGGTACAGGAGGATTATCAGCGCTGGAGATATAATCAATTGGTACGGTGCCAGCATTAGTACCATCGCTTTTCCACAAGTAAATATTATCTATGTAGCCTTCCTCACCAGAACTGACAGGAGTGAAGAAGTAAAGGACACCTTCAAAGTTTATCAGTCCGTAGGGAGCATAATATGGCGCACTATCTGGGTTACTAAAAGGATAAATGTTTTTAACTAAAACAGTGCCTGCTTCTGTGCCATCGCTTTTCCATAATTCATCACCAGAGCCATCATTAGCGATGAAATAAGCAATTCCATCGACGTTTACTACATAAGAAGAAAGCTCATTAAAATATGAACTTTGAGGAATAGAGCTACCAGACCCTGGGCTGATATCTTTCACTAGGTATGGTTGAGCTAGCACTGCCCCATACGCTTCCAAAGTCGTGGGTTTAAAGGCAAGGGTAGCAGTGCTAGTTGCGGTTGTTACTTCCAGTTTCCAGTTTCCCCCTTTTGCTGCACTGCCTGTCTTGTCGTCTGATGCGAACACAACAGCCCCAGTCAATTCGCTTAGTTGCTGCACAAATGCCCTGCCTAACTGAGTTTGAGCAACATCGCAACCATACAGTAATATCTGTGCATCAGTACTCAAAGCTTTGGCCCAATTTATTAATTGTCCAGCATAATGATTCAGGGTGTGTTGCCCTAGTTGAGCATTACCCAAGTACATTTGTCCTGGTGCGCCGTGGGAGACAATATGCAAACTGGTGATTTCAAATTTAGTTGCTAGCAATTCACTGATTTGTTCTACTCCATCACGCTGGGTATTTAAGATGAAAACTTCTGTATCAGGGAGTACACCTGCTACTAAGCTTTGATAGTCTTCAACTGTAGGGTCAATGAATACCAAGCGGCTTGAAAGGCTTTGTCTGTTGAGTAATTGTAGTGTTTGAGTGTTTTTCATGACGGTTTTCTCAATTAGTAGGAAAAATAATTGATTAATATCGTTTTTGACAGTAATCAGACTTTTTTCAAGAGCAATTCTTAATTTCAGCGCTCAATATCTTCGCCAATTTTTTATAGCGATCGCAATTGCTGGTTAAATTTAGTAAAAGCGATCGCAGTTGCTCTAATATTCAGTACTGCGATCGAGAATTTAAACTTGTATGTGCAAACTCTGATAATTTTGAACTCACATTCCACTTACCAGTGATGCCATCTTTAAACACCACTAGATGCCGACTTTTTCCGACCAAAACGCCGCCGCATACCGACACCAAAACTCAGCGCTGTCAAAGAACCCAAAATAGTCATTGGTTCGGGAACTGCGTCTAGCTTGGCATTACTCACTATTAATTGCGAAGCACCAATTGCATCGTCTACATCGACAATACCAATGCCGACATTGTAACTACCCGCAGAGGTAAACGAATAGGTAAAAGGAGTGCTTGCAGTCAATGCAATCACTGAATCGTTAATCGTTACAAAAGCACTATCAGCATCGTTAGTCAAGAAAGAGTAATCGAAGTGCAACACATCTCCAACTTTGATATCTGTGAAAGTTTGCTTAATTGCAGAACCTTGGGTAGCACCAAAGGTTGAAGTTGCGGGATCTAAGCTACCAGGAGTAATACTCAGGAAATCTTCTAGGGAACCCGCACCACCACCAGTAGGTGCTGTATCAAAAGTGCCTGAATTTAGGGTCGCCTGAGTTGATGAGATGGGGTTGACATCACCAATTTTGCTCCAAGAACTTAAATTAAGGTTAAAAGCATAGCTTGGGCTAGTTAGCGCTAAACTTCCAAGACTCAATAAGCTAGCTGTACCTGCGGTGATCAGGGAATTTTTGATAGTAATCATGAGATTTTATCTTGTTTTGGAGTGAGCTAAATCGAGAAAAACAGTTAAAAGTCTCCCCAAGCGCAGGCGCGGTTAGGAAAAAACTAGAACGCAAAGTTATTAACGTTGTTCGCTGCTTGTGGGATAACGTTTAGGCATTCGCTTCGTCAGGAATTTTGCCGTGTGGGTATTTTCCATGACGTAATGATTTAGTGATGTTAATGTTGTATTGACATTGACGTTAACTAAGCCATAGAAGCAGCAAGACTTCTGGCAGGATTGTAGTTCTTAAGTTCCAAGTATTTAAGTTAAATTAATAACAATAAAAAAACAAGATAAAAGTTTTTATGTAGAAAATTTTTATTCCAGCTTTACAAATATGAAGAGATGGTGAAGAAGTTTGCCCGATTTCCGCTCAGTACTTCAGTGTATGTAATTACGTAGGCGATCGCAGAACACTTTTACCTTGACATCAAATATTTTTGCTCAGTAGCCAAACTCTCGCCTCTGCATATTTCCAAGTAATACTCGTCTGCATCCCTGACATAGTAGGTACAGAATCGCAATTACAACTGCATAAATAGATGCTTGACGACGATAACCACTTGGTTTAACTGCCGGAAATAGGTTTGCAATTAATTCCTATTGCTTGTGGTTCCGATTTTTAGGAGATATAGCCGTCGCCAGTAGTGTTAGGACATCAACAGACGATCAAACCTAGACACAAAAAGACTTTTCACCCAGTCACCAGTCACCAGTCCCCAGCAATATTTTGATTATTTGCTCACAAGGTGCTGATTTCTTCAATCTTTCAGTTTAAACCTTGTGAGTTTTATGACAATAGCCTCCAATTTTTGAAACATTCTCTAAGGAAAATACAATCGGGAAATTGATCTATTCTATAAATTGAGATGAGTAAACTCAATTTGTTGCTGTCAGTTATGGATGCAAAAGTTACACTTATTTTGTTGTGATATACAATCACGAACACTCGCAAAAATTTACTACAAGCCTGTGACAAAGCAACAAAAAAAGCACTTAGATTTATCTCTATTCCCTTGCTATGACGATATCATTTGATTTAATCACTGCATATGCTTCTGTTCCTTCAGAAAGTTGTAACTCCTCTGCTGACATTCTAGTAATAATTGAGGTTAACTCAACTCTGTGAACAACTTCTATTGTCACCTCACTATTTACAGATCCGGTGACAACTCGTTTAACAATTCCCTTGAGAATATTGCGGGAGCTAACTTTTAGTGGTTTCTTTGGACTAGTAGTTTCTAACTCAGGAGTAGAAACATCTTTTTTTTCCACTTGTATGCTTGGTGACGATGTAGGTGCTGTGTGCTGTTTATTGAGACCGCGCACCAATTCCCGCAGAATTTCAGTCTTAGTGCGCTGAGATTGCTGGCAGAACTCCTCTAGAAGCTTTCGCTCCTCTTCTGATGTTTGAAATGTAATCCATCCTTGTTCTTTTCTTGGCATAATGCTACCAATTCAGTTGGTACATATTAGATTAACGCTTGGTACAATCCTACCAAGCGTTAATCCTTTGAAGAATAATCTATCCAAGTGCGATTTTCCTATAAAAAGACAACAAATTTTTGCCTTGTTTGGCACAGTAATTGCTAGTTGGTTTTGAGCAATTAGCTCGCCATTAATTACACCTGTGTTACAGTATCTTTTCGGTTAGTGAATTTGAGAAATTGTTTGCCATTATCATAAAACACATCAGCAAGTAGTTAATTGCGTAAATTCTTCTCAAATTTTAGCTGAAACTAACGCTACGAGCGATTCGAGGCTTCCAAATCAAAAACACTTAATGCAATGGTTAACAGCAAGCGATGTATTGCAAAAACAGTGAAGGTTTGGTAGAGATGCGACAATTAAGCTTTGGGATGTCAAGAGTGGTGAGTGTCTAGAAACTCTCAAAAGCCCCAGACACTACGAAGGCATGAATATCAATGGCGTTACAGGTGTAACTTTAGCAACTATCACTACTCTCAAAGCATTGGGAGCAACTGAGTACGGGAACTAGTGTAAGAGATATAAAGTAATGTTGGATTTGCTCATTTACACCCGATTCATCTGCCTTTGAACCATTAGCAAGATAGGAATAGCAAGGAGTTGAATGACGATTGAAAACAGAACCAATGTGTTAACCGACCTATCGTATAAAATCCCCATCAAAGCACTGCCGCTAAACCAAGCCAAGCCGTAGCCTGTGTTGAAGATACCAAATGCAGATCCGCGTTTGTCTGCTGGAACCATGCCAGTTACCGCTGCCTTCATAATCGATTCTTGCGCCCCCATACCAATACCCCATAACACCATACCCACAAATGCGATCGCGGAATTTCCCAAAAAGACAAAGGGCGCAAACAGGGAGGATAAAAGCACCGCTAATGTCAAACTCGTAAACCCAATCCAGTCAAACCAACGTCCAAATGCTAAAGCAGCGATACCATCTACACCCATTGCCAAGGCATAAAACAGAGGAATCTGGTCTTGGCTACCAATACTCGCCTGTTGAAAGTGAAAGGCAATCAGGGGGAAGTCTGCATAGCCAGCTGCAACTAGTGCAGTTGCTCTAAAGTCATTACGGTGACAATTCCTCGCATTTTAATAAAACAACTCTTACTTCTTTGAGTTCATCAGTATGTTCATCTAGAAAACTTCGCAGTTTCTCCTCTCGATCGACTAATTCAACGCACTGGGGGAGTTTGTGATGAGGAAATTCATGATGGTCATGATGCAAAGGATCTCCTTTCAAAAATCCCACTGAAACTCGGTGTACTACGACTTGTTCAATGCCAAAATCTTTAGCACGAGCAGCTAAATAATAAGTAAGAGTTGGTGCTGTTAATTTTTGCCAAAATGTTTTTTTAGGTACACGAGAACCAGAATGAAAATACAAACGCAAAACTGTCAAATTGTGCATTGCAATTTCTTCTCCTTGGTGTACAAATCCCCAAAAATGCAGGTCATTAAATAAATGAATTTGTTTTTCAATCTTTTTTTCTACAGTCCGAGCAGATACTTGGGTTTGGCTAGCTAAACTTCGTCCTTCTTGTACAGGCATAAAATGGTATTTGCCTGAGCCAAGGCGTTGTGCGTTATAGATGCCAGCATGACCAGAAAAAAGATAGCTTGCTACACAAGCAATACCAATGAAGACTCCCGATTCTAAACCAAACAGTTCTATTCCCATTAAAGTTGAAGCGATAGGGGTATTTGCTGCTCCACCAAAGACAGCTACAAACCCCATACCTGCAAGTAGTGGTGCAGGTAGAGCTAATATTAAAGACAAAGCATTACCTAATGTTGCACCGATATAAAATAGAGGGGTTACTTCCCCTCCTTTAAAACCTGCTCCTAAAGTCAAAGCAGTAAAAGCTATTTTGGCGGCAAAATCCCAAGGTGGTAACTGGGTGTTAAAAGCATCAACAATTGTAGGAATACCTAGTCCAATGTATTTTGTAGTTCCGACTGCCCAAATAGCCAATGCTACAATCAGGCCACCAACAGCAGGACGTAAAGGAGGGTAAGAGATTTTTTCTTGAAAAATGTGGCTGATTTTGTGAGTCAGCTTGGCAAAAATCATCGCTACTATTCCAAAGATTGCGCCAGCGACAATTGCCGAAATCAGCCCTATTACTGTGACTGTTGGGATAATGGGTGCATGACGATATGCAGTATGATGCAAACCCAACATTAAGGTAACGCGATCGCCTACGACTGCTGCAACTAAACAGGGAAAAAGTGCATCATGTTGGATTTTACCAATAGCTAAAACTTCTAAACCAAAAATGGTTCCAGCTAAAGGAGTGCCAAAAACTGAAGCAAATCCTCCACTTAAACCAGCCATTAATAAAATTCGTCGGTCAGCGTGTTTGAAGTGGAATATCTTTGTCAAGCGATCGGCAAGTGAAGCAGCTATTTGCAGAGCTGTACCTTCACGACCAGCTGAACCTCCAAATAAATGAGTTAGGTCTGTCCCTAGCAAAACTAAAGGAGCCATCCGCAAAGGAATAATATCTTTGGGATGATGAATTTCTTCAAGTAAAAGATTGTTTCCTGCCTCTACCCGTTTGCCAAACTGATGATAAATCCAACCGCTAAAGAAGCCACCTAGCGGTAATAATGCAATTATCCAAAGATGGGATTCTCGCCAATTTGTTGCCCATTCCAAAGATGCCAAAAGAGCAGCAGAACCTATGCCCGAAAAAATACCAACCACAAAGGAGATAATTAACCATTTGCTGAGTTGAGGTAAAGCAATTAACTGCTCTAACTGGCGTAATTTATTCATATCCAAATTACTGTTATTTTAGGTATGCCAGCAAAATAAGGCTGCAATTAGTTGAGTCAACAGCTATTTGACTGCTATAGAAAGGACAGTCTGCGATCGCCTCAATTATGATTGCTACCCAAGCAGCCCAAGCTAAAATTATTTCGGTAGTTTCTAAAAATCGAATCTTAATTATTCTGAAGCTTTTTTTGAAAATTACTAAAAAAATTCCGCCCATTTTATTTATTCCAACTTGACTGATAGTTGTTAGCTCTTACTACCTACTTTTTGACAGCAGGTTAATGCAGTATTGAACTAGAAACTATCAGCCACAAGGGCGGTTTTCTGGTTGTTCCAGAAGGCGAGTTTCATCACCAATATTCTTGTAATACCAAAGTCTTTACTAACTTGTCAAGAGATCGGATCCCAAAGTGGTTTTTTCATCTGTCCTTGGTTTTTGAACGTCTACACAAGTGTTTTGGTTCATGCAATCCTCCTTATGGGGTGAATATAGAGTTTTTAACAGCATTTAAGATCGTGCCTCGGCACTCTCCAAAACCTATCCTGACATGGCCTTGTTTTTCACAATAGCCGCGCAAGATAATTTCATCGCCATCGCATAGAAAAGACCGCATTTCCCCAGTTGGTAGTTGAACTAACTGAGTACCACGTTGAGTAATTTCTAACAGGCATCCTTGTGAGTCTTTTTCCGGGCCTGAGACTGTTCCACTAGCTAGTAAATCGCCAGAACGGAGGTTGCAACCGTTACTCGTGTGATGGGCGAGCATTTGCGCTACTGTCCAATACATCTGCTTAAAAGACCCACAACTCAAGCGAAACGGTGTCATCCCCACTGCACGCATCTGGGCTGAACGTAGCAGCACTTCAACTTTGATATCGATACCGCCTATTTCAGTATTTAATGAGGAAGAGAGATAAGGTAGTGGTGCGGGGTCGTTCTCAGCACGTTCTAAAGCGGAACAGCGGAAGGGTGCTAGAGCTTCTAAAGTTACCACCCAAGGCGAGATAGTGGTGGCAAAACTCTTGGCTAAGAAGGGGCCGAGGGGTTGGTATTCCCAAGCTTGAATATCTCGTGCTGACCAGTCATTTACCAAACACAGACCAAAAATATGTTCTTCAGCCTTGTCTAGATGAATGGGCTGTCCTAACTCATTCCCGCTACCAATAAAAAATCCAACTTCTAATTCATAGTCCAACATCTGAGTAAATTCAAAGCTGGGGGCTGAAGCTTGAGGTTTTTTTATCTGACCTTGAGGACGCGCAATAGCAGTATTGCTAGGTACGATTGAGGAGGCGCGTCCGTGGTAGGCAATGGGAACATATTTATAGTTAGGTAAAAGTGGATTGTCAGGACGAAACAACTTGCCGACATTGGTAGCATGGAAAATTGAGGCGTAAAAATCTGTGTAATCACCAATGGTAGTAGGTAATAAAAGGTCAACGTCAGACATGGAAATGAGCGTTGCTTGTGCTTCTTGCGGTTGCTCGTTTCTTCGTAGCAACTGGCTGATATGATTTCGTAACAACGATGTCGCCTCACTCCCCATCATCATGATTTGAGTTAAATTAGGCGCTGCACAGGCTATTTGCAAATTTTCTGGAAGTTGTTGCAGTAGTCCAGCTTTGTAACAAAGGGATAAATCTAAAATTTGGTCGCCAATAGCAACCCCGATACGTGAAGGTTCGTTGCTATTTGGCGATCGCATCACGCCAAACGGTAAATTTTGAATTGGGAAATCTGTATCTGGCTGATTCGCAGATTCTACCCAACTTTGTAAATTTGGGTCGTGGGTAGCATTTAAACGGCTCATAGTAGTTTCAACTCCTGAAGGTTGTCTATCGGTTCTTCAAACGAGCAGGAACCAAAAGAGCGGAAGAAGCGTTGTCGAGCCTGCTCAATCTCTGCAATATTGAGTTGATAATCGCCCCAAGTAATAGCGTTATCTGTAAAATAAAAGCTGTTGCTGGCATCTTGGAGAACTTCTAACGCTGCTTGGGGAGTGACTTTTTGCCAATAAACTAATGCTGCCATGACTGCAACATTCAAGAAGCCATGCATTAGAGTCGAGGGGCTATCTGGTTCGTATGTGATGCAATAATTACCCGGTAATGGATGATGCAAGCCTGCGGTTGCTTTAAAAGGAACTTGAGCTTCAGCAAACGCTAAAATGCCCAAAAAAAGTTGGGTGACAGTAGGAAAAGCTTCTACGGTCATTCCGCCCGTGCGAATTTTTGCCGATGCTTTGGTATTTTTTAGCACTGCTAAATATGGCTTCAGGTCTTCCTTCAGTGGGATTTCAAAAAATACTTCTAAATTCTCAGTTAAATGAGGAATGACTTTTTCTATTTCTATGGGGGAAAGTATAGGAAATTCTAAAGAAGTGACAGCGATGTGATTTTTGCTATGGCGTAATTGCAGCGAATGCACTATTTCTAACTCTGATTTCCAATTGTTTGAAATAATTAGACTAAGCGATCGCTGCTTTAAATCTAATGTTGGCACAATAGTTGTAAACTCGTGCAACCGAGACACTGGCAGCACAAAGTTATTCAGCATCCAACTGTAAGGTGTCGATTGATACTTTGCATAATTGACTATAGCTGCTTCGATGCCGAGCTTCGCTGGAGGAAACAGTCCGGCATAATCCACAATTGATGCGAGAAGGGTTTTAACTGAGGTATACATAAAGGTTCACCTCTTTAAGGGAAAATTCTTAGCCTAATGGTAGTGATGTTGAAGCTTTGATTTCATTCAAAACAATACTAGTACGCACTTTGTCTACACCTGGAATTTGTGTAATTTTCTCAGTCAGTAATCTTTCTAAATGCTGATGATTGGTGACGACAACTTTTAAGAGGTAATCAAATTCACCAGTGAGATGATGACATTCTAGAACTTCCGGCAACTCCTTTACCCGTTCGCAGAAGTGTCCGACGCATTCAGGTTGATGATGGGCCAGAGTAACTTGTGTAAAGCACAGTAAATCTAAACCTAACGCCTCACGATTGACCAAAGTTACGTAACGGTCAATAAAGCCACTTTCTTCCAGCTTTTTTAGCCTTTTTTGTAGTCCAGGCGCAGTTAGATTAACTTGGCGCGCCAATTCTGTGTGAGTAATGCGGCTGTTCTCTTGCAGAAGGCGCAATATCAATCGGTCTTTTTCATCTAGTTGTTTAACTGGTTCCGAGTTCTTTCCTTTGGTAGTTTGATTTTTAGCCAACTTATATCTCCAGGTATAGTTAGTCAGCATATTTTATGGATAGCTTAGTTAATTATAAATACTAAAAAAGTTATTTAGGTTAATAAAAATTAAAACAAACAAATCAAAAGTTAATTTTTCAATCTTATTAATAACTTTTAGTTAAAAAATGGAACTAAAGCTGCTTTCTTTAAGTCATTATGTACATCAAAAATCGTGGTTCTTCACAAGGTTTATTTTCAGTTATCAACACTTCCTCTGAGTAAGGAGGAATTAAAATGATCGACATGAATGATTTTTGCCCCATAAAGCGCTTTGACCACCTGGAATTCTATGTAGGCAATGCAAAGCAGGCAGCATTGTTTTATTCCAAGTTTTTTGGATTCACCAATACTGCATATCGGGGTTTGGAAACTGGTAGTAGGGAAGTAGCATCCTATGTGATGCAGCAAGAGGATATTTGCTTTGTTTTAAGTACAGCACTATTTCCAGAACATTCCATTTCCCAGAGTGTGCTTAAGCATGGCGATGGAGTTGCCATTGTTGCCTTGGAAGTACCAGATGTTGTGAATATCTATAAAGAAACAACCAAGCAAGGTGCTATAGGAGCTATAGAGCCGACAGAAGAAGAAGACGGATACGGGGTATTACGCTATGCTGCTATCCACGGCTATGGCGACACGCTCATCAAGTTTGTGGAACGAAATGATTATTCTGGGGTGTTTGCCCCTGGCTTCATGCCTTGCCAACAGATTAAAAACAACAATTTTGTCGGACTACATACCATTGACCATATTGTGGGCAATGTCGAACTAGGTATGATGAATCAATGGGTGCAGTTTTTCGCCGAGACGATGGGCTTTAGCTTGTTGGTGCAGTTTGACGAGCAAGCAATTTCCACAGAGTACTCAGCATTGATGTCTAAGGTAATGCAAGACGGCACTGGCAAAATTAAATTACCAATTAACGAGCCAGCCAAAGGTAAACGCCAGTCACAAATTGAAGAATACCTAAAATATAACAACGGCCCTGGGGTGCAGCACATCGCCTGCGCTACCAACAACATTATCGAGACAGTTTCCCTGCTCAAGACAAATGGAGTCGAGTTTCTAGACGTACCCAGAAGCTATTACGAAAACTTAGAAAAACGGGTAGGGAAGATTAATGAACCGATTGAAAAGCTGGCAGAGCTAGGCATCTTAGTAGATAGGGATGAAGATGGGTATTTGCTGCAAATTTTCACCCAACCCGTGCAAGACCGACCAACACTTTTCTTTGAAGTGATTGAGCGGCATGGAGCGCAGGGCTTTGGTGAAGGTAACTTTAAATCTTTGTTTGAGGCCATTGAGCGCGAACAAGCACTGCGCGGGAATCTTTGAAGTAGGCAGGAGTCAGTTGTCAGTTGTCAGTAGTAATTGGGGATTGGTAATTGGTCAGTGGTTAGTGTTATTCTCCCCTGCTCCTCTGCTCCCCTGCTCCCCTGCTCCTCTGCCCCTCTGCTCCTCTGCCCTCTTCTTCCCCAGATCCCCCGATCTTTCAAGTCATAGGAGATGAGAAAATGACTCATTATTATAGATTGGGAAAGATTCCACACAAACGACACACTCAATTTCGTCAACCTGACGGTTCTTTGTATCACGAAGAATTGATGGGGATGCGTGGTTTTTCAGGCGTTCAATCTCTGCTTTACCATTTGCGTCCGCCCACCCAGATACAGAAAATTTTACTCAGAACAACGGCGGACATTTCCTTTGAGGAATCAGGTGTGTTGTGTCATCGCCATCTACGCACAGCGACCATCACACCAGCCAGGGATGCTGTAGAAGCACGTATTCCGCTTTTGTCGAATGCGGATGTTTCTATTTCAGTTGCCCGACCTACTGAAACAATGTCGTACTGGTATCGGTTGGCTCACGGCGATGAGGTAATTTTCATTCATGAAGGTACTGGTATATTGGAGAGCCAGTATGGAAATCTTCGCTATCGTCCAGGTGATTACCTCGTAATTCCTACAGGAGTATTGTGGCGCATCATACCCGATACCAACATTGAGCAGCGAATGCTAATTATTGAGGCAAGCGGACACATCGAGCCACCAGCACGCTACCTCAATCGTTACGGACAATTTCTCGAACACGCCCCCTACAACGAACGCGACATCCGCCCACCGGATGAGTTGGTGACTCATGATGAGGTAGGAGAGTTTGAGGTACGAGTCAAAGAGTGCGAGTATCACAGAAAAGGTTTCAGCCAGCGCATCACCAGCTACTTCTATGGCCATCATCCCCTTGATGTCGTCGGTTGGGATGGCTGCCTCTATCCTTTTGCATTCAATATTGAAGACTTTGAACCCGTTACAGGTCGGATTCACCAACCTCCTCCAGTACATCAAACCTTTGAAGCTCCTGGGTTTGTCTTGTGTTCTTTTGTACCGCGCCTTTTTGATTATCACCCCCAAGCAATCCCTGCCCCATATAATCATTCCAACGTTGATTCAGATGAAGTTCTCTACTACGCTGCGGGTAATTTCATGTCCCGCAAAGGAATTGAACGCGCTTCGCTGACTATTCATCCTAGTGGCATTCCTCACGGCCCTCACCCAGGAATGTACGAAGGGTCGATTGGCAAAGAACGAACTGATGAATTAGCCGTGATGATTGATACATTTCACCCCTTACATTTCACAAACTATGCTGTGCAGTTGGAGGACAAAAACTACGCCTATAGTTGGCTTGCTTAAATAGAAATCAGTTGTCAGTTGTCAGTGTTATTCTCCTCTGCTCCCCTGCCCCTCTGCTTCCCTTTCCCCACTTTTTGAGAGGTGGTTGATTATGACTCAAATTACTACTACTCCAAGAAATTTGACGATTTCGCCACGCATTTACAAACGCTTATGTCGAGGCGAACTCACTCAAGAACAGGTAAATGAATTCCAAAACTTCCTCAGCGAAGTTGACCGAGAATTTTTGCAGCATCGCATTATTACCAACAATGCTTATACTCGCTGGTTCTGCAACGGCACTGCTACAGATGAAGAATTGCGAAACTTCATTCAGCAATTTTCGGTGTTCTCTAATCAGTTCTTGATTGCGGCGTTATTAAAAGCAATCAACTCACCTACGCTTCTACAGTCGCGTACCAGTCGGGAAATATTGCTGAACGAACTGGGCGTGATTTACCGCAAGTCTGAACAACCAATTAGTAATAACATAGCTCAGACAGAGGAGGAAAAAGACCGGGAAGGCGACCCCGAACTAGTCAGCACAGAAGGTACAGTAGACGGCGGTATCTGTCGTTTTCGCGCCGCACATTTTGAATGGCTAATTGGTATTGCTGAAGGATTAGGCTTGCACTACGAAAATATCGGCAAACGCAAGCACGGAAATCCTACAACCTTGCATTTCTGTGACGAACTACAACGCCTCTACGGTAGTGAAGACCCACAAATTGCCGAGGGTGCTAGCTTTGCTGTTGAGAATTGGGCCGCAGCAGGCTTCTGGCAGGAATTAGAGGATGGATTTACACGCATCAAGCAAACACGATATCCACACCTACACCTAGCATTTTTTACTTGGCATAATCGTGTTGAAGCGCAACACGCCGGACACACACTAGAGGAACTTGAAGAAGTTTACTTTCACACAGACTTTGACCAAAGCAAGTTCTTTCAAGGCGGGAGAGAGATTTTGGAAGCTATTGCTGTTTTTTGGGATGGGCTAAACTGCGATCGCCTTAATCAAATATAGCCGTAGTCACATAGGTTAGGACAGTATTGATTGCTCAAAGTCTTTTAGGGGTTAGAGATATTTCACCAGGTATAAAAATATTAGCGTGCCAGGATACTTTAATCCCCTCTTTCTGGAAGTATTGCTCTCGTAATGCACTCACCAAAATTGCGTTCGAGAAATATTGTTTTTCATGCTTTTGTAGCCATAGCACATAGTCAGTTGTGCTTCTGAACGCATCTTCTAAGCCATAGTGCAACCTTCTAAAGCATTTTGAACTTCTTCGAGTGAAAAGTTAACGCCGAGACTTTATACCGAATGTGACAGGTTTTTTAGGTGGCATTGCCTTATGGCAAGATTAGGAATATAAAAAAGCGATCGCTTATTATTTCAGAATAGGTATTTGCCAATTCCAGTATAGCGATCGCAATAATTTTTTTCCAAGTTTAGTCCTTACATACGTGTAAGAGCCACTACTTTGGTCAGCTTATCTTTTTCTAGTCCCTGTAATTCATCAAGATGCAGCCAACCATCTTTGATCAAACTAGCAAAGACAAAGATTAAAACCGAATATCTATAGTCGTATTTTCCATCTATCTCGTGTCTTCTAGCACTTAAGAAATCATGTAACTGCCATATTTCATTAGGCTGTGTCATCACACTAGCTCTTTGGCGAACTTGTTGGATCACAGCCTCAATTTCTCGCTCATAGGCTTTTTCAAAGGCTGCTTTAGCTATCTCTTGCTCGGTCGTAGACCATTCAACTTCACTCACGTGCATTACAAACCTTAAACTTTATGCGGTTACTTATTTTGTCAACGTGTGCCATTTGTTTATAAAAAGAGGAGCGCCCTTGGCTAGAGAGCGCTCACGCAATTCAAGGTATACTTACATGAAGTATTTCTCTAGCGAACCAAGTTTAATAGTTCTTTAGGAGATGCCAGCAAATCAATTGCCACAAAGAAAATTTTGCCTTTAGGATTGAGCAAGAACCGCCAAGCCATATTCATTCCCACAGCAGCACCAAACCACGGAGTTTGTACTTTACCAGTAACTTTGATTTGGGTGTAACCATCTTCTGCGGGTTCAGAAATGCCTCGCTCCGGTATTAATTTGAGGTTTTGGCATTCTTCATTAAAAAATCGCAGAATAGCATCTCTACCAACGATTGGTCTTTGGAAAGGAGGTTGCAGTGCTGCATCAGGCGCAAACAGTTCAATTAATGCCCCAAAGTCATTGGCATTCAGGTTGTTCATGTAACTCAGCACCGTTTCATTATTAATGCCTTCAATGGTGACTTGAGTTCGTTGTGATGCATCTTTGGGAGGAATTACAGGTTCCGAGACTCTGGTGTAGTCGCCTAACTTATTCGGATCGAAGCCCATATCAACTACAGCATTACGTAAGACTGTAATTTGTTGTCCTTGATCTAGTTCTCGGACTGCTTGCAACACTGCTGAGGCATTGGCAGAAAGCTGATAGCCAGCTGGAATCGGCGCAACAATACCTTGATCCATCCATTGTCCAAGTTGATACCAAAAACCTAGTTTGATATTTGGAGTCCAAGTACCATAGGTACGACAAATAGGTGTATCTGCATTGTTTGCTAGATCGCACATCACCTGACTTTGCTCAGGGAAAGTCATTTGCTTAATTTGATTAAGAGTTGCTTCTGCAAATTGCATACTGGCAGCACCTGGAGCAGCAACAGTAATTGTTTTACCCATTTCAAGATAAGCAAACCAAGTCCATGCCAGCTGATCTTCGGCACTGAGTTGCTTAAATCTAGCGATTGTAGCTGGTACAGCATCAGCTGATAGGGTTCCTGGGAAAATACCACGAGCTGAGTCGATCGTAATTGGCATATCTACAGACCTAATTTATTGGATTTACAACGAGCAAAAAGACACAGCCAAGAGCATTTGCAAGCTCTAGCTTCAGTAACTATTACAAATTATCATAAATTTTAATAAAAGTTAACATTACGTCACATATATTCCTCAAAACTTTCTTATACAGTTCCTAGTGAAAAATTTATGATTAAAATCGCAGGGGAGAGAATCTTGCGGTTTCTGCAAGGATGCACACCCATAAAAAAATAAAATTAACCGCTTGACAAAGTTTAGTGGGTTGCCTAGCCCTTTCAAGGTGTTGTGGTGGATTCAATTAGGGTAAAAGTTTCTGGTGAGGGCGAATGGAAAGTCCGTACACATGGGGTTGGTCTGCTGATGCTGGCTATGACACAAAAGCCTGTTAGGAAACCATTTCCCACAGAAAAGCAAGCTATGCAAGCGTTAATGGGAATACTAGTAGAGTGTAGAGGCGTTGTTGCACGGCTTTTTAATGAGCAGCAAAAAGCAACTTTTATCAGAATATATATAAATGGCTACTCAAAACCCCAGCCCAATCATTCCCAGATATCAAATTAGCTCTCAACTTTATGCAGGCTCCAGAACCAGAGTATATCGAGCTATTCGAGAACAAGATAGACTCGCAGTTGTCATCAAACTTTTGACCTCAGCATATCCCAACTTCAACGAATTACTACAATTTCGCAACCAATATACCATTAGCAAAAATCTCAACATTCCTGGAATCATTCATCCTTTATCATTAGAACCCTATGGTAATGGTTATATTTTGGTAATGGAAGATACGGGAGGCGTAGCTTTAGGAGAATACATTCAAACCACTACCCTCTCCTTGGTGGAACTTTTAACAATCGCTATTCAATTAACTGATATTCTCCACGATTTACACCACAACCGTGTTATCCACAAAGATATCAAACCTGCCAATATTCTGATTCATCCCCAAACAAAACAAGTTCAACTGATTGACTTTAGTATTGCCTCTCTCTTACCTAAAGAAACCCAAGAAATTAAAAATCCCAATGTCTTAGAAGGTACACTTGCTTATATTTCTCCCGAACAAACCGGAAGAATGAACCGAGGCATAGACTACCGTAGCGATTTTTATGCACTGGGTGTGACATTTTATGAATTATTAACCGGAGAGTTACCATTTATCTCGGATGACCCGATGAAGTTGGTGCATTGTCATATTGCACAACAACCGCCAAAGCTAGAAGGCAGGAGGGAAGAAATACCAACAGTCTTAGGCAAGATAATCAACAAGTTGATGGCGAAAAATGCCGAAGATAGATATCAAAGTGCGTTGGGATTAAAGCATGATTTAGCAACTTGTTTGGCGCAACTTCAAGATACAGGGGAAATTACAGATTTTGTCATTGGTAAGCGGGATATTTGCGATCGCTTTCTAATTAGAGAAAAACTCTATGGACGAGAATCAGAAGTTGCTACCTTGTTGCAAGCTTTTGAGCGTGTTGCCAATGGCACAGCAGAAATGATGCTGGTAGCGGGATTCTCTGGGATTGGTAAAACTGCCGTCGTTAATGAAGTCCACAAGCCCATTACCCGACAGCAGGGGTATTTTATTAAAGGTAAATTCGATCAATTCAATCGCAATATTCCCTTTTCTGCGTTTGTGCAAGCTTTGCGCGATTTGATGGGGCAATTGTTGTCAGAGTCAGATACACAATTAGCACAGTGGCGAAGCCAGATTCTAGAAGTTCTGGCAGACAATGGCCAAGTTATTATTGAGGTGATTCCAGAACTAGAACGAGTAATTGGCAAACAACCGCCTGCGCCAGAACTGTCGCCAAGTGCGGCACAGAATCGGTTTAACTTATTATTCCAAAAGTTTATTGCTGTATTTACCACAGCAGAACACCCTTTAGTGATGTTTTTGGATGACTTGCAGTGGGCAGATTTAGCTTCCCTACAATTAATTAAACTGCTGATGGAAGATCGGCGTTATCTGCTTTTGTTAGGGGCTTATCGAGATAATGAAGTACAAGCAGGCCATCCGTTTATCTTGACGGTGGAGGAACTGAAGAAAACTGGCAAGACTGTCAATACAATTACCCTCGCTCCTCTGACTTTGAGCGATACGAATCAGTTAATTGCTGATACCTTGCATTGTACGATAGAGCGATCGCTTCCTTTAACAGAATTAATCGATCGCAAGACTCAAGGTAATCCCTTTTTTATCACCCAGTTTCTCAAAAGCTTACACGAAGATGGGCAGATTACATTTAATCGCCATCATGGCTATTGGGAATGCGATATTGCCCAAATCAAGGCGTTATCTCTTACCGATGATGTGGTGGAATTTCTCACCTACCAGTTGCAGAAATTACCTAAAGAAACGCAAAATGTACTGAAACTAGCGGCTTGCATTGGCAACTCTTTTGATTTAAAAACCTTGGCGATCGTTTCACAGCAGTCTGCAACCAATGCTGCAACAGCGTTATGGAAAGCGTTGCAAGAGGGCTTAATTTTGCCAACTAGCCAGAGTTACAAGTTCTTTCAGGCAGAGAGTAGCGAACTTGATTCCCAAACAACGGTTGACGATCGCTGTGTCAATTTAACTTATCGCTTCCTGCACGATCGCATCCAACAAGCTGCTTACAAGTTAATTGCGGAAGATGGCAAACAAGCAACTCATCTGGCGATCGGTCAATTATTACACGCTAGTACACCGGAAACTGAACTAGAAGCAAATATCTTTGAAATTGTCAATCACCTGAATATAGGCATTGACTTGCTCGTTCAGCCTGAGAAAAAACTTGAGTTAGCCCAACTGAATTTAATCGCAGGGCGCAAAGCCAAGGCGGCGATCGCTTATAATGCTGCCGTCAACTACTTCACTCAAGGGATTGATTTACTACCTTCTAATACCTGGGTAGTACACTACGAATTGACCCTGAATCTGCATCACGAGCGTTTGGAAGCTGCCTGCCTGAATACAGACTTTGACAAGCTAGCAGTGTGGGGTGACATTGTGTTGCAATCTGCTACTTCTTTACTGGACACCATCAAAGTCTATGAAACCCGAATGATGGCATTCCGGTCGCAAGGTCAATTTGCCAAAGTAGTTGAGACTGGGTTGCAAGTCCTGAAATTACTCGGCGTGGAATTTCCCGAACAGCCGACTACGGCAGATATTAGTGCAGCAACCCAACAGACAAAGCAACTGTGGATGGGGCGCGCACCCTTAAGTTTGCTGGATTTATCTGTAATGAGCGATCCGCATCAACTGGCAGCCATGCAAATCCTGACTACACTAGTCTCCTCTGCATTCATTGGTAAACCGGCACTGTTACCACTACTCACATCCAAGCAAGTCGAGATGGCTATCCAGTTTGGCAATTCACCTATTGCCATTTTGTCCTATGCAGACTATGGAGTGACTCTTTGTGGTTTGATTGGAGATATTGATGCTGGGTATGAATTTGGGCAACTTTCATTAAAGTTACTAGAACAACACCAGATTAACGCTTTTAAAAGCAGAGCTTACTTTATTGTCAACAGCTTTATTCGGCACTGGAAAGAACCATTAAATCGCAGTATCCCATCCTTGCTAGAAGCTTATTACAGCGGCTTAGAAACTGGAGATTTGGTATGCGTGGCGTTGAACTTAGTGTCATATAGTCAGTGTAGCTATTGGAGCGGTCGAGAATTAAATGATTTGGCCCAGGAAATGGAGAATTATCGGCAAGTCATCAGCCAGGTCAAACAAGAAGCAACGATAAAATATCTAGAGTGTTACCTGCAAGCGATTCTCAATTTATTAGGACAAGCTGAAGTTCCCTATTATTTGCAGGGCAAAGTCTTCAATGCCGCTGAAATCTTGCCCAGCTTACAAGCTACCAGCAATCGCACGGGGTTATTCTATCTTCATTTCAATCAAGCTGTTCTGTGTTATTTGTTCGGAGAATACGAAGCAGCCTCACAACAAGCAGCCTTAGCAGAACAGTATAGTAATGCTGTAAATGGCTATTTCGTCGCAGCTGTCCGAGTTTTTTATGATGCTTTAATTCATCTAGCACGCTACACCGATGCTAACGCCCAAGAAAAATCAGCTATTTTAGAGCGAATCAATGCCCATCAAGAAAAACTACAAACTTGGGCTACTTATGCTCCATTCAATCATCAACATCGCTGTTCGCTTGTGGCAGCAGAACGCTATCGGGTGCTTGGTCAATTTGCTGAGGCGATGGAACATTACGATTTAGCTATTGCCCAAGCCAAAACGCATGGTTTTGTGCAAGAAGAAGCACTCAGCAATGAACTGGCCGCTAAATTTTATCTCAGTTGGGGCAAAGAAAAGGTAGCCGCAGGCTATATGCAGGAGGCATACTACTGTTACGCTCATTGGGGCGCAAAAGCCAAAACTGAGGATTTGGAAAACCGCTACCCCAATTTACTGCACCTGATTCTCCAGCAGGGAGTACAACCTCTGAATGTACTGGAAACACTATCACAAAATGCTACTCAGCTTTCGGTTCATAGCTCCACTGATTTAAGCCATTCCTCTAGCATCAGCATTAGTGCTCTCGATTTTGCTGCTATCCTCAAAGCCTCTCAAAGCCTTTCTGGTACGATTCAACTCGATGAACTGTTGCACCAACTGACTCAGATTATTCTGCAACATTCTGGGGGCGATCGCTGTGCCTTGATCTTACCTAATAGCCAAGGAGAATGGCAGGTGAGAGCCATTGCCACACCCGAAATCACACAACTGTATTCCGAACCCCTAGAGGGTAATCCCCACTTACCAATAAAGTTAATACAGTATGTCAAAAATACGCAAGAAGTTGTGGTGATTAACGAACTCAAAACCAATTTACCTGTAATTGATGAGTATTTACTTCAACGACAACCAAAAAGTTTGCTGTGCTTGCCGATTCTCAATCAAGGACATTTAATTGGGATTTTATATTTAAAGAATCGCTCCACCAGTGGTGTGTTTACAAGTAATCGCATCCTCATTCTCAACTTTCTTTGTACCCAAGCAGCGATTTCTCTGGAAAATGCCCGTCTGTATCAAGATTCACAAATTTATGCTCAACAGTTAGAAGAATCTCTAGAAAAGTTACGGCTCAGTGAAGCCCGCTTTCAAAAACTAGCAGATAATGTTCCTGGTTTGATTTATCAAATTCGGATTAAAGCCGATGGTTCATCTTCAGTATCCTATGTCAGTTCTGGGTGTCAAACTCTTTACGAAGTAGCAGCGGAAGATGTGAAGTCAGGGAAATACAGTCTGCGCGATTTTGAACATCCCGAAGATAAAGCAGAGGCTTTTCGGGCAACTATCGAGTCAGCGCAAAATCTTACCCCATTTCGACATGAGTGGCGTATTGTTACACCCAATGGCAATATCAAATGGGTAAAAGCGGCCGCCCAGCCAGAACGTGGGGAGGATGGTGAAATGGTATGGGATGGAATGCTAATTGATATTAGCGATCGCAAACGTGCTGAACAAGAGCAACAGCGACTTTTAGAGATTTTGGCTGCTACCCCAGATATTATCGGCATTGCAGATGCCAATGGCAATAGTCTCTACACTAATCCAGCCGGACTGAGATTTTGGCAGATTGCAGATAGTGCTGCTGGATTTCATATTTCTACTGTCACCCCACCTACAGCAATGGAATATCTGCAATCCGTCGCTATTCCCACCGCCATCCGCCAAGGAGCTTGGAGCGGTGAGTCGGCCATTTTCGACTCCCAAGGCAATGAAATTCCTGTTTCTCAGGTGATTATTGCTCAAAAAAATGCCGCCGACGAAATCGAATATCTGGCAACCATTATTCGAGATATTAGCGATCGCAAACTTGCTGAAGCTGCAATTGAGCAAAAATCCCAGGAACTTAAAAAAGCTCTCCAAGAACTACAACAAGCCCAATTACAAATGGTGCAAAATGAAAAAATGTCTGCACTAGGTAACTTAGTTGCTGGGGTAGCCCATGAAATGAACAATCCTCTTGGCTTTATTTCTGCAAGTCTTATACAAGCTAAACCCATCTTGGCTGATATCACCGAACATCTGAAACTATATCAAAAAACTCTACCCAATCCCCAACAGGAAATCAAAGACCATGCCCAAGAAATTGACTTGGATTATAGCTTAGAAGACTTGCCGAAGATGATCGATGCAATGACGATCGCTTGTGACAGATTAAAAAATATTAGCACCAGCTTAAGAACCTTCTCCCGTGCCGATAAAGATTATAAAGTGCCATTTAACATCAATGAAGGCATTGATAGTACAATTTTAATTCTCAAACATCGCCTCAAAGCTAACGAACAACGTCCAGAAATTGTAGTGGTCACTGAGTACGCTAATTTATCGTCAATTCCATGTTTTCCTGGGCAGTTAAATCAGGTATTTATGAATATTCTGGCTAATGCTATTGATGCTTTGGATGAGTCAAATAACGAGCGTAGTTTTCAGGAAATTCAAGCAAATCCTCACAAAATTATCATTAAAACTTCAATTGACGATCGTCACGTAAAAATATTAATTGCTGATAATGGCAAAGGAATGACTGAAGATGTAAAAACACGTATATTTGACCATTTATTTACCACCAAACCGATTGGTAAAGGTACAGGATTAGGACTAGCTATTGCTCGGCAAATTGTGGAAGAAAAGCATGGCGGAATAATTGCAGTTAATTCTGTTTTAGGATCGGGAACGGAATTTACAATTTCCATTCCAATTGCAGATGAACTGAATCGGTGTTTTAGCTCTTAGTAAATGAGTTACTCTGCATCACAATAGTTCCAGTGGGATAACGGCTAGTTTCAGACGATTCCAACGTCACGAATAATCCAGAGATACCTGTGTCATAAAAGTCGGCAGGCATCCAGAATTTATCTAGCACCTTTCCCTGGGGATTAATTTTCACAGTGCCGCAGGGAATTTTTTCGCCATCAGCGATCGCCCATAGTCGATAGACTTTACCTGTGGGTGGAGCCACGAGATTTTGCACGGCGAGAATTCCCTGCCGTTGTCCTAAATTTACAATAAAGCTACCGGTAGTAGTATCCGAGGCATTCACAGCCTTGAGAGAGAAAAGTTGCGTTTGGGACTGTTGCAGTAGGATATTGATGTCACCAGCTATGGCCAAATCTTGCCGCAAGCGATAGTTATCTACTCCTAAATAGAGAATCAGCAATGCCGCGACACTACCCATGATTGTGTACCAGAGCCGCCGAGACCGTTTGTAACGTGAGGATGGGAAAGTCTTGGTAGCGGCAGCCAAAATGGCTCCTTGGAGATGGGGAGGCGGTTCAACGCTGTTTAAGCTGTAAACAACCTGGTCTAAGGTTGCCTGAAGTCGCTTCACTTGTGCCACTAATGCTGGATTTTCTGCCAACAGTTGCTCGAAAACTTCTACTTCGGTGCGATCGAGGTTGCCCACGACATAGCCTGCTGCCAAGGTTTCGATTGCTTCAGGAGTAAGGGGTTCAGTCATAACCTTAGTCAATGGAGTCTTGTAAAAGTTGCTTCAGTTTCAGGAGTCCCTGGCGAGTCCAGCTTTTCACGCTTCCCAAGGGTTGATGCAGTTTTTGGGCAATTTCTGATTGGCTCAGTCCAGCATCATACGCTAGTTCGATCGCCTGTCTTTGCCGATCGTTAAGCTGGGTCAATGCCTGCCGCACTTGCTGCGATCGCTCATGGAAAACAGCTTGCTCAATCGGAGTATGCGCGGGGGGTGCAGCAGTGACGTTCTGCCCCCAACGTTGCACCAAATTCAGGGTGCGACTGCGCGATCGCAGTTTGTCGATCGCCCGCGATCTAGTCATGACAATCAAGTAGCGCAGCAAATGACCTTGTTTTGCAGGGTCAACCGGACGCTGCCACAACGATAGAAAAATTTCCTGGGTCAGGTCTTCGGCTTCCGGTTGGCTGTGCAACACTTTTAGCGCCACTCCATACACCACGCTGCCATAGCGATCGTAGAGACACCCTAATGCCGCTGGTTGCTTTGCCTTCAGTCCATCCAAGAGTGCGGCATCGCTCTTCGATGACGGTTCTGATGAATGGCGATCGGGAGAACTAAGATCCATAGATTCAGGTGAATAGACCGAGGCTATCTCTGCGAAAATGTTCGATGCATCTTGCAATGTGAGTGCCAATCTTGTCACAACTTCTTTTAAGAATAGAGCAAACTTACTTTCATCTCTAAAACGATTGATGAAGCGAATTGGATGAGTTTAGCATCGAAATTTTGTAGAAGTGAGTTATTTGGTTTTGATTTGTTGATGTTCTTCTTGCACCTCAAACCAAACGAACCGCGAACAGCAGTCTAGCAAAGCATTTGCAGAATTTAAATCCAATATTGGTTCTCAGTCGTTTTAAAGGTAGAGACAAGTAAGTAACCCAGTTAGCATTTTTTTGGGGCATAAGTTGCAACTAAATTCCTGGAATCACGCTAATTGCTCACCTGCTTACTCCTACAGCTTTTAACACTGGCCATTATTTATATCGGCAGACCGTAATGCCCTTGTTTGGCATGTCATAATTTTGCACCTTTGGCAGTTTGGATTCAACCAATTTGCCTGAAAGTTTGTGCTGCATCCAAGCATTGAAGGTCAGTAAAACCGCTGTAGCCAAATAACCAATCCTAGAGGTAATTCTATGCGACGCTCTATTTCTGTGCTGTTAACAACAGTGCTTGTGTTTGCCGCCACTTTGCCTGCTGCGGCGCAGTCCCAAACCGCACCAACCAGTTTCAATCCCTACGTGGCAAAGCAACCTTCTACAAACCAGCTTAACCCTTTTAATCTGGCAACTCTTGCGTATCAAGGCTACTTCAAAGACCAAGGCATTCTCAGCAATGGGGCATTGCTCGATGCGATCGCGTCTGGAACGATCGCGGCTCAAGACATTATTCAAGCTGCTGTCAAAGCGAATCGATTGTCTGAGCAAACGTTAAGCGATCGAGGCTATCGCCATCACCTTGAAGAGCAACTGCAAGGATTTACAGCAGACTAACATGATGAAAAACATATTTCGCAAGTACCATCGGCTAATTGCCACAATCTTTTGTTTGCCGTTATTCTTTACTGCTGTTACTGGTATTAGCATTGCGATCGCCGACACATGGTTGCATCAAGAAGAACTGGCTGGATTTTTAATTGCTGTTCACACCTTGCAAATCTTCAAACTCGATGCCATTGTGCCAGTTTTAAATGGGCTAGGTCTAATTGGCTTAGTGGCTACCGGAGCAAGCATGACTGGACTGTTTGCTAAACGCCGTCAACCAAAGCGGATGGAAGAACGCCCATGAAATACATTTCTTATTTTTTCATAGCGATCGCTAGTGCCTTGTTGGTCATTCTGTTGTCGTTGTCATCTTGTAGCCCGAACCCAAAGACAACGAGCCAACCACCCCAAACTAGGCAACAAACTGCCGATACTACGGTCAAAATTCGTAATTTCAAATTTGAGCCAGCGAATTTGGCGATCGCTGTTGGTAAAACTGTTCAATTTATCAATGTCGATGAAGAACCCCACACGGCTACGGCTATGGATGGTACTTTCAACTCTAAAGCACTGGATACCAATCAAACCTGGAACTACACCGCTACTAAACCGGGTACTTATCCCTATATTTGCTCAGTTCATCCCTTTATGAAAGGGACACTGACAGTAACAAATAAGAAAAACTAACCAGAGGAATACCAATGCAACGCAGAAAATTTATTGAACATGTAGGCTGGACAGGACTCGGCATTGTGTGGGCTGTTGGTGGAAATGGTTTATTAACTGCCTGCCAAGTCGGAGACCAAAATGCTCAAAAATTATCCACGGCTTCACCGTTGTCCTTCGTTCAAATTAGCGATACACACATCGGTTTCAAAAAACCTGCAAATGAACATGTGACCGATACGCTCCAGAAAGCGATTGATGCAATCAATGCCTTACCCACTCCACCTGCTTTTGTCATTCACACGGGAGACATTTCCCATTTGTCTAAACCAGAAGAATTCGATCTGGCCAAACAACTGCTTTCTCAATTGAAAGTCCCACTGTTTACTCTACCAGGGGAACACGATACGATTGGCGATCGCGGCAAAGCTTACGAGGAGGCCTTTAACCGCAAGGATGTCAAAGAAGGCTTACAGGTTTGGGATCGGGCGGGAGTACACTTTGTCTCTTTGACCAATGTGCTGGACTTTGGGGCAACTGGCACTGGCAAACTGGGTGAGGCGCAATTGGACTTGCTCTCCAAAGATTTGGCAGCGCAGAAACAGGATACACCTCTAGTTGTTTTCAGCCATATTCCTCTGTATGACCTTTATCCCAAATGGGGATGGGCAACTGCCGATTCTGCTAAGTTGCTTTCCCTGCTATCTCGTTTTGTATCGGTCACAGTGTTAACGGGACACATCCATCAAGTGATTGAACACAGCGAAGGTAATATTCGTTTCCATACTGCTGCGGCAACTGCTTATCCCCTCCCCCCTCCAGGTCACGGCGATCAACCTGCTCCCGTTAAGCTTCCCGAAAATAATCTCTTGGCAGTGCTGGGATTCCGCACAGTTGAGGTAATTTCCGACAAGGATACTAGAGTTGACCAACATGCTCTTTTGTAGAAATATAGTTCAACAAATGATGCTGCTGAGGTATTGGCTTCTTATGTTTCAATGAACTCAATACCGTGTTGAGTACACAGCTGTTCAATTCTCTGCTTTAATCTTAGCTGTGGGGATTTGGACAAATTGTTGGTTCTTTCTGGAGTTATGACGAAATACGTATTTCGTCATGACCGAATGGCACTAAGTTAAACGTAAACCCTTGATATAACTGGATGAGCGGGTGTGGGGTATAGGGAATTAAGAAAATGTTGAACTTCTTGACGTAACTAAAATTTGATTGTCTGAAACACTACACCCAATACCCTACCCCCAACACCCTGCTTTGACGAGGTTTTAACTTTTCTTAGTGACATTCCGTCATGATCCCTTTCCCAATTCCGATTTATTGCTTGGTTTTAATCACCTAATTTGTACAATGAACCAATTTAAACCTTTTTTCTCTTCTGGATAATTTCAGTTATTTACTACTTGCTTATTTCGGAAAGTTACAGAAGAGGGTTAATATGGATAATGCTTACCCAATCTCCACCTTCAGAACCATTTCCGCTAAAACGCTCAGGAACACCAGGCCAGATATTGTTGCCATCTAATGCCTGAATTTTGCTAGAAGTTAATTTGTTATTTTGGATTTGAAGGATATAAATTTTACCTCCATCGACTAAGCGCCATTTAAAATTTTCTTTCTCTGCAACTAAAATAAGATTTTGCGAAAGTGAAATTCCTTTATCTTGAAATTGCTGGCGTAATTCATCAGGAATAATACCTTTATTTAAATCTCCTAATAAATTCAAATTTGCGTTATCAAATAAGGGTTCTTCATTAAGAATCCAATCTCCATGTAGCAAAATAGTAAACTGATAAATATTACTTTGGTTAAAGACAGCTTTCTGCAACCAGTCATCAGGTGTAATCAATCTAACAGCTTCAGTGTACTTAGTATTTTCATTTGTTAAGGTTTCAACTTCTGTAATTAGATTGATATTACTATTCAATATTTCATTGCCAACTGCCCAACGGATAGATTTTATTTCAGTTTTTTTGACTTGAACTGGTTCAACCTTCATTGGCAATATATAAAAAACTTCACCTTTCAATACATTATCAGTGTGAGCTAATACAGATACACTACTCCTATGTAAACTATCAATAAGTACTGGTTTTTCAAACTGAATTACTAAACCTAGTTTAGTAAATAAATTTCTTAAATCTTGAGATTTAAATTTAAATAATTTCTCCTCTGGAATATTACTTGAATTTTCCTGTAATTCCGCAATAGTGACTTCCAAAACTTGATCGTGATGCCAACTAGCATTGATGACGCGATTGAATTCTATTATTGTTTGTGCAGTCAGTTCTTTCTGAGGAATAGGCAGTGTAGGATTTTCCGGAGAATTAGCTGCTATAGGATTATTATCTTTGTTACTTACAGGTGTTATATTGTTATTTTGACTGCCAATCTTTCTTCGACAATCGTAAAGTGTTACATTATTAGGATTACCTGAAATAACTGCTAGAGGTGCATAATAATGAGCTATCCCATGCGGTGGTTGAGATTGAGGCTCTAATTTTCCTTCTTTGTTTTTTAGTTTGGGCCATTCTACATTGCCTGTAGCTGTCCGCACAGGAATTAACCAATAATCGCCAACTTGATAAGAGTTATTCTGAGTATCTGCTTGAAATTGAATCTCAATTCCATCTTCAAGGGGAAACCATTTATGATTCACTTCAGATAAATTTACCTTGACTTCTTTAGAGTCCCAACGGCGTAATAAAGGATGCTTTTCTGGAAGCAATGTTTTGTTTTTAGCATCACCTGAGAGAATTACTTGATTTTGAATCCGGTCTACTTGTTCAACTTTTAGTAGTTGGCGATCGCTATTTCCAAGTACATAATCATCATCGACTATTTCAAGCCAATCACCAACTGATAAACTGCAATCTTTGTCCTTTCCTAAATGTTCTAGCGTCAATGCGATCGCAGAAGAATTACTCTCAGTAGATGTGACAATCGGAAAAACAATTGAGCTATTTTCCCGCGACCAAACAAATGATAGTTTATTGTTATTATTAACAGTGGGAACTGTAAAAATTTCTGCGCGATAAAGATGGTTTTCTGTACCGCGAAATTTAGAATTAAAAGGAATAACGCAGGGATTGTTCGTTCCTGTAGAACTAGGTTTTGTAACTCTAGCAATAATTTTGCCTTCTCCAGGCTTGATTAATTCTTGACCTAACAAACTGTAAAAATAGTCACGATCCTTGGTAACTTGCTTGGCAACCGTTTCAATATCTTTATCCTCTTTTAATTGTTTGAGCTTGACTTGCCAAACTAACTTAGAGCGAGTTGCAGTATCCGCTCCTCCTAAAGCAACTTCACGAATATTAATTTTGCGATCGTCATAATCTTCAATGGGGGTTATATGCCGTTCCCAAACATCAAGATAAGCAAGATATGTCGCTCCCTTTAGTTGGACTTGACAAGGATCTATAAGTTCCGGCTGAAAATCTGGTTGCTGAAAATAAGATACAAATTCCTCATTTTCACAAAGTATTCCATCTACATAATAATTGCCTTTGCTAATTAAATAGCTTTGAGATTGAAGCAGTTGTTTTAATTTCAGTTTTTCTTCATCGTTCAGATGATTAATATTATTAATTTGCTCTTCAGTGGCGATAAATTCAAAACCACAGTTATGTTCTGGCCCGCCTTGTAGTCCAAATATATCTTTAGCTAAAGTTTGCAGGCGATTTAGTAAAATCGATGTCTGTTCGTTAAAGTCTGCATCTAATTGAACTCGACCTTGTTGCATCAGGACGCGAAGGAAGTGCTTGCTCTTGTCGTAGGTATCACGAGTAAAATCGCCTCTAAATTCTCCTTGCATAACAACCTCGTTAACTAGCGTAAATAATATTAATTTCAGTATCGGCGGGTGTATATTCCTCTAAACGGATGCGTAGATTAGCCTCTTTTTGAGGCTGATATAAATTGTGAAAAGCACCCATTTCTGATTCATCATCAGCACCACGTTTGATTTCCTCAGCACAGGTTGACGCTAACTGACAGTAGGTAGGTGTGCCATAGCGCGTACTGTTGAATTGAGGTTGTACGCGGCTTCTAGCAACAAGTTGTTCCACCTCTATCTGTTCTGGTTGTAGTTCAGTTTTTTGTCTAACTATCTGCTCGACTAAATCCGGTTGACAATTATATCGGCGTGGCGTGCGTGAGTTTGGCATCACATAGCAGAAACGGATACAACCTTGTTGGCGACGAGCAACGAATATAATGCCCTTAAAAATACTGTTTTCTGCTAAATCAATTGCATGGACTTGAATTTGTCCAATGACTGTACAACGTGCAATAGTCAACCGCGCATGAGCTATAGAGTAACCCACTGCGCCGATCGCTTCACCTTCTACGTTAGTAGCATCTATAATGCTATCACTAATACATATCGGCAAAGGGTCAGCCTCTACTTCATCTTGGTTAACCTGAATAGAGCCAACAATACTGTGTGCGATCGTTACACATCCATTAATATTAAATAATTCCAAACTTGGTTCGCTGGAACGTCGAGGTTCGCAGTCACAATGTAATGACCAGCCCGGCACTAATGTAGAATGACGGATAATAACCGCAGCCGATTTGACAACAGAGGTAGGATAATCTACAAATTGAGTGGGATTACCTTCTATATGCACTCCCCGACCAGTAATCAATAAACCATCGAGAACAAAGCAGCTTCCTGACTCTACTGTGATATTTAAAGCATCACCTAAAGAAGTTCTCCAATCTAGAATGCGTATCACCGGACGCTTGCGGTTAGCTGCACGTAATTGCAAACTTTGATTTTTTTCTAGTTCAATATTGATTCGTTCTACATAAACACCACTGTCAAAAATTTCAATCACAGCATTATGGGGTTTGTCTCGCTGCCACTGTAAAATTGCCTCGGTAATACTTTGATAATCCGCTTGTGAGGTTTGACTGACGCTGTAATGGATATAATGTTTTCTGATTTGAGATGGAAAAGCTTCTTCTAATAGCAAGCGATTGCAGCGAATCAGTTCTTTGCCGTAGAGATTTTGCTGAATCAATCTTTGAGTTTCTGCACTCAAGGTGATAGCTGCAAAACGTTGTTTATCGTAGAGGCTTTTACCTAAAAGTAGTTGATTTAACTCTCTGAGCAAAGCTGTAATTAAAGCTGGTTCGGCAGGAGGAATGATATAAGCATCCAAAAGCCTTCGGGTATCACCAGAAAGCTGCGATCGCAAAAATTGAGATAATGCAGAGGCATCTTGTTGCGAGATAAAAACGACTGGCTCTTGAATATCACCCACATCAAGTAAAAAATGTGTCGCAGAATCTAACAAAGTTCGGTCATATTCGCCACCGCCAATATCAGCACTAAAACCATAATAATAAGAAACCCAAACACCATTTTTTGGTAATTGGCGGATGGGAAAAATCATCCGCCCCAATTCTGGATCGACTGCTATATGGTCTTGCTCTGGTTGATAATTCCAATCACCCAGATCGGCAATAATAATTTGCTCTGGAGAAATTAGTTGCAATTTTGCACCAACACCTTTCCAGACTTGCAAACTTTTACTAAATTGTTCTGGATTTGGGTTTGAATCAAAATAATCACTTTTACAAGATTGTAAAACTTGCCGTTGAATGGGAATAGGTAAATTTAATTCACGAGCAATTTTAGTTTCATCTTCTGCTATTTGGGGACGAGTGTAAAGCGGAGTGTCATTACCCGTAATACTAAAGGTGTAACAGTTAGAACTAACTTCTTCTAAACAAAAAGCTGGTGTTAGAGTCATGGAATAAGGTTTTAATCGCCAAACAAAAATACCAACATTCGGAGTGTTGTATTTTCCCGGTTGATATTGTGAAGCAATATTGTGAATATCTACTGTATGAGCTAATTCCTCGAATGGGTTATTTAGCTTTGCGACTGCATTGACTTGATGCAGATTTACTGTTGTTGAGCTTGACGAATGCGGGTGATTGATATGTTGTGTTTTGCTAACTAGCCGATCGAATTCTACAACTCGTGCCGGCCAGCCAGCTACTTTATCAGCCAGCAATTCCAACAAAGCCAGCGTCCCTTTACGCCGTCGGTAGCGAATAGTATTTGCGACTTCACGCCGGGGAATTAAAATATTATTGCCTTTTTCATCAGCGATCGCATTTGTACCATAATTGCGAATATTTTGATAACCAATTAAATCGCCAATGTATGGTACTACCCAATCTTGGCAAGTTTCAATAAACCAGTTCTCGTAGAGTTGAGTAATATCTGCTTCAACAATATTTACTTGTTCAGCAATGACACGTAATAAATCCCGTAGGGGATAGCCTTGTTCGACATCACGGATGCGGTAAACAGCTGGCAACAGTTCATAAAGGCGGTCTGGGGAATTGCTCATGATTTCAACTCCTTCAGAATTAGTGTGTCTGGCACTTGAGGGCTGAGAATAGCTAATTGAGCCGGAAAAAGTTGGTTTATTGTGGAATCAAAAACAGCCAAGTTTACAGGAATTCGTTGTTTTGGTTGTATTGGTAGTTGTCCATTTCCAAGACCGATGCCTAGTTGTGCCAGTTCTTCTAGTTTTCTATTTAAAATGTCTGGATTTTGGGCTTCAGTTTCGGAAACACTATCTAAAATATCTACATCTACGTAGTCTACTCCTGGTACTTGTTGAATCGTGCCAATAACTGCACTTAGGGCAACATCTTGTCCTAGTTCCTGACGTTCAAAGCTAAATTTATCGAACAAAGCAGTCCGAATTTTTAATGCTACAGATGTCCATTGATAATTTGCTAAAATCCGCACATTGGCGCTGATAATTAATAGCATAAGTTCTCGCATATCTACTTTTAGTGCTTGATTGGGGTCGCCAAATTCATATAATGCTTGCACAAAGCTGCGGTATAAATCTGAATTTCTATCAATATAGATATCATCAGCCCCAGCGATGGTAATGTGGATAATTTGACGCGAACCATTTGAAAGACGTTGAGCATTTGCTTTGCCAATTCCAGTAAAGGTACGGGCAAAATTAGCATAGTCCTGCACGGAAACTGCACGGTTGAGAGATGTTACGCCAACAGATGCATTGCGGCGAATTTCATAATCGCTTTCTGGGTCTGCGCCTCCTGTGGCTGCTATGGGGTTGAGTACGCCACTCAAACCCAGAGGTTGCATTGCCAATTGTGCGATTTTTTCTGCTCCAACATTACCGCTTTTGCCAATACCACTGCGGTAAACTGCCATAATATTTTCAACCCCACTGGGTAATCTAGCTCCATGTTCGCCATTGCCAAAGATAATAGTTACGTTGCCATCACTATCAGTTTGGGTGATATAGGCGCGGTCTGTAGGACTTAACTGGATTAAACTTTCTACTTCTTGCCAACGGACATCGTTAACATATACTGACAAACTGCTCGCAACGCCACTAGGATTAGGTGCTGGTAAGTAGGTAAGGGGCGGTTGTGATAGGGTAAATTGTTGATTTGCTTTAGTAGCGTCACCACTGCCGAGTATTTCAGTATGAGTCTCGCCATGAGTGGCTTTAACTACGTTGCCATAGATAGTAACAGTCTCTCGCTTGTAAGTATAAGCCAAAGGTCTGGCAAATCTGAGGAATGTATGCGGTTTGTCATTGGGCAAATTAGGATTGATATCTTGTCTCACCCCAGCTAGCATGACAACTTCACTCTTCCACACACCGTTAACACCAGATATATCACTGCGTTCGCCAGAAATAATCAACCAACGTCCAGGTTGTAGACCTTCATAGAGATTGTCTAGTTCAATTTCCATCTGGTCGGATATATAATGTTCGCTACTTGGTGCATCTTTCAAGTCAACTGGTTTTTCAACCAAATTCAAATCTTCACTCTTGAGATACACTGTAGTTTTACGCATTACATCTAAAGATGTATCTTGTTCTTTTAACCAAGGTTTATCTAAAGTAAGTTGCGTAATTCTTCCTACTGTGTTGTATGCAATTTTAGTAAAATTTTCTACTTTGATGACTTGATAAATCCCAATTTCATTAACATCTACACGTTCAATTGCCAGCCAACTACCAGGTGTAATTTCATCATATTGGGCATCTAATACTAAAATATTTCTTAATTCCGATGGAAGCGTGTTAGAGGAATTTGATGTTGGCTCATCTACACCTGAAATTTGCCATTCTTCGTATTTTTCAATTCGTCCTTGCTGGTCAAAAATTGGCTTTAATTGTACGTCATGTCCGAAAGGTGCAGCTTTGATTCCTAAAACTTTAATTTGGTTTAACTGATTAGCAGAATTAGCGCGATCGCTGGTTAAAATTTGATATACTGCTGTGTTGTCAGCAGGATTTAAAGTATTATTAATTAAGCGTGAATTAATATCAATGTTTGCGGGAGAAAAAATTTGTTCTTTTGACCGCTCTAGTTCTAGAGCATTCGCAGGTTGTATTGATGGCAGTTTGATTAATTGTTTGATTTTTTGTGCTTTTGTACTTGCTGGTGCAACCTCAGTAGTTGGTTGTTGTGTAACTTCTGGTGGCAGTTGTAATGTAATTTTTGTCCGGTTTTCTTCTGGTTGAGGCTCAATAATTTGAACTTTGCGAATGACTTGCTCAGTTTCAGCATCACCAAAGATTAGTAAAAGCGGATCGTTAGGTTTGAGATTCGCACCTATACCATCTAAATAAAGCTTGTCAATTTCCGTAGCGGCTTTTGAATTAACTTCCTGCTGTTGCTTCAGCCGAGGCTTGAGCCTATTCAACTGGGCATAAACTCGCAGTTTTTCTGATGTTTCAAAAAATTCTGGCGATTCATCAGAATTAGGTATACTTTGGCAGATCAAACCAATAGGAATTTCCAAATTGTAACCATCTTCGACGGTAAAAGCTAAATAAACGCTAGCACTGACACCAGGACTATGTGCATAGTCTACTAATCGAGCTAATTCTACTAAGGAACCTCGCTCAATGGCAGTGCGTAAGTAACCTTCATTGGCTATGCGTTCCTGATAAAATGTCAGAACGTCTGCAACAGTAGCCCAAGCGTCTAACAGAGCAATAGAAGGGTCGTTAGAGTCCCGTGTTTTTAAATTTCTCAACTGGGGAAACTTGCTATCGCCCAAACGCGCTTGCATTGTCTCGAAAAAGCTAGCATGGGTTCCAACTCGATAAGCTAAGGTATACAAACCAGGTTGATTAACTACTGATTTGGGAGTGAGAATTTCTGCACCTTCGCAACAAGCACAGCTGGAGCGATCGCTTGATTTATAGTTATGACAGTTACAACTACAACTTAATTTCATCTCCCACCTCGCAAATCGAGTGTTAATCTACCGTTTTCAATAAAGTTTGGGTTGTTATCGAGTCGGGCAATTTCCCAAGCACCAATGGGTAAAAAACTTGCTTCAATCTCGCGGTTGGAACCGACAAAAAGACGTTCTAACTTAGTCACAGAGACACTTTCAACGCCTGGAACAGTAGAAGCTTTAGCTACAATCTGACTTAAAGCAATTCCTTGGCCAAAAGTCCAGTTATCAGGATGGAAGAAACCACGCTGACCATCAGATAGAACCCGGTTACTGAAAATATCCAGCAAAGTAGCTTTGACATGACCGCGCAAATAGTCAAATTTGACATCAACTCTCATGGCGATATCCAAACAGGCGTAACCTGCTCGTTGAACGATGACATCATGACCAATGCGGCGATATTTTTTTAGGTCTGTGGCAATATTTCGGAGTAATTTTTTATCTGCTGCATCTTTGTCGAAAGGATCTACTGTCACCCAGACTTCATACCTACTGCCTGTCCACCGTAAGGTAGCTGCTGCTCGTTGCACTTTTGTTGAGAAATGTTGGATTACCAATTGTGCGTAGTCATCAGCAGTGATAGCACGTTCTAATTTTTCGTGAGATAGGTGCGGTGCATATAGTTTCACCTGAGATAGAGGTTCGGGTGCTGTCCCACCTTGAGCTGGGAAGGGCTGGTGTGGTTGCAATGTCGAACCACTAATTAGTTGATTGCGAAAAACAATATAAGAAATCGCTCCAACACTAATATTACCTGCAAGTCCGTTACCGACTCGATAGGTCGCTTGGAAGTGAGTATTGACTGCCGGTTTGATTCCTAATTCACCGTCTCCAAAGCGTAAGTGTGCTTGTCCATCATTGTCCATTTCCACAACAAAATGTTGGTCTTCGCTATTGCTGTCTATAAGGTCGTACTGGGGAGTCCAGATAGAGTTATTGACAGTATTCGTAAGTTGAATTTGAGGTAATGCTTGACGGGGGTCTTGAATTAGCAAACTTTTAGCATCTTGAGTTAGATGATTTTTGGGCAGAGGTTGGCTGAAAGTTAAAGGCGTTTTTTGTAAGGTAGGACGAAAGCGATCGCCTACTACTAAAATCTCTATAGGTTCGTCTTCTTCTTGGCATCCCTGGATTATCTCTTTTCCCGGTACAGTTCCTAAATCTTCCCGTTCAATAGTGCGTCCGCGATCGACTAGAATTACATTGCCTCTGGCAACACTAATATCAACTAGCTGACAGTCTGGTGGTACTATTGCTGAAATACAAAGGGGAAAAGGCAATGCATCCTCTTTTGACCATTCGATTTCTACAATTGGCTGATTGTAAAGTTCATCTACACTTGCCTTGACATTTGTCAGTCGGACTGCATGGCGATGCTTCATATCTGCATCTTCCAGGATGCCTGTTTTCGGATTTCTAATTTCTTCAAAAATGAGGATGTCACCAATTTTCAGATGCAATTTTCGCTGCTGTTCGGGCGATTGAGTATTGGCAGAATTAGGCTTCTCTGGTAGTGTATGTTGTATAAATTCATCCAATAATGTAGCGGTTGTGGAATCAGGAGGAAGACAACAGGAGCGATCGCCCCAAGTATAGAATAATATCTGATTGTGAGCCTTGTAGAGATGAATCGGTAGTGGCGTTAGCGGTTCAAAAACTTCATAACTGCTAGGAGGCACATCATCTAGATGGCGAATATCTTCTAGGATAGTGCCGAGGGGAGGCGCGTTTTTATAACTAGTAATAAAGTAGAAATTTTTGGCTTCCAGGGAAATATTAATACTTGTCTCTAACCATAACCAAGTACGTGCATTACAGCCCTCATGCATCGGATAATCAATGAGACGGGCATGACGACGGACAGAAATCCGTTGGCGGGCAGTTTCTAGATAAGCTTCGGTGGCTACAGCATCCTGATAGTAGCTGAGATAATCACCAACATAAGCGAGGATTTCCACTAAAGTAATTCCTAAATCCGGGACGTGACGTTCTTCCCAATCAGGCATTATCAAGGACAGGCGGTCTAAAATCAACTGGCGAAAACTAGCATAATCTTTGGCCAAATAGTTGATAGCTGGTTCAACTAGTTGCGGTGGCGGACAAGTTTGCTGTTGCAAGCAATCCATGTCAGTATTACAGATACCATCTCGGAATTTAAATTGTACTAGAGAGTAGCGTGGGTCAAAATTAGGATATGGTTGGTTTGTGGGTTTGCCATGTTCATCTAACGACACCAAGCGCAAAGTATAGACAGAGAAATCGCCAGTTTGGTCAAGATTAACTGTTAAATAACTCTCACAATTTGGGGGATTTTCTATCTCTAAATTAATCACATGAAGATTGCGAATCCGCTGGCCACCTTCAATCAGAAGATTCTCTTTTTTCAGGTCTTGTGGTACCGAACCTAAAAAATAGACATATAGCGATCGCAAATCATCGCTAACTTCTACATAATCTAGCCCGTTTTTTCTTTGCCTACGAATTTCTTGACGGCGCTGTTCGTTTTGGAAAGTAAGGGTGTGGCTGTTCATGGTACAGTCGTCCTAAAAGTAGCTGTTTGTGTCTCGCCAGAACTTTGCACCAAATATTCCACCACTATGTAAAGACTGGAATCAACATTTGTTACTTCCAAAGTTTGCAGATCGATTAAATCGCCCAACCATTGCTCAATAGATGCTTGAATCGTAATTTCCATAGTTGTTGCTAGTTCCACACTATTGGGTGCAAAAATCAAAGACAATACACCACAACCGAAATCTGGACGGTTGACTCGTTCGCCGGGAGTAGTAAACAGTAGTTGTTCGATTAAGTCGCGGATGTGTTGATTTTCATCGCTGGTGCTGGCGGTGCGATGGTATCTGTCAAAGTGAAAGGGAAAATCGATGTTGATGACATTCTTTTGCCTGGGAAGATTTATGAGATATTCTGGCATCAAGTCACCTCCAAATCAGTGTTATTAATCGATACCGTCTTACCGCTCAGTTTTATAGTTGCATTCTTTCCATTGTCGATTTCAATTCCCGAATTATTTATCACTATTTTCATAGTTTGCTTACCAATCTTGGCTTCGATAGTGATGCTTTGCTTACCTGATTTATCGTTGATTTCAATTTTGCCAATATCGGTTTTAAGTACCTTGATATCTGGGTCATAAGGATTAGCTGGTACTATATTTGGAACCTTTTCATCTGCCCAAAAGCAGCCACTCCAAATTGGGTAGTCTGGATCTCCATTTTCAAACTCCATCCAAACTAAAGCACCTTTGGGTGGAATGAGAAATAACCCAATTCCTTTGCCAGCATAAGGAACGCAAGGCAATGCCCAACCGCTGGGATCGTTGCCAAAAATTTCTTGCACTTTTGCCTGCACGCGTCCAAGCTGCCACGGGTCATTATTATCAAAAACTACGCCTCGGTATTTGCCATAAAAAGAAGGTCTTTGTGGATTAATACTTCCACAAATATCAAGTTTTGGTTGGTTCATACTTGTAACATCTGAATTGTTGCACCTTGTCCCTCACGTTTCAAGGTAAAACTTTGTTTGTATTCGCCACGCTTGATGCGATGTGTTACCTGTTTGACGTAGTAATAACCACCGTAAGTTTTTCCCACACCCCGCACTCCCACTAATTGACGCACTTCTAAGACATAACCGTAGCGAACAGTATCTACTTCTCCAGTAGCAGTGACAGCATTTTCCTGCGAACGGCTAGCAAATGATTCGGTTTCCTTTTGGGCTAAGATTTTTTCGAGTTTGTTGGTGCAGCGTAGCACTTCTTTTCTTAAGAATTTAGCAGCCTTACTAGCTAAAGCTTGACTGGGTGATTTAAGAACCTGAATCGGAATTGATGCCCCAGTTTTTTCATCACTAACTGATGCTTGAGGTTTAATAGCTTCCAGCGCATTAAAATTGAAACTTATGGATGAATCTACATTGGTAAATGCCCCCATGTTCATTGACAATGCTGGTTGAGCAGGAGTAACTTTATCTTTTTCCTCACCCCAATAAGCAATATTTGTCCCAGGAGTTTTAGCAGGCTTAATTTCAAAAATAAAACTATTACGTATAGCCAGTTTTTGAATAAACTGTAGGTCTGTACTTTGCTGAGTTGTAATTTGTTCTTGTTGGTTGGGTGAAAAATATTTAGTAGTATCTTGTACATCTAGTGTTAACCCATATTTAATTTTATATTTATTTAAAATTTTGTTAACAATTTTAGAATCAGATAAGTTTAGGTAAGTTTCATTTTTATCTTCCAGATCCAGCATCAGACTAATATCTTCACCAGTCACTATTAGCCTTGATTCTCCTGGTTGATTACTCGGTGCAATTTGATGATCGGTAATAATGCCATCAATTAATATAGGGCTTTGAAAACTGCGGTTTACACCAACTTTTACATTAACTATGACCTGAATAATTATCCGGTTGGGAGGATCTAAAATGCCTTTGCGGAGTAACCAATAATCTGAGAAATTTTTTAGTTCTTTACTCAGACTAAAGGTCATTTGAAAGCCACTGCGATCGCGGTCTTGTTGAGTCACTTCTAAGTCTATCAATGCGTCTATAACTTCATAAGGTGCAGGTCTTGGTATGGTCTTACCAATCAGGAGTTTTACGCGAATATCAGGTTCAGGCATAACTTAACCTTTTTAGAGGAGAGGAATACGCAGTAGCCGACCAATTTGGGCAGTCAATTCATTAGGGTGCATAGTATTGTTAGCATCGCATAGATGCCAGAAAAGCTCCGGGTCATGAAGATAATTTGCAGTGATATTATCTAGGCGATCGCCCTCGCTGACTTGATGTTCTTGAAGAACTTCAAACCTCTGTGGTGATGGTAAAAATCTCCGCCGGAGGTAAACAATAGTTTGATTTGATGTTGTTTGCCACTTGGCAGTTTCTATATCGTAGTAACGACTGCTTTCATTCAACATTTTGTTCTTTTATATTTTACAACTAAAAATCTCTGTTAACTGAGATAAATTTGAAAAACTGACAACTAAAATAATTAATGGTTGTCAAGAGCCAAATTCATAATAAAGAAGCAATAGTCTTGATAACAGTTGCAGCCGTATTCACTTTAGCCAAAATCTCTTTTTGCTTGTAATAAACTTGGAATAACTTGCTACCTTTATGGTCAAATCTCAAATCATTTGTGCTTAATACTTGCATACCTAAACTGACTTTGGCACGAATGGGATTTAATTTGGAGTCAAATGCTTCTTCGGTAATACTGAACTCAGAGAGGCGCACTGGCATTACACGATTTAAGCTCCATATAAATACAGTCAGATTAGACTCAATTGGTAAGACTTCTAAAACACCCATGCGGGCAAGTTGATTGTTTTTTTTGATTTGGCTACTTTTAGGGTAGATCAGGGTTTCTAGAACTGCTAATTGAGGGTATATGCCAAATAACACTGTATCTGGATTTTTTGCCGGAAACTCAAGTTGGTCTGTAGCATCAATTTCTGCCTCTAGTTGAATTGTCTCTAGGGGTGGCGCAACCAGACGCAAGGCTTCTAGGCGATCGCTTCCTTCAGCACCCGCACCTCGTACCTGTAAAGTGCGTCTGAGTGTTTCAGGATTGTATTGCAATACAATCACTCCTTTGGGGAAAAAGGTGACAGCATCAAGGATGGCGATCGTTGCTTTTAATAACTTTGGCGCACCAGGAAAGTGGGACATAAAAATATTCCTAAATCATTTCAATTCAGTAACAGATTTCAAAACCGAAAAATTATGCATTTATACTTCCGACTTCTGACTTCATTTATCAAGTCCCTTTTGTTGTCCTATTTGTAGTAGTGAAAAATCCCGTGCCAAAATATACCAGCATTGTGTCTGGTTCCGGTGGTACTGTTGGAGTCGTCGCCGGCACGATAACTTGGAATCTCGCTGTAAAGGTAGTACCTTTGAGCAATACTGCTGTTCGCTTAGATTTAACTTTTCTGGCTTTTTGATTGATGGCTAAGGATTGAATGGAAAGTGTTCCTGTACCAGGGGTGATATTTGGCGGACTTGTATAAGAACAACCAGGGACAATAACTTTTTTCTCATCCCCAAAAAGGCAAATTTTCTTTTTGTTAATTGTTGGTATGCCAGTACCATTTAATATACCAGGACGTACTGCAACTATTGCTTTGCCAAAAGTGGGGTTGAATATAGCGCGATCGCCAGTGACGAGAATAAAGTCTAACATCTGCTTTTTGGTGAGGAAATCAAAGATTAGTTTGCATGTGGCGATCGCACGTTTATCAATAATTTATGCGTAGGCGATCGCTTGATTTTTAAGATTGTCGCTATAAGATTTGCGATCGCACTTTCAGCGATTGGGTTTTCCTAAAGTTACAAAAGCGTCTGAGGAAAGCTATTTCATTCCTAATGGATGTAAAGAAATAGAAATGTTTCTTAGAAGAGGGTTAATCTTGGGCAGGGCTAGGCAAAGGATCGCGGCTGTGTGAATTAAAATGATTCCCAGTATAGGTTATATGTATAGTTTCGTGTGAGGATCTGTTTTGAGGCACAATGGTTGTATAAATGCTACCATCAGGATTGTGGACGACAATGGTCAAACCTAATGCTGTGGCAACAAGTCCAGGGGTAGTATTTTGAGTCCACAGTCCATCCTGTAAACTGTTTATAGTTGTGCTTACTGTGTTATCGTTAGGGACTTGACCTAATACATCTTGTAGCATATTAGGATTCTCTAGCAATTGATGTATAACGGTTTGACGAATCATTGATTGATCTGTCGCTGTTGAACGCATGTTGTACATAGCCTCATACACAGCATGGAAAAAACAATTACCATCTCCCTTAGTTTCATTAATGTATAAACCATTCTCATCTTTTTTGGCAGTTGTAGTTGTTAGCAAGCTAGATGGTTTGCTACCTGACTTTAATTTAGAACTTTTACTAGAAGGTTTTTTTACTTTGCCTTCTGGTTTGGAAACTTTTACAACCTTTTGTTGTTCAGCAATAAACTTACTTTTTTTGTCAAAATTATCGCTTACATCTCCCTCGTTTAACAGGTGCTTACTTGACCTTTGCTCTACCACTATGTAGTGTTCGCCATCGTGGGAATATACAGCTATTCTATTTGTTGGACGTGGGTGAGTATGTCTTACTGTGATGTCATTATTTTCTTTATCCTTGATTTCATTATCAGATTCATCAAGGGCTTTTGATTCCTCTGTATCTGTGTTTACCTTTTTCAGTTTTTTTGCTCCTTTCTGTCGAGTCTTTATAGCTTTTTGTAGTTGCTCTTTAATTGAGTTTGCATTAGAATTTAGTTTTTGATTCTGCAATTGACGAGGACTATTAAATGTATCAAAAGCCTTCTTAATAGACTCTTTGATATCTTTATCTTCTTTTCTCAACCACTTTTCTAACTCATATGTTTCTTGATCGCTAAGAATACTAACTACAGCATCTTCTGGGCTAAGTTTGAGCATTACATGAAAGTGATGCTTCTGATCTTTTTTAATGTTTTTCTTATCAATATCATGATATATAAACTTTGCTTCCTGATATATTATGTGTGTCAGTAGTGATTGTATATGTCTGTCATCTTGAAGTTTACCCATTTTTTCCTTAATTTTTTGTGCCTCATCTCTTGCTTTTTTATACACTTTTTGATCGCTTATTTCTTTAGGGCCGAACATTTCTTCAAAGCCTTGTTCTCCTTCTTGCGGAATCTGCCCCAATTTACTATATGGAATAGCTACATTTGTTTGTGTATTTATATTGCTTGTTTTCTGAGGCTTGGATATCTTGTATCTAGCGGCATCATTAGTGATTTCTAATTTATACCTATTATTTTTAATCTTTGTATTGTACTCATTCAAAGCTTCATTTAAAGGTCCCTGCTTTGATAATTGACTTAACAACTCTTTCTTAGCTGCTATGTAAATTTGAGTGTTGTACTCTTTCATTTCTAAAGGGCCATGTATTAACTCAATGCAAAGAGTACCTCTATCTGCTCCCTCAGTTTCTAGCCGAAATACTGGCAAGCCACCAAACGTTTTTTCATTTGTCTCAGCCAGTTTGACTCCACTTTGCTCGTCGGTTTCTTGGTTCTCAGATTTTAATGTTAAAGTTACAGATGTCAACTCTTGTTCTATACCAACACGATTTGGCGAGTCATTTGCCTGTGAACTGGCTACAGTTTGTACAGTAGCCCCATTCTTTTTGAGTACAGTAGATGCAATAGACCCATTGCTCTTTGATTGTATCTTCTGTCTATGCAGTGTACGCCTACTCTGCTGTGCCACATGAGTCAACTCATGAGCAAGCAACTCCTGTCCTCCTCCGCTGCCTGGCTCATACGCCCCCTGCCGAAAGAACACATCTTGCCCCGTTGTAAACGCCTTTGCCTGTATTGATTGATTCAATTGATCAGCCCGAGAATCTGTGTGAACCTTCACCCCACTGAAGTCAGCCCCAAACGCCTTTTCCATCGGTTGCCGAATCTTGTCTGCCATCGGTCGTCCGGCTCCCTTTGCTCGATTGATGGAGGCTTCTAGGTCTGGCGTAGCAGCCATTCCACCATCACTAGACCTACGCTGTAATATTGACGACCTCATCAGTCTTGCTTCGTTATCTATTGTCTCCATCTTCTCTCGCTGAACAGTTTCATCTTCACCTGACTGCACAAACGCAGGTGCATTTATTCGCTGCACCACCTGCGCCGCTACCCGATCCGCTTCCTGTTCGTATTTATCCCCCACTGCGCCAATCATCAGCTTCGTCATAATCTGTTGTGGTTTAGTTGTACTGATAGGCACTCGGCTAAAATCTTTAGACAAAGCTGAATTACTCAACGGCTGTGCTTCTTTATCTTCTGTTGATTGCACCCCTGCGTCCGAAACAGAACGAATGGCAGCACGCTGTAAAATGCCACTCGCCTCGGATGTCTCACTTTTTTGCTGTTGATTAGTTTGAGCAATTTTTTTACTAGTCATGGTTTGATTCCTCGATATTCAACATGCCATTCATTGTGCTGCTCAGTCGCTTAAGAAATGTCTCGTCATGTGTCAGGCTATTGTCTCTTTAAACTTTTCAAACGATACTTCATCAGGCCAAATCCATTTGGGACAATCAGTTCCGCCAGCCATTGTATCTACCGTACGGTGCGTATAAATGTGAGATTTCTGAATTTTGTACTTATCTACCAAATATCCAATTAGGTTCAACGAACACTGTTGTTGCTCTGGTGTCATACCTAAATTATTTTTGTCAGCAACATGTTCAATTCCGATAGACCGATGATTCATAGTTCTGTCACCTGCGTGCCAGGCTGTATGAGCTTCTAAGACCATCTGGATGCACGTACCGTCACGAGCAACAATGTAGTGTGCAGAAACTTGCGCTTCAGGGTCTTGGAATTGAGCTATGGCTGCTTGCAATGAACCATCGGTGTTGTGACACACAATAGAATCAATTGCTAAGTCGCGGTAATCATTCTGATTTTGAGGGCTTGCAGGAATCCATTTTACGTCTGGTCTACTCATGATTTTTCTCCTAATATTTTGATAACTATTTCTTGTGCAATTTGTTGCCCCATTTGGGTAGGGTTAGTTCCAGGCTTTAGCTGAATCGCACCACTAGGCACTACCCCACCTGAGAGCAAGTTGTCTGGTAAACCTTCATTAGCCAGCAACCGCCCCAATTCACTCTCCACCTCTGCTTGCAACAACCGCGCCTGACTGGGAGAAATCGGCACTCCCTCTAAAATCAGTTTTTCTATATCAATATTGATATTCATTCCCTTACCCCCGTAGATACTGAAACCCGAAAATCCGCTTCATTCACTGGCCTATCCAACTTGCGAAACTCAGCCCGTGCCGCTGCCAACACCAACTGCATCGTCACAGGCGTACCAGCCCCAGCAGCTAGAAACGCAGCATTCAACGCAATATTGTGGATACTGCCGCCCGTCATATTCAAACGTGCCAAGCGGTTAAAATCTAAATCCTGTATTGGTGTCTCTGGTGGAAATACCTTTTGCCACATCACCTGACGTTCAGCCACACCAGGAAAGGGAAAATTCACAATAAACCGCAAGCGACGCATAAAGGCATGGTCTAACGAACTCTTGAGATTAGTTGCCAGAATTACCAAACCGCGATAAGCTTCCAATCGCTGCAACAGGTAATTCACCTCAATATTGGCGTAGCGATCGTGGCTATCCTTCACCTCAGAACGTTTGCCAAATAAAGCATCCGCTTCATCAAAAAATAGAATTGCCCCGCCGTCTTCCGCCGCATCAAACAAACGCCGCAGATTTTTCTCTGTTTCTCCTATATATTTGTTGACTACAGATGAAAGGTCAATCCGGTAAAGATTTAGCTGCAAATCATTGGCTATCACCTCCGCCGCCATTGTCTTGCCTGTGCCGCTTTCCCCCGCAAACAAGGCACTAATCCCCATACCCCGATTCATACGGTTGTGAAAACCCCACTCTTGATAAACTAGACTGCGTTGCCTGATTTGGTCAGCAATTTGGTGCAGCAAGCTTGTCTCTTCTGGTGGCAAAACGATATTATCCCAAGTTGCTTTCGGGTCGAGGCGTTGAGCTAAAGTATCTAACTGCGGACGAGTACTAGCAAGACAAGCCGACCACAAACGATTTTGAATTTCACAGTTGGGTGTTTCAGCTAACACTTGCTGGGCAATTTGCTCAATATTGACTAAATTAAGGTTAAATTGAGTTGCTAAAAGCTGTGGACTGCTATCTGCTAGTGCTACCAATGCCTCAGTCCAAGTTGCTTTTTGTTCGCTGGGTGTTGGCTTTTCAACATCTATGACAATTGTGGGCAAACCCAATTGCCTAAGTTCACGAGTGCTAAGGAAAAGTAGACCACCGCTGCGGGTAAGAAACCGATGTAAGGGAAGTGCTTGTCCTTCTGTAGTCGGTTTGTCAATTTCTTGAGCATCTAAATATAGCGCCAGCGGCAATAGCAAGCTTTCCCGATGCCATAAACGAGCAACTGTCTCTAACTCTCCCGCCTGGGTAGGCAATAATTCCACTGACAAACGATAGACATATTTATCTAGTTGGGCTGTTATTTGTTGGGCGATTAGTTGCTTGCTGAGGGAATCTGCCCCTACTAGCTGAATAATTGGTAAACGTTGCCTTTTATCGCTTTGGCACAGTTGCAGAATAATTGTTTCGACAACAGCCTTTTGGGATGGCGGTAATTTTACATTCCACTCCTCTGTTTCCAGTGGCATCAATAATGATGCCAAGCGATCGTCTAGAGAATTTAATCCTTTGATATAGTTTAATATACGTTCATCGACCCGTAAGCCGCTCGTAGTCAGCGGTTGAACTCCTGACTGGTGAATTTCGATTAATCGCCAGTAACGTAAAGGGCGTTCCCAAGAAAGGGCATCCCAAGTAGGTTGCTCGAATATTGATAAAGCCAAGGCAAAGGTAGGATAAGCCTGATGAGAATTATCGAAAGCTCTGGCACAAAGACGAGCCATACCCGGATCTAATTCCATTGCAACGCATAACAGTAAAACCTGTTGTTCAAAGTCAGATAAATCTAACTTTTGACTTAAGAAAGATATTGCTGGGGATGGATGTATATTCCTCGTTATTGTAATTTCTGTGACTTTAGGTTTTTCAATATCAGGTAACTGTGCAAGCTCACACAAACGCCAGCGTAACCAAGCCAGTGCATTTGCTAAGTATTCTTCATTGTTTGCTATCCAAGAATCGAGGTTGTTCATAAAATCACCACCTTCTGATTCTCATCGAAAACAGGCGGTGTCACCGTGCGATCCACTAGTAAACTATCTACCCCATCAATCCGCACCCGCACAAAATACTCACCTGGTGTAACATTTGCAATCCGAAACTCCAGGCTGTCTGTTTGATTTGGATGTGGTTGAGCCAGCACTTCGCGATCGCCTAACAATAACGCTACTCGCTGTCTTGGTCGCACTTGGGGGTTTAAAATCAGAGTGAGACTTACTTCGCCATTAGCATCTGCTGTTGCCTGTCGTGGTACAATATCCAAGATTTTAGGTGCTAAGGCAAAAGATAATTCATTGGTAGTGCGACTTGGTTCGTTAGTCCGCGTTACTTTGACTACCACGGTATAAAAACCCGCCGCCCAGTTTACAGGCTCATCAGGTAATTGAACTCTAATATCTGTTGCCGTTCTCTCTCCCAAAGGTGGCAATTCCAGAGAAATTTCTAAACGAATATTTGTCAGATATATAACTACATTTTCAGCATCTAAGTGAAAACCATTAAAAGTTAGAATATCGCCCAATCTGCCGCTAGCTTGTTGATTAGGTAATTGCAGAGAAACTAATGTGGGCAAGGGAGATAATAGGTTTGATTGCAGAATTGGGCCGCGATCGCTAGACTGACGTTTAATAACTGGTAGCGGAGTTTTTGCAGGCAAGCTGCTTTCAATCAACACTACTGACACTTCATAAGCAGCTGAAACTCGATAAGGTACTTGAAAAGTTGACCAGAGATTAAACACCTCTTCCACAGATAGTGGTTGATAATCAATTCGCAACTGTTCTTCTTGTAAGTCAAGGTCGTACTCTAGAGGATCGGTAGCAGGTAAAGCTGCCCTAATATCCGCAGAAGTAACGATCGGATGGTCATTAAAAACACTCATTGCCACACCTAACAGACGATGACTCGTAGGTTCTGGAAAATCATCATTTTGGGCGTAAGCAGTTAGCAAGTAGTAGAGATTCAACGGCAAAAGCTGATGTCCTGTTTCACCAGGCTTCACTTGAGAAGGAATATCCATATTCCGCCAAGTTGGGTTTATTTGAGTATCGTAGAGAAACAGATTAACTTGGTCACCGCTACTAACAGTATTATCTCGCACCTTATCCAATGGTCGTGTCGTCACAGTGATTCCACCAGAACCCTCAGTGTCAAACCTTTGCTGGAGGAGGTGACGCAATGTAATTGTGACAGCGGCAATAGCCAAAGCGTTGCTCATCATTTACCTCCCGCACGCCGACGCAAGTATTCATTCAAACCCATCACGGCTGGCGCTGGACGAGGCTTTGGTCGAGGCGGGGGTGGCGCTGGGGCTGCGCTGCGAATTTCCAACTGACCAATTGTGACTTGAATAGCAGGTGGTGTGTCTAAACCCACTGAAGATTGCTTATGGGCTTTTTTTCTACTACTTGCAATGACTGACAAATTTTTCACACTCAGGTCATTTATCGGCTGAGATAGTGGTTTTAAATCAGATTCCTCTAATTCTCTAAAGAATGGATACACCGCCCAGCCTTTGCCTCTATCCGCAGACATAGAAAAATTAGGGGATGCGTTTTGGGGTAATATTAAGTTTTCATCTGGACTAGTCAATATATCTTCATTGCGATTAATTTTCTGGCGTTGCATATTTGCAGGATGATCTGCGTGACTAACGTTCGTCTCTCTCTCTGCTTGCCCCAATTTATCCGATTGTTCTACAATGCCAATTTTTTGGCTAGCAATATGTTTGCGATAATTCGTATTATAGTTTTGCGATCTGACTTCTTGAGCAGAAGCTTTTTCTCTATGGAAATCAGACAAGTAAGAGTCAGAAAAGTTTACTTGCGATTGTATGTCAGTTCCTGCGGTTGAAGAATATAAAGTAGGAGTTGGTGTTATATATGAATTAATAGCAGTTAGCCCAGTTGCCGGTTGTGAAGTGGCAGATAATAGTAGATTATTTACGAATGGTGGAGTAGAACTGTTTGTCTGAGGCGAAGATAATTTAGTAGAGGCATCCGTGAGAATTGGATGCATTGATAAAATATTTTTGTGGACAAACCTCTGTCGAACTCCTGACACATTAGACGTAAGTTTTTCCTGTGGATCTATAATTTTTTGTGTAGCAATTGTAGGTGTTAAGCTTTGTTTGTGTGAATTCACTAAGGTAGTATCAATAATAAATGCGTTAGCAGAGCTTACCGTTCCTCGTTCGACGAAGTCGTTCTTGAAGAGTAAAAGTTCTTGCAGGGTAGGTATCGCCTCATGTTTTACTTGTGGTTGAATTACAGTACTTAAGGCAGGAATGCTAGTATCCACAGTTAGTACAGGTGTTAAAGCTAGTACCACCTCGCTTGCAGATGCGTTAGCGGAGCTTACCTTACTACTTTGTGGAAGCAAGCTACGTGTAGCGTCTCGCAAAGAAGGTATTGCTGTTGGTTGTTCTATAATCTGATTTAATAATATTTCTGAAGTTGAAATATTCTCTGTTTGTAGCGTAGGCTTTTGAGGTAATTCACTCACAAGTTGTTCCTGTGGTTGAATCACAGTAGAAGTAAGATTATTCGTTTGCGCTGCTAAGGCAGGTATTAAAGGCAGAACTTGAGTAGTAGTAGGTGCGTTAGCGAAGTTTACCTTACCACTTTGTGGAAGTAAGCTACGCGTAGGCTCTTGCAAAGAAGGTATCGCTGTTGGTTGTTCTATATTCTGACTTGATAATATTTCTGAACTTGGAATATTTGCTGTTTGTAACGTTCGCTCTTGGCGTTGGTGCAACCATCGCTTTTGTGTTAATTCAGCTACAGGTTGTTCCTGTGTTTGAATTGCAGTAGAAGTTAGAGTGCTAGTTTCTCCTCCTAGCGCAGATATTAAAGGCGATAATTGAGTAGTAGGTGCGATCGCTGTTGGTTGTTCTATAATCTGACTTAATAATATTTCTGAAGTTGAAATATTCTCTGTTTGTAGCGTTGGCTTTTGAGGTAATTCACTCACAAGTTGTTCCTGTGGTTGAATCACAGTAGAAGTAAGATTACTAGTTTGCGCTGCTAAGGCAGGTATTAAAGGCAAAACTTGAGTAGCAGTAGGTGCGTTAGCGAAGTTTACCTTACTACTTTGTGGAAGCAAGCTACGCGTGGTACTTCGTTCGACGAAGTCGTTCCCGAAGGGTAGAGAAGATATCGCTTTTGCTTGTGATTGAAGTTGAAGGGGAAATGCTTCAGAATTTTCAACCGATGTTAACTGAGAATGGGTAAAGACTGAATTAATTTCTGTGGGTTGCTTATGTAAGTTTTCAGTTGTAGATTTTCCCTGTTGTAGAAAGCTAGGGATTGATAAGATAGTGCTGGTTTCTGCTTGTATTTGCGGTAGAGATTGCTTGAGATACAATACCTTTGCTAAGGGATGAAGAGAAACTGTTTGACTAATTTCAATCAATTGGTTATTTAATGATTGAGTTGTAAGTCCTCCCGATTTTTCCACAACTAACTTTGAGACAGGAGCATTCTTTGGCTTTGCGATTGCATTCATTAAAATTGCGGTATTCAGATTTGGCTGCAAAAAGGTGTTCTCTTGGGGAGCAAATGCCAATATTACTGGTTTTGTTGTGTTTTCGTTAAAAATTATTTGCAAATCTGACTTTATAGGTAATTGCAAATATAAACCCAGACGATGATTAATGCTAATTGGTTGCTGGGGTAAAAAATTAGGTGTAAGCTGCTTCTGTTTAGAGATTGAGTTAGAGAGAAAAGTATTTAACTCTCTAGTCTGTACAGAAATGAAACGATTCGATAAAGAAGTCTTTGTTTGTGGCACATCTGTATTGGCATTAGGTACTATTTGATTTACAGGTGTTGAAGGTCTTTCTGATTCTAGAAAAGGTTGAGTTAGAAATGGTTTATAATTGATTGTATTTGGAGGTTGGATAAAAGAAACAACAGGATTAATGTTATTTGATTGTTTTTGTAAGAATTGAGCAGGAGTTGAAGTTAGTGAATTAGGGCGTGTTTCTTCCTCTGCATTGGAAATTAATAACAGATTATCAATATTTGAAGGTGGTAAATATGAAACAATAGGACTAATTTGATTTGGTTGATTATTTAATAATTGAGCAGAAGCAAAAATTGGTGGGATAGTGCTTGTTTTTTGCTCTGTATTTGAAGTCAATTGCTGATTATCAGTGCTGATTTGAGTCAATACTGATTCTGGAAAAGACCAATTGGAGGATAATTCTAAGTCAGGCTTTGGTGAAAAATTAGAAGTTGACTTTGGTATTTCTTGGGAAGATTGAACGGGCGTTGAAGTTAAATTAGTTAAAAGCGGGTTAGTTACTTCTTCAGATATTTGCAAGTTTGTTGCAGACGATTGCCACTCCAAGGGCTGTACAATCTCAAAACCGGGAAATTCCTCAGCTTGTGGTGTTATTTCTAACTCAGTTGATTCTGTGGTAATCGGTAGCTCCCAGCCAAGGGTAGATTCTGGTAAAGGTTCAAAGACTGATAATACAAGAGGTTGAACTGTATCAATTAGGTTAAAGCTTTTAGCTATCAAATCAAAAAGATAATTCCTCATTAGTGCGCTACCATATCTAAATACAATTGTCGTCGTCTCGGACTCATCGCCAAAATCTCAGCTTCACGCCAACTATAAGCAGTAGCCAAAGTATGTACCTCTCGCAAAACTCGAAATGCCCAAGCATTAATCTCAGACCAGAAGAACGATACAATGTCAAATAACGATCGCCATTGGTGGTTGCAAGCAGAACAGGAAATATCAATTGACACATTTGCTTGAGGATCTACCTGAGCCATTTGAGCAATAATTACATCTCTCGTATGAGATGGCAATTGCTGGAACGGCAGGTATTTCCCATCACACACTACTTCCAAAATACAGCGTTCTAATAAAATCTCTTGGGCAATCTCTGGCTGTTTGTATTCAGCGATCGCTATCATATCTAAACTATTTGGCAGCCGAAAACTCACCTGGTAATCAGCAAGCTCAAAACGATATTTCTCAACTGATTCAATTGACAGCGATGCTAAACGCATCTCTGCAATATCAAAATCAAGTTCCAAGACTTCACCACAGCTTGGACAGGTCACTTGACTAACCAGTTGCGAACCAAATGTCCACTCCCGCAATGTCAGCAGCATAGCATCACGCTGACCGAGGCTGAGTTGAGTCAGCATATCTATGGAGGTTTCAGGACAAGCACTACTTAATAGCTTGATTGCTCTAGACCAAGATGGCTGATTATGTCCCCATTCCCAGATATTTAACAGTTCTAAAGCTGATAGCGATCGCATAGAAATCCTACTTTAATCTTGCTGAGTATATTAAGAACTGAACCTTTCTATGGCAGATTTTTGTATTTTCAAAAATCAAATCGGAGTTCCATAAAAGGTTTAAATCTTTCATTGATTTAATTACCTACCAACAAAACCACCAGTGTCACCACCTGCCCAGCAACTTTTGTTTATACAGACTTTAGGTAGTTTTTGGTCAAATAATTCTTTAAAGTAATCTAACCTACTGATATTCTGTCCTTCATAACCTTTTGGCTGACAAATTCTTCCCTCATAATGTCCAGGAACCCTGACTTGACCCATAACATAAATATCGCCCCCAACTGAACTAGCGCTCATTTCCTTTTGATGTGAATAGGCAGCAATATAGCAACCTGGAGAGCCGATAAAATCGTTAACTGTAGGTATAGAAAAATCATTAGGGAGAATGTACTGATTGGGATCAATTGTAGTTACAGAGGACTGTGGAACATTACCACTTTTTATTATATAGTCCAACTTTGAGATAATATAAGGATCTTTGATTAAGCCAGCATCAATATTAAATTGCAGCAGTTCAATTCTTTTGTTCTTATCATCTGGTTTAGTTGCATTTGTTATAAGTTCGGATTGAAACTTAAGTTCTTCAAGTTGAAGATTAGAACTTCCCTGAATAAATGCTACAATACTCGATGTCAAAAATCCAGCTAAAGCAGCAACAACAGCCGTAGTTGTTGGATTACTCAAAATACTGTTGGGAAATCTATTCTGTTTAGCTTTAATTAGATTTTCTTCTCTTTTGATTTCCTGCTCATTTTGATTTTTCTGTTCTTCTAATGCTAGTTTTTTAATTTCAATTAAATTATTCAAGACAGTATCATCAATTTTGCCATTATTACTCACAATGAAGTGATTAATAATTTCATCAATGTTCTGCTTATTTTCTAAATTCATAGCTAATGTACCTCATTAATCTAACCGCCTTGTCTAGGCAATTTATGCAAGACCCAATTAACAAAGGTTTGCTTCAAGCCAAATTGATTAGCAGGAGTTGGCAAGTTAAGTTCAGTAATCCATAAAAATCTTATTTAAATTTTGCTAAGTATACGGGTAAGTATACTTAGCTGTTTGAAAAATCAAATAGGATTTCTATAGTTGATTTCCTACTGATTGAATAATTAACATCTTGATTAACTCAGCCGAGTTAATTATCAAGCACGTTCCCAACCTTCGTTTTCTATCTTTATGTATTCGATAGCGACAGCATTAGCACTAGCATCTAGGTCTGGTAAAGCTTGATATTCTGAAACCCAGCAACCAAAAACGTTATATGAAGTCGCTTTCTGACCAGCTTCATCACGAACCTCAATAGTGATATCTTTACGGAAATCTGCCAGAGACACTTCTGGACTACCACCAAGCGCCCAGACCTTATTTGCCCATTGTTCAAAATCAGGATCTTTGCTAACACCTCGTTCTAAGGTGATGGGATCGTACTTGCTTTGTCCGGGAGACTTATAGACAGTGCTAGGGTCGCCGCCCGTGCGGTGTTCTATGACCTCAGTGGTTCGCTTTAAACCACTAACTTTACTTACCCCAGCCACGTCCTTACCAGCGAATTTCACAACAAACTTAAAGTTTTTGTAGAGGTCTAAACGCTTACCTGAAATAGAAGGCATATATTTCTCCTTAAACTGCTATTTGTCCGGCTATTTGCTGAATTTTGAGAATGACAAATTCAGCAGGTTTGAGAGGAGCAAAACCAACAATAATATTGACAATTCCTAAGTTAATATCATTTTGGATTGTTGTTTCTTTATCACACTTCACAAAGTAAGCATCTTCCGGCTTACGACCTTGAAAAGCTCCTTGAAGGAAGAGAGTATGCATAAAAGCTCCAAGATTCAAACGAATTTGCGCCCACAATGGCTCGTCATTTGGCTCAAAGACAGCCCATTGCGTACCGCGATAAAGACTTTCTTCCAAGAAAAGCGCGAAACGGCGAACTGGAATATACTTCCATTCATCGGTAAGACGATCGTCTCCCTTGCGCGTCCGCGATCCCCATATCACACGACCAAAAGCTGGCAAAGTTCGCAAACAATTAATTCCCAAAGGATTCAATTCTCCATTTTCTGGATCTGTTAGAGGTACACTCAATTGTGGTACACCCGTCAAGGTTGCTTCTGTGCCTGCTGGAGCTTTCCACACACCGCGTTGAACATCAGTACGAGCAAATACACCCGCGATCGCACCACAGGGAACAAATTCTTCTATTTGATTTTCTCGTAACGGATTTGGCTGTTTGATTCGAGGAAAGAAAACAGCAGCATAACTAGTCGGCGCACCAAGGTTTTGAATACCATCCTTGGCTTTATCTTTATCAGTCCAATTAGTAGGCGGGTCGATGATGAAAAATGCGCGACGGTCTTTACAAAATTCTGCTGCTGAATCAACTAAAGAGTCATAATCTATATTGCCATCATTTTTATAAGGCGGAATACAAAGAATATTAAACAGGTCAGCTTTATTTAAAGCATAAAGGCCCTGTTTATTTGCTTCCTTATTTAACCCTGTGAAGTCGTTCACATCTAGATCGTCACCATCCGCACCGCTGTTTTCTTCGGCTTTGGTGTTTGTATCGTTATCATCCCACAATTTTTTATCTAATGTTGGTTGAGCATGGGCAGCTGGTCTGTCTGTTGGCAGAGATTCATCTCTAAATCGAACAAAATAAGACTCATTCAATAAAACTTTATCTACTCGTCTGGGATGATTTGGCAGCACCGATACGTTGCGAAATACTTCTAATTGACTTGTATTTTGATCCAGAACTGTAATGTTGAATAGTTTTTGTGACTCTGCGTCATCTCTTACATTAATATCTACGTATTCAATCCGCACTTTTAAAGCATTTCCCCAGCTACCTTCATTTGCTGCTTCTAAATTAAGACCATTCACATTTAGTTGTGCCTTCTTAGCAGTGGCTTGACCTTGGTCTGAAGTTTGACTTTGTCCTGGAGCTTGACCTTGGTCTGGAGTTTGACCTTGATCTGGAGCTTGACCTTGATCTGGAGCTTGACCTTGTCCTTGTTTAGAGTGAATGAGTCGGACAATAATTGCCTGGCTACCACCATTGAGGTAAAAATCTCGTACAGCATAGCCAAGGGTACTATTCAGCCACAACCCTCCAAAAATGCGTTCAAAGTCGCCATAACTGTTGATAGTAATCGCCTCGTCTACAGGGCCTCGTAAGGCGCGACCAATAAAGGCAGTAATAGAGGTTGATACGCCTGTAATAGTGCGTACTCCACTAGGAATTTCTTCTACGTAAACGCCTGGATAAGTTGGTTGTATGGGCATTGTTCATTCTCTGGTTAAGTATTTAGAACTTACAAATTGACAAAATAGTCAACTTTTAAATAAAAAATTAAGAATAGTTTGCAAGTTTTAATGTCGGGAACAAAACCTTTGAGCAAGTGAGCCAAATTCGCATTAGATATAATATTGCAGCGAATTACTTTTAATATTAGTTGTCTAATCGGCTCTGAAACTCATAAAACTCATCCCATAACTCATAGTAAAACTCATGAAAAATAACATCTTTTAACTAAGTACCTTGAGTCTCAACAATTGCATAGGGTTTCCATAGCAATCGTACTAATTCATATTTTTATTCTGCAACGCCAAATGCTGCTCTTTTTTCCTAAAAAATCGTCGATATAATTCACAACTTGCGATCGCTTGAGATCCAGAAAGTTTAATCAACCCCATACTGCTTAATTTGTGAGTGAGAATGGGATCTAAGAGAATAGCTTCACTAGCATTCAGAACATTATCAAAAGCTTGTGCTAACTCAGGCTGTTTTTGCAAGGTTGCCCAGTGACGCTGCAAGTGATAAGAATAAAT